>NZ_KB911794.1:0-179876 GCF_000383655.1 Streptomyces sp. 351MFTsu5.1 | reverse complement strand
CGGCCCTCCTCGTACTGGCGGCGCACGAGGTGACCGGGGCCCTTGGGGGCGACCATGCAGACGTCGACGCCCGCCGGCGGCTTGATGAAGTCGAAGCGGATGTTCAGGCCGTGACCGAAGAACAGCGCGTCGCCGTCGCTCAGGTTGTCCTTGACGGACTCCTCGTAGACCTGGGCCTGGATCGGGTCCGGGACCAGGATCATGATGACGTCGGCCTCGGCGGCGGCCTCGGACGGCGTCACCACGCGCAGGCCCTGCTCCTCGGCCTTGGCCTTGGACTTGGAGCCCTCGTGCAGACCGACACGCACGTCGACACCCGAGTCACGGAGCGACAGCGCGTGGGCGTGGCCCTGGCTGCCGTAACCGATGACCGCGACCTTGCGGCCCTGGATGATGGACAGGTCGGCGTCGGCGTCGTAGAACAGCTCGGCCACTTTGGGTTCTCTCCTTGTGTGCAGGTGTTGCGTCCCACCGTATGACGGCGGAGTGGGATGAAGTCTCGGGGTCTCGGTATACGGGCGGCCGGGGCCGCCCGTACCCGGTGTCACGCGCTGCGGTCGAGGGCGCGCAGCGAGCGGTCGGTGATGGAGCGGGCGCCGCGGCCGATCGCGATGGTGCCGGACTGGACCAGCTCCTTGATGCCGAAGGGCTCCAGCATCTTCAGCATCGCGGACAGCTTGTCGCTGGAACCGGTGGCCTCGATCGTGACGGCCTCCGGGGAGACGTCGACGGTCTTGGCGCGGAACAGCTGGACGATCTCGACGATCTGGGAGCGCGTCTCGTTGTCGGCGCGCACCTTCACCAGAACGAGTTCACGGTGAACGGCCTGTCCCGGCTCCAGCTCGACGATCTTCAGCACCTCGACGAGCTTGTTGAGCTGCTTGGTGACCTGCTCCAGGGGCAGCGCGTCGACGCTCACCACGATCGTGATGCGGGAGATGTCGGCGTGCTCGGTCACCCCGACCGCGAGCGAGTCGATGTTGAAGCCGCGGCGCGAGAAGAGGGCCGCGATCCGGGCCAGGATGCCCGGCTTGTTCTCCACCAGGACGGAGAGCGTGTGCTTGGACATGATCTTTTACGTCTCTCTCGCTCAGTCGTCTTCGTTGTCGCCGAAGTCGGGGCGGACGTCCCGGGCGGCCATGATCTCGTCGTTGGAGGTGCCGGCGGCGACCATCGGCCACACCATCGCGTCCTCGTGGACGATGAAGTCGACGACGACGGGGCGGTCGTTGATGGAGTTGGCCTCCGCGATGACCTTGTCCAGGTCCTCCGGGCGTTCGCAGCGCAGGCCCACGCAGCCCATCGCCTCGGACAGCTTCACGAAGTCCGGCACGCGCGTGCCCTTCGCGTCCGGGTTGATGTCCTCGGGACCGCTGTGCAGCACGGTGTTGGAGTAGCGCTGGTTGTAGAAGAGGGTCTGCCACTGGCGGACCATCCCGAGGGCGCCGTTGTTGATGATGGCGACCTTGATCGGGATGTTGTTCAGGGCGCAGGTGGTGAGTTCCTGGTTGGTCATCTGGAAGCAGCCGTCGCCGTCGATCGCCCAGACGGTGTTGCCCGGCATGCCGGCCTTGGCGCCCATCGCGGCCGGGACCGCGTAGCCCATGGTGCCGGCGCCGCCGGAGTTCAGCCAGGTCGCGGGCTTCTCGTACTGGATGAAGTGCGCGGACCACATCTGGTGCTGGCCGACGCCCGCGGCGAAGATCGTGTCCTCGGGGGCGAGCTGCCCGATCCGCTCGATGACCTGCTGCGGGGAGAGCGAGCCGTCGGCGGGCAGGTCGTAGCCGAGCGGGTAGGTCTCGCGCCACCGGGACAGGTCCTTCCACCAGGCGCTGTAGTCGCCCTGGTGGCCCTCGCTGTGCTCCTTCTGGACGGCCTGGACCAGGTCGGCGATGACCTCGCGGGCGTCACCGACGATCGGCACGTCGGCGGCGCGGTTCTTGCCGATCTCGGCCGGGTCGATGTCGGCGTGGACGATCTTGGCGTGCGGGGCGAAGCTGTCCAGCTTGCCGGTGACGCGGTCGTCGAAACGGGTACCGAGGGCGACGATCAGGTCGGCCTTCTGGAGCGCGGTGACGGCGGTGACCGAACCGTGCATACCCGGCATTCCCACGTGCAGCGGGTGGCTGTCGGGGAACGCGCCGAGCCCCATCAGGGTGGTGGTGACGGGAGCTCCGGTGAGTTCTGCGAGGACCTTCAGCTCCGCGGTGGCGCCGGCCTTGATGACACCGCCGCCGACGTAGAGGACGGGCCGCTTGGCCTGGGTGATCAGCTTGGCGCCCTCGCGGATCTGCTTGGCGTGCGGCTTGGTCACCGGGCGGTAGCCGGGCAGGTCCATGACCGGCGGCCAGGAGAAGGTCGTCTTCGCCTGGAGGGCGTCCTTGGCGATGTCGACCAGCACCGGACCGGGGCGTCCCGTGGAGGCGATGTGGAAGGCCTGCGCGATGACCCGCGGGATGTCCTCGGCCTTGGTGACCAGGAAGTTGTGCTTGGTGATCGGCATGGTGATGCCGACGATGTCCGCCTCCTGGAAGGCGTCCGTGCCGATCGCCTTGGAGGCCACCTGCCCGGTGATCGCCACGAGCGGCACCGAGTCCATGTGGGCGTCCGCGATCGGGGTCACCAGGTTGGTCGCGCCGGGGCCCGAAGTCGCCATGCAGACACCGACCTTGCCGGTGGCCTGCGCGTAGCCGGTGGCCGCGTGACCCGCGCCCTGCTCATGACGGACCAGGACGTGCCGCACCCGGGTGGAGTCCATCAGCGGGTCGTACGCCGGAAGGATGGCACCGCCGGGGATACCGAATACCGTCTCGGCGCCGACCTCCTCGAGAGAGCGGATGAGGGACTTCGCGCCCGTGACGTGCTCGGGTGCGGACTGCTGTCCTCCGGATCGGGGCCGCGGCTGCGGATGGGCCCCGGTGGCCTGCTCGGTCATCGTCATTCTCTTCTCGATGCTGAGGGTGTGAAGCTGAGGTGGGGAGGCTGGGCAACAAAAAACCCCTCGTGCCGTAAGGCAAGCGAGGGGAGCGCGCCGGGTGGGGATCGCTGAGCGGTCTGTGGCTCAGCGTCAGCCGACGCGCTTTCCAAGTACGAGAATTCGGGTGCGCATGGGACTGACCCTCCCCCCGGCACGCACTCACTGTCAAGTGGGTGGGACGGGAGTCTCATTATGTGAGCGGAGGGTCGTCCCACCACCGAGTACGGCCGTCATGCTTCCGGTGTACACCCCCGCACCGCCTCCGGCGAACGCGGGTTCGGCGGGGCCGTGCGGCACCGGGTAGTGCCCCGAGGCCAGGGCGCGGCGGAGCCGGTACTCGTCGAGCGGTCCGGAGAACGCCATGCCCTGCCCGTGGGTGCAGCCCATCGCGCGCAGGGCGACAACCTGCTCGGGCAGGCCCACCCCGTCGGCCACGGACTGGAGCCCGAGGTCCCCGGCGATTCTGAGCAGCCCGCTGGTGATCTTGTGCAGGCGCGCGGACTCCACGACGCCCTCGACCAGGCTGCGGTCGAGCTTCAGCACGTCGACGGGGAGCCTGCGCAGCGCGGTGATCGCCGCGTAGCCGCTGCCGAAGCCGTCCAGGGCGATCCGGACCCCGACGCGCCGGATCGCGGTCAGCCGGCGCTCCAGCTCGTCCAGGGAGACCCGGGGGTCGGTGTCGGAGAGCTCGATGAGCAGCGAGCCCGACGGCAGGCCGTGCCGGGTCAGCAGGGCCTCCACGGAGCCCAGGGGCAGTGAACGGTCCAGCAGCCGCTGGGCGTTCATCCGGACCGCGACCGGCACGGTCAGACCGTTCGCGGCCCGTTCGGCGGCCTGTTCGACGGCCTCCTCCAGGATCCAGCGGCCGAGCTCCTGGGTCCGGTCGCTGTCCTCGGCCACCCGCAGGAACTCGGCGGGCGTGAACAGCACCCCTTGCGAGGACCGCCAGCGCGCCTGGGCGCTGACGGAGGTGATCCGGCCGTCCTCCAGACACACCACGGGCTGGTGCAGCAGGGCGAACTCGCCGTCGTGCAGCGCGGCACGCAGGCGCGTGGCCAGCTCCGCCTTCCGTACGACGTCCTGCTGCATCTGGGGCGCGTACAGCTCGACGCGGCCCTTGCCGCCCGCCTTGGCGCGGTACATCGCCAGGTCCGCGTTGCGCAGGAGCTCGCCCGCGCCGAGGCCGGGCTCGGCGAAGGCGACGCCGATGGAGGCGGCGACCCGGACATCGTTGCCGTCGATGAGGTAGGGCTGCGAGAGCGTGATCCTGAGGCGGTCGGCGAGCTCCAGGATGTTGCCCTCGCGGACGGTGCGGTCGCGGGTGCCGTCCCCGACGATCAGGGCGGCGAACTCGTCCCCGCCGAGCCGGGAGGCGGTGTCGCCGTGCCGGACCGAGTCCTGGAGTCTGCGGGCGGCCTGGACGAGCAGTTCGTCCCCTGCCTGGTGCCCGATGGTGTCGTTGACGGCCTTGAAGCCGTCCAGGTCGATGAAGAGGACGGCGGTGCCGCGGTCGGAGGAGCGGCGGCCGGACAGGGCCTGCTGGACGCGCTGCGTGAACAGGGCCCGGTTGGGCAGGTCGGTGAGCGGGTCGTGCTCGGCGTTGTGCTGGAGCTGCGCCTGGAGGCGCACTCTCTCGGTGACGTCCCGGCTGTTGAAGATGAGGCCGCCTTGATGGCGGTTGACGGTGGACTCGACGTTGAGCCAGCCCCCGTCGCCGGACCGGAAGCGGCATTCGATGCGGGTGGTGGGCTCCTCAAGGGGGTTGGCGGCGAGGAAGCGGCGCACCTCGTGCACCACGCAGCCCAGGTCCTCGGGATGGATGAGACCGGCCAGTTCGGTGCCCACCAGGTCCTCGGCGGGGCAGCCGTAGACGCCGGCGGCGGCCGGGGAGACGTACCGGAGGATGCCGTTCGGGGCGGCGATCATGATGACGTCGCTGGAGCCCTGCACCAGGGAGCGGAAGTGGTTCTCCTTCTGCGCGAGTTCCTGGGTCAGGGTGATGTTGTCGAGCAGCATGATCCCCTGGCGCACCACGAGGGCGAGCACGACGGTGCCGCCGGTGAGCAGCACCACGCGGTCCACGCTGCGGCCGTTGAGGACGTTGTAGAGGATCCCCAGGGTGCAGACGGCGGCCGCCAGATAGGGGGTGAGCGCGGCCAGCGACCCGGTGATGGGGCGGGTGGCCGGGTACCGGCTGTGGTCACCACCCTGGGCGGAGGGGTGGTGCTGGATCCCGAACCGGTGCCGGGGCAGGTGCTCGTGGACCACGCGGGTGCGCCCCGTCGGGGGCTTCCGGTCGGGTTCCGGGCGCCGGGGTGCGGCCCAGGGGGCGTAGGCGAGGAGCAGGGAGCCGGCGAACCAGCCCGCGTCCAGCAGTTGGCCCGAACGGTAGTTGTTGTGCAGCAGCGGCGAGGTGAACAGGGCGTCGCACATCACGGTCAGGGCGAGCGCGCCGATCGCGGTGTTCACCGCCGTGCGGTTGACCGCCGAGCGCCGGAAGTGCAGCGCGAGGACCATGCTGACGAGGGCGATGTCGAGCAGCGGGTACGCCAGGGACAGCGCGGTGTGCGCGACGCTCGGCCCCTCGGACTTCGCCGCCTGGGCGAGGGCGAGGCTCCAGGAGAGCGTGAGCAGCGAGCCGCCGATCAGCCAGGCGTCGAGGCCCAGGCAGACCCAGCCGGCCTTGGTGACCGGGCGCTTGGCGAGGACCAGCAGGCCCACGATGGCCGGTGGCGCGAAGCAGAGGAAGAAGGCGTCGGCGTAGGAGGGGCTGGGCACGGGCCGTCCCAGGACGACCTCGTACCACCCCCAGATCAGGTTGCCGAGGGCCGCCATCGCCGAGGAGAGCGCGAAGAGCAGCCAGGCGGGTCGAAAGCGGACCCGACGCCCGCGGGCGTACAGGAAGCAGGACACGGCGGCGGTGCCGGCCGCGGCGCTCAGCCCGAAGTCGCCCATGATCAGGGCGGCTTCGCGCGAGCCCCAGTCGAGCGCGGAACCGATGGCGTATCCCGCGCAGACCAGGGCGAGGAGGAGTTGGTGGACCAGGCGCGTCCCGTCGCGGGAGGCCGGCGGCCGGCTGGGCTGCGCCCCCCGCGCGGGCTGGACCCGCAGCGCTCCGTCGAGTGTGGTCGTGGGAGACGGGGGCGAGGTCACCGGGTCCTCCCGGTCCGCACCGCTCCGGGGTCCCGGGGGTCCGGGTGCGCCGGGTGCGCATGCCTCCTGCGGCTGTTGTGCCTGCGGTGGTGATGGCTGTGGTGGCCGCAGTGACCGGCGTGATGACCGCGTCTGCGCGCGGCTGTCTGCCAGGGTCGCCGTCGGCGGCTCCGCCGCGTCGGATCGCTCGTCCATAGGCCGTGCATCGCCCGTCGCCCCCCTCACAGTCTGCAATGTCCATCCCCGGCGCCGAACGGTGCGCGGCGCAGCCCCTGTCCGGACGATACACCAGTCTCGTCACTCAGGGACATAGTTCCTCTACGCTCCGTGACGATCAGGGGAGTTGGGAGCGCGGACCGCGTCCGAAAGGTTGCGGAGGGTACCGAAAACGGACTACTCGCCTGCTGTGCCCGTCGTAAGGATCACGTTCCGCAACGGCTCGTGGTTCACGAAGCGGTTCAACTGGTCCGTCAGGAGCCTCTTGGCCCGGGGCAGGAAGGCCGAGCTGGGTCCGCCGACGTGCGGGCTGATGAGGACGCCCGGCGCCTGCCAGAGGGGGTGCCCCGGGGGCAGCGGCTCGGGGTCCACCACGTCCAGGGCGGCCGTGATGCGTCCGGTCTCCAGCTCGGCGAGCAGGGCCTTGGTGTCGACGACCGGGCCGCGGGCGACGTTCACCAGCAGCGCGCCGTCCTTCATCTTGGCCAGGAACTCCGCGTCCACCAGACCGCGCGTGGTGTCGTTCAGCGGGGTGGAGAGGATGACGACGTCCGCCTCGGGGAGCAGGGCGGGCAGCTCGGTGAGCGGGTGCACCGGGCCGCGCTCCGTGGTGCGCGCGGAGCGCGCGACGCGCGCCACCCGCGCGACCTCGAAGGGCACGAGCCGGTCCTCGATCGCGGCGCCGATCGCGCCGTAGCCGATGACGAGCACGTTCTTGTCGGCGAGCGCGGGATGGAAGTCGCCCTGCCAGTGCTCCTGTTGCTGCGCCCGGACGAAGCCGGGGACGCCGCGCAGGGAGGCGAGGGTCAGGGTGAGGGCCAGCTCGGCGGTGCTGGCCTCGTGCACACCGCGTGCGTTGCAGAGCCGGACGCCGGGCGGCAGGTCCGACAGCCGTGGCATGACGTCGTCGACACCGGCCGTGAGCGTCTGGACGACCTGGAGGTTCGGCATCTGCGCCAGCGGCCGCACCTTGACCGGCTGCCGCTTCATGTACGGCACGACGTACAGGACGCAGTCCGCCGGGTCGCCGGGGAACTCCTGGGCGCCGTCCTCACCCCCGTCCCAGAACCGGTAGACGGGCCCTTCGGGGAGCCCGGCGATCTCGTCCGGCGGGATGGGGAGCCACACGTCAGCAGTCATGCCTGGAGGCTATGTCAGGCGGCCGGTGACCCAGAGGTTAGGTTGGGGGCTCGGGGAAAGAGAGGGTCACGGGCAGGTGGAGCGCAGGACGATCGGCGCGGCGGCGCTCGCGGTGGGAGCCGTCGGACTCGGGTGCATGCCGATGAGCTGGGCCTACAGCGGCTCGCGGCAGCGGGGCGACGAGTCGGTCAGGGCCGTGCACCGGGCGCTCGATCTGGGCTCGACCCTCCTGGACACGGCGGACATGTACGGCCCCTTCACCAACGAGCTGCTGCTCGGGCGGGTGTTGAAGGAGCGGCGCGAGGACGCGTTCGTGTCGACCAAGGTCGGGTTGCTGGTGGGCGAGCAGCACATCGTGGCCAACGGCCGCCCCGGCTATGTGAGACGGGCCTGCGACGCGTCCCTGCGGCGGCTCCAGACCGATGTGATCGACCTGTACCAGCTGCACCGCGAGGACCCCGAGGTGCCGGTCGAGGAGACCTGGGGCGCGATGGCGGACCTCGTACGGGCGGGAAAGGTACGGGCGTTGGGGCTGTGCGCGATGGGGGCGCGGGGCGGCCGCCGGTCCGGGACCCGGCTGCACGACGCGACGATCCGGCAGTTGCGGCGGGTCCAGCAGGTCTTCCCGGTGAGCGCGGTGGAGGCCGAGCTGTCGGTGTGGTCGCGGGAGGCGATGGAGACGCTGCTGCCGTGGTGCGCGGAGCGCGGCATCGGGTTCCTGGCGGCGATGCCGCTGGGCAACGGCTTCCTGACCGGCACCCTCACCCCGGGGCAGGGCTTCGAACCGGACGACGTCCGCGCCCGTCACCCCCGCTTCACCGCCGAGATGATGGCCGCGAACCAGCCGGTCGTCTCCGGCCTGCGCCGCGTCGCGGCCCGCCACGGGGAGTCGGTCACCCCGGCCCAGGTGGCGCTGGCGTGGGTCCTGGCCCAGGGCTCCCACGTGATTCCGGTCCCGGGCGCCAAGCGGGAGCGGTGGGTGACGGAGAACGCGGCGGCAACGCATCTGCGACTGACCGCCCGGGACCTGACGGAGCTGGCGGAACTGCCGCCCGCGCTGGGGTCGTGGGACTGAGCGCGGCGGGCAGCGGAGAGTGGCACGCGGCTGCACGCGGCAAGCAGCAGACGGCTGCGGGCAGCGGGCGTGGCCGGCGGTTGCACACGGCGGGCCGAGGGGCTCCGGCTCCCCGCGGGCGTCGTTCGGGCACCGGGTCGGGCATCAGGTCGTGGAGATCGGGAACCTGTGAGGCGCGAGCGGTGTATGACAGGGAGAACCGCCGCTTCGAAGGGACCATGATCGTGCATCGTCGAGCTGTGACGGCCGTGCTGGCCGCGACCACGCTCCTGCTGACGGCCGGCTGCTCCTCCGACGGCTCGGGAGACGACTCCCCGGGCGGCGGCACCGCCCCCGCGTCCAGCGGTACGGCCCCGGGCTCCTCCCCCACCCGGCAGGCCGCCGAGGCGACCCCGCCGGCGAAGGGCTCGGTGAAGGTGCTGCGCACGGTCACCGAGGGGCTCAAGACTCCCTGGGGCCTCGCTCCGCTCCCCGACGGCGACCTGCTCGTCTCCTCCCGCGACGACGGCACGATCACCCGCGTCGACGGCCGATCCGGCAAGAAGACGGAACTGGGGGAGGTGTCCGGGGTCTCCGCGGCCGGCGAGGGCGGCCTCCTCGGCATCGCCCTCTCCCCGGACTACGCCTCCGACCACATGGTGTACGCCTACTTCACCTCCGAGTCGGACAACCGCGTCGTCAGGATGGTCTACGACGAGCGGAAGGCGCCCGGCGAGCAGCTCGGTGCCCCCGACACCGTCTTCAAGGGCATCCCGAAGGGCTTCATCCACAACGGCGGCCGTATTGCCTTCGGCCCGGACAGGATGCTCTACGCGGGCACCGGCGAGAGCGGCGACACCGGCCTGGCCCAGGACCGGAAGTCCCTGGGCGGCAAGATCCTGCGCCTGACCCCGGAGGGCGACCCCGCCCCGGGCAACCCGTTCCCCGGCTCCCCGGTGTACTCCTACGGCCACCGCAATGTGCAGGGCCTCGCCTGGGACTCGAAGCAGCGGCTGTTCGCCTCGGAGTTCGGCCAGGACACCTGGGACGAACTGAACGCGATCAAGCCCGGCGGCAACTACGGCTGGCCGGACGCCGAGGGCCGTTCCGACGACAAGAAGTTCCAGAACCCGGTGGCCCAGTGGCACACCGACGACGCCTCCCCCAGCGGTGTCGCCTACGCCGAGGGGTCCGTCTGGATGGCCGGGCTCAAGGGCCGGCGCCTGTGGCGCATCCCGCTGAACGGCACGGAGGCCTCCGCCGACCCCCAGTCCTTCCTGACGGGCGAGTACGGCCGGCTGCGCACGGTGGTCTCCGCGGGCGGGAACAAGCTGTGGCTCGTCACCAGCAACACCGACGGCCGCGGCAGCCCGAAGGACGGCGACGACCGGATCCTGGAGATCCAGGTCAGCTAGCCGGCCGCTCCTCGTCGTCCTCGACCGGGTCCGGCCTGGGCAGGCGGACGACGACCTTCCCGGAGGTGAGGTCTATCGGTCCGCGCCCGGGGTCGCCGTCACCGACGTCCTCCCGGGTCAGCTCCAGCCGCTTCTGTTCGTCGTGGGTGTGCTTGCGGCCGGGTGCGAACAGTTCCTCGAACATGTTGAACATGCGGCCTCCCTGCCGGTCTCCTCCACCGTACGCCTCACTCTGTGACCGGCGCGTGGAGAGCCCTCTCGGGAAACAGTCCCAGCCGGTGCGCGACCGCCGCGGCCTCGCCCCTGCCGGAGACCGTGAGCTTGGCGAGGATGTTGGAGACATGGACGCTGGCCGTCTTCGGGGAGATGAAGAGTTCCTCGGCGATCTGCCGGTTGGTGCGGCCGAGGGCGACCAGGCGCAGGACGTCGCGTTCCCGGCCGGTGAGGCCGAGGGAGCGGGCCGGGTCTTCGTCCCCCGCAGGTGACTGTGCCGCCCTCAGGGTGAGGCGGGCGCGCTGGGCGAGCAGGGTGACCGCGTCGGCGAGGGGCCGGGCGCCGAGGTGGTCGGCGGCGGCGTGGGCGAGGCGCAGCAGTTCGGTGGCCCGGTCGCGGTCGGGCTGCTCGGCTCCGCCGGGTGCGAACAGCAGGGCCTGGGCGAGCCGGTGGCGGACGCGGGCGAGGTCGTAGGGGCGTTCCAGGGGTTCGAAGGCGGTGACGGCCTCGGACCAGTGGTCGGGGGTGTCGGCGCTCTCGGCGCGCAGGAGTTCGGCCCGCAGCCAGCGTTCGTGGGCCAGCCAGACGGGGGCGTTGGTGGCGAGGGGCCGGGCGGCCTCGCGGATGCGGTCGAGGATCTTCGAGCGGTCCTGTTCGGCGACAGGCAGGCCGAGGGAGTCGGCCTCCGTGGTGGCGGCGGTCAGGAGCAGGGGCCAGGCGTAGCGCTGCGTGCCGGGTGAGAAGCCGGTGTCCAGGACGCGTTCGAGTTCGGCGCGGGCGTCGAGGAGGCGGCCTTCGCCGGCGGCGACCCCGATGGCGAGGGCGGAGAGGGGGAGGTCGTGTTGCGGTGCCCGGTCGTGGGAGCCGAAGTAGCCGCGGGCGGCGGTGAGGTGACGTGCGGCCTCGGAGAGTTCGCCGCGGGCAAGGGCGAGCGTGGCCCGGTTGGCGGCGTGGAAGCCGCGGGGCCGGGCGCTGCGGCCGACGAGTTCAGCCCTGACGGCGGCGTCGGCGGCCTGGTCCCAGCGGCCCAGGGAGTAGAGGGACTCGGCGAGGTTGCCCCAGATCCAGGCCTCCTTGTCGGACAGGCGGAACCTGCGGGCGTAGTCGAGCCCCTCCTCCAGGATCGGGATGGCTTCCCGGGAACGGCCGATGGCTTCGAGGGAGTTGGGCAGGTTGACGTAGACGCGGCTGGCGACGGTGGTGAGCCCGTCGTCCAGGGTCTGGCGCAGGATCTCGAACATCTCGGCGAGGCCGGCCTCGACATCGCCGGACTCGACTGCCAGGCCCGCGTTGGTGAGGCAGGCGTTCATCTCGATCTCGCGGGCTCCGACCATGCGCGCGTACTCCACGGCGCGTTCGGCGGCCGTGACGGCCTCGGGTCCCGGGCAGTGGACCATGGACCAGTTCGCGAAGTTGGACAGCACCTCGGCGTGCACCTCGGACGGCGGCAGCCCGCGGACCAGTTCCTCGGCGGTGGCCAGTTCCGTCCAGCCGTCGCCCCGGGCCAGGCCCTGGACGAGATGCGAGCGCTGGACCCAGAACCAGGCGGCGCGCAGCGGGTCGCCGTCGTCCTCCAGGAGGTGCAGCGCCCGCTTGGTGATCTTCAGGGCGCGTTCCCGCTCGCCGCCCAGGCGTCCGGCGACGGCGGCCTCGGCCATCAGGTCGAGGTAGCGCAGCGGGGTGGTGGCGGGGTCGCAGCCGCAGGGAGGGTAGACCTCGGTGAAGTCGACGGGGCGCAGGGCGGCCCGGATGTCCTCGGGGGCGGTGTCCCAGAGCTCCATCGCGCGTTCCAGGAGCCGCAGTTGTTCGGCGTAGGCGTGCCGGCGGCGGGCGGTGACGGAGGCGTCCAGGACGGCGGGCAGGGCCTTGGCGGGGTCCTGGGCGTGGTACCAGTAGCTGGCCAGGCGCATGACGCGTTCGTCGGCGGGGACCAGCGTGGGGTCGGCGTCCAGGGCCTCGGCGTAGCGCCGGTTGAGGCGGGAGCGTTCGCCGGGCAGCAGGTCGTCGGCTACGGCCTCGCGGACCAGGGAGTGCCGGAAGCGGTAGCCGTCGCCGTCGGGTGCCGGGCTGAGGATGTTCGCGTTCACGGCGGCCCGCAGCGCCTCGATGAGATCGTCCTCGGCGAGCCCGCTGACCGCGGCGAGCAGCCGGTACTCCACGGTGGAGCCGCCCTCGGCGACGACCCGGGCGACCCGCTGGGTGCTCTCGGGCAGGCCCTCCACACGGACCAGGAGCAGGTCGCGCAGCGAGTCGGTGAGGCCGGTGCCGCAGCCCTCGGTGGCGCAGACGGCGAGTTCCTCGACGAAGAAGGCGTTGCCGTCGGAGCGTTCGAAGATGTCGTCGACCTGGCCGGGGTGCGGTTCGGTGGCGAGGATCCCGGCTATCTGGCGGCTCACCTCGTCCCGGGTGAAGCGGCCGAGTTCGATGCGGCGGACGGTGCGCAGCCGGTCGAGTTCGGCGAGCAGGGGGCGCAGCGGATGGCGGCGGTGGATGTCGTCGGCGCGGTAGGTGGCGAGGACGACCAGGCGGCCGGTGCGCAGGGTGCGGAAGAGGTAGGCGAGGAGGTGACGGGTGGAGGCGTCGGCCCAGTGGAGGTCCTCCAGGGCGACGACCACGGTGCGTTCGGCGGCGACGCGCTCCAGGAGGCGGGCCGTGAGCTCGAAGAGGCGGGCCAGGCTCTCCTCGTCGTGCCGGCCGGTGCGCCGGGCGGGGAGTCCCTCGCCCATCTCGGGCAGCAGCCGGGCCAGTTCCTCCTCCTGGCCCGCGGCCGCCTCTGCGAACTCGGCGGGCAGGGCGCGGTGCAGGGCGCGCAGCGCGGTGGAGAAGGGGGCGAAGGGCAGTCCGTCGGCGCCGATCTCGACGCAGCCGCCGAGGGCGACGACCGCGCCCTGCCGGCAGGCGGCGGTGGCGAACTCCTCGACGAGCCGGGTCTTTCCGACACCGGCCTCACCGCCGAGCAGCAACGCCTGCGGCTCTCCCGCGGCGGCGCGGGAGAGCGCTTCGTTCAGGCTGTTCAGTTCTTCGGTGCGGCCGACGAACACGGGACTGACGGACCTGGTCTGCACGGGCCCGAGCATGACACGCGGGTCCGACAGCGGGGCACCGGTTTTCGCCGGGAGGACGGCCGCGGGGGTGACCGCGGGGACGGGCAGAGCCGTACGGCCGTCCTCTCCTCCCCCGGCGCTCACGCCGTGCGGAGGAACCGGTGCCGCCGGGGGCGGCCGGTATGCGCATCGGTCTCCGCGGTGCGCTCGGCGGCTTCGCGGCGGGCGGCACGGCGGCTGCGCAGGGTCTCGCGGACGAGCCGCTCGTGCTCGGCCTGGCGGATCAGTTCGGCGGATCGGTACTGGGAGAGCTGGTACTCGGCATACATGGCGTGGTCCTCGTGGGAGTCGGTTTCCGGCTTCGCTTTCTGCGATGCCTCCACCTTCGTCTCCGAGGGGGGTCCGCCACATCGGGAGAGTTCCGCATCTTCGCCGCCCGTGGGGGCCTTAGACGCGCGCGAGGGGCCTCAGAGGCTCCGTAAGGTACCTACGGGTGTTCTGAGGCCCCTCGTGACCTGCGCTGATTCAGCTCGTGGACGGCAGGCTCAGCAGGACGTCGGTGTACTTGAGGACGGCCAGGAGCAGTCCGACGACGCCGAGCGCGACACCGCCCCAGGCGACGGACTTGATCCAGCCGGCCTGCGGCCTGCCTGGGGCGCCGAAGGCCGGGCGGGCCAGCACCGCGACGCCGACGATCAGCGCGATCAGCGCGAAGACGCCGCCCCACAGCGCGGTGGCCTTCCAGGCGTCGCCGTAGCCCTCGTCGAGGAGCTTCGCCACGTCGGAGGAGGTCGCGGTCTGCGCGTGCAGCTGGCCGACGAGCGACTGCCGGGCGGACGCCACGGTGCCGACCCAGCTACCGGTCAAGGAGACCAGGCCGAGCGCGGCGGAGACGACGGCTCCCGCGCCCTGGCCGACGCCGGTGGGCCCCTCCTGCTGGGCGGCCTCGGGCAGCTCCTCGCCCTCCTCGTCGTCGATCTCGTCGGTGGCGGTGTCCTCGGCCGGGCCGGCCTCGGTCTCCGTCACCTCGTCGGTCTTGGCGACGTTCACCTTCTCCTCGTCGGTAGTGGCCTCGGCGCCCGTCGCGGCGCCGGTCTCGTCAGCTGTCTTCGTTCCCATGTCGGGCACCGTACGGATCCTGTCTGAGAGGTGTCTTAATGATCGCTGTGAGCGGCACGCCCGCGCGCTTCACGCCATTCGGGGGCCAGAATCGACCACACCTCCAGGTCGTGCCGCACGCCACGATAGGGGTAGGCCTCCCGGCGGACGCCATCGCGGGTCATGCCCAGGCGCCGGGCGACGTTCAGGCTGGGGGTGTTGCCGGCGGAGGCGACCCACTCGATCCGGTGGATGCCGCGCTGGTCCACGGCGTGGTCGATCAGCGTCCGCACGGCCCGCGTGACCAGGCCGCGCCCCGTGCCGGCGGGCTCCAGCCAGCAGCCGACCTCGGCGTTGCCGTTCTCGGCGTCGAAGTTGAGGAAGAGCACACCGCCCACGAGCGTGCCCGCGAGCCACAGGCCGTGCAGGGAGCCGGTGTCGGCGGCGCGCATGTCGGCGTAGCGCTGGAGCACCTCGCGCGCCCCCTGTGCGTCCGTGGCCTTGGCTGCGAAGGGGATGTACTGGTTGATGAACTCCCGCCCGCGTTCCAGGTGGGCCAGGAACTCCTCCGCGTGCCAGGGCTCCAGCGGCCGCAGCTCGGCGTCCTCACCCAGGGATATCGCGTACATCCTCGTCCCGCTCCCTCTCCATCTGCTCCACGACGTCCTGCTCGACGACATCGGTGAGCCTCTCATGCGCGGCGCGGCACTCGGGCGGCTCGATGCTGATGCGGGGCATGCGGCGGTCCAGCCAGCCGGGCAGCCACCAGTTGGCGCCGCCGAGCAGGTGCATGAGGGCGGGGACGAGGAGCGTGCGCAGGACGAAGGCGTCGAGGGCGACGGCGGCGGCGAGCGCGATGCCGAACATGGCGATCACCCGGTCCCCGCTGAGCACGAAGGCGAGGAAGACCGAGATCATGATGACCGCGGCGGAGTTGATCACCCGGCTGGTCTCGGCGAGGCCCACGCGCACGGCCCGCCGGTTGTCCCCGGTCTCCAGCCACTCCTCGTACATCCGGCTGACCAGGAAGACCTGGTAGTCCATGGAGAGCCCGAACAGCACCGAGACCATGATCACGGGCAGGAAGGGTTCGATGGGCCCTGCGCGGCCCAGCCCGAGCAGTTCGCTCCCCCAGCCCCACTGGAAGATCGCCACGACCACTCCGAAGGCGGCGGCGACCGCGGCGACGTTCATCGCGGCGGCCTTGAGCGGGATGCCGACGGAGCGGAAGGCGAGCAGGAGCAGCAGACAGCCCAGGCCGATGACGACGCCGACGAAGAGGGGCAGCTTGCCGACGATGACGTCCGCGAAGTCGTCGTAGGACGCCGTCATCCCGCCGACGTGGATGTCGAGCGTGGTGCCGGTCTCGGCGCGGGGCAGCACCTCGGTGCGCAGCCGTTCGACGAGGTCGCTGGTCTGCCGGGACTGCGGGGCGGAGTCGGGGACGATCGTGAAGTAGGCGAGGTCGCCGCCGGTGTCGTAGGTCACCGGGGTGGTGGAGGCGATGCCCTCGGTGGTGCGCAGGGTGGCGTCGAGGTTGTCGAGGAGGAGCTTGTCCTCGGCGCCGTCGACACGAGTCACCAGGGTGAGGGGGCCGTTGACGCCGGGACCGAAGCCGTCGGCCAGGAGGTCGTAGGCCTGCCGGGTGGTCGAGGACGCGGGGTCGTTGCCCTGGTCGGAGGTGCCGAGGCGCAGGCCCAGGGTGGGCAGGGCGAGGACGGTGATGACCAGCAGGGCGATCGCGCCGAGCAGCTTGGGGTGCCGTTCCACGAAGGCGGACCAGCGGTGGGCGAACCCGGTGGGCAGTTCGGGCTCGGGGCCGTGCTCGGCGAGCCGGCGTCGCTCGCGGCGGCTCAGGGCGCGGGTGCCGATGAGGGAGAGCAGGGCGGGCAGCAGGGTGACGGAGGCTGCGACCGTGAGGACGACGGTCAGGGAGGCGGCTATCGCGACGCCGTTGAGGAAGCCGAGCCGCAGGATCAGCATGCCCAGCAGGGCGATGCACACCGTCGCACCCGCGAAGACGACCGCGCGCCCGGTGGTGGTGACGGCGTTCTCGACGGCCTCGGTGACGCTCAGGCCGCGTTTCAGGCCGCGCCGGTGTCTGGTGACGATGAACAGCGCGTAGTCGATGCCGACGCCGAGCCCGATCAGCATGCCGAGCATGGGCGCGAAGTCGGCGACGGTCATGGCGTGCCCGAGGAGCACGATCCCGGCGTAGGCGGTGCCCACGCCGACCAGGGCCGTGGCGATGGGCAGCAGCGAGGCGGCGAGCGAGCCGAAGGCCAGGAACAGCACCAGGGCGGCCACGAGGACGCCTACGACCTCGGCGACGTGCCCGCCCTTGGACTCGGTGAGGGCGACGGCGCTGCCGCCCAGTTCGACCTGGAGCCCGTCGGCCTCGGCGTCCTTGGCGGTGTCCACCACGGCCCGCGCCTGGGACTTGTCGATGTCCTCGGCGGAGTGGGAGAAGGTGACGTCGGCGTAGGCGGTGTGTCCGTCGGCGCTGATCAGACCGCTGCCCGCGGAGTCGTAGGGGCTGACCACGGAGGCCACCCCGGGCAGGTCCGCGATCTTCTCCAGGGTCGTGGTCATGGTCTGCTCGACGTCGGCGTCCCGGACGGAGCCCGAGTCGACGTGCCAGACGACGGTGTCGCTGTCGCCGCCGAGATGCGGGAAGCCTTCCCGGAGCAGCTGGGTGGCGCGGCCCGACTCGGTGCCCGGGACCTCGTAGTCGTTGGAGTACGCGGAGCCGGTGACAGCGGCGGCCGCGCTCACTCCGCCGAGGGCGAGGAGCCACAGGAGGACGACGACCAGACGGCGTCGGACACACCAGCGTGCGAGGGCTGCCACGAACGTGCTCCCAGGGGTGGAGATTTGTGGATCTTTGGCCGGGAACAGTCGTCCATGTGAGGAACGGCCCGCAAAGAACGCATGAGCAATATGTGGACCACTCTTGCAGGCGAAAGTGATCGTTTATCGCGATCGTGCGTTTATTCACAAGAGTGGGAGGCAGATCACAGGACAGTAACGGCCACTCTGTCACGCCTGTCCGACCTCAGTCGAACTGGTCGCCCAGCGCCATCACCATCACACCCGCGATCAGCAGCCACAGCGCTCTGCGGGTGCGCCCGCGGGAGCCCAGGACGGCCGCCAGCGCGCACACCGCGGCGCCGAGGGCGTAGGCGGCCGGGACCAGCGCGGGGGCGGAGCCGCTCAGCCGGAGCGCCGCCGCGGCCAGGCCGGCGAGGGCCAGCAGGGCGCCGGCACCGGAGGCCGACCAGCGGGCCCGCCGGGCGTCCAGCACCTCGTCGTCGTAGTCCTCCTGCATGCCGGACGGTATGCCGGACGGCTCGGAATTCGCAGGACCGTTCATGGCGGGCGAGCGTAGCGTGTCCCTCCGAGAATCCCAGGGCTTGTCCGCCCCCGGCCGAAGCAGGTGCATTGTTTGAGCGTCCGACCGAGCTCCTCCGTATCCCTTTCCGCCTTTCCGGACTCAAGGAGCCCGTTCACCGATGCCAGACGACATCACCCAGAGGACCTCGCAGACCTCGAATGAGGACCTCACCCAGCGGCTGACCCTGGCCCGCTACCCCCGCAGCAACAGCTACGACGCCCGCTGGGTCGTCGAGAACCAGATGGGCCCGAACGCGCTGTGGCTGCTGGAGTGGCTCGCGCCCGCCCTGGGCCTGGACACCCTGCGCCCCGGCGCCCGCGTGCTCGACCTGGGCTGCGGCCGGGCGATGACCTCGGTCTTCCTGGCCAGGGAGTACGACGTCCAGGTCACCGCGGCCGACCTGTGGATCAAGCCCGACGAGAACGCGCGACGCATCGCCGAGGCCGGTTTCGCCGACCGGGTGCTGCCCGTGCACGCCGAGGCGCACGACCTGCCGTTCGCCGAGGCGAGCTTCGACACGATCGTGAGCATCGACGCGTACCAGTACTTCGGCACGAACGACCTCTATCTGCCCACCCTGACCCGGCTGTTGAAGCCGGGCGGGAGGATCGGGGTCGTCGTGCCCGCGCTGCGGGAGGAGCCGGACGGCATCGAGCCGCCCGAGCATCTCAAGCAGTGGTGGGAGCCCGGCTACTGGTGCTTCCACACCGCCGACTGGTGGCGGCGCCACTGGACCCGCAGCGGGGCCGTCGACGTGGAGACGGCCGACTGGCAGCCGGAGGGCTGGCGGGACTGGCTGCTGTGGTGCGATGTGATCGCCGAGGAGAGCCCCGAGGAGTTCCATCGCACGATGGCCCGCGAGGTGGGCGAGATGGTCCGGGCCGACGAGGGCCGGACACTCGGTTTCGTACGGCTCGTAGGACGCCGTAAGTAGCCGTACGGCCCCGGAGGACATGTCCTCCGGGGCCGTACTCGGCGCTTGGGCTCAGCCTTCGCCGACGCCCAGCTTCTCCAGGATCAGTTCCTTGACGCGGGCCGCGTCGGCCTGACCGCGGGTGGCCTTCATGACCGCGCCGACCAGGGCGCCGGCCGCGGCGACCTTCCCGGAGCGGATCTTGTCGGCGATGCCCGGGTTGCCGGCGATGGCCTCGTCGACGGCGGTGCCGAGGGCACCCTCGTCGGAGACGACCTTCAGACCGCGCTTGTCGACGACCTCGTCCGGGGTGCCTTCGCCCGCGAGAACGCCTTCGATGACCTGGCGGGCGAGCTTGTCGTTCAGGTCGCCCTTCGAGACCAGCTCGGTCACCCGGGCGACCTGCGCCGGGGTGATGGCCAGCTCGTCGAGCGCCTTGCCGGACTCGTTGGCGCTGCGGGCGAGTTCGCCCATCCACCACTTGCGGGCGGAGGCCGCGTCGGCACCCGCGTCGATGGTGGCGACGATCAGGTCCAGGGCACCGGCGTTGAGGATCGCCTGCATGTCCAGGGCCGTGATGCCCCACTCGGCGACCAGCCGGTTGCGGCGCACCAGCGGCAGCTCGGGCAGAGCGGCCCGGATTTCCTCGACCCACGCGCGGGAGGGGGCCACCGGCACGAGGTCCGGCTCGGGGAAGTACCGGTAGTCCTCGGCCTCCTCCTTCACGCGGCCCGAGGTCGTGGACCCCGTGTCCTCGTGGAAGTGCCGGGTCTCCTGGATGATCGTCCCGCCCGAGGACAGGACGGCCGCGTGCCGCTGGATCTCGAAGCGGGCCGCGCGCTCGACGGACCGCAGCGAGTTGACGTTCTTGGTCTCGCTTCGGGTGCCGAACTTCTCGGTGCCGTGCGGGCGCAGCGACAGGTTCACGTCGCAGCGCATCTGGCCCATCTCCATGCGGGCCTCGGAGACGCCGAGCGCCCTGATGACCTCGCGCAGCTCACGGACGTAGGCCCGCGCGACCTCGGGAGCACGCTCGCCCGCGCCCTCGATCGGCTTGGTGACGATCTCGATGAGCGGGATGCCGGCGCGGTTGTAGTCGAGGAGCGAGTGCGAGGCGCCGTGGATGCGGCCCGTCGCGCCGCCCACGTGGGTCGACTTGCCGGTGTCCTCCTCCATGTGGGCGCGCTCGATCTCCACACGGAAGGTCTCGCCGTCCTCCAGCTGCACGTCGAGGTAGCCGTTGAAGGCGATCGGCTCGTCGTACTGGGAGGTCTGGAAGTTCTTCGGCATGTCCGGATAGAAGTAGTTCTTCCGGGCGAAGCGGCACCACTCGGCGATCTCGCAGTTCAGCGCGAGACCGATCCTGATCGCCGACTCGACGCCGATCGCGTTGACGACCGGGAGCGCGCCGGGCAGGCCGAGGCAGGTGGGACAGGTCTGCGTGTTGGCGTCCTGGCCGAGCTCGGTCGAACAGCCGCAGAACATCTTGGTCTTGGTGCCGAGTTCGACATGAACCTCGAGGCCCATGACGGGGTCGTACGACGCGAGAGCGTCCTCGTACGACACCAGGTCGGTCGTGGTGGTCACGGTGTAACTTCCCTCTCAGCCCAGCAGGACGTCGTCGTCGCCCAGCCGCTTCAGCTCGCGGTACAGGACGGCGAGGCCGGTGACGACGGCGACGGCGGCCACGGTCGCGTCGACCAGGACCAGCGTGTCGTTCTCGGCGCGCGCCTTCCTGAGCCGCTTGGCGACACCGATGGCGCCGAACGCCGTGGTGGCGATGGACAGGTACGTGCCGGACTTGGACTTCTTGAAGTCCTTCGCCTTGGTCAGCTTGCTCACAGCGACGGTGCCTCCTCCAGGAGCGGGTGGCCCCACCTTTCCACGAAGGCGGCCTCGACGGCGGCGCCGACCTTGTAGAGGCGGTCGTCCTTCAGGGCCGGGGCGATGATCTGGAGTCCGACCGGGAGGTTGTCCTCCGGGGCGAGACCACAGGGCAGCGACATGGCCGAGTTGCCCGCGAGGTTGGTCGGGATGGTGCACAGGTCGGCCAGGTACATCGCCATCGGGTCGTCGGCGCGCTCGCCGATCGGGAAGGCGGTGGTCGGGGTCGTCGGGGAGACGATCACGTCGACCTGCTCGAAGGCCTTCTCGAAGTCGCGCGTGATGAGCGTGCGGACCTTCTGCGCGGAGCCGTAGTAGGCGTCGTAGTAGCCGCTCGACAGGGCGTACGTGCCGAGCATGATCCGGCGCTTGACCTCGGGGCCGAAGCCCTCCGCGCGGGTCAGCGAGGTGACCTCCTCGGCGGAGTGCGTGCCGTCGTCGCCGACCCGCAGGCCGTAGCGCAGGCCGTCGAAGCGGGCGAGGTTGGAGGAGCACTCCGAGGGCGCGATCAGGTAGTACGCGGAGAGCGCCAGGTCGAAGGACGGACAGTCCAGCTCGACGATCTCGGCGCCCAGCTCCTTGAGGAGGGCGACGGACTCGTCGAACCGCTGGATGACACCGGCCTGGTAGCCCTCGCCGCGGAACTGCTTGACGACACCGACGCGCATGCCCTCGACGCTGCCGTTGCGGGCGGCCTCGACGACCGGCGGGACCGGCGCGTCGATCGACGTCGAGTCCAGCGGGTCGTGCCCGGCGATGACCTCGTGGAGCAGGGCCGCGTCCAGGACCGTACGGGCGCAGGGGCCGCCCTGGTCGAGGGAGGAGGAGAAGGCGACCATGCCGTAGCGGGAGACCGCGCCGTACGTCGGCTTGACGCCGACGGTGCCGGTGACGGCGGCCGGCTGGCGGATGGAGCCGCCGGTGTCGGTGCCGATGGCGAGGGGCGCCATGTGCGCGGCCAGCGCGGCGGAGGAGCCGCCGCCGGAGCCGCCGGGGATCCGGGTGAGGTCCCAGGGGTTGCCGGTCGGGCCGTAGGCGCTGTTCTCGGTGGAGGACCCCATGGCGAACTCGTCCATGTTGGTCTTGCCGAGGATGACGACGTCGGCGGCCTTCAGCTTCTTGGTGAGGGTCGCGTCGTACGGCGGGATCCAGCCCTCGAGGATCTTGGAGCCGACGGTCGTCGGGATGCCCTCGGTGGTGAAGATGTCCTTCAGCGCGAGGGGCACGCCGGCCAGCGGGCCGAGCTTCTCGCCCCGCTCGCGCTTCTCGTCGACGGCACGGGCCTGCGCGAGGGCGCCCTCGCGGTCGACGTGCAGGAAGGCGTGCACCTTCTCGTCGACGGCCTCGATCCGGGCCAGGTGGGCCTCGGCGACCTGCACGGCCGTGAGCTCACCGGAGGCGATCCTCGCGGCGGTCTCGGCGGCGGTCAGCTTGATGATGGTGACGTGGTCCGTCATCGTGATCAGTCCTCCCCCAGGATCTGCGGCACCTTGAAACGCTGCTGCTCCTGGGCCGGGGCGCCGGAGAGCGCCTGCTCGGGGGTGAGCGAGGGACGGACCTCGTCCGCCCGCATGACGTTCGTCAGCGGAAGCGGGTGCGAGGTCGGCGGTACGTCTTGGTCGGCGACCTCACTGACGCGTGCGACCGCGCCGATGATGTCGTCCAGCTGTCCCGCGAAGTGCTCGAGCTCTTCGGGCTTCAGCTCCAGACGCGCCAGCCGTGCGAGGTGAGCGACCTCCTCGCGCGTGATGCCAGGCATGCAGCGATCCTCTGGGGTGGGTGAGTGTGTGTGGTTTGGGGCCAATCCTATGGGTCACGGCCGGATGGCCGTTAAACGGTTTCCCGTACCCGGCGGCAACGGGCGGTCCCCATACCGCACCAAAGGATGCCCGGACGGGTCACTCCGCCGCGGGCAGCGCCGCCTTCGGCCGCTGCCAGCCCCGCGAACCCCGTGCCAGCAGCCACGCCGTCGTCTCCTCCGGGGGCATCGCCGCGGCCACCAGCCAGCCCTGTACGGCGTCGCAGCCCATGTCCCGCAGCCGCTCCCAGGTCTCGTCGTCCTCGACGCCCTCGGCCACCACCAGGAGGCCCAGGGAGTGGGCCAGGTCCACCGTGCAGCGGACGATCTCCGCGTCCTCGGTGTCGACGGCCAGCTTGGCCACGAAGGAGCGGTCGATCTTCAGTTCGCTGACGGGCAGGCGGCGCAGGTGGACCAGGGAGGAGTAGCCGGTGCCGAAGTCGTCGAGGGACATCTTGACGCCGTGGCCGGTCAGCGCGGCGAGGGTGTCCCCGGCCCGCGAGGGGTCCTCCAGGAGGACGTGCTCGGTGATCTCCAGCTGGAGCGCTCCCGCGGGGACGCCGTGCCGGGCGAGACGCGCGGCGACCGAGCCGGCGAAGCCGGGGGTGTGGACGTCCCGCGGGGAGACGTTGACGGCGACGGGGACGAACAGGCCCTGCGCCCGCCACACGGCGACCTGCGCGAGAGCGGTGTCGAGCACGTACTCGGTGAGGTGCGGCATCAGCCCGGAGGACTCGGCGATCGCGATGAACTCGTCCGGCGGCACCTTCCCGCGCTCCGGGTGCACCCAGCGCACCAGGGCCTCCAGTCCGGCCACCTGTCCGTCGAAGCGGACCTTGGGCTGGTAGTGCAGCTGCACCTCGTGCGCGTCCAGGGCGCGGCGCAGATCGCCCAGGAGACCCAGGCGGTCGGGGGTGTTGGAGTCCCGCTTGGACTCGTACACCTCCACGCCGGTGCGGTCCCGCTTGGCCTGGTACATCGCCACGTCCGCCCGCCGGAGCATGCCCTCGGCGTCCAGGGCGTGGTCGGGGAAGACGGCGACGCCGGCGCTGGCCTCCAGGACGAGGGTGAGTCCGTCGAGGTCGAGCGGGGAGCTGAGGGCGGCGACCAGGGTGCGGGCGACGCGGGTCGCGGAGGTGGTGGAGTCGGCGACCGGCAGTAAGACGGCGAACTCGTCGCCGCCGAGCCGGGCCGCCTCCGCCCCGCGCGGCAGGGCGATCCTCAGCCGTTCGGCGATCTGGAGGAGCAGCCGGTCACCGGCGAGGTGGCCGAGGGTGTCGTTGACCGAGCGGAAGCGGTCGAGGTCGATGACCATCAGGGCGGACCGGGCGCCGATGCGTTCGGCGTCGTCCAGGGCGCTCCAGATGCGCTCCAGGAGCCACTGCCGGTTGGGCAGTCCGGTCAGCGGGTCGCGCAGCTGCTCCTCGGCGCGGGCCCGGGCTATCCAGAGCGTGGAGTCGAGGGCGATCAGCGGGATCGCGAACAGCGGCAGCAGCAGGGGCTTCGCGGCGGCGACCACGCAGACCAGTGGGGCGATGCCGAGCAGCGCGACGGCGACCAGGCCCTGTCTGACCAGGGCGGTGCGGGCCATGGTGGGCAGTCCCGCGTGGCGTGCGGAGTGCAGGTACCAGCCGAGCGCCCGGGTGACCGCGAGGTAGGCGGCCGCGACGAGCATCACCTCGGGGCCGGTGTAGAACGTCCAGCTGTCCGGGTTCCACGGGGTCTCGACGGACGGGGACTGGCCGAACACGGCGAGGACGAGGGCGCCGGTGGCTATGCCGAGGATGTCCACGGCGCCGTGCAGGATGCCCTGCCGCCAGCGGTGGCGCCTGGCTATGCCGACCAGCAGGACGACGGTGAGGCTGACCATTCCGGCGGCCACCCAGCCGTACAGCAGCAGGACGGCGAGGGTGAGGGCGGCGCCCGAGCCGGTGCCACCCCACCAGCGGGCCCGGCCGAGGGCGACCAGATGGCCGACGATGACGCCGGTGAGGACGGCCAGGGCCCAGCCGACGGTGCCGGACGGGAAGAGGGCGTGGCTGCCGGTGAAGGCCCGGTAGAAGCCCGCGCCCAGGACGAATCCGGCGGCCGCGACGACGGCTGTGGGCAGTGCGGGCCAGGACAGCTGCCGGTCGGGGTCGGAGTCCGGCATGCCGGGGGCGCGCTCGGCGGTGAGCTGTGCGGCACCGGGGCCGTCAGCCGCGGTGTACGGTCCGGCGGCGCGCCCCTCCGCGCCCGGACGCTCCGAAGGCCGCCCGGACCACCGGCTCGCCCGCCATGCGCCGCTGAGCCGGCGCAGCCGTGAGTCCGGGGCGGCGCTCTCGGTCGGTTCCATTCCCGTCCCTCTCACTGCCGGCGGTGCCCACGCCACGCGGCTCGTTCGCCCGACACAACTCTCGACGGCGCCGCGTTGGAAAACCCTTTCCCCTGCTCATGAGGAGCAGGGGAATGCCCCGACCGCAGCTGGGCACGGCAGGCGCACATCTCAACAGTAGGCCGCAGAAGGCTTCCACGGGCAGCGGTCGTCGACGGTTGCCCGAATGCACCCCGGCCACCCGTATGCATCTGGTATGCGCCGATCGGGTGGCCTTCAACCGCCGCCGCTCGCTACTCCTCCACGGGAAGGGCCACTTCAGCGGCCGCTTCGGGGCCCTGCTCCAGGAGGACGTCGAAGCCGTCCTCGTTCAGAACCGGCACCTTGAGTTGCATCGCCTTGTCATATTTCGACCCGGGATTGTCACCGACTACGACGAAAGATGTCTTCTTCGAAACCGAACCGGTCACTTTCGCCCCTCGGGTCTGCAGGGCCTCCTTGGCCCCGTCCCGGGTGAAGCGCTCCAGGGTGCCGGTGACGACGACGGTGAGCCCTTCGAGGGGACGCGGCCCCTCGTCCTCCCCGGAGCCCTCTTCCTCCATGCGCACGCCCGCGGCCTTCCACTTGCGCAGGATCTCCTGGTGCCAGTCCTCCGCGAACCACTCCTTCAGGGACTTCGCGATGATCGAGCCGACGCCGTCGGTGGCCGCCAGCTCCTCCTCGCTCGCCTGCTCGATGCGGTCGATGGAACGGAAGCTGCGGGCCAGGGCCTCGGCGGCGACCGGGCCGACATGGCGGATCGACAGACCGGTGAGGACCCGGGCGAGCGGGCGCTCCTTGGCGGCCGCGATGTTCTCCAGCATGGCCACCGCGTTCTTCTTCGGCTCGCCCTGCTGGTTGGCGAAGACGGTGGCGACCTTCTCCTCGCCCGTCTTCGGGTCGCGCTTGGGCAGCCCGCTGTCCTGGTCGAGGACGTACGCCTTGATGGGCAGCAGCTGTTCGATGGTGAGGTCGAACAGGTCGCCCTCGTCGGCCAGCGGCGGGTCCGAGGGCTCCAGCGGCTTGGTGAGCGCGGCGGCGGCGACGTACCCGAAGTGCTCGATGTCCAGCGACTTGCGGCCCGCGAGATAGAACAGGCGCTCCCGCAGCTGGGCGGGGCAGGTGCGGGCGTTGGGGCAGCGCAGGTCGACGTCGCCCTCCTTCATGGGCCGCAGCGCGGTCCCGCACTCCGGGCACTCGCTCGGCATCACGAACTCGCGCTCGCTGCCGTCGCGCAGGTCCACGACCGGGCCGAGGATCTCCGGGATGACGTCACCGGCCTTGCGCAGCACCACGGTGTCGCCGATCAGGACGCCCTTGAGCTTGACGACGTCCTGGTTGTGCAACGTGGCGAACTCGACCTCGGAGCCGGCCACCGTCACCGGCTCCACCTGCGCGTACGGCGTGACCCGGCCCGTACGGCCCACGCCCACGCGGATGTTGATCAGCTTGGTGTTGACCTCCTCCGGCGCGTACTTGTACGCGATCGCCCAGCGCGGGGCGCGGGAGGTGGAGCCGAGCCTGCCCTGGAGCGGGATCTCGTCGAGCTTGACGACGGCCCCGTCGATCTCGTGCTCCACGGAATGGCGGTTCTCGCCGAAGTACGCGATGAACTCCCGCACGCCGTCGAGGCCGTCGACCACCTTGTTGTGCTTGGCGGTGGGCAGGCCCCAGGACTTGAGGAGGTCGTAGCCCTGGGAGAGCCGGGTCATGCCGTCGAAGCCCTCCAGGGCGCCGATGCCGTGGACGACCATGTGGAGGGGGCGGCCGGCGGTGACCCGCGGGTCCTTCTGGCGCAGCGAACCGGCCGCCGCGTTGCGCGGGTTGGCGAAGGGCTTGTCGCCGGCCTCGACCAGACGGGCGTTGAGCTCCTCGAACTTCTCCATCGGGAAGTAGACCTCGCCGCGGACCTCCACGAGGTCGGGCACCTTGTCACCGGTCAGACGGTCCGGGATCTCGGCGATCGTGCGGACGTTGGGGGTGATGTCCTCGCCGGTGCGGCCGTCGCCGCGGGTGGCCGCGCGGACGAGCCGGCCGTGCTCGTAGGTGAGGTTCACGGCGAGACCGTCGACCTTGAGCTCGCACAGCAGGTGGTAGTCGGTGGTGCCGACGTCCTTCGCCACCCGCTCGGCCCAGGCCGCCAGCTCCTCGTCGCTGAACGCGTTGTCCAGGGAGAGCATGCGGGAGCGGTGCTGGACCGCCGTGAACTCCGTCGCGTACGCCCCCGCGACCTTCTGGGTCGGGGAGTCCGGGGTGCGCAGCTCGGGGTACTCCTCCTCCAGTGCTTCGAGGGAACGCAGCAGCTTGTCGAAGTCGGCGTCGCTGATGACCGGCGCGTCGTTCACGTAGTACCGGAAGCGGTGCTCCTCGATCTGCTCAGCGAGCTGCGCGTGCTTCTCCCGTGCCTCGGCGGGCACCGTCGTCTCCGCTTGCTTGTCGCCGGCCACCGTGTTGTCCTCCCGTTACTCAGGGTTGTCCGCGAGGGATCTCGCCGCCTGGACGCAGTGGGCGAGAGCCTTGCGCGCGTACCCCGGGGAGGCCCCCGCGAGTCCGCACGACGGAGTGACCGTGACCGCCTCCGCGAGCAGTCCCGGATGCAGCCCCAGCCTGCGCCACAGCGTCCTGACACCCATGACGCTACCGGCAGGGTCTGACAATGCCGTGTCCGTGCCGGGCACGACACCGGCGAAGAGCCTGGTCCCCCCTTCCACCGCCTCGCCGATCACGTCGTCGTCACGCTCGGTGAGGAGCGAGAAGTCGAAGGAGACCGCCGCCGCGCCCGCCCTGCGCAGCAGGGCGAAGGGGACGTCGGGTGCGCACGAGTGGACCACGACCGGCCCGCCCGCGTGAACCCCGACGACGTCGCGCAGGCCGGACTCGACGACCTGACGGTCCACGGCCCGGTGGGTCCGGTATCCGCTGGCGGACCTCACGTGCCCCCGCAGCACGGCGATGAGGGAGGGCTCGTCGAGCTGGAGCACGATCTGCGCGCCGGGGACGCGCTTGCGGACCTCCTCCAGGTGCAGCCTCAGCCCCTCGGCGAGCGAGGCGGCCAGGTCCCGGCACGCGCCCGGGTCGGACAGGGCCACCTCGCCGTTGCGCAGCTCCAGTGCGGCGGCGAGCGTCCACGGCCCGACGGCCTGCACCTTCAGCTGCCCCTCGTACCCCTGGGTGGACTCCTCCAGCGCGTCCAGGTCCTCCCCCAGCCAGGACCGCGCCCGCTTGGTGTCCCGGCCCGGCCGGTCCCCGATCCGCCAACCGCTGGGCTCCACGCGCGCGTACAGCTCGACGAGCATCCCGGCGGTCCGGCCGATCATGTCGGCGCCGGGGCCGCGGGCGGGGAGTTCGGGCAGGAAGGGGAAGTCCTCGAAGGAGCCGGTGGCGGTCCTGGCGGCCTCCCGGGCGTCGCCGCCGGGGAGGGAGCCAACGCCGGTGGCGGGGGCGAAGCTGAAGTCTGCGGTCACATGCGAAGCCTACGTAGGTGGCCACGGGAGGTTCGCGCCCCCGCCCGGCGGCAAGGACGCGTCAGCGGCCCGGACGCACCGTCAGGTCGTTGATCTCGGCGTCCCTCGGCAGGTCGAGCGCCGTCAGGATCGTCGTCGCGACCGACTCGGGGTCGATCCAGCGGGCGGCGTCGTACTCCTTGCCCTCCTGCTGGTGCACCTTGGCCTGCATGGGGCTCGCGGTGCGGCCCGGGTAGACCGAGGTGACCCGGACCCCGTTGCCGTGCTCCTCGTGGCGCAGGGAGTCCGCGAGGGCCTTCAGACCGTGCTTGGAGGCCGCGTAGGCGGACCAGTCGGCGTGCGCGTTCAGGCCCGCGCCGGAGTTCACGAACAGCACATGGCCCCGGGCCGTCCGGAGCTGGGGCAGGAAGTGGCGGGTGAGCTCGGCCGGGGAGATCAGGTTGACGTTCAGCTGGTGGCGCCAGGTCTTCGGGGTCAGGTCGCCCACCGGGCCCAGGTCGACCACGCCCGCGATGTGCAGCAGGGAGTCCACCCGGTCCGGCAGCGACTGGTGCGAGAAGGCCCAGCTCAGCTTGTCCGGGTCGGCCAGGTCACCGACCAGCGTCCGCGCCCCGGGGAACTGGGCCGCCAGCTCCTTCGCACGGCCCGCGTCGCGCGCGTGCAGCACGAGGTCGTCCCCGCGCGCGTGCAGACGGCGGGCCACCGCCGCGCCGATGCCGGAGCCCGCTCCGGTGATCACATGTGTAGCCATGCCGCCATGCTCGCATCACGCGGTCACGGGGTGCCGAGCGACTCCTCCAGGTACGCCAGCGCCCCCACCGGCTCCTCCGCGAAGAACACCAGCTCGGTCAGCGGGCGGGGCAGGAAGCCCTCGTCCTCCATCCGCCGGAACTGCTCCTTCAGGCCGTCGTAGAAGCCCGCGGTGTTGAGCAGCACGACCGGCTTCTCGGTGTGCCCGTGCTTCTTCAGCTCCAGGATCTCGGTCGCCTCGTCGAGCGTGCCGGTGCCACCCACCATGATCACCACGGCGTCGGCCTTCTCCAGGAGCAGCTTCTTCCGTTCGGCGAGGTCCTCCGCGATCACCATCTCGTCGACGCCGGGACGGACCTTGGACGCCAGGAACGTCACCGAGACCCCGACGAGCCGTCCGCCCGCCTCCTGCACGCCGTCCGCGACCACCTTCATCAGCCCGACGTCGGAGCCGCCCCAGACCAGCGTGTGCCCGCCCTTGCCCAGCAGCTTCGCGAACTCCCGCGCGGGGCGCGTGTAACGGTCGTCGAGGTCGGCGGCGGAGAGGAAGACGCAGATTCGCATGCGGCCACGGTACGCGGGAAGAACCGGCGGCCCGCGAGCGCTGTTCCGGTATGGCCGAAGGACACACGATCACCATCGAGCAAGCCGACCAGCACGTGCGCGTGGTGCACGGCGACCAGGTCCTCGCGGAGAGCGCACGCCCGCTGATCCTCAGGGAGACGGGCTGTCCCGCGCGGTACTACCTCCCCGCGGAGGACGTACGCCTCGATCTGCTGACCCCCTCCGACACGCACACCTACTGCCCCTTCAAGGGCACCGCGTCCTACTGGTCGCTGCCGGACGCGCCCGACCTGGTGTGGTCCTATCCCGAACCGAAGCCCGCCGTGGCCGAGATCAAGGACCATCTCTGCTTCTACGAAGTCGACGTGTCCTGACCGATGATTTCCGTGCCGTGCGGCAGTCTCCACAGGCATGGACAAGAAGACCCTCTCGCGCGACGGCACCCCGATCGCGTACGAACGCACCGGACACGGCCCGGCGGTCATCCTCGTCAGCGGCGCGATGTCGACGGGCGGCACGGTCGCGCCCCTGGCCGTGCCGCTGTCGGAGCGGTACGAGGTGCTGGTGTACGACCGCCGGGGACGGGGGGCGAGCGGCGACACAGCCCCGTACGAGGTGGCCCGTGAGGTGGAGGACCTCGCCGCGCTGATCGAGGAGGAAGGCGGCGAGGCGAGCCTGTGCGGCATCTCGTCCGGCGGTGCGCTGGTGCTGGAGGCCGCGGCGAGCGGACTGCCGGTGCGCCGGGTCGCCGTGTACGAGACGCCGTTCGCCGACTTCCTCGAGGGCGGCGCCGAGCAGAACGCCCAGTACACCGAGAAGTTGACGGCCGCCCTCGCCGAGGGCCGGCGCGGGGACGCGGTGGAGCTGTTCCTGCGGCTGACCGGCATGGGCGAGGAGATGATCCAGGGCGCCCGCAACTCCCCCATGTGGCCCGGCATGGAGTCCGTCGCCCCGACCCTCGCCTACGACAACGCGGTCATGGCCGGCGGTCTGGTCCCCCGGGACCGGCTGGCCTCGGTCACGGTCCCGGTGCTGGCCGTGGCGGGCGGGGCGAGCCCCGAGTGGATGCGCGAGGGCACCCGGGCGGTCGCGGAAGCGGCCCCGGACGGCTCGTACCGCGTCCTGGAGGGCCAGACCCACATGGTCGACCCGGGCACCCTGGCACCGGTCCTGGCGGAGTTCTTCACGGCCTGACGAACCGCCACCGAGCGACCGACGCAGGCACCGGGCTCCCGCCGTCGCCCGCGGGGGCCCGGCCGAAGGTCGCCGTCGCCCGCGGGGGCCCGCCGACCGTCACCGTCGTTCGCGAGGGGGGCTCAGCCGGCTCCCGCCTTCACGTGCGGGGGCTCGCCGGCTCCCGCCGTCACGTGCGGGGGCTCAGCCGCCTCCCGCCGTCACGTGCGGAAGGTCAGGCGACTCCCGCCACCGCGCGCGTGGTCGACGCGATCGTCGCCGAGCCCACCACGCGCGTGTCGTCGTACAGGACGATCGCCTGGCCGGGGGCCACCCCGCGGACCGGCTCGGCGAAGGACACCCGCAACTCCCCGTCCACCAGTTCAGCGGTGACCTCGGTCTCGCCGCCGTGGGCGCGGAGCTGGGCCGTGTAGGTGCCGGGGCCGGCCGGGGCGGTGCCGCACCAGCGGGGCCTGATCGCGGTCAGGGCGGTGACGTCCAGGGCCGCGGCCGGGCCGACCGTGACCGTGTTGTTCACCGGCGAGATGTCGAGGACGTAGCGCGGCTTGCCGTCGGCGGCCGGGGTGCCGATCCGCAGCCCCTTGCGCTGGCCGATGGTGAAGCCGTACGCGCCCTCGTGGGTACCGATCTTCGCGCCGGACTCGTCGACGATGTCGCCCTCGGCCTTGCCCAGCCGATTCGCGAGGAACCCCTGGGTGTCGCCGTCGGCGATGAAGCAGATGTCGTGCGAGTCGGGCTTCTTGGCGACCGCGAGGCCCCGGCGCTCGGCCTCGGCGCGGATCTCGTCCTTGGTGGTGACGGTGTCGCCGAGCGGGAACAGGGCGTGCGCCAGCTGCTTCTCGTCCAGCACGCCGAGGACGTAGGACTGGTCCTTGGCCATGTCGGAGGCGCGGTGCAGCTCGCGCGAGCCGTCCTCGCCCACCAGCACCTTCGCGTAGTGGCCGGTGCACACCGCGTCGAAGCCCAGCGCCAGCGCCTTGTCGAGCAGCGCGGCGAACTTGATCTTCTCGTTGCAGCGCAGGCAGGGGTTGGGGGTGCGGCCGGCCTCGTACTCGGCGACGAAGTCCTCGACGACGTCCTCGCGGAACCGGTCGGCGAGGTCCCAGACGTAGAACGGGATGCCGATGACGTCGGCCGCGCGGCGGGCGTCGCGGGAGTCCTCGATGGTGCAACAGCCACGCGCGCCCGTGCGGAACGATTGCGGGTTCGCGGAGAGAGCGAGGTGGACGCCGGTCACGTCATGGCCGGCTTCGGCGGCACGGGCGGCGGCGACGGCGGAGTCCACTCCTCCGGACATGGCGGCGAGAACGCGAAGGGGGCGCTGCGTGGTGTCAGTCATAACCCTTCAAGAGTACGGGGCGCGGGAACCGGGGCCGCCGGGTATCCGTTGACGATCACATGGGGGCGACAGAGGGTTCCAGGGACACCGACCGGCGGATCGGGCGCCGGGCGCTGCTCGTCGGCGGGACGGCGGCCGCGGTGGGCTCGGCCGTGCTGGCCCGTGACGAGCTGGCGCGGCTGTGGTGGCGGGCGCCGGGGGTGGAGAAGCCGCGGGTCGAAGGCGCGGTGGACTTCCGGGGCGCACGCTGGGTGGCGGCCTCCGACGCGAACTGGCGGCGCGCGGACCGGCCCGACGACTACGGCATAGACATGGTGGTCGTCCATGTCACCCAGGGCAGCTTCGCGAGCGCGGTGAAGGTGTTCCAGGACCCGGGCCACGGCGCGGCAGCGCACTACATCGTCGGCAAGGACGGCCGGATCACCCAGATGATCCGCGAGCTGGACGTGGCGTACCACGCGGGCAACCGCTCCTACAACGAACGCAGCGTGGGCATCGAGCACGAGGGCTTCGTGGACCGGCCCGAGGACTTCACGGACGAGATGTACGCGGCCTCGGCGCGGCTCACCGCCGGGATATGCGCGCGGTACGGCATACCCGTCGACCGGGAGCACATCATCGGGCACGTGGAGGTGCCGGGGACGGACCACACCGATCCGGGCAGGCACTGGGACTGGGACCGGTACATGAAGCTGGTCCGGCAGGCCGGGCAGGCCCTCACGCGGGCGTGAACCCCCGGTTCCCGCACCCGGCACCCCGGCGCGGGAGCGTCAGGTGAGGCCTGCCGCGCGGGCCCGTTCCACGGCGGGGCCGATGGCCTTGGCGACCGCCTCGACGTCCGTCTCGGTGGAGGTGTGGCCGAGGGAGAAGCGCAGGGTGCCGCGGGCCAGGTCGGGGTCGGTACCGGTGGCCAGCAGGACATGGCTGGGCTGGGCGACACCGGCGGTGCAGGCGGAGCCGGTGGAGCACTCGATGCCCTGGGCGTCCAGGAGGAGGAGCAGGGAGTCGCCCTCGCAGCCGGGGAAGGTGAAGTGGGCGTTGGCCGGAAGCCGGCCCCCCGGTTCCGGGTCGCCGCCGAGGATGGCGTCCGGGACCGCCGTACGGACCGCTTCGACCAGGGCGTCGCGCAGGGCGCCGATCTCCGCGGCGAACCACTCGCGCTGTTGGGCGGCGAGGCGGCCGGCCACCGCGAAGGAGGCGATGGCGGGGACGTCGAGGGTGCCGGAGCGGACGTGGCGCTCCTGGCCGCCGCCGTGCAGGACGGGGACGGGGGTCCACTCGCGGCCGAGGACCAGGGCTCCGATGCCGTACGGGCCGCCGATCTTGTGGCCGGAGACGGTCATCGCGGCGAGGCCGGAGGCGGCGAAGTCGACGGGCACCTGGCCGAAGGCCTGGACCGCGTCGGCGTGCAGCGGGACGCCGGACTCCGCGGCGACCTCGGCGAGTTCGCGGACCGGCAGCACGGTGCCGATCTCGTTGTTGGCCCACATGACCGTGGCCAGGGCGACATCGCCGGGGTTTTGGTCGATGGCCGCGCGCAGGGCGTCGGGGTGGACCCGGCCGTGCTTGTCGACGGGGAGGTACTCGACGGTGGCGCCCTCGTGCTCGGCCAGCCAGTGGACGGCGTCGAGGACGGCGTGGTGTTCGACGGGGCTGGCGAGGACCCGCGTCCTTGCGGGGTCCGCGTCCCGCCGGGACCAGTACAGGCCCTTCACGGCGAGGTTGTCGGCCTCCGTCCCGCCGGAGGTGAAGACGATTTCGCTGGGGCGGGCACCGAGCGCCTCCGCGAGGGTCTCGCGGGATTCCTCGACCGTGCGCCGGGCCTTGCGGCCGGATGCGTGGAGGGAAGAGGCGTTGCCGGTGACGCCGAGGTGGGCGCTGAGCGCCTCGACCGCCTCGGGAAGCATCGGCGTGGTCGCGGCGTGGTCGAGGTATGCCATGGTGACGCCGATTCTACGGGTCGCGGCTGAGCACCCTCAGGCCAGGACCGGACGGTGGCGGCGGGCTCAGAAGCTCCAGGACGGCGTGCTGTCCAGCTGCATGAAGGCCACCAGGACCAGCAGGTCGGCGACACCGAGACCGAGGCCCAGGTACGCGCGGCCGCGGCGGGCGGTGCCGCGCCACAGGGCCACCGAGGCCAGGACGATGGCGATCGGGCCGAGGAAGACGTTGAGGACGAGAAGGCCGAGGAGGCCGAGGACGAAGGACGCCACGGCCATGCCGTCGGCATCACGGGCACCGGTGCGGGGACTGGCCTGCGCGGTGAGCTGCATGGGAATCAGTGCTCCTGGGGACGGCGGGGCGGCGGTCAGTGGGACGGGGTGCGGCGGCGGGCGTGGCGCTCGCGGAGCGCGAAGATGCCCAGCCAGACCGCGATCACGGCGGCGGCGACGGCGGTGAAGGTGAACGGCGCGTGGGCGACGGTGCCCAGGACGACGCCGAGCAGCATGAGTGCGGCGACGAGGAACAGCATGGGACGGATCCCCCTCCGGTACGGCGGTCGTGGCATGGGGTGTTACGCGGGGCGTTACATTTGGGTGAACAGTTGTAGTTACAGTTGTTCACTGACTCCAGAGTCTAGCGCGCTGGGCGGCTTTCCAATTACGGAGAACAGTTGTTAACTGGATGACATGAGTCACACCCTCGGCATCCGGCAGGCACAGAAACAGAAGACCCGGCAGTCGCTCCTGGACGCGGCGCTCGGCCTGCTGGAGGAACAGAGCCTGAGCAGCCTGGGTCTGCGCGAGGTCACGCGTGCCGTGGGCGTCGCCCCGACCGCCTTCTACCGCCACTTCCGCTCCATCGCGGATCTCGGCGTGGCCCTGGTCGAGGAGGCGCTGGGCAGCCTGCACCCCATGATTCGGACGACGGTGTCCACGGTCGACGACCACGGTCAACGCATCGAGCGCGCCATCAAGTTGATCGCCGGCCATGTACACGCGTACCCCGCTCACGTCCGTTTCATCGCCCGCGAACGACATGGCGGAGTTCAGCCGGTACGGGAGGCCATACGCGACCAACTGGCCCGTTTCGGCCAGGAGGTGAAGGAGGAGCTGGCCAAGGACCCCGTGTCGGAGGGCTGGAGCGACGACGACCTGCTCATGCTGGCCAACCTCTACGTCGACCAGATGCTGATCACGGCCTCCCTGTTCCTGGAGGCGCAGGAGGCCTCGGACGAGGAGCGCGCCCGGGTGGCCCAGGTGGCCCAGCGGCAGATGCGGTTGATCAGCACCGGCCGCCACCACTGGCTGGACTGACCCGCACGCGGCCCCCGGGGACGGTTCGGCCGCCCCGAGGTGCCGCTGTCCTGGTGGACGCACCCGCTTCACAAGCACCAGCCCGGTCCCTCGCCTCCTCACCGGTACAGGTCCGTGACGGCGGCGGCCGCCGCTGCCACCTCCGCGCGCACCTCGGGCGGCTCGAGCACCTCCACCCGGTCGGAGAACATCAGGAGGTGGCGGGCCTCGGCGACGGCGCCGAACACCAGCCGCACCGTCACCCACCCGCGCTTTCCGTCCCCCTCGCCGTCACCGCCTCCGTCCCCGTCCCCGTCACCGTCCGGGAGTTCCGTCAGATACGGCGTCATCAGTCGCCGGAACAGGTCGAGTCGGTCGCGGCGGACCCGCACGGTGACGTCGACACCGGCGGGACGCTCCTCGACCCGGCGGCGCAACACCTCCCAGACGTCGGCGAGTTCGACACCGGTCCGCCGCCGCACGGGGTCGTCCAGCACGGTCGCCGAACGCACCCGGTCGGCGCGGAACAGCCTCGGGAGGCCGCGCCGGTCGGCCACCAGGTACCAGACGCCCGCCTTGGCGACGAGACCGTAGGGATCGACGGTGTACGTCCGGGTCGCGCGCTCGCCGCTGTGGCGGTACCGCAGCCGCAGCCGGCGGTCGGTGAAGACGGCGTCCTGCAACACGTCGAGGTCGACGGCGGGACGGGGTCCGCCCTTCCAGCGGGTGGCGTCGACCAGGACGCGGCGGGCGGTGACCTCGGCGGCCGGACGGTGCGGGGCGGGCAGCGCGGCCATCACCTTGCGCAGGGCCGAGCCGAGGGCGGAGTCCAGGCCGAGGGCCGCGTGGGCGCCCTGGGCGGCGAGGACGAACAGCGCGCGGGACTCGTCGGCGGTCAGGCCCGTGACGTCGGTGCGGAAACCGGCCAGCAGTTCGATGCCGCCGTACCGGCCGCGCTCGGCGTAGACCGGGACACCGGAGGCGGACAGGGCCTCCACGTCCCGGTAGATCGTGCGGACGGACACCTCGAGGCGGGCGGCGAGTTCGTGTGCGGGCACCCGGCCGCGGGCCTGGAGGAGCAGCAGGATCGACAGAAGACGGTCGGACTTCACCCGGCCAGGATCCCGCGCCGTGCGCGCAGTACGACGTCCGCACCCCGCTCGGTCGTGCCGTCGGCGCGTCCGCCCGCGTCGCGGTCCGCGCCGGGCCCGGCCCTCTCAGCCCAGCCGCACCCGGGCCAGCTGCCGCGACTGCGCCACCAGCCGGTCCGCGCTGTCCCAGACCTCGGCGTCCTCCTCCAGGAAGCCGCCCGCGAGGTTGCGGGTGGTGAGGGAGACGCGCACGGGGCCCGGGGCGGGGCGGCAGCGTACGTGCACGGTGAGTTCGACCGTGGGCACCCAGCCGCTGAGGCCGATCTCGAACGCGGTCGGCGGCAGCGCGTCCACCGCGAGGAGCAGCGAGAGAGGATCGGCGTCCCGGCCGTCGGCGAGCCCGAACCAGGCGCGCATCTCGCCCCTGCCGGACGGCGCGCCGAGGGCCCAGCCCAGGGTCGAGGGGTCCAGCTTGAGCATCAGCCGGTCGGTGATGGCCGAGCTGCCCTCGACGGGGGCAGGGCCGTCCTCGGGGCCGAAGCACTGGTCCATCGGCGGGAACGCCGGCGGCTTCGCCGTCGTACGGACGTCGTCGGGGAGGGCGTCGAGGTCGCCGTAGGAGGCGAGGACGCGGATGCGCTCGACCTCGGCGCCCTGCTCGTCGTACTGGAAGAGCGAGGCCTGGCCGGTGGAGAGGGTGCGGCCGGTGCGGACCACGTCCGTGCGGATCACCGCGGGGCCGGGCTGGGAGGCGGTCAGGTAGTGCGCGGAGATGGTGAACGGGTCGGGGTGCGGCAGGGTGTCCGCGAGGGCGCGACCCAGGACCGCCAGGAGGTAGCCGCCGTTGACGGCGCTGATGATCGTCCAGCCCGCGGAGAGGTCGATGTCGTAGACGCCGGGGGCGCGGCGGGTGACCGCGGTGTCCCGGTCGAACTCGCTGTCGCCGATCGCGGCACGGGTGTCGGAGGCTGCTTCTGGCATGGCTGAACGGTACAACAACTAACTACTAAGCGGTAGCTTTCTATGTTTCCGGCGCTTGAACACAGCCGATCCTCAGGTGAGACCAGGGCAATTTCCAGGTAAGCGTCCGTACACACCCGTAAACCGATCCCCCGACCCGCCCCTCTACAGGGACATGAGCCTCACCGGGACCGCGTTCCTCTACACGCTGATCGTGCTGTCCGTCGTCGCCGTCGCGCTTCCGCTCGCCCTGTGGTCGCGGATCAAGGGGCCACGAGCCCTGCGGGCCGCGGGCAGGCTGCTGATGGTGCTCTTCGCCCAGGGCACGGCGGTCGCCCTCGTCTTCGTGCTGGTCAACAACCAGAACAACCTGTACGACAACTGGGCCGACCTGATCGGCACCGGCAACCACGTCCAGCAGGCCGCGAACCTCGGCGCCGACGGCACCGGCGGCATCTCGCTGAAACGGCTGCCCAGGGTCAGGCAGCACTTCACGAACGCCTCCGGGCCCGGCATGAAGGGCGTGCGGGTGACCCAGCTCAAGGGCCGGGTGTCGGGGGTGAACGCCGAGGTCTACGCCTGGCTGCCGCCGCAGTACACCGAGCCCGCCTACCGGCACCACAAGTTCCCCGTGGTGGAGCTGCTGTCGGGTTACCCGGGCTCCGCGAAGGCCTGGTTCGGGTCGCTGCACGCGGTCAACCAGCTGGCGCCGCTCATGCGCACGGGCCGGGTGGCGCCGTTCATCCTGATCGCCCCGCGGATGAACCTGCTGGCCGGGGTGGACACCGGGTGCGCCAACATCACCGGGACGGTCAACGCGGACACCTGGCTCAGCGTCGACGTGCCGAAGATGGTCACCGACAACTTCCGGGCCCAGACCGGTCCCACGGGCTGGGCGGTGGCCGGGTACTCGGCGGGCGGGCACTGCGCCACCAAGCTCGCCGTCGCGCACCCCGACCGCTACATGGCCGCGATCAGCATGTCGGGGTACAACGACCCGATCGGCGAGCGCAACTCGCTGGCCTCCGAGACACCCGCCCTGCGCCGCGCCAACAACCCCTACGTGCTGCTGCGCGACACCCGCACCCCGCCCGCCATAGCGCTCTACGAGTCCGGCCAGCCGGGCGACGGCTACGAGGCGGCGATGGGCCTGGAACAGGTCGCGAAGGCGCCGACGACCGTGCACGTCGTCTACATCCCGAAGAGCGCGGGCGGCCACAACATGGCGCTGTGGCGGCCTCAGGTGGTGCCGTCCTTCCTCTGGCTGACCGAGGAGATGGGCCTGCTGCACGGCCGGCCCGGGGCTACTCGTCACGTACGGTCGAACGCCGGTTCCACGCCCGCGGCGCTCGCCAGTGGAACCTCATCGCGAGCAGGCGCAGTACGAAAGCCGTGAGTGCCGCGAGGCCGCTGGTGAACGGGGTGAGGGTGTCGTAGCGGATGCACAGCACGACCATGGTGGCGCCGACGATCGCCGGGACCGCGTACAGGTCGCGGTCCCAGCGCAGCAGCGAGGGCACCTCGTTGGCGAGCACATCCCGCAGCACACCGCCGCCGACGGCGGTCGCGAGGCCGAGGGTCGCCGACTGGGTGAGGCCGAGCCCGTACTCGTACGCCTTGGTCGTCCCGGCGACGCAGAACAGGCCGAGGCCGGCCGCGTCGAAGACGTTCACGCCGACCTGGATGCGCTCCACGTGCGGGTGCAGGAAGAAGACCAGGAGGGCGGCGAGCAGCGGGGTGAGGAAGTAGCCGAGATCCGTGAAGGCGGCAGGCGGCACCGCGCCGATGATCAGGTCCCGGAACAGCCCTCCGCCCAGCGCGGTGACCTCGGCGAGGACGGCGATGCCGAAGACGTCGAAGTTCTTGCGGACGGCCAGCAGCGCGCCGGAGATCGCGAACACGAAGATGCCGACGAGGTCGAGCGTGTGCTGGACGGAGGGACTGAACAGTTGCTGGAGCACACCGCATTGTTGCGCAGTGGCTCTCAGAGGGCGGGCTTGCCCTTCGTGAAGAGCCAGGTGCTGAACAGGTCGTCGAGCTGCTGCCCACTGATCTTCTCGGCGAGCCGGACGAAGTCGGCGGTGTCGGCGTTGCCGTAGCGGTGCAGTGTCGTCCAGGCCGGCAGGAGCTTGAAGAACGCCGTGTCGCCGATGCGTTCGCGCAGCACCTGGAGGGTCATCGCACCGCGCTGGTAGACCGCGGACGCGAACATGGTGTCGCGCTGCGGGTCGCCGACGGTGATCTGCCAGAAGGCGCTGTCGGCGGGGCGGGAGTCGTAGCCGGCGAGGAAGGAGTCATGGGCGCTGCGGGTGCCCCGGTGCTCGGCCCACAGCCACTGGGCGTAGGTGGCGAAGCCCTCGTTGAGCCAGATGTCCTTCCACTGCTCGACGGAGACGCTGTCGCCGAACCACTGGTGGGCCAGTTCGTGCACGATCGTCGTCTCGTTGCGCACGGCCGAGTAGGCCGGCTTGGACTGCACCTCCAGCGAGAACCCGGCCTGCGGCATGTCGTCGACGATCGCGCCGGTCTCCTCGAAGGGGTACGGCCCGAAGACCTGCGACCAGTAGTCGGTGGCCTCGGCGGTGACGCCGTACACATCGACGCTGTTGCTGTTCTCCAGCACCGGGTCGATGGCGGTGTAGATGGGGATGCCGCCGGGGGTCTTCCCGGTACGGACGTCGAACTTCCCGATGGTGGCGGTCGCGAGATAGGTCGCCATGGGCTTCTTCTCGCGCCAGTGGGTGTACGTCGAACCGCCCTTGTCGTACGTCGACACGAGCCGGCCGTTGGAGACCGCCGTCAGGCCCTTGGGGGTCTTGATGCGGATGTCGTAGGTGGCCTTGTCGGAGGGGTGGTCGCTGGAGGGGAACCAGGTGGAGGCGGCGTTGGGTTCACAGGCGACGAAGACGCCGTCGGGGGTCTTCATCCAGCCGTAGTCGGAGCCGAAGACGATGGGGCCGTTGAGGGGTTCGGGGACCCCTCCGTAGGTGACGGCCACCGTGAAGTCGCTTCCCTTGCGCAGGGATTGACGTGGGGTGATCCGGATCTCGTCGCCGTCGCGGGTGAACTGGGCCTGTCTTCCGTTCACTTCGACTCTGGTGACCTCCAGTTTCTGCAGGTCCAGGTCGAAGGAGGAGAGGTTCTGGCCGGCCCGGGCGGTGAGGGTCGTACGGCCGTCCAGGCGGTCGGTGTCCGGGTTGTACGCCACGTCGAGGGTGTAGTGGCGGGCGTCGTAGCCGCCGTTGCCGAGGTTCGGGAAATAGGGGTCGCCGATGCCGGGGGCGCCGGGTTTCGGGCCCGGGGCGGCCGCGATGACAAAGAAGGAAGCCGCCGCGGTCGCGACGGCTCCTAAGCGTGCCGAACGGGAGAGTCTCATGGTGTCGTCCCTTTCGAGCCTGTACCGATAAGTCGGACAGGAACGACTCTTCACTCTCCCGTTCGGGCATGTGCATGACTTTGCCAACTCGTCATGCCTTACTTGTCGGTTGACTCCTGACGGGGGTCTTCCGGTTCGTCGGTCGGCTGCGGCTCGGTGGGGGCTGGTCGCGCAGTTCCCCGCGCCCCTGAGTTGGCCGACTGGTCCTCGGTCTTGGCGCCAGGGCCCGTCTTCGTGACCTCTGCCTCGGGCCTCTCCGGAACCTCCTCGGACGCCTCCGTGTCGGCCACCTCGGCCGTCGGCGGCGAAGCCACCTCCGCCGCCGACGTCTCCGCCGACTCGGCCAGGACCTCGTCGGCGACCAGCGAGGCCGCCTCCTTGGCCACCGACAGCAGGACCGTGTCCTGCGGGGCCTGGTCCGCGAAGTTCTCCGGGTGGTGGCAGGCCACCCGCTGGCCCGGGCGCAGCTCGATCAGCTGCGGCTCCGTCGTCTTGCAGATCTCCGTGGCCTTCCAGCAGCGCGTGTGGAAACGGCAGCCGGAGGGCGGGGAGATCGGGGACGGGACGTCACCGCGCAGCAGGATGCGCTCGGACTTGGCGCCCCGGCGCTTCGGGTCGGGCACCGGGACCGCCGACATCAGGGCCTTGGTGTACGGGTGCATCGGCGCCTCGTACAGCGAGGTCCGGTCGGCGAGTTCGACGATCTTGCCGAGGTACATCACCGCGATGCGGTCCGAGACATGCCGGACCACCGAGAGGTCGTGCGCGATGATCACGTACGTCAGGCCGAGCTCGTCCTGGAGGTCGTCCATCAGGTTCACGACCTGCGCCTGGATCGACACGTCGAGGGCCGACACCGGCTCGTCGGCCACCACCAGCTTCGGCTTCAGGGCGAGCGCGCGGGCGATGCCGATGCGCTGGCGCTGACCGCCGGAGAACTCGTGCGGGTAGCGGTTGTAGTGCTCGGGGCTCAGGCCGACCAGCTCCAGAAGGCGCTGGACCTCCTTCTTCACCCCGCCCTCGGGCTCCACGCCCTGGAGGCGGAAGGGTGCCGAGACGATTCCGCCGATGGTGTGGCGGGGGTTCAGGGAGCCGTACGGGTCCTGGAAGATCATCTGGATGTCCCGCCGCAGCGGACGCATCCCGGCCGGCTTCAGCCGCGTGATGTCCTGGCCCTCGAAGTGGATCGAGCCGCCGGTCGGTTCCTGGAGACGGGTGATGACCCGGCCCATGGTCGACTTGCCGCAGCCCGACTCGCCGACCACGCCGAGCGTCTCGCCCTTGCGGACCTCGAAGTCGATGCCGTCGACCGCCTTGACCGCGCCGACCTGGCGCTGGAGCACGCCCTTACGGATCGGGAAATGCTTCTGCAGCCCCTCGACCTTGAGCAGCACCTCGCGCTCGTCGGGGGCGGTGCTCACATCCGCATCCGTCTTCTTCGTCTCACTCACAGCTTCGGCGCAATCTCTTCGGTCCAGATCCGCGTGCGGTCCTCCGGCGAGAGGTGGCACGCGGAGAAGTGCCCGCCGCCGACCTGCTGGAGCTCCGGGCGCACGGTACGGGTGACATCGCCCTTGGGGATGTCCGCGTACGGGCAGCGGGGGTGGAAGGCGCAGCCCGAGGGGACGTTGATGAGGCTCGGCGGCTGACCCTTGACGGGGATGAGCCGCTCGGAGGTCTCCCGGTCGATGCGCGGCATCGAGCCCAGCAGACCCCAGGTGTACGGGTGCTGCGGGCGCTCGAAGACGTCGTCGACGCTGCCGCGCTCCACGCACCGGCCGCCGTACATCACGAGGACGTCGTCGGCGATCTCGGCGACCACACCCAGGTCGTGGGTGATGAGGACGACCGCGGAGCCGAACTCCTTCTGGAGGTCGCGGATCAGGTCGAGGATCTGCGCCTGGACGGTGACGTCGAGGGCGGTCGTCGGCTCGTCCGCGATGAGCAGCTCGGGGTTGTTGACCAGCGCCATGGCGATCATCGCGCGCTGGCGCATACCGCCGGAGAACTCGTGCGGGTAGCCGTCCACGCGCTTGTTCGGCTCGGGGATGCCGACCCGGTCGAGCATCTCGATCGCACGCTTGCGCGCGGTCTTCTTGTTGACGTCGTGGTGGACCCGGTACGCCTCCACGATCTGGCTGCCGATCGTGTAGTACGGGTGCATCGCGGACAGCGGGTCCTGGAAGATCATCGCCATCTCGCGGCCGCGCAGTCGACGCACCTCGTCCGGGTCGGCGGAGACCAGTTCCTTGCCGCCCAGCCAGATCTCGCCGGACATCTGCACGTTCTTGCCGCGTGCCCCGAGCCGGTGCAGGCCCATGATCGCCAGCGAGGTGACGGACTTGCCGGAGCCGGACTCGCCGACGATGCAGAGGGTCTTGCCCTTCTCCACCTCGAAGCTGAGCCCGTCGACGGACTTGACCAGGCCGTCGTCGGTCGGGAAGTGCACCTTGAGGTCGCGGACCGCGAGGAAGGCGTCGGGAGCGTTGCCGGGCGCGGGCTCGCCCAGGGCGGCGCCGGTCTTGGAGAGTTCGGTCACGAGAGCCTCACCCGCGGGTCGGCGGCGGCGTACAACAGGTCCACCAGGAGATTTGCGACTACGACGAAGATGGCGGCCAGCAGGGTGACGCCGAGGATCGGGGGCAGGTCGTTGTCGGTGATGCCCTGGACCGCGTACTGGCCGATGCCGGGCAGCGAGAACACGGTCTCGGTGATGACGGCACCGCCGAGCAGCAGACCCAGGTCCATGCCGAACACGGTGATGATCGGCGTCAGCGCGGCCCGCAGGCCGTGCCGGCCGACCACGTTGCGCTCGCGCAGGCCCTTGGCGCGGGCCGTGCGGATGAAGTCCTCGTTCATCGTCTCCAGCATGCCCGAACGGGTCAGCCGCGCGTAGATGGCGGAGTACAGCAGGGCGAGCGAGCACCAGGCCGGGAAGAGCGTGTTGGCCCACTGGGCCGGGTTCTCCGTGAACGGCACATAGGTGCGGCCGAAGATCGGCCACTGGTAGGTGAAGAGCAGCAGCGCCAGGTTGCCCGTGAAGAACATGGGCAGCGAGACACCGGCGAGCGCGACACCCATGAAGCTGCGGTCGAAGAAGCTGCCGGGCTTGAGCGCGGAGATCACACCGATCACGACACCGGAGACCAGCCACAGCACGGCGGCACCGAGGGCCAGCGACGCGGTCACGGGGATGCGCGAGGTGAGCTGCGGCCAGACCGCCTCGTGGGTCTTGAAGGAGTAGCCGAAGCACGGTGCGTCGCAGTGCGCGGTGGTGGGACCCAGGTTGTAGGTGGCCCCGGACACGACACCCTTGATGAAGTGCCAGTACTGGAGGTACAGGGGGTCGTCCAGACCCAGGTTCTGCTTGACCGCGAGGATGTCCGCCTTCGACGGGCTCTTCCCCAGGTACTGCTGCGCGAGCTGGTCGGCGGTCTGGCCGGCCATCCGCGGCAGCAGGAAGAAGATCGCGAAGGTGACCGCGGTGACGACCAGCAGCAGGATCACTGCCGCGAACGTCCGACGGAGGATGTACGAGATCACGGGGATCGGCGCTGGTGCCCGTGGGCCGCGAAGCCCACGGGCACCAATGCCTTCACCTGCCTTCCGGGGCTACTTCTTGGTCGTGCCGATGTTGAGGTAGTCGTACTGACCGCTGAAGGCCGCCGTGGACACCAGGTTGGTGAAGCCGGCCGGACGGTACAGCAGGACCTTGAAGTAGGTCAGCGGGACCAGCGCCGCCAGGTCCATCGCACGCTTGTCGATCTGGGCGTACAGGCCGTTGCGCGTGGTGTCGTCCTCGGTGGCGATGGCCTTCTCCAGCATCTCGTTGATCTGCTTGTCGTTCAGATACGAGAGGTTGGTGTTGCCGGAGGTGCCGATGGCGCCGCCGTTGAGGATCTGCTGGAGGAAGCCGTAACCGGAGTTCCAGTCGGCACCCCACTGCATCATGTGCAGGCCGATGTTCTGCTTCTTGTCGAAGGTCGGCACACCGGCGTAGTCGGTGAAGTACTTGCCCGACGGGTACTGCTTCAGGCTGGCGTTGATGCCGACCTTCTTCAGCGAGGCGATGATCGCGGTGGCCGCGTCGATCTCCTGCGGACGGTCGCTGCGCGCCGAGAGGTTGGTGCTGATGGTCGACTTGCCGCAGGCCTTCAGCTGCTCCTTGGCCTTGGCCACGTCGCCCTTGTTGCCGTCGGTCGCGTAGACGTCGGCCTTCTGGTAGCCGATGACGTCCGGCGGCAGGACGGTGGTGGCGATGTCACCGCGGATCGGGCCGCCCTCGGCGGTCTGCACGGAGACCTTGTCGATGGCGTACTCGACGGCCTTGCGGCACTCGACCTTGTCGAACGGCGCGACCTGGGTGTTGATCGCCATGTAGACCAGACGGCCACCGTAGGTGTTGTCCGTGTTGGCCTTCAGCTTGGAGTCGTTGACGACCTTCGCCTGGGTCGCGGCCTGGACACCGGTACCACCGAGGTCGATGGCGTCGCCGGCCTGGACGTCCTGGTCGATCGTCTCGGCGTTGACCTTCAGCTTGACGACGATCTTTTCCGGGTACTGCTTGCGCAGCGGGTCGGTCTTCGGGTCCCAGTTCTCGTTGCGGACGAGGACGGCCTCCTGGCCCTCCTTGTAGCTCTGGAACTTGTACGAGCCCGAGGACACGATGTTCTTGACGTAGTCGACGCCGGTGTCCTTGGCCTGCGGCACCGGGGCCGTCTGCGGGGTCGCGACCAGGTAGTCGAACTCCTGGAAGGGACGGTCGAGCTTGAAGACGATCGTGGTGTCGTCCGGCGTCTCGATGGACTTCAGGCCCTCGGCGCTCTTGTCCTTGTAGGGGCCCTTGTACGCCTTGCCGCCGACCAGGAACTGCTGGAAGTAGTTCGGACCGAGGGAGAGCACGTCACGCGCGAAGTTGGAGCGCTCGACGGCGTACTTGACGTCCTTCGAGGTGATCGGGGTGCCGTCCTGGAACTTCAGACCCGAACGGATCTTGTACGTCCAGGTCTTGCCGCCGTCGCTGGGCTGACCGGCGCTCGCGGCGAGGTCCGGGACCAGCTTGTTGCCCTCCTCGCCCGGACCGGGCTGGAAGGTCATCAGCGGGCGGGCGTAGAGCCGGCTGAGGTTGTACATGTAGGCGTAGTACGTGTTGCCGGGGTCGAAGGAGTCCGGGACGTCGGAGTACTCGTACGTGACCGTCCCACCCTTCTGGGTGGAGGCGTTGACGACACCCTTGGTCGCTGCGTTGGCCCCTGCCGACTTGCTTCCGTCTCCACCGTCGTTGTCATCGGCCTTGCTGCAAGCCGAGAGCAACAGGCTCGCACTGCCGATGGCCGCCACTGCGGCCAGCGCTGACCTTCGCATGATGGTCTGCTTCCCCTTCAATTGTCGGAAATCTTGTGGACTCTCACCGCCGCCGTTGGTCAGCGGCTGCGCGGGTCGAGAGCGTCGCGGAGACCGTCGCCGAGCAGGTTGAACGCGAGGACGGTCACGAAGATGGCCAGACCAGGCACGATCATGAACTGGGGGTCGACCTGGTAGTAGTCGACCGCCTGGTTGATCATGCCGCCCCAGGACGCCTGCGGAGGCTGGATGCCGACGCCGAGGAAACTGAGGGACGCCTCGAAGAGGATGTTGGTCGGGATGAGCAGCGTCGAGTAGACGATGATCGGGCCGACGAGGTTCGGCAGCAGTTCCCGGAAGAGGATGTAGGGCCCCTTGGCCCCCATCCCCCGGGACGCGTCGACGAACTCCCGCTCGCGCAGGGCCAGGGTCTGGCCGCGCACGATACGGCCCAGGTAGGGCCAGTTGAAGAAGCCGATGATGAAGATCAGCACGCTGATGTGCAGCGGCAGACCCTCAAGCCCGAAGGCACCGCCCTGCAGGGTGGCCGAGATGGCGATGGCGAACAGCAGCAGCGGGAACGCCAGGAAGGTGTCCATCAGCCGGCTGATGATCGTGTCGACCCGGCCGCCGTAGTACCCGGCGACCACGCCGAGGACCGCGCCGATGGTGTTCGACAGGATGGTGGCGCCGAAGGCCACGACCAGCGAGACCCAGGAGCCCTCGAGGATGCGGGTGGCGATGTCGCGGCCGAACTTCGGCTCCACGCCGAGCGGGTGGTCCCAGCTCATGCCGCCCCAGGCGCCCTTGGGCAGCGAGGTGTTGGGGTCGATGAGGTCCTGGTGCAGGGCGTTCGGGTCCAGGTCGAAGAGGGCCTGGATCGGACGGGCCAGCACCGCGATCAGGATCAGCAGGATGACGATCACGCCACCGGCGACCGCCACCTTGTCCCTCTTGAAACGGGACCAGGCGATCTGCCCCAGGGAACGGCCCTCGATCTGCCCCTTGCCGGCGCCGGCGAGGACAGCCTCAGGCTGCGCCTCGGCCTGCGCCCCGGTGGTCTCGATCGGTGCGGTCACAGTGACCCGACCCCTCTCGCCGGTGGTGACCGGCCTACACCCGCCGTGGATTACGGCTTTGTCGACTTGCTCAGCTCACAGGAACGTCTGTTCCTGCGTCTGCCTGGGGAGTCTTCAGCTTCGCTGCGATCACCCGCCAGGTCTGGCGAAGAAAGTATGCGTAACCGTGATGCAGTACGAGGGATTCCGTTATCCGAACAGCGGGTAACGCCTCCCGGACGCATGCCAGTTGGGACAGAACGGCACAATAGGTGACATCGGCGACGATTCGCCGCCATCTACGCGCGAAGAAATGTGGCTGTTACGTAAACGAGCCGAACGGGTTGCCGTAGCTCTCAGTAAGCACCGCGGGCCGGGGGATAGCCGTACCCGGCCGCCGGGGCCTGCGCGGGCGCACCGTGGGCCTCACGGTCGTAGAAGGGCCGGGCCCCCGCGCGCATCCACAGCGCCACCGGGTCGTACTCGTCGGACATCGCCACGGTCGACACCGGCAGCCCCTCCGGGACCACGCCGATGGACTGCTGCATCATCGCGCGCACCGAGTCCACGGCCGACGGGCTGGTGTCGTACACATCCAGGCCGATGGCGAGATACGGCGCCCCGAGCGCGGGCTGCACCCAGGCGCGGCGCAGCGAGCGGACCGCCGGGGTGCGGTGGGCGTTCTGCACGAGCAGGGCGTAGAACTGCGGGACCTCGATGCCGGGTTCCGAGAGCCGGAGCGGACCGGCGGGCTGGCGCTCCAGGCCGGTGGCGATGCGGCGCAGGTCGAGCCAGGGGATGCCGACGCCACCGCCCGGGGCGTGCGGGTTGAGCCAGAGGCCGTAGTGGTCGGGGTAGAGGGTGCGGGCCACGTCGACGCCGTCGACGACCTCGTAGGAACGGTTCCAGCCGCTCGCGGAGAGTTCCTGGGCCGAGGTCACGCAGGGGGCGTAGCCGTGGCCGTCGACCTCCATGTTTCCGTACTGGGCGTCCGGGGAGCCGGACTGGCCGTGCCACAGCAGCATCCAGACCTGACCGACGGTGGGGGTCGCGAGGGCGCGCAGCAGTGCCTCGTAGGCGTCGTAGCGCCCGGGGGTCACCTGGCGCAGCATGTGCTCGACCGTGCCGGTCGCGGTGCCCGTGCCGCTGGCGCTCACCTGGACCGCCCCTTCCCTGATTGTTGCCCCGGATATGGACACAGCTTAAGCGCCCAGGAGCTCGGTTCCTGGCGTCGGATCGCGACTGCGGGTCGTGGGGGTCGATCGCGCCCACGCGGCGGAGCCGCATATCGATACAGCCCCGCGCCCCTGCATTACGTCCCCTGGGTGTAAAAGGGCCGGACCTGGGCTCGCATCCAGTGGCCGACCGGGTCGTCCGCGACGTCCAACAGGACCAGGTTGACCGGCCACTTCACCGGGGTCGTGCCGAGAGCGCGGCCCAGGGCGTCCATCGGGAGGGTGCGCAAGTCGCCCTCCCACTGGGAGAGTTCGACGCCGACGAACATCACCGGGTCGGCCGTCTCGATGGCGGCCAGGCAGCGGCGGGCGGTGAGGACCACGCCGGTCGCCGCGAACTCGGCCGAGGCGGCGGCCAGGAAGTCGACCGGGTCGTCCTGCCAGTCGGGCTCGTAGAGCTTGACGCGGCCGCCGGTGTTGGGGCCGTCCAGCGGGGTGCGGCCCACGCGGCAGAGGTCGGCGACCGCGGCGGGCGGCAGCGGGACACCGACCACGCCGTCGGGGTTCACGGCGATGCCCACGTGCGGGGGCAGGCCGCGGGCGAACTCCACCGCCGGGGCGATCGTGTACGACAGGTGCGAACCGACGACCTGGCGGAACTGCTCCTCGGAGCTGAAGACCGGGACGTACGCCTGGCCGTCGATCTCCAGGGTGGGCAGGTCGAGGGGACCGCTGTGCGGGCCGCCGCCGTTGGGCAGCGGGACCCAGACGAAGCTGCGGCCGAGGACCTCGATGATCCGTCCGCCGGCCGAGGGAATGCCGAGGGAGGCCGAGAGCACCTCCTCCAGCTCGTTGCCGGGCCACCCGCCGTGCGGGTGGGGGTGTGCCGACTGTGCCGGGAAGTCCGCGGGAAGATCCGCCGGGAAGTCCATCTGTTCTGACCGCCTGCTGTGAACCGCTGATGTGGCTGAAAGGCTAGCGGGTGCACCGGCTGTGTGGCTCGGCCGTGCAGCCGATCCACCGCGGAGTGCGCCGGCTCAGCCCGTGAAACCGATCCGGCGCAGTACGTCCGCCGCGTCGCGGTCGAGGAGGATCGCCGAGCCGCAGCCCGGGGGCAGGTCGCCGCGTTCCACGGAGCGGATCAGACGGGCCGCCGCGCCCCGGTGCCGCAGGAAGGCGTACCGGGAGACACCCCGGCCGCGCTCGCGCTGGCCCTCGAGCGCGGTGTCCGTCGTGACGTCGAGGAGCAGCAGGTGCAGGGTGCCGCCGCGACGGCGGGCCTCGCGGGCCAGCCAGCCGCGCACCCAGGTCTGGGTCCCGCAGTCGTGCACCACCACTCCGGCGCCGGAGCGCAGTGCGCGGCGCAGTCCGGCGTAGTGCGCGAGCCGGACCAGGGGGCGGTAGACGGCGTACGGCAGGAAGCGGGACAGCCGGCGGTCCCAGCGGTCGCGGGTGTCCTGGGAGTCGACGCGGGTGCCGGGGACCGCCCGCTTCATGAGGGTGGACTTGCCGCTGCCGGGCAGCCCGGTGACGACGACGAGGTCCCGGGGACCGAAGAGCAGGGCGTGCGGGCTGTGACCCGCGCGCTCGCGCAGGTCACGGACGACGGGGTGGGCGCCGCGGGCCTCGACGGCCGGCGCCGCGGGCTGCTTGGGCAGCGCGATGCCCGAGGTCGTCGCGTACGCGGTGGTCCTGTTCACCGTCATCGTCCTCCTCCGGGTTCAGGGGGTTCTACCCCTCCCCACCGAGCGTAAAGAGAAGGTAATGGACGATCTCTCGCGTTTCTGTACGCGTACCGCCACAGACCGGTTACAGAAGGAGGCGTCGGATCCGGCCCTGACGTCGGCCTCGAAGCGTGCAATGATGGCGGCGCCAACTGCATACCGGCCGTTTGAATCCGCGCGGGAGAGTTCCGGGTACGTGTACCCGGGCGCCGAAGGAGCAAGTCCCTCCCTTGAATCTCTCAGGCCCCGTTACCGCGCGGGCGAGGCACATCTGAAAAGCGGGCCGCCGACGCCGGTGGCCCCACCCACGGTGCAAGCCATGTCCTTCATGGCGAACCTCTCAGGTTCCGATGACAGATGGGGAGGAAAGACCTCGCCTGTCATGCCTTGGATTCTGGAGACGACCGTCCGATGACCAGTTCTGCACCCCGGCACACCGCGCTCGACGCCCTGCACCGCTCCCTCGGTGCCACGATGACCGACTTCGCCGGCTGGGACATGCCCCTGCGCTACGGCTCCGAGCGCGACGAGCACAACGCGGTGCGCACCAGGGCCGGACTGTTCGACCTCTCCCACATGGGCGAGATCACCGTGACCGGACCGCAGGCCGCCGAGCTGCTGAACTTCGCCCTCGTCGGCAACATCGCCTCGGTCGGCGTCGGCCGGGCCCGCTACACCATGATCTGCCGGGAGGACGGCGGCATCCTCGACGACCTGATCGTCTACCGCCTCGGCGAGAGCGAGTACATGGTCGTCGCCAACGCCTCCAACGCGCAGGTCGTCCTCGACGCCCTGACCGAGCGGGCGGCCGGCTTCGACGCCGAGGTGCGGGACGACCGGGACGCGTACGCCCTGATCGCCGTCCAGGGACCGGAGTCCCCCGGGATCCTCGCCTCGCTGACCGACGCCGACCTCGACGGCCTGAAGTACTACGCCGGACTGCCGGGCACGGTCGCCGGGGTGCCCGCGCTGATCGCGCGCACCGGGTACACCGGGGAGGACGGCTTCGAGCTGTTCGTGAAGCCGGAGCACGCGGTGGAGCTGTGGCAGGCGCTCACCAAGGCGGGCGAGGGCGTAGGCCTGGTCCCGTGCGGACTGTCCTGCCGGGACACGCTGCGTCTGGAGGCGGGCATGCCGCTGTACGGCCACGAGCTGTCGACCTCCCTCACCCCCTTCGACGCCGGCCTCGGACGGGTCGTGAAGTTCGAGAAGGACGGCGACTTCGTGGGCCGCGCGGCCCTGCGCGAGGCCGCGGAGAACGCCGCCCACAAGCCGCCGCGCGTCCTCGTCGGGCTCGTCGCCGAGGGGCGTCGCGTCCCGCGTGCCGGGTACGCGGTCGTCGCGGACGGCCAGGTGATCGGCGAGGTCACCTCCGGCGCCCCCTCCCCCACGCTGGGCAGGCCGATCGCCATGGCTTACGTCGACGCCGCCCACGCGGCGCCGGGCACGGCGGGTGTCGGCGTGGACATCCGGGGCAGCCACGAGCCGTACGAGGTCGTGGCGCTGCCGTTCTACAAGCGCCAGAAGTAACCGCCGTAGGTGATGCTGAGCACGGAGTCACGGTTCACGCACGCCTTCCGCAGTCCCCCCTTCGTCAGCACTCCCCCGCGTACAGGAGAATTCAGGCCATGAGCAACCCCCAGCAGCTGCGTTACAGCAAGGAGCACGAGTGGCTGTCGGGCGCCGAGGACGGCGTCTCGACGGTCGGCATCACGGAGCACGCGGCCAACGCGCTCGGCGATGTCGTCTTCGTCCAGCTCCCCGAGGTCGGTGACACGGTGACCGCGGGCGAGACCTGCGGCGAGCTGGAGTCGACCAAGTCGGTCTCCGACCTGTACTCCCCCGTCTCCGGTGAGGTCACCGAGGTCAACGAGGACGTCGTCAGCGACCCGGCGCTGGTGAACTCCGCCCCCTTCGAGGGCGGCTGGCTGTTCAAGGTACGCGTCGCGGAGGAGCCGGCCGACCTGCTCTCCGCCGACGAGTACACCGCCTTTTCCGCCGGCTGAGGAGTCCGCACCTGATGTCCGCACTGAACACGCCCCTGCACGAGCTCGACCCGGAGATCGCCGCCGCGGTCGACGCCGAGCTGGTCAGGCAGCAGTCCACGCTCGAGATGATCGCCTCGGAGAACTTCGCCCCGCTCGCGGTCATGGAGGCGCAGGGCTCGGTCCTCACCAACAAGTACGCCGAGGGCTACCCGGGCCGCCGCTACTACGGCGGCTGCGAGCACGTCGACGTGGCCGAGCAGATCGCGATCGACCGGCTCAAGGAGCTGTTCGGCGCCGAGTACGCCAACGTGCAGCCCCACTCCGGTGCCTCCGCCAACCAGGCCGCCCTGTTCGCGCTGGCCCAGCCCGGCGACACCATCCTCGGTCTCGACCTCGCGCACGGCGGTCACCTGACCCACGGGATGCGGCTGAACTTCTCCGGCAAGCAGTTCGACGTGGTCGCGTACCACGTGGACCCCGCCACCGGCCTGGTCGACATGGCCGAGCTGGAGAAGCTCGCGCGCGAACACCGGCCCAAGGTGATCATCGCCGGATGGTCGGCCTACCCGCGGCAGCTGGACTTCGCGGAGTTCCGGCGGATCGCCGACGAGGTCGGGGCGTACCTGTGGGTCGACATGGCCCACTTCGCCGGTCTGGTCGCGGCCGGGCTGCACCCGAACCCCGTCGAGCACGCGGACGTGGTCACCTCCACCACCCACAAGACGCTGGGCGGCCCGCGCGGCGGGATCATCCTCGCCAAGAAGGAGTTCGCGAAGAAGCTGAACTCCTCCGTCTTCCCGGGCTTCCAGGGCGGCCCCCTGGAGCACGTGATCGCGGCGAAGGCGGTGTCCTTCAAGGTGGCGGCGGGCGAGGAGTTCAAGGAGCGCCAGCGGCGTACGGTGGACGGTGCGCGCATCCTCGCCGAGCGTCTGACGGCCGACGACGCCCGGGAGGCCGGGGTCAACGTGCTCTCCGGCGGCACCGACGTGCACCTCATCCTCGTCGACCTGCGCGAGTCCGAGCTGGACGGCAAGCAGGCCGAGGACCGTCTCCACGAGGTCGGCATCACGGTCAACCGCAACGCCGTCCCGAACGACCCGCGTCCGCCGATGGTCACGTCGGGCCTCAGGATCGGCACGCCCGCCCTGGCCACCCGCGGCTTCACGACCGAGGACTTCGCCGAGGTCGCGGACGTGATCGCCTCCGCGCTGAAGCCGTCGTACGACGTGGAGTCGCTGAAGGCCCGCGTCAAGGCGCTGGCGGACAAGCACCCGCTGTACCCCGGCCTCAACGGCCTGAGCAAGTAGTTCCACGGTGGGGGCACCCGACGACGTGTGCCCCCACCCTTTTTGAAGGAGTTCCCGTGGCCATCTCGGTCTTCGACCTGTTCTCGATCGGCATAGGCCCGTCGAGCTCCCACACGGTCGGCCCGATGCGCGCGGCCCGCATGTTCGCCCGCCGTCTGCGCAACGAGGACCTGCTGCCGGCCGTCGCCTCGGTCCGCTGCGAGCTCTACGGCTCCCTGGGCGCGACCGGCCACGGCCACGGCACCCCGAAGGCGGTGCTGCTCGGCCTGGAGGGGGCGTCTCCCCGGACGGTGGACGTGGCGGGCGCGGACGACAGGGTCGCGGAGATCCGGTCCGCGGGGCGGCTGAAGCTGCTCGGCGAGCACGAGATCCCCTTCTCCTTCGACGACGACCTGGTGCTGCACCGCCGCAAGGCGCTCCCGTACCACGCCAACGGCATGACGGTGTGGGCGTACGACACCTCGGGCGCCGAGCTCCTGTCGAAGACGTACTACTCGGTCGGCGGCGGTTTCGTCGTGGACGAGGACGCAGTCGGCGAGGACCGGATCAAGCTCGACGACACGGTGCTGAAGTACCCGTTCCGCACGGGTGACGAGCTGCTGCGCCTGACCAAGGAGACCGGCCTGTCGATCTCCGCCCTGATGCTGGAGAACGAGCGGGCCTGGCGCACGGAGGACGAGATCCGGGCCGGACTCCTGGAGATCTGGCGCGTGATGCAGGCCTGTGTGTCCCGGGGCATGTCCCAGGAGGGCATCCTGCCGGGCGGGCTGCGGGTGCGCCGGCGCGCGGCCGTGACGGCCCGTCAACTCCGGGCGGAGGGTGACGCGTTGGCCCACTCCATGGAGTGGATCACGCTGTACGCGATGGCGGTCAACGAGGAGAACGCGGCCGGCGGCCGGGTGGTGACCGCCCCGACCAACGGCGCGGCCGGCATCATCCCCGCGGTCCTGCACTACTACATGAACTTCGTGCCCGGCGCGGACGAGGACGGCGTGGTCCGCTTCCTCCTCGCCGCGGGTGCGATCGGCATGCTCTTCAAGGAGAACGCGTCCATCTCCGGCGCGGAGGTCGGCTGTCAGGGCGAGGTCGGCTCGGCCTGCTCGATGGCGGCGGGCGCGCTGGCCGAGGTCCTGGGCGGTTCCCCGGAACAGGTCGAGAACGCGGCCGAGATCGGCATGGAGCACAACCTGGGCCTGACCTGCGACCCGGTCGGCGGCCTGGTCCAGATCCCCTGCATCGAACGCAACGGCATGGCCGCGGTGAAGGCGGTCACCGCGGCGAAGATGGCCCTGCGCGGCGACGGCTCCCACAAGGTGTCCCTCGACAAGGTCATCAAGACGATGAAGGACACCGGGGCGGACATGAGCGTGAAGTACAAGGAGACGGCGCGCGGGGGGCTCGCGGTGAACATCATCGAGTGCTGAGGGGATGGGCCCTGACCAGCGCGTTCGCTTCTTTCAGCGCTGTCAGGGCCTTCCCTGCTTACGCGGCGGAAAGTCCCCGAGAAGTCCCTGGGACAGGCTTGAAAGTCCCCGAAAAGTCCCCAGGAAATCTCACGGGATGGAGGCCTGACCTGGGGGTTCGTGACTTCCTCGATCGCCGTTCGGATCCGCCCTGAGCGCCGACCGCCGTCAGAATGTATAAATCGATCCCCTCAAGCCTCCAGAGCCAAGGGAGACATAGACGAACTGTCCCGGGGGTCTACCGACGGGCAGACGCACCGGAGACCGCGCACGCAGATCTGCTGGCTGTGTGCGCACGGGCTCCTCGCGCTGTCGTGTGTGACGAGTCCGCCCTGGCCCTGCGCCGGGTCCTCCGGTGCGACGGGCGTGATGGGCTACTCCCTCGGGGCCTCCTTCGCAACTGCCATGGCCGCCGTCTCCGGTACGGCCGAGACGGGCCCGCCGATGCAGACCGTCGTGCTGGTCGAACCGGTCGCGGTCCAGAGGTGGAGCGCCGCCGGCCTCCTGTCAGCCGTGCGTCGCGAGAACCGCCTGGTCGGGGCCTACCTGGAAGAGACGGCTACGGTGGCCGGCGCCGTACCGCCCCTGGAAGCCTGCCCGGATGCGGCGCCGAACACCCGGCGCCGCGTCGACCTGCTGCTTCTCGCGAACGCGCTACGCGCCAGCTGTCTTTCCGACGACCTCCGGGCCGCCACGCGACGCCCGGCCCCAAGGGCGAGCCGCCTGGTCGTGGTCCGTGCAGAGCAGAGCTCTCTGTCACCGCGACTGGCGGTGCGCGACCTGGTGAAGTCCGCCGAGGGACAAGGGATCGAGGCGCGTCTCCCGCACGTCCCCGGCCCGCACGCCTTCTGGCAGTCACTCCCGGCCGTCGGCTCCACCATGACGGCCCTGGCACACACATCGGGGACGTTGCCCTCGTGACCTCTTCACCGACCAGACCGAGCCGGACCCTCGCACGGCTCCGAGGAAGCGGCGCTACCGTGCTCACGCTTGGCGTGATCTGCCAGTTCATCCAGCGAACGGATCCGACCCCCTCACTGCTGTACTTCACGGTCGACTCGGCGATGCTGGCCGCGACCCTGCTGACCTGGCAACTTGTGCGCGGGACCTCCAACAGCGCCTGGGGCGACCGGGTCCGTGGTGCCGCCGTGGTCGGGGTGGTGCTCTCCTCGCTGATCTACATGACGGTGATCGCACCGAGCAGTCCGTCAGGCACCTGGTTCGGCGCTCATGACGACGCGTGGGCACGCTCGGCGACGCTCCTCCTTCACGGAGGAGCACCGATCCTGGTGGTCGCGGAGTTCCTCCTCGCCCCCTACGCTCTCCCTGCCACCTGGCGCGAGGCCACTCTGCTCGCCTGGTGGCCCGCTGCCTACCTGACCGTCGTGGGCACTCTTGCCTGGTCCGGCGCCGCGGCGATGCCCTTCCTCTTCCTGCGCCCCCCGCAGTTCAGCGCAGCCGCCGTCGCGGCGGCTGTAGCTGTGCTGTATGCCATCGTCGTCGCGCTCGGCGTCGCCCTGACAGCGATTCATCACGCAGTCCGTCGGCATCACCACACCAGGGGGATCCGGTAAACGGTGCCACCACCGCACGCCTGCCCTCCGCCTTCGGTGGGTCCCGAGCATGGCCAAGGCGTGCCGGACCTGCCGGAGTGGCCCCGGCGAGGGACTTTGTCGTGCACCGTCCGCCAGGGCCGGGGCTTCGAGGGGCGCACATGGGAGGCAGTGAACGACGAAACTCTCACTCGCATTAGGCTCGACACTCCGGCCACTTCAGATCTCAGTCGCGGAGGATGCCAGGTGGAAGGTCCGATGGTGGTCGTGGTCGGCGCGGGGCCGACCGGGCTGGCCCTGGCATGCGGCCTGGCCCTGGCCGGGGTATCGGTCAGGATTGTCGACAAGGCGGAGCGGCCCTCGACAGCGTCACGTGCTCTAGGGATCCAGCCGCGGGGCTCCGAAGTCCTCGACCGGCTCGGAGCTCTGGAGGGACTGCCTGAGCGATCGGTGCGAGTCGCGGAGTTCGTCACACACGTCAACGGAAAGTGTCTGATGCGTCTGAAGGTCGGCGCGCATGCGGCGCTCGTGGATCGCCCTGTGCTCGTCAATTCGCAGGCAGAGGTAGAAGCGCAGTTGCTGCGGCGGCTCCGCGATGTTGGTGTCGAGGTGGAGTGGGGCCGGGAGTTCATCGACGCCGATCAGGATGCGGAGAGCGTGACGGTTCAGCTCGACGACGGAGCGGTGCGCGCGAGGTGGCTGGTGGGCTGCGACGGGGCACACAGCCGCGTGCGCGGATCGGCGGGCATCGACTTTCCCGGAGCGCCCGTGGTGGACGGTTTTTTCCTCGCGGATGTGCGTGCGTCGCTGCCGTTTCCCAGGGACGTGGTGTCGGCGTGGCTGCACCGGAAGGGAATGCTCGGGGTATTTCCTCTGCCCGGGGACTGCGTCTGGCGACTGGTGGCGTCGGCTCCCGCAGATGGCGAGGACATAGGTTCCGATCGTGTGTCGCATGCGCTGAGACTGGCCGTTCAGGAGCACGCCGGGATCCGGCCGCCCGAGCGATGGACGGACTTGTGGACGTCGACCTTTCGTATTCAGCGCCGCCTGGCCACCCGGTACCGGTCCCGCCGGGTTCTGCTGGCGGGAGACGCCGCTCACGTACACAGCCCGTTCGGTGGACAGGGCATGAACACCGGGCTCGGTGATGCCGAGAACCTGGCCTGGAAGCTCGCTCTGGTCGCCTCCGGCAGAGCCCACAGCCGCCTGCTGGACACCTACGAAAGCGAACGGCGTCCGGTGGCCCGCGAGGTGGTGGCTTCGACGAGCGGCGTTACGCGTCTGGCCGTCGCGGACAACATGGTGGTGCGCGCCGTCCGTGACCATGCCCTGGTTCCGTTGCTCCGTCTCCCGACCGCGCAACGGCTGCTCTGGGAGAAGTCCTCGCAGCTCAGGATCAGCTACCGCAATGGGCCTCTGGGAGACCGGTGGTCGCGCCTTGGGATCGGTGTCGGACTGCGTGCGGGAGATCGCGTACCCGACCTGACCTGCCTCCGGGAGGACGGCAGCCGCACCCGCCTGCACGGGGAACTCGGTCACCGGTGGGCGATTGTCGCCCCCGCCGCGGTTGCGCCGACCTTTGCGGCCATCGCTCGCAGACACCTGGGCGCGGATACCGCAGTGGTCGCAGTCTCGGAGACCGGCGGCAGACGGACCGTCATGCTCGTTCGCCCTGACGCCCACCTCGGGTGGGCGGGCACAACGCCAGCCGCGCTGGACCACTGGCTGACACACGCTCTGGGTAGCGGTGGCGGCCTCCGCTGAGGGAAGACCGCCACCACCGTGCTTACCGCCTCCTGCTTACGCCATGGCGAGCAGAACGGCGAACAGGAACGACACCAGGCCTCCGAAGAAGAGGGCCGCTGCCGCGATCTGCACCATCCTGTGGACCTCCATTCGGGCGGTCAGCCCATATGTGAGGACCAGCGCCGAGGCGACGAGCGGCAGTGCCGCAAACGCCAGCATCGTGATGCCCAGTCCGACGGACCCGGTTCCGGTGCCGCCGGATTCCTCCACCCGCTGCATGCCGTTGAAGGTGAGCGGGAGCACGGCGACGACCCAGGGAACCGCCGCAAGCGTCACGATCACCAGAGAGGTGAGGACGGGCCTCGCCCGTTCATGAACCTGTGCGTTCATCGTGTGATCACCAGACCCCGTAGAGCGTCGTGTAGTAGGCGATCATGGAGGCGAACACCGCGAATCCGGTCCGCGCCGCGATCTTGTTCGCTGTCGAGCAGTACGTGTTGTTGTCGCATTTGGTTTTGTTGGGGCCCCATGCCTTGACCTTCATGGAGATCACTCCCCAGCTCTTGCTGAAGGTGAACCTCAGCCGCTTGCCGGGGCCTTCGAAGTGCCCCTTCAGGGAGAGGAACTGGAAGTAGGTCGAGGTCAGCTTCTCCACCTTGACGGGACCGAGCACGGGCTTGAGGTTGCATCGCTCGCCCCGGTTGAGGGTGGCACCGCACCCGCTGAGGGGGAACACCCAGAAATGATTGCGGATCCACTTGAACACCGTCTTGGCGGAGCTGAAGTACGCACCGATGTAGTAGGTGAACGAGTAGGAGTAGGCGCCGCTGAGGTCCGTGCAGGAGACGGGGTTTCCGCGGCAGTACTCGTAGCTGTTGTCGTTTCCTCCGTACACCGGGTCGCTCTGGAGGAAGCGGCCGCTTCTGGCGTCGTAGAGCCGGACGCCCATGAGCGTGATGCCGCTGAGCGTGCCGCTGTCCCGCTGGTAGGAGCCCAGCCACCCGTATGCGGTCGATGCCGTTGCGTCGAGTGCGTTGCCGTACTCGTCGTACTGCTGGACGGTCGGCGCCACCGAGGTGTCCAGGGGGAGCTGGACCGTGATGTCCCCGTGGGTGTTGGACAGTTGGAGCACCGTGTTACCCGAGGCCGTGGTGACCGCCGCGAGAGTGCCGGTCAGATCGGCCACGTTACGGCTGACGGCGCCTGACGAGGACTTGCTCCAGCTGGGGCTGTCGCAGTCGCAGCCGTAGTGGTTGGTGATGGTGCCCGTGGTGGTCCAGGACCCATCCGTCGCCTGGGTCTGGTCGGCGGACACGGCCAGTCGCGCGGCAGCGTCCAGGGTCCAGGTGTGGCGGCTGGTGCCGACGGTCTCGCTGTTCACGAGGTCGTTGGCGTAGTAGGTCAGCGTGCTGGTGCCGTTGGTGGTCGTTCGGCCGAACGCGTCGTAGGCCACGCCGGATGCGATGAGCCGGTCCGCGCTGTCGTAGTCGTACGACGTCGAGGCCGTGACGGCATCGGCAGTGCTGCTGTCGCAGTCGTCCGTGGTGGTTTTCAGCGCGGTGCGGTTGCTGCTCGCGTCAAGGGTGTAGGCGCGGGTGGTGCAGCCGGTGGCGGTGGTGTCGGTGGCCTGGGTGAGGCGTGCGGCACTGTCGTAGGTGTAGGTGGTGTCCGTGGTGGAGCCGTCGGTCTGGGTGTGTCCGACCTGTTCACCGCGTGCGTTGTGGCGGACGGTGTCCGAGACGATCGCCGTGCCGTTGGCATCGGCGTAGACCCGGCCCGTCTCGGTGCCGGTGGTGTCCGTGCCGATGGTCAGCGTGGTGCCGCCGGGCAGGGACTCGGAGACGAGGGTGCCGTCGGCGTCGTACGACGCGGTGAAGGTTCCCGCGACCGAGTCCGTGAGCGACTTGCGATTGCCGGCCGTGTCGTACGCGTAGGTCACGGTGGACGGAACCGAGTCCGTGACCTTCACGGGCCGGTCGAGGATGTCGTAGGAGGTGGTGGTGGCGTTGCCGGCACCGTCGCCGTACGACGTCGGGCGGCCGAGGGCGTCGTAGGTGTAGGCGATGGTCTGCCCGTTCGCGGTCCGCTGGGACAGTTGGCCGTTGGTCTCGTTGTAGGTGACCGTCGTGGCCGGGACGTCCTTTCCGGTGCCGCCGCTGATGGTCGTCTTGAACGGCCGTCCCGCGTTGTCCTTGGTGATGGTCGTGGTGCGGGTCACGCCATTGGCGGTCTCGGTCTTCGTGGCGAGTTGGAGCCACCGGTCGTAGGTGTAGACGGTGGTGACCGTCTTGGCGGGGTTGGTTCCGCCGTCGGTGATGTCGGCCGCCGGTGAGGTGCGGCAGGCCAGGCCCGCCCACTCGGGTCGGCTCCCGCAAGTGCCGGTGCCGTCGGCGGTGTAGTACTCGTACTTGATGGTCGCGGCGTCCGTTCCGCTGGATCCCGCGGTACGGGTGGTGGCTACCTTCCCGGCGGAGTCGTAAGTGGCGACCGTGCCGGTGGTGTCGTCGCCGCCGCTGGCCGTTGTCTGGCCCGTGGACCAGTCGTAGGCGGTGGTCACGGTGCGGACATCCGCGTCCGTACCGTACCCGTCGACAAAGGCGCCGGTCTTGGTGGTGGTCACCAGGTCCGACAACTCGGCGTCGGAGGGACGGTTCTCGTCGTAGGCGTATGAGGTGTGCGTGCGCGCGGTGACGACCGATCCCGCCGCGAGGGTGGACTCGGTGGTGGAACCCGCCAGTTGCGCGGTGAGGGTGACCTCGTGCAGTGGACCGTACTCGTCCAGCAGGCGCTCGCCGTCGGAGGAGTACTCCGAGAGCACGGCCAGCAGCGGGGCGCGGTCCGCGGTGGACAGGTCGGCCAGACCGAGCGCGGCCAGCGTATCGGCGGCGCCAGTAGCGGTACCCAATGCCAGTTCACGGTTGGCGGCGCTCAGTTCGGCAACCGTGTTGCCGAACTCGTCGTACTCGGTCGTAGTGATCGAGCCACCGGGCGTGGCCGTGTTGGTTTCCTGACCGTTGGCGTCGATGTAGGTGATGGTAGCGGTGGTGTATGCGTCGGCGGCGAGGGCGCTCCCGGTGTGGGAGGAAGGCGACGGGCCGGGCGGGAAGACCGCCGTGGCGTCGGTCGGTGCCTCGTCCTGGGCCCAGTCGGCGACGGTGTCCTGGTCCAGCTGGTACGGAGCCGTGGAGCCGGACAGCGGGACGTCGTAGACGACGCTGGTCACTGCCGTACCGGAGACGTCACTGTTCGACCCCTGGGCGAGCGCGGAGCGCGAGGCCTTCAGCAGCATGCCTGCACCGGAGGTCAGCGCGGAGCCGGCCGTGCCGTAGCTGAAGGTCCAGGGAAGCTGCCCCGGCTCGGTCAGGGTCGCGAGACGGCCGTCCGAGTCGTAGGTGTAGGTCGTCTTCAGCGCCGGGCTGATCTGCGGGTCCCACACACTGCGCAGGTTTCCGGAAGCGTCGTAGGCGTAGGACGTGACTGTTTCGGCCGTGGCAGCGGAGGCACCGGGGCTGGTTGCCCACAGCTTCACAGCCTTGACCTGATTCTTGTAGTCGCCCAGGGCACTGCTCGTGGCGGTGGTGCTGTCGGCGTAGACGAACTCCAGTACCCGGCAGCCCTTCGTTGAGGGGTCCGCCTGGCAACCGGCCGTGGTGACCGCCGGCGTCGGAGAGATGACGTACTTCGGACGTGCCAGCGTGTCGTCGCCGACCCCCACCGCCTCGGACGCGATGGTGACGGACGAGTCGCCCACCGCGGACGCCGTCGACGACAGGGTCCAGGTCGAGACCGCGGACGCGGCCTTGGCGAACACGGTGTTGTTGGCATCGGTGTCGGTGAGGGTGAACTTCGTCCCCGACAGCGTGCCCGTAAGGGTCAGGGACTCATAGCCCTGCTGGGCCTTCCAGCCGCCGCCGGTGGTGCTCGTGAACGCGATGGTGCTGCCGTCCGCGCTCAGCACCTCGACCGAGGTGCTGGAAGTAGCACGCACCTGCGTGTAAGCCGCTCCCTGGGAAGCAACGGACGAGACCCACCCCGGGCCGAAGATCTGTGCCTGGCCCTCGTCGTCCGTGTCGTTCGCCCGGGATGAGAAGACTCGGCTCACCGTCGTGTCGAACGCCGAGGCGTCGGTGGCTGCCAGGGTGTAGTCACCGGTCAGCTGGTTCACTGACCCTGGCCCCACGGGGGCGCTCGGCGCGGTGCCGGCGTCCCGGTCGAGGGTGACCTCGACAGTCTGGGAGTGGCCGGTGGTGGTGCCGTCGGTGAAGGCGGCACGGAGTTCGATTACACCGTCCTCGGACAGGGTTTTCACCGTGTTCCACACCAGCTTGGTCGCGGTGCCGGAGGTGACCGCGACCGGCCAGGCGGAGACGGCATTGCCGGAAGCGGTGACGTCGCCGACCGGCACGGTATGCCAGGAGTCCTCCTCCCCGCGGCGGTACTGCCAGGTGACCCCGGTGTAGGAGGTCAGGCCCTTGGCGGACAGGGTGAGGCGGCGGGCGGTGTAGTCGCCGTCCTGCGGGGACAGGATCGCCGCGCCGTCCGCGCCGACGCCGAAGCTGTAGGCGGTCGTGGCTGAAGAAAGGTTTCCTCCGGAGTCGACCGTACGTGCGTACAGCGTGTGCCAGCCGTTCGCGGGGTCGATGGAGACGGTGAGCGCATCACCGCCGTTGCCGTTGGTCGTGTCCAGCTTCTTGTTCGGCAGGCTGCTGTTGTCCAGGCCCCAGTGGTAGCCCGCGCCGTCGGAGGACGTGGTGTCCAGGGTGCAGGACACGGCAGCGTCGGCCTTGGCGGTCCAGTCGTTCTGCGTGTACGTGTCGCAGGTGATGGTCGGGGCAACGGGCTTGGCGACGTTCGGCACGAAGTAGAGGTACGACGACCAGGATCCGTAGTCCGTGCCGTCATAGCCCCGCACCCGCATCCGCAGATGCGCCGCGGCCAGCTGGTTCGCCGACGGGATGGTCAGCTTCGCCGTCCCGCCGGAGACCACCGAGGCCGAAGTGCCGGTGTAGGAGTAGGACGTTTCACCGGAGTACGCCGGGTCGTTGGTGATCTCGAACTGTGCCTTGACCGACGAACCGTCCACGTCCGTGACCTTCGCCGACACCGTCGGCGTGTACGTCGTCACATACCGCCTGTCGCTGTAGGCGTTGACCTGCGAGGGCGAGATGGCCGTCGCCGTCGGCACCGACGGGTAGGAGTTGTACGTCACCGTCAGGTGCGGCTCGGTCGAGCCGTCCCCGGAGACGTAGTTCGCCGAGCGGAAACGCCGCCAGGTCAGACTGTCGGTCTCGCTCGCGCCCGCGATCCGCAGCCCGTAGTTGGGCGAGCCGTCTGCCCAGGCCTGCACGATGGCGTCGATGTCGAAGTTCATCGTGCCGGCCGGGCAGTCGGTGCTGCTAAAGCCCAGCGCGGCCTTGTTGGTGACCGCGCCCGTCGTGGTGGTGGATGGCTGCGCCGACCAGGTGATGTCCGAAGACGACCAGGTCGATGTGATCCGGCGTATCTGTGTGCCGGCGCCCGAGGTGGAGCAGGTCGAGGAGTAGTACGAGTACAGGGCCAGGTTGGTGTCGGTGATGTGCTTGCCCTTGAACGCCGACACGTCGAACTTCAGGTACGAACGGGCCTTCGTGGTTCCAGCGTCGTAAGTCCCCGACTTCAGCTCGGTCGAGGAGACCTGCGAGTCGGTGTAGTTCGTCGCCACCCAGGTGTCCGTGGTCACGGCCAGAGTGGAAGTGGGGTCAACGGTGACCGGGTAGGTGAGGTCCTTCGCGAAGTAGTCCGCGTCTGGGGCAAGAACCAAGGTCTGGGAGCCGTCGTCCGCAGTCTCGACCTTGGTGGCGACGGGCGCCTGGTGTTTAGACTCGCCGGATGCGTCGTTCTTGGAGGAGTCCCACATCATCGGCGCGGGCGCTTCAGCGACCAGCTTGCCGCCGGAGTCCTTCAGCAGCAGATGACCAGAGTCGGCCACCGACAGCTCAAGTCCCTTGAGATTCAGAGGGATCCGGTACTCCGGCGCCTGGTCCGGCGCCTTGTCGAGTACGACGTTCTGACTGAAGCCCTGGGAGAGCGCGGTGACCGTGAGGCTCTGGCCGTCGCCCAGGTCGTAGGAGGCTGTGTCGTCCTTCACCTTCGGTGTCGGCAGCTTCGACTCCCAGCCCAGCCCGAAGGACTTGGACCCCTTGTCGACCGAGACCAGCGCGGTGTCCCCGCCGTCGGAGACGGCGATGTCGGCCGCCGCCACGCCGGGCTCCAGCGCCTCGCCGGTGTCCGACAGATCGGTGTCGATGTCGTGCCACTTGCCGTCCACCTGCTGCCGGATCGGCCCCGCATACGTAGACGTTTGCAACTCCCCGGATGGCAGGGCGTAGGTCGTCGAGGTCTCCGTCCGTTCGGAGGTCACCTCGATCTTCCGGTCCTGCATCCGGGCCATCAGCAACGCCGCAGCCACTGAATCCGCCGACGAGGCGGCCGACTTCGTCTCCGCGGAGGCCGCGGTGGCCTCCGCTCCACCCGAGTCCGCCGCGAACGCACCACCTGTCGCGACGGACACCGTCGCGGCCTGGGTCGCCATGACGGCAGCCACAGCCATGGCTATTCGGCGCAACGCCAGCGACGTTCTGCGCCGTTGACGGAGCACCCCGCCCCCCGCTCTTCGCTTCATCACTTCTCCCTTGCGGTAACACGCCTTACCCACTGAACATTCACATCACGGGTCACGTGATCGTAAAGGCGTGGACTGTCAGCGAACCGACGCGGCTCAACACGCAAGAAGGAAGCCCCGCAAGACTGTTACCTGCTCGTGTCCATCAGCGGCTTGACCTGCTCACATGTGGACCGGATAAACACCGGATCGACCGCGAGGTCACTCCCAGAAGTCACTGGACCACCGGGTGAACACGGGACATTCGGCCCAAACAGCAGGAGGCTCCACCCTCGAACTTCCTTGGAAAGCTCACAGGAAGCGATATCAATACGTAACCACACGACCCGCGGGAGGCATGGAAAAACGTGAGCATCGGCGTGTGGGCAATGTTGTCGCTCCCGCACTCGTGGCCGGACTCTTCCCCCTGAGTAACTTCCCGTCCTCCGGTCTGTCGCGTGTGCGGGAAGTTGTCGTTGGACGCCGTCGCACGGACGGGAGTGGGCGTGTGTGGTCGGTTGGGAACGCTGACGGTCACTTTCCGCGATCACGCCGGGCGCGCTTCTACCGTGAGGCAACGGGTCCGGTGAGGAGTCGGGCTCGTGCCCTGTGGTGGAAGGCAGGAGGGATGAGGATGCGGAGCAGCCAAGTCGGCGGTGCATATGAACCTCGCCTTTGGCAGTAGTGACTTGCTCCTCAGGGCTTCCCGGCGGTCGAGGCCGCTTTGACTGACTGGGCGTCGATCACGGTGGCCGCCCGCCAGGCCTCTGCCCATCTCACGGCGGATCCGCAGGGCAAGCTCATCGCCATCAGGCCGACGAACCTGTCAACGGCCATCCAGCGCGTCCGGCGGCAACTCGGCCGGCCGGACCTCTTCAACCGCCTCAGCAGAGACAGTCACGTCGCTCACCAGGTGCTACTTCCATGATCGGGAGTTACACCGAAGACCGTTCAGCCCCCCCTCCGCCGCCCTGCGACCGCGAAGACTTCCGCTGCGATGTCGGGCGCGCCATCCGCGCCTACACGCCGAAACGCGTCTCTCACTACAGAGCCATAGTGGTTCGCATACAACACGCTGAACGCCTGCGGATTCTGCACGAGCACTTCTCTAAATGGGCCATGCCCTCTTCTTGTCCGCCTGGCTCCTGCTTCTTACAGAGCGACTCGGACGAAGTTCCTTGCTGACTGTCGGACCGGTCACGTACGCCACCGATGACTGGCGCGTGGCGACGGGGCTCTTCAGGCCGACGAGCGCGCTCTCGTCCTGGTCCGCAAGGTGACGTTCCAACGCGCCGAGGCGGACCGCCTCCCGAGCCTCTCCCCCCGCACACCAGCACCAGAGTCGGCACGACAAGGCCCACACCCATACCGACCAGACCTTGTTCCCCTCCCGCGGCCACTCATTCCACGCGGTAGAAGGTCGGGTCCGGCAACGCTGCCCGAAACAGCGGGAGCCCCAGGGAGCACACGGAGCCGGCGAGCTCAGCCAAGAGGCACCGGCCGTATACCGCGAGACGGCCTCCGAGGCACACCCCCCTCAGGGCACTCACCCGTGCCCACAGGAAGACCGACGTGCTACCGCCGAGCCGATGAAGCAACAGGCATGAAACCGACGCCGGCGCCCCACGGCCTCTCCTCACGGCCAACCATCACCAGGACCGAGCCGAACATGAGAACTGTCCGAACCGGACAGCCTCGACAACGCTTCTCGTCCCATCGAAGACTGGTGGACCTCACCCATCACTCCAGGAGCAGCAAGCGCGCCTGGTGGAGTGTCACGCACGCCTGTCCACCGGTTGTCCACCGGGACCCTATGCGCCAACATGATCCATCCCCTCAAAGCAAGGAAAATGCCAGGTCAGGGCGTTAGGTCATCGACTTCCTACAGAAACCAAACCTCCGACCTACGCATTGCGATGCACCGGCGAGCAGTGCTCGATTTGCCCGAATTCCAAGGTCAAACTAAACGCGAAACCCCAGGTCAGAGGCCTGACCTGGGGTTCAAAAAAGAGCCGCCTTCGGGATTCGAACCCGAGACCTACGCATTACGAGTGTGGGGGCCAGGCGAGAGCGATCGGCCGCCTTCACGAACACTAACGACCCGACTTCCGCAAGCACGTGACGTACCATCGGATACTTCGCAGGCAGTCCTCGGCGAGAAGTCCCCGAGAAGTCCCCGACGCAGCTCAGGACGAGCTTGCCCACGACAAAGCTACAGGTCACGAGCATGATCAACAGCCGTCGACATATCCGTGAAGTACAAGGAGACGGCCCGGGGCGGGCTGGCGGTGAACATCATCGAGTGCTGAGGGGGCGGGCCCTGACCAGCACGTTCGTGTCTTTCAGGGCTGTCGGGCCTTCCCTGCTCACGTAACAGAGTCTCCACGCCCGTGAAGACAAGTCCCGGTGTGGACGGTGCAACCCTTTCCCCGGAGACGGTGTTTCTTCTGGTGATGGATGAGAAGGCCGAGCGGCAGCTGACGGAGCTCCTGGCTGTGGACCTCGACGACGGCTTCGCCGAGCTGGTCAGGGTTCACGAAAGGGCGGTGTACGCGTTTCTGCTTCGGGTCTCCGGCTCCGCGACCGAGGCCGACGATCTGGGGCAGGACGCGTTCCTGCGCGCCTACACGGCGTTACGCGAGTACGCCCCGGAGCGGCGTCGGGAGCTGAAGCCGCGTGCCTGGTTGATGACCATCGCGGCCAACGTATGGCGCAACCATGTGCGTACCTGTACGCGCCGTCCCACGGCGGCCTGGATGCCGGTGGAGGACGCCCTCGACGCGTGGACGGACCAGAGGCCGGGACCGGCGGAACACGCGGCGTTGGCCGACGACCAGCGGCGCCTGGTCGCGGTGCTGCTGGAACTGCCGCAACACCATCGGATCGCGGTGGTGCTCCGCCACATGGTCGGCATGAGCTACGCCGAAGTGGCAGAGGTGCAGGGGTGCGCGGTCGGGACCGCCAAGGCCCAGGTCTCCAGGGGCCTGAGCAGGCTTCGCCGACTGCTGGATCCGGAGACATCGGAGGAGTTGAAGGAGGTGACGACGTGAAACCGACCGACTCGGAGGCGATGCCTCCACGGGACCTGATCACCGACCTGACCAGGCTCGTCGCAGAGCCTCCCCAGGACTTCGCCACGCGCGTGCTGCAGCGCGCCGGTGTCCCGCGCGAAAGGTATGACACGTATGTCCGCCTGGACACGCCTGCCGGCGGTCTGTTCGTGGCGTCGGGCCCACGGGCGGTGACCGGCTCGGCGCTGGACTCGGCGGGTCTGACCGCGACGGCCTTCGAGACGCTGCACCGCGAACGGACCCATCGCTCGGCCGTGCGGTCGGGGAAGCCGTTTCCGGGGGTGGTCACGGCGCTGCGAACCGGGCGTGCGCGCAGACTGCCCATAGACCTGTCCGGTTTCACCCCGGTCGAGCAGGCGGTCCTGGAGGCCGTGCGGGCCGTTCCCGCCGGGCAGTTGCGTCCGATCAGCTGGATCGCCAGGGAGGCCGCCGTGCCGGCCGAGGTGGTCGCCGGCGCTCTGGCGATGAACCCGGCAGCCGTACTGATCCCCTCCCATCGTGTGACCTACGACAACGGCGCACCGTGCGACGGTGCGTTCCTTCCCGAACTGGGGGACGCGCTGCGCGCCGCGGAGGGAATCGACAGGGGCAAGACCGAGGAGCGGCTCCGCCAGGGAGTGATGTTCCTCGGCAGCGACACGACCCGTATCTACTGCCATCCCACGTGTGCGCACGCCCTCCGCATCACACCCCCCCACCAGGTGCCGTTCCGCACGGCGCGCGAAGCCGGCCGGGCCGGTTACCGCGCGTGCAAGAGCTGCCGGCCCGTCACCGTATGACGGTCTCCGACGGGAACGTCCAGGAAGAACATGGAGTTTCGCGATGCGCACCAACAGTGACCCCGCCGGTACCACCGCTGCCGTGACGGTCCACAGCACGCCGGTCGGCCCGCTCGTGCTGGCGGCGACGGACGACGCGCTCGTGCTGTGCTGTTACGGCCCGCCCGAGCACGCCCTGGAGCGCATGAGCAGGGCCGGTACCGACACGGTGCAGGAGAGCGAGGGCACAGCCGCCCAGCGGAAGGTGCTGGACGAGGCGCGAGGTCAGATCGACGCGTATCTCGGCGGTCGACGGCGTGACTTCACCGTGCCGATGGACCTGCGGCTCGCCACTCCGTTCAGTCGGCAGACCGTGCTGAAGCTGGACGAGTTCGTCCCGTACGGACGGACGGCGAGCTACGCGCAGCTCGCCGAGGCGCTCGACCGCCCGCGCGCCGCCCGGGCGGTCGGCACGGCCCTGGGCGCCAATCCGCTCTGTGTGGTGCTTCCCTGCCATCGGATCGTGGGCTCCACGGGCAGCCTCAACGGATACGCGGGAGGCCTGGAGGCCAAGCGATACCTGCTCGCCCTCGAAGCGCCCGAGGAGTGAGCGGTCCGTCCCCCTGACCGGTGGGCGTCGGCCGCAATCCCCCGTCGGCCGGCGCCCACCACCTTTCCCAGCCATCGGAAGTGGAGCACGTGAACGCGTACGAGACACCACAGCTGCCCGGCATCGTCGAGGAGGAACCGCCCGGCGCGCCCTGTCCGCCCGGCGTCTCCCCGCCCTTCTCCGAAGGCGCGCTCCCGGCGCTCAGCGGCCTCGACTGGGCCGCACTGAGCGATGAGCTGGACACGGAAGGGGTGGCCCTGACCCCGCCGTTGCTGACGGCCGAGCAGTGTGCGGCTCTTCGCGAGTGGTTCGACGACCCCACGCTGTTCCGCAGCACGGTGACGATGGCGAGGCACCGCTTCGGCGAGGGCCGGTACCGCTACTTCGCCCATCCGCTGCCCGAGCTGGTCCAGGGTCTGCGGCAGCAGCTCTATCCGCCCCTTGCCCGCGTCGCCAATGCATGGGCCGAGCGGCTGGGGGAGCCGGGTTTCCCCAGCAGTCACGGAGAACTCGTGGCGGCCTGCGCCGCCGCAGGACAGCAGCGCCCGACACCTCTGCTGCTCCAGTACGAGCGGGGCGGTTACAACTGTCTGCACCAGGACGTGTACGGCGAACTGACCTTTCCGTTGCAGGTGGCGATCATGCTGGACAGGCCGGACGAGGACTTCACGGGCGGTGAGAGCGTGTTCGTGGAGCAGCGGCCGCGGGCCCAGTCCCGCCCCATCGTGAAGCGGCCGGAGCAGGGCCAGGGATTGATCTTCGCGGTCAACAACCGTCCGGTTCGTTCGGTGCGGGGCTGGAGCCGGGTGATGCTGCGCCACGGTGTGAGTGCCGTGCACAGCGGGCGGCGCCATGTGCTGGGTGTGATCTTCCACGACGCCCGTTAGCCGGCCCGGTCGGCAGGTCGGCCGGCCCGCGTTGCCGTGTCGACGACGGGGGCGCCGGGATCAGCCGGTGAAACGTTCACGAAAACTGCCGGTAACTTCAGAGAAGGCCTGCCGGTCCTCGCATTTGCGCCGGTAGGCGTCGGCTTCCCGCACCCCGTTTCAGGGTGGGAGAACTGCCGCCCGGCCTGAAGAAGCGCCGAAGAACCACACCATCGCACCTTCGTACGATCGCCGTGCGAAGGTTCGAGAGCTCCTGCACCTCGGCCTCGCACCACGACCAACGGGCGATTCGGCGTGAGGAGCGGTGACTCACATGCAACAAGCGCACGACGGGGACGTCACGACAACAGGCCGAGGCCGTGACCAGGACGGTGCGGGTCTCGTGCCGACCAGGTCCCAGCACGGCTTGATCGCGGCCTCGCTGCAGTCCCTCGCCCAGGAAGTGAGGGACATCGCGGACCAGGCGTTCCACCTTCTGTCGGCGCCACCGGAGAGTCTGTCCGCAGACTCCGAGATCTTCTCGCGTATCGCGGGCAGGAACGTACCCCGCTGGCACTTCGCCATGCTGAACGACACCGATCGCAACGACGACCTCGTCGCCGCCCTCCAGGGGAGCATTCCGGCCGGGGCGAGCGTTCTGGACATCGGTTCGGGCAGCGGGCTGCTGGCGATGGCCGCGGCCCGGGCCGGTGCGGGAAAGGTGATCACCTGTGAGATGAACCCGCTGCTGGCCGAGGTCGCCCGGCAGGTGGTGGACGCGCACGGCCTTTCCGACACCATCACGGTGATCGGCAAGCCGTCGACCGCGTTGCAGGTGGGCCATGACCTCGACGACCGAGTGGACGTCCTGGTCTCGGAGATCGTCGACTGCGGCCTCATCGGCGAGGGCCTGCTGCCCTCCGTGCGGCACGCCCGGGAACACCTGCTGGCGCCCGGCGGGGTCATGCTCCCCTCCGCGGCGCGGCTGTACGGCCGGCTGGTCAGCAGCGAAGCCGTACAGCGGTTGAACCAGGTGACGACGGCAGGGGGGTTCGACGTCTCGCTCATGAACGTTCTCGCGACCCGCCGCCATTTCCCCGTCCGGCTGAGCACCTGGCCGCACCAGTTGCTGTCCGAGGCCACCAAGGTGCTGGAGTTCGACCTTGCGAGCGGTGACCTGGAGCCGGGCGAACGCCTGATCTCCCTGCCCGCGACCGCCGACGGGGAGGCACAGGCCCTGGTGGTCTGGTTCGAGCTGGACATGGGTGACGGCATCACCCTGCGCAACTCCCTGGAGGACACGCGGTCGCACTGGATGCAGGGATGGGTCCCGCTGGAGAAGCCGGTGCCGGTGAAGGCGAGGGACGCGGTGTCCCTGCGGCTTCGGTGGAGCGACTTCGTGCTCAGCGCGCACCTCTGATCCGCTCTGCCCCGGCCACGGCCGCAGGGCCGGTCTCCTGAACGCCGTTCGAAGAAGGAAAAGGAATCAAGCGATGAGCCAGGTCCCGAAGCATGTTCCGTTCGAACTCAGCGGCGACGAACTGCGCGATGCCGTCGTGCAGTACGCCACCAACCCCCTCTACCTCGACAACGAGGACTGGGAGAACCACGACAACCCCTATCGCCGCCAACTGCGGCCGCAGGTCCTGCCGCACCTGGACTTCGACAAGGTGCCGGGCCGGGAGAACATCCTCGACTACACGAGCCTGGCCGTGCAGCGACTGCTGACCTCCATCTACGAGGCCGACCTCGTCTTCTTCCCCAAGTCCGGGCTCGAGGGCAAGGAGGAGGACTTCAAGGCCTTCTACAGCCCCGCCAACCGGGCGCTGGGAGAAAGGATTCGCCCGGCCCTTGAGCGGTACGCCTTCGGTTTCCTCGACGACGAGGTCGAGACGTCCGGCAAGTGGACCCGGGCGAGCCTCGACACCTACCTGGACTCCCTCGACATGGGGGGCGGCGAGGAGCAGACGTCCGTGGAGGCGGCCATCACGGGGTCCAGCGACCCCGAGCGTGCCGCGCGCATGTGGCTGGTGCAGTTCGCGCCCGACTTCCTTTCCGAGGCGTCGCCGATGATGCGCAACGTCCTCGGCTACTACGGCCCGGCACAGTCCGAGTGGTTCAAGGTCGTCATCGACGAGTACGGGTACGGGGTCCACGAGACCAAACACAGCACCCTGTTCGAGCGCACCCTGGAGTCGGTCGGCCTGAAGTCCGACCTCCACCGGTACTGGATGTACTACCTCAACAGCAGCCTGCTGCTGAACAACTACTTCCACTACCTGGGCAAGAACCACGAACTGTTCTTCCGCTACGTGGGCGCGCTGTACTACACGGAGAGCTCGCTGGTCGACTTCTGCCGCCGTGCCGACCGGCTGCTGCAGGGCGTCTTCGGTGACACCGTGGACACCACGTACTTCACCGAGCACGTCCACATCGACCAGCACCACGGGCGGATGGCCCGGGAGAAGATCATCGCCCCGCTGATCGAGGCGCACGGCGAGGGCATCATCCCCGAGATCGTGCGCGGCATCGAGGAGTACCGGGTGCTCCTCGAGGTCGGCGACGCCGACTTCGCCGCGCAGATCGCGTGGATGGACGGCCAGCCGGAGTTCAAGAAACTGCACGGCCCCGTGTACGAGGCGCTGCAGGAGGGGCGGGTCCAGGCGCCGGTGGCGCACCTGGTCGAGCCGCGTGGCGAGCTCTCCAACACGCACTGCCACGAGGGCGACGAGCTGTGCCACATCGTGTCGGGTGTCATGCGCTTCGAGAGCGGCCTGGGCTCGTCGCTGTACCTGCGCGCCGGTGAGGGCGTCGTGATCCAGCGCAACAGGCTCCACGGCGCGAACATCGAGTCCGACGAGTGCGTCTACGAGATCCACTCAGTGGGGGACTACCGCAAGTGCCTGTCGTGACCTTCCCCGTTGGCGGCCGTGACAACTGCGTCGTTGTCGCGGGAGCGCCGTACGTGTACGCCACGGTGGGCGGCCGGGGGTTCGTGATGCGCGCGATGTGCCCCCACCGCGGCGGTCCCCTGCACCTGGCCGACGTGGCGCCGGACGCCACTCGGCTGGTGTGCCCGTGGCACGAGCGCAAGACGTCCGTGGCGCGCCTGCGCGCGGAGATTCCCGCGGTGCGGGTGGGCAACCTCGTCACCGCGGTCTTCCCCGAAAAGCCGCTCGCCCGGGGCTGGTCTCCCCCGCCGGACCCGGGCGCCGGGGTGACCCGGGAGCACCGGCCCCTCTCACCGGGCATCGCGCGTCCCCGTCAGGGCCGGGTGCCGTCGGCCGGGTGACGTCCTGCGCCCGAGGGACGACGGGCGTCGGCCCGGCGGTGCAACGGTCGCCGCCCGAGCGGTGTTCTACAGAGGCCGGTGCGTGCACCCCGGGCCGTCACGGACCGTGGGACGCGCTCCGGCCGGCCGAACGACAGATACGAGGAGTGCGGAACATGGCTTGGGACGGTGAGAAGCCGCTTCTGCTGCTGATCGGCAGCAGCGCCCGGCGCAGCAGGGAGTTCATACTGCAGGCGGTGAGCCGGCGCTACGCGCTGTGGCTTCTCCAGCCTGCCCCGACGACCTGGGAAGAGCCGTACGTCGTCGGCAGCACCGTGGTCGACAACACCCGTCCCGAGCCGCTGATCGAGGCCGCGCGCCGGGTGGCCGCCGAGCACGAGGTGGCCGGCGTGTTCTGCTACGACGAGGGCCTGGTCACCCCGGCCGCCCATGTCTCGCAGGCCCTCGGGCTGCCGGGCAACACCCCCGAGGCCGTCGCCGCGTGCCGGGACAAGAACGCCACCCGGACGGCGATGGAGGAGGCCGGGGTGGCCCAGCCGGCCTCGATCGGTGTGCGCTCCCTCAGTGAGGCCCGGGAGGCGGCGGAGAAGCTCGGCTTCCCGGTCGTCATCAAGCCCCGCGGACTTGCCGGCGGGATGGGCGTGCGCAAGGCCGAGGGACCCGAGGAGGTGGAGAGCGCCTACCGGGCCGCGTCCGGCGCCTCCTACCCGGGTGTCCCCGTGTTCGAGGTCTCGGTGCTCGTCGAGGAGTACGTCGACGGGCCGGAGATCAGCGTCGACGCCGTCTCCTTCGAGGGCGAGTGCGTCCCGCTGGCCGTGGCCCGGAAACAGGTGGGCCTGGCGCCGTTCTTCGAGGAGATCGGCCATGAGATCGACGCGGCCGACCCGTTGCTGACCGATCCGGGACTCCTGGACGCGCTGCGGCGCAGCCATGCCGCGCTGGGCTTCCGCACGGGCGTCAGCCACACCGAGTTCCGCCTCACCCCGAACGGCCTGCGGCTGATGGAGGTCAACGCCCGCCTGGGCGGTGACATGATCCCGTACCTCGGTCACCTGGCCACCGGCGTCGACATCGCGATGGCGGCGGCCGACGTGGCCGCGGGCCGCCGCCCCGACACCACCGCGGTCCACCGCAAGGTCGCGGCGATCACCTTCCTGTACCCCGAACAGGACATCGAGATCGAGTCGGTGACCGTGCACGAGGACCGCTTCTCGCCGGAGATCCACAGTGCGACCGTCATGGCCGACCCGGGCGCGGTGCTGCGTCTGCCGCCACGCGGCTACATCTCCCGCTACGCCCGGGTCATCGCGCTGTCGGACTCCGTGGCGGAAGCACGGGCCGCGCTGAGCCGCGCGCCGGAGATCGTCGAGCTCGTGGGCCGTCCGGTCGGGGAGCCGAACCGATGAGCACGACCGAACAGAGCTCCTCCGAACCTCCGAAGGCCGGCCGTCCCTCGATCGTCGAGACTCTCCGGGGCATCCCGGGGCCGATCTGGCTCGTGCTGGTCGGCATGCTGCTCAACCGGCTGGGCAACTTCCTGACGATCTACCTGGTGCTGTACCTCACCGACAAGGGGTTCAGCGCGACCGAAGCCGGCATCGCGCTCGGCGCCTACGGCGTCGGCTCCGTGGTCGGGGTGCTCCTGGGCGGTGCGGCGTCCGACCGGATCGGTTACGCGTGGACGATCATCGGGTCCATGGCGCTGGCCGGCCTGCTCACGCTGAGCCTGGTCTATCTGACCAGTCTGCCCGTGGTGATCGTGGTGGCCGCCGTCATCGGCCTGGTGGCGCAGGCCTACCGGCCGGCTTCCTCGGCGCTGCTGGTCGAGCGCACCCCCGAGGAACACCATGTGATGGTGTTCGCCGTCTACCGCATGGCGTTCAACCTCGGCACCACCGCCGGTCCGCTGCTCGGCGCCCTGCTGATCAGCTACTCCTACGACCTGATGTTCTACGTCGACGCGGTGACATCGGTCGGCTTCGCCGGGTTCGCCCTCTTCGCCCTGGTCCTGGGACGTTCCGACGCCGACACCGGGGCCGGGACCCTTGGAGTGGCGGAGGACGGCGTGGGCCGGTCCTACCTCACCGTGCTGCGGGACACCCGGTACCTGCTGTTCCTGCTGGCGCTGTTCCTCAACGCCGTCGTCTACATCCAGCACACGTCCGCGCTGCCCCTCCAGCTCAAGAGCGACGGCCACAGCGTGACCGTCTACTCCGCCCTGCTGTCGCTCAACGCGTTCATGGTCATCTGCCTGGAGCTCCTGTTCACCAAGTACGTGCAGCACCTGCCGGGCCGGGTCGCCGTGGCGCTCGGCATCGGCCTGGTGGGCGTGGGCATGAACCTGTACGTGGCCGGACCGGCCCTGGCCATGTACGTGGTGGCCACGGTGGTGTGGACGGTCGGCGAGATGATCGGCACCCCGACGGCCTCCGCATGGCCCGGCCGTGTCGCCCCCGAACACCTGCGGGGCCGTTACATCGCGGCCTCCGCGTTCCCCATGCAGATCGGTTACGCGATCGGGCCCGTGATCGGCGTCGCGGCCTGGCAGGCGTCGTCGGCGCTCGTGTGGTGGCTGTGCGGCGCGCTGACCGCGGTGGCCGTGATCGTCACGCTCATCGGCATGGCGGAGCCCCGACGTGACGGAGACACCGAGGGCGACGGGGCGGATGAGGAGACCGTGCCGCCGGTCGGGGAAGCGGCCGGGCGGACCGCCTCCTGACCGCCCGGCACTCTCCGACACCCGTCCGTCCTCCTGTCCCCAGACCGTGCCGCGCAATCGGGCACCCAGCGATCCGGAAGTGAGCGAGCAGCGCATGGCCTACGCAGATGGCATAGAGAAGTTCGTGGAGACGGTGAACAACGCTCTGCCGCCGGACTTCTACACCTATCCCGTCGAACAACAGCGTGTCCTGTACGACGGACTGACCGAGGCGCTCCCGATTCCCGTGCCGGACGGCGTCCGACACCGGGACGAGACCGTCACCCATGAGGGCCGTACGGCTCGGATCCGGATCTACGAACCCGCAGGACGCGGTGACGACGCCGTGCTGTTCTACATACGCGGCGGCGGCTTCGTCATCGGCTCCCTGCACAGCCACCACAGCCTGGTCGCCGAACTGGCCGACCGTACGGGCCTGGCAGTGGTCGCCCTGGACTTCGGCATGGCCCCGGAGAACCCGTTCCCCGGCCCGCTGGAGGACTGCTACGCGGGGCTGTGCGGCACCCTCGCGAACCTGACCGCGCTCGGCCTGGGGGGCATCGACCCGCAGAGCGCGGTGCTCTGCGGGGAGAGCTCCGGGGCCAACATGGCCGTGGTGCTGTCGATGATGGCGCGCGACCGGGGTGGCCCCCGGCTGCGCGGCCAGGCGGTGATCAGCCCGGTGCTGGACTTCACCCGCTGGCGGCACGGCGGCGAGGACGCACCGCTGCTGTCCGGTGGGGAGATGGAGTTCTACACGGCCTGCTACTGCCCCGAGGCCGCGCAGGCCGAACACCCGTATGTCTCGCCGCTCCTCGGGGGTGCCTTCGACGGCCTGCCGCCCGCCTACGTCGTCGGCTGCGAGATGGATTCCCTGTGCGTCGACGCCGAGAAATACACTGCCCTGCTGCGGGAGAACGGCACTCCCGTGACCTATGTCCGGGAAAAGGGCATGGTGCACGCTCCGGTGCGCGCCAGGCGGGTCAGCGAGCCGGCCGCGGAGTTCTTCGCGCGCTACTGCGCCGCCGTGGCCGAGCTGGCCGGCCGGGGAACGCGGCCGTGACGGGCCGTGACCTCCCGGCCGCGCCGGGAAGGGGTCCCTGCGTCGTCGTCGATCCCTACTCCTCCGGCGCGCTCTTCGCGGACGCGCTGGCCGCTCAGGGCGTACCGGTTGCGGCGGTGGTGACCTCCTCCCGCCCTCCGGAGGCGTACGCCTCCTCCTATCGGCCGCAGGACTTTCCCGACGTGGTCGTCTACGAGGGCGACCTCGACAGCGTCGTCCGCAAGGTACGGGCACTGGGGCCGCGGTGCGTCGTCGCAGGCTGCGAGTCCGGTGTCGAACTGGCCGAGCGGCTCGCCCCGCTGGTGCTGCCCGAGCTGTGCAACGTGCCCGAACTCGCCGAGGCGCGCAGGGACAAGAGCCGTATGGCGGCCGCCGTGGCGGCGGCCGGGCTGCCGGTCATCCCGCAGTTGTGCACCGCCGACGCGGCCGAGGCCGCGGCCTGGCTGGAGCGGGAGGGGCTGCTGGGCTCGGATCTCGTCATCAAGCCACCGAAGAGCGCCAGCACGGACGGCGTGATCAAGATCCCGGGCGGGGCGGACTGGCGCGCCGTGTTCGAGCGGCAGATCGGCCGGGTCAACCAGTTCGGGGAGATCGACGACCGCCTCATCGTGCAGAAGTTCGTCACGGGCACCGAGTACGTCGTGGACACCTTCAGCCATGACGGGAAGCACTCACTGGTCGACGTGTGCGCCTACCGCAAGGTCGACAACGGCCCGCACATGGCCGTGTACGACACGATGCGGTGGCTCCCTCCGGACGATCCGTCGGTGCCGGGCCTGACCGAGTACGTCTTCGACGTCCTGGACGCCGTCGGCTTCCGTTTCGGGTCGGCTCATGTGGAGGTCATGGGCACCGCGGACGGGCCGGTTCTCATCGAACTGGGTGCCCGCCCGCACGGTGGCGGCCAGCCGCGCTTCAATCGCAACGCCACCGGAGACAGCCAGATCGACCGGACCGTGCGCTGGCTGACCGGGGGCGAGCTGCCGCAGAGCTACGAACTGCTGACCCACCAGACGTGTGTGTTCCACATGGCCCCACGCTCGGGGACGGTCGGCAACACGGCGGTGCTGGACGAGATCCGTACCCTGCCCAGCCACCACTTCTCCGTGCAGAACCTGTCCGACGGCGACCACGTGCCCGTCACCAAGGACCTCGTCGACAGCCTCAACTTCGGGTTCGTGATCCTCTCGCACCCCGACGAGGAACAGATTCAGCGGGACTACCGGACCATTCGCGCGCTGGAACACCGCCTGGCCATCGGGGAGCGGCGATCAACACCGTCGCCTTCCTGACGAGTTCACTGGTGGTGATCATGGCGCCCGGTCCTGATCTGGCCCTGATGACCCGCCTGGTGCTGGACGGTCCGCAGCGCGCGGCGGCCGCCGCCGCTTTCGGAATGATCGCGGCGGGGGCCGCCCAGGCACTCCTGGGCGCGCTCGGTCTTGCCGCGTTCCTCGCCGCCCGGCCGGAGCTCTTCACCGCGTTCCGCTGGACGGGTGCGGCAGCGCTGCTCGTCTGGGCGTGCCTGGCCCTGCGGGCCGCCCTGCGTCCGGCGCCCCACGGCGGACCCGGCCCGATGCCCGCGACGGGGGACGACGCTGCACGGGCCGAACCCTCCGGGTCGCGGTCCCCGACGGGGCGGGCCTTCATCCAGGGCCTGCTGTGCACGGGGTCCAACCCCAAGGTGGGCATGTTCCTGATGGCCTTCCTGCCTCAGTTCGTGCCCCCGGGAGTGGATCCCGCGACGGGGGTGGTGGTCCTGGCTGCCTGCTATCTGTCCCTGGGACTGATCTGGCTCCTGATCTGGATGCGGCTCGTCCATCGGCTCGCCCGGCGCATGCACTCCGCGCGGGTGGTGCGCCTGACCCACGCGCTCACCGCCGCCGTCTTCGGCACGTTCGCGGTCCGCCTGGCGCTGGGCGGCTGATGTGGTGTCCTCCCCGGTCGCCGAGCGGTCATATGGCCTGAAGGTCCTGGGAGTCATGCCGTTCGGCCAGCGCCCGGGCGTAGCGGAGCATCGGTTCCGGAAGGGTGAACCGGCCGTGCGCGTACTCCTGGAGCAGGCTCGCGTCGGACAGCCGGCGCAGCATGCGCATGGCTTCCCGCGTGGTCGTCTTCGTCAGTTCCGCCGCGGTGTAGGGGGTGATGTGCCGCTCGTCCGCTGTGCCGAGAAGACGGAAGAAGCGGCGCGTGGCCTCCGGCAGCGACGTGTACGAGGGCTCGAAGGCCGCCTGGATCGACTGGAACAGGTCGTCGCCCTCGCCGCCCGGGAACAGCCCGGTGTCCTGCAGTTCCGCGCAATACCGGGCGATGCCCAGACGGGGATGCTCGGCCAGACGCGCCGCCACGATCCGGATCGCCAGCGGCAGGCCCCCGCAGTACCTGCCCAGCGCCATGGCGGCGAGCGGCTCGGCGTCGATCCGCCGGCGCCCCAGCAGCTTGGCGAGCAGTTCGTAGGTCGCCGTCCGGTCGAGTGCGTCCAGCCCGATCCGCCGCATCCCTTCCATGGCGACCAGTCCGGTGAGGGTGCTGCGGCTTGTGATGAGCACGGCGCAGCCCGCGGCCCCCGGTATCAGTGGCCGGATCTGGTGCTCCTCCCGCGCGTTGTCGAGGACGATCAGGACGCGCCGGCCGGACAGCTGGGTGCGGTACAGGTTCGCCGCCTCGTCGAGGGTGTCCGGGATCTGGCTGTCGGGAACGTCGAGCGCGCGCAGGAAGGAGGCCAGGGCCTCGCGTGGATCGAGCGGGCGACGGGTGTCGTAGCCGTGCAGGTCGACGTAGAGCTCCCCGTCCGGGAACCGGTCCCGCACCCGATGCGCCCAGCGCAGGGCCAGCGCGGTCTTGCCCACGCCCGGCAGGCCGGTGACCAGTACGCCGGGCACCTGGCGGGCTCCCTCCCCGTCCGGCAGGAGCAGCTGGTCCAACCGCCTGGTCTCCGCGACACGGCTCACCTGGTCCACCGGCTCGGCGGGCATCTGCGAGGGCCTTGGCATGGGCGAGAGGATGACCGAGGTCAGCCGCGCCGACGGCTGGGCCCGCTCACCGGCCCCCGCCGGCTGCGTCGGCTGCTTCGGCCCGGGCAGCTCCTGTTGCAGGACGCGCAGTTGCGCGCGGCGCAGCTCCTCGCCGGGCCCGATGCCCAGCTCTGCGTCGAGCCTGCGGGTCAGGTCGGCGAAGACCTCCAGTGCCTCGGACTGCTCACCACAACTGGCCAGTGCCAGCATGAGGCGCGCCTGGAGTCCCTCGTGGAGCGGTTCCTCCTCGGCGGCGGCGCGCAGCGCGAGGACGACCTGCTCCGGCTGCCGCAGTTCCATGGCGAGATCCGCGCTCAGCATGAGGATCTCCAGCCGTTGCCTGGCGGCCGCGACGGCCGCTGAGTGCTGGCTCAGCAGGGGTTCGTCGGCCAGGAGGGGGCCGCGCCAGCAGCGGTACGCGCGATCGGCCAGCTCGTAGGCGGCGGCCGTGGCTCCGGCGCTGTGCGCCTGCCGAGCCCTGGACGAGAGGTCCTGGAAGCGGGTCAGGTCGACCTGGTCACGGTCGACGGACAGGACGTAGCCGCCGGGAGTGCGGGAGAGACTGGAGGCGGCGGCGGACGTGGCACCGGAGCCAGGGGGGAGCAATGTCATCCGTGCCTGGCTGACGTAGGTGTGGATCAGGTTCTGGTACGACCGCGGTGGACGTTTCGGCCAGAGGGTCCGAGTGATCTCCTCAAAGCCGGCCGGTTCCGGATAGCGCAGGGCCAGCAAGGCCAGGAGACGTCGCACTTTTGGAGCGCGGATGTCCTTGCTGAGGTCGCCGTGCCGGATGGACAGCGTGCCCAGAACGCCGATGCGGAGCACCTTGTCCGCCGAGGGCACCGCCTCGGTCCCCGCTGCCAGCAGCCTGCGCACTTCCTCCGCGTCGAGCCCCAGCAGGCTCGCGAGACTCCGGACGGTGTGGGAGTGCGGACGCCGCACCCGGCCGTGCTCGATGTCACGCAGGGCCCGCACACTCATCCCGGACCGCGCCGCGAGCTCGCGCTGGGTGAGGCCATGGCGGTGCCTGAATGCACGTAGTCGTTCGCTCAGCGACAGTGTTCCACGGAGATGTAAGTAGTCACTCACCGCTGTTTTGTCTTCTCTGGGCCCTGTCATCGCGTCTCCCGGCACTACGAATCCTGTGTTGTTACGCAAAAATTCACTTGGGGTCGCGAAGAGAGGTGTGGCGATGCTTGCCCGGCGTCAAAGCGGCGCGCCGGTCGTGGCGTCACTCTGCGACGGGTGTGAGAAAACGGGTGCGGCGAATTTGCTATTCGCCTCCATGAATGGCGTGATTGCCGCACCTGGTAAGCCCCCGTGACGTGCTCCCCGTACCCCGTTCGGCCTTCGGCCAGAAAATAGTCTATGGGTGTAGATTCTTGCCGCGCAATCGGTTCCTGATCGATTGGCGAGAGCGCTGCGTTCCCCAGCCATGGCCGGGGAACGCCTCTTGCGCGCGGGGCCCGGACGTGTCCCGTCCGTTGCGGAATCGGCGGGAAGTCGGGGTGACCTGCAGGGGACGGCGGATAGGGGGCAGTGGTCGCGCACGCGCCACTGCGCCGGTCGATGGAGTGACGCAAGGTCGGCGCGCCCGCGGTGATGGCTGGAACCATACTTTCGGGGAAATGTTGAATTTCCGGCCACGGTGGCGAAATTATGGTCCGGACCTTCCGCGGATAGCTGTTCAGCGGGATCTTCGAGTGCTGCGGGACGCTTCCGCAACGGACGCGTCGACCCGATCAGCGCGCGTAGACAGTGTCGAAGGCCGTGCCGGGATCTGCTTCCAGCCCCCCGTCGGCCGGGTCGTCGACGAGTCCGGCGCGGGCCGCGGCCACCCCTGCCTGGAAGCGGCTGGAGGCGCCCAGCTTGTCCATGATGTTGGAGATGTGGCGGCGGAAGGTCCGGGAACCCACGCCGACACGGCGGGCTACGACCTCGTCCTTGAGTCCCTGCGCCATCAGGTTGATGATGCCGGCGTTGAGATCGGTCAGCGTCTCCCCGTACGACACGGTGTCGGCCTCGAAGTCCGTCCCGGACTGCCAGGCGAACTCGTACAGGCGATGCAGCAGCAGGATGATCGTCGGCTCGTAGACGGCGATGATGCTGGGTATGTCCTCCTCCTGCGCCTGGTGGGACACGAACGCCACGTCGTCACCGATGAGGACCAGATTGTCGAAGACCTGGTTGGTCGTACGGACCCGGGCACCCTCGTCGATCATCTGCCGCACCCGGGTCCTGGTGGTCGACCTGGCCCGGGCCGAGTGATGGCAGACCAGCCGGAACGGCACCCCGTTCGACGCCTTCGCCACCTCGCACGGCTGGAAGCTGTGGCGCGGCCCGCCGTCGAACCGCTGCATGGCCAGGACCTCCGAGGTGCACTGGCGGAGGGCGTCGGCCAGATGCAGCGCCGCCTGCTGCGAGTCGAGCAGGAGGACGACCTTGTCACGGGGCTGACCCGACCGGCGCAGGGTGCTGAAGATGCCCGAGAGGGCGTGCAGCCTCTGATGCATGCCGGCCAGTTCCCGCCGCTTGTCGTTGACCGCCTGCTGCAGGGGGATGACCAGTTCGTTCTGCGCGGCTTCCGGACAGATCGCCATGAAGCCGCCGGCCGTGTCGGAGTACCGGAGCAGCCGCAGCTCGCGCAGCAGGTCGAGGGCCCGCCTGACGTCGACCACCGGTATCCGCAGCGCGATCGCCACCTGGGACAGGGTGGCGGGCTCCCGGGCCAGGACGAACTCGTAGACGTGGGCGACCAGTTCGTCGTCCAGCTCGGTGTCGATGGAGGCGGGGCGGACGGGATCGACCAGGTCCAATATGCCGCCGACGGCGGAGTGCTGCGTCATACCCGGCTCCGCCCGGGAACGTGGTGGTGATCCGGATGCGCGATGTCATGTGTCATCGGAGGTACGACTCTTCTCTCGGAGTTACGCGTGGGGGCGGACAATGAGAGGCTTTGGAACGGGATTATTTTCGAACTTGTGTTCCATTTCAGATTCGTGTTGCGCCCGGGCGGCGGCCGTTTCGGTGCAGCGGTCCGCCGCCCCGGACGAGGGAAGTGGAGCAAGGGAGTGTCAGGACGAGGGCACGGCCGAGGTCAGTCGGCCGCCTGCGCCTGCCGCTGGGGCTCGGGAACGGGAGCTGCCGCAGGCTGTGCCTTCACCAGCCACAGGCCGGTACAGACCGCGGTGAGCAGGGAGGCGATCCCTGCGGTGAGGAAGGCGCTGTTGAGGCCGGCCTCGAAGGACGCGCCGCCGGATTCGCGGGAGGTGACGATGGCGCCGAGCACCGCCACACCGAGCACCGCGCCGATCTGTCGGGCGGTGCTGCTGATGCCCGACGCGAGACCGCCCTCCTGCGGACTGACCGACTGAATGGCGGCGCCGGTCAGCGGGGACATGGCCAGGGCGAATCCGGCGCCGGTGATCGCCAGCCGCCACCACACGTTCCCGTAGCCGGTGTCCGCGTGCACGAAGCCCAGCGTCAGCAACCCCAGGCCGGACAGCACCAGGCCGGTGGTCACCACGACACGGAAGCCGTACTTCGCGGCCAGCCGACCCGCGTACGGGCTGACGAGCGCCATGCCGAGCGAGATGGGCAGGGTCTGCAGACCGGAGGCCAGGATCGAGGCGCCCTGCACGGTGACGAAGAACTGCGAGAAGAAGAAGACCGAGCCCATGAGCGCGAACCCGACCATTACCATCGCCCCGTTGGACACCGTGAACAAGGGGTTCCGGAACAACCGTAGGGCCATCATCGGCGTCGCGACGCGCCCTTCCACGACGATGAAGGCGACGATCAGCACCACCGCGACGGCGAGGCTCGCCAGGATGATCCCCGAGGTCCAGCCCTTGGAGCCGCCCTCGATCAGGCCGTAGGTCAGCGCCCCGACCCCCAGGATGGACAGGACCGTTCCCACGATGTCGATGGCCGGGGCGTGGGGGTTGCGGGACTCCTTGAGGGTGGGCAGCGCGGCCAGTACCAGGATCAGGCCGATGGGCACGTTGACGAGGAAGATGGCGCGCCAGTCGAACGCGTCCACCAGGATGCCGCCGGCCAGCGGTCCCGCCGCCAGGCCGATACCGCTGATACCGGCCCACAAGCCGATCGCCTTCACCCGTTCCTGCGGCACGGGATAGGCGCCGGCGAGCAGAGCCAGCGAGCCGGGGCTCAGCGCCGCGGCGCCGATGCCCTGCAGCACCCGCCCGGTGATCAGCCAGTCGAGCGACGGCGCGACGGCGCACACCACGGACGCAAGGGTGAACACCACCACGCCGGAGAGATAGACGCGCTTACGGCCGAACCGGTCGGCGAAAACACCACCGGTGAGCAACAGCATGGCGACCAGCAGGACATAGGCGTCGACGATCCATTGCAGACCGGACAGGCTGGTGTCCAATCGGTCCTGCATATCGGGGAGTGCCACACCCACGATGGTGCTGTCGAGCAGCACCATGAACTGCCCTGCGCAGGCCATGGCGAGCACTACCGACCGACTTGTACGAACTTCTGCGGGCACGGGGGAACCCCTTCATCCCTACCGATTTCGATGAATCCCGCCGGTGGACGGGACCAGTGGCGGCACTAGCGGCCTGACATTGCCATTTCCACCCGCGGACCGAAGTCCCGGTGCGGCACCAGCAATTCGCCGACCAGCTGCGCCAGAGAGGAAGCCTGTTCCGGATTGAGCCGGGGGTCGCAAGCGGTGCGGTAGTTCGCGGCCAGAAAGGCGTCGTCCACGCGCGTCGCGACACATTCGGTGACGTCGTCACCGCTCACTTCCAGGTGTATTCCCCCTGGCGTGAATCCCGTGTCGTTGCAGGCGGCGAAGAACGCGCGTATCTCCTCCTCGATCGAGGTGACCACACGCGTCTTCACACCGGCCGGACTGACGACGGTGTTGCCGTGCATCGGGTCGCACACGACCCGGTCGACCCAGCCCTCCGCCAGGATTCGGCTCAACATGGCGTAGACAAGGTCGTACGCCCGGTGGCGGCCCATTCGGAAGATGAAAGTCAGCCGTCCCGGGATGTTGTCCGGGTTGAGAACGGCGTGCAGGCCCGTCAGCACAGTCGGGGTGGCGCCCGGCCCGATCTTCACGGCGATCGGGTTGGATATCTCGGCGGCGAAGTCGACATGGGGCCCGGTCAGGGATCGGGTGCGCTCGCCGATCCAGAGCAGATGAGCCGAATGGCCGTAGAGTCTGCCGTCGTCCGCGCTGCGGCGGGTCAGTGGCTGCTCGTAGTCGAGGAGAAGAGCCTCGTGGGAGCTGAACACCGCTGAGTTCGCCAATTGGGAGAGGGTCCTGCCGGACTCTTCGTAAGCACGGATCAGGTTGCGGGGATCGGGGGTTCGCCCGTCCACCGTGAAGTCCGCGCCGTTCACGGCGTCGCCGAGATAGGACGGCAGAGAGACGCCGCCGCGACGTTCCGTCGGTGCGGAACGCGGCTTCGCGTACTGGCCGGCGATCCGCCCGACGGTCACCACCGGGCGGCCGGACCTCGCCTCGATCGTGTCGGACAGGGCCTGCAGCAGCGCCGCTCTTCCCGCCACCGAGGCCCGGGTGTTGTCCTGAAACGTTTCGGCGCAGTCGCCGGCCTGGAGCAGAAAGGTCGGTTCTGCCAGCCGGGCTCGTAATCGGCGAATGTCGTGGGCCGATACCAGAGGTGCGGCGCGGGCCAGGGTGCCGCGGGCCCGCCGCACCTCTGACATCTCGGGCCAGCCCGGTTGATGATCGCGCTTGTACGTGGCTGATAAATCGCCAAAATCCATGAACCATATCCCCCGTAAAGTCACGCAGACCGAGCGTGGCACTACCTGCTCAGGTCGCTCCGCTGAGCACGGGCTCCGCGGAGCCCTCGGCGGCGCTGAGACGCAGGATCACGTCGAGCAATTCCGGAAAGCGGTCTTGGAGCTCGTCCGTACGCAGCCAGATCCGTCGACATCGGCCGTCCACGGCCATCCTGACGACCCCGGTCTCCCGCAGAGTCCGCCAGTGATTGGTCAGCGTCGACTTCGGCACGTTCAGATCCGCGACTGCGCAGGTCAGCCCGGGATTGGCAGCGGCTCGCCGCACCAACTGCAGGCGAACGGGATCGCCGAGCGCATCCAAGACCGACGCCAGGGTCAGTGTCTCGGGGGCCGGCTCGGGTAGCAGTCGCATGTCGATGACGCTAGCACACAGTTCGATAGTTCGGGATAGTCGAACTACCGACTCTCTGCACTGTTCACCCTCGCGTCACAGAAGGCCACGCTCTTTCGCCAGACCGTGTTCACGGCACGTCGCGGAGGCCAGCGCGTCCAGACGCGCCTGCCAGATCGGCGCGCGCCGAGCCCGCCCGGCCGCCGTCGGCGCTCCGGTCCACTGCCGTACCGGACGGATTCCGTGCAGTGCGTTGACCGCCCACGTCTCGAGTCCCGACAGGTCCGAGGGACGGGGACACGCGTAGGCGACAGGGGTCCCGGAGGTGGCCGCGATCCGCAGGAGGGTCGCCCGGGTGACGCTCGGGAGCAGATCGAGTCGGGTCGTGTCGGGCGCGTAGAGGGTGTCGCCGTGCCACCACAGCAGGCTGGTCGTCGTCCCCTCGATCAGCCTGCCGTCGCCGTCCAGCAGGAGCGCCTCGTCGGCGCCCCGCTCCTGGGCCGCCGACCGCACCTGCGCCAGCCAGTCCAGGTCGGGGCCCTTCACGGTCGGACACCGGCGCGCGTCGACGCCGTCGTACACCCAGAGCCGGACGGTCGCGCCGCGAGCCGGGGCCGGCCGGAGCCACAGCTGGAAGACCGGCTCACCGTCGAGGTCGGTGAGCTCCAGCCGGGGAAACCAGCGGCCGGTGGCCGGGATCCGACGCACCGCGGCGCGCACGAAGGCGCGGGCGCGGCCCCGCGGTACGGAGAACAGTGCGGCGCAGGCGGTGACGAAGCGGTCGGCGTGCGCGTCGAGCGACACGGACCTGCCGTCCTCCACCAGCCAGGAGTCGACGACGGCCACGCGTCCGCCCGACGCCACGGTGGAGAAGACGTCGGCCCCGGACCAGCGCCAGCGTCGGTCGGCGGTCACAGGGGAGGCCGACCGCTGTACGAGGGCAGTGGCGGCAGGGCCCGCAGCGAGGCACTGGCCTTGAGGAGCATCTCGTCGAGTTCGGCCTCCGGGCCGGAGTCGAGGACGATGGCACCACCGGCGCCGATGCTCAGCTCATCGAGGTACCGGACGGCCGTGCGGATCACGATGTTGAGATCGGCCGTGCCGTTCAGCCCGAGGTATCCGAGCGCACCCGAGTAGATCCCGCGCGCCTCCGTCTCCAGCTCGTCGATGATCTCCATGGTGCGCAGCTTCGGCGCGCCGGTCATCGAGCCGCCCGGGAAGCAGTGGCGCACGCACTCCACCGCACTGATCTCCGGGCGCAGCACTCCCCTGACTGTGGACACCAGTTGATGCACGGTGGCGTACGACTCCACCGCCATGAAGCTCGGCACGCCGACACTGCCGACCTCACAGACGCGCCCCAGATCGTTGCGCAGCAGGTCGACGATCATCAGGTTCTCCGCGCGGGTCTTGGCACTGCCGGCGAGTTCCGCGGCCAGCTCCGCGTCCTGAACGGGATCGGAGCCTCGGGGTGCCGTCCCCTTGATGGGCTTCGTCTCCACGACCCGCTCGGCGTTGATCTTGAGGAAGCGCTCGGGGGACGAGCTGAAGACCGTGATCTCGCCGAGCCGCAGCAAGGCCGCGTAGGGCGCCGGGTTGGACGCGCGCAGCCTGCGGTAGTACGCCAGATCGTCGCCGTCGAAGGGGAGCCTGGCCTTGTTCGTCAGGCAGATCTCGTAGCTCTCGCCGGCGACGAGCTGCCGCTGGCACTCCTCGATGTCCCGGACGTAGCCCTCGGTGTCCCGGGACAGCGACGGGCGCGGATCGACGGTGTCGTCGGCCGCCCGGGCCGCGGCCGAGTCCTCGTTCCCCTCCACGATGCCGGGCCGGCCGAGCAGTGAGACCAGGGTGGCGGCGGTGGAGTCGATCCATTCCTGCGCGGACTTCCTGGTCAGTGGGTCACGGCGGTGCAGCGCGACCACATGGGTGAGCTCGCGCTCGTGGTCGACGGCGATCAGACGGTCCGCGAACATCCAGGCCGCGTCGGGGGTTTCGGCGTGGTGCCGGTTGACGGAGCCGAGGTCGCCCTTCAACTCGTAGCCGAAATAGCCGACATAACCGCCGGCGAAGTCGAACGGCAGCCCCGGGTCGGTCAGTCGGCGCTCGGCGAGGCGGCGCTCCAGGACGTCGAAGACGGTGCCGTCCTCCGTGTGCGTGCCGGCCTCGTCCCGCACCCGCACGGCCCGGTCGGCGAGTCGGTAGGTCAGTACCTCGCTGAGCGGACCCGAGGCGTCACCGAGGAACGAGAACCGGGACAGTCCCGGCTCGACCCGGCTGCTGTCCAGCCAGAAGGCGTACTCCGACCGCCCGAACAGCTCCGTGTAGGCCGCCTCGGTGTCCACGACACCGGGGACCGTCACTTCGAGCAGGTCATACGCGTCCCCGGTCCCGTCGGCCGCGGACCTCGGCCCGGCGGACACCGGCGGTTGCCGCGGAGTACCGAAGGCGGTGCGGGAAGCACTGCCGCCGGCTTCGTCCGCGCAGGCGAGGGTGATGTCCCGGAAGTTGGCCAGGAGTTCGCGGCCGTACTCCGAGGCGATGGACTCGGGGTGGAACTGGACTCCCCACTGGGGGCGCGTGCGGTGCCGTATCGCCATGACGACCCCGTCCTCCGCCCACGCCGTGGCCTCGATCGCCTCGGGCAGCGGCTCCTGGGCGCACAGCGAGTGGTAGCGCACGGCGGTGAAGTCCTGCGGAATGCCGTCGAACAGATCGTCGCCCGTGTGGCGGACCCTGGTGAGATGACCGTGGAGCGGCAGCGGTGCGCGGCCGACCGTCGCCCCGGCGCCGTGGGCGATCGCCTGATGACCGAGACAGACGCCGAGCACCGGCAGTTCCGCCCTGGCCAGGAGCTCCCTGACATACCCCAGATCGCGTGCGGATTCCGGGGTTCCGGGACCTGGCGAAATCACGAGGTTGTCGAACCGCCTCAGGTCGAGCGTGGTCACCACCGGATCGTCGTTCTTCAGAACAACCGGCTCACGCCCGTTCACCTCGGCCATCAGCTGGAAGAGATTGAACGTGTACGAGTCGTAATTGTCGATGATCAGGCTGCGCATCGGAATACTTCCAGACGGGTCGTCGGAATGCTTCGTCGGCATGGTCACCTGTGGGCGGAAACGGCGAATCGGGCGTCCCAGGCGGCACGGTGCTCTTCGCGGGGGTCCGTCCCGACACGGCAGGAGGTGTCGAAAATCATGACCTGACGCTGCTCTTCGTCGTAGCGGGGCCAGCCGGGATCGCCGGTCGTGGCGAATCGGATCCAACCGTCGCGCAGGGCGCGGCCGAGTTCGGCGGGGGCGTCCGGACCGACCTGCGGCGCGAAGGCGGGATCGTCGAGCTGGTCGAAGAGGAACGGCACCTCCAGGAAGTGGGCCGCGCCGTAACAGCCGTCGAAGGCCGGGGATTGCTGCCAGGCGAATTCATAGGCGTAGGTGTTGCCGCCGGAACGGGCGTGCAACTCGGTGAGTTCGATGGTGGGGCCGCGCCAGACCCAGTTGCTCACCGTCTCGGTGAGCTGTTCCCCGAACGACAGGTGCCCGTAAAGGGAATCGGCGGCGCCCCGGCATGCCTCGGGCACGTCGTACGCCTTCTGGGCGTCGAGGAGATCCCGTTCGGTGCCGGAGGTGAACTGCCCGTTGCGCATCAGGAAGTAGCGGGCCTCGTCGCGATTGGTGCCGATCAGGAGGTCGACGGAGGACGGAATGCGCTCGCTCATCGCGGAGTCGGTGAACAGGCTGTCGTCCACGACCGGCATGTAGGGGCTGAACCAGTAGGTGTACGGGTGCCAGCGGCCGGCGTCCCGGAAGCGGACGTCCAGGGCGCGCTGGCGGCGGCCCAGCAGTTCCTTGAGCGGGATGTCGCGCAGGTCGGCGTCGACGTTCAGATCGGCGAGGACCCGTGCGGCGACCGCGCGCCCTTCGTCGGCCTCGACGACCAGCGAGGGGCACGGGCTCTGCAGGACGGCCCGGTGGATGAGTCCCTCGGCGGCGACGGTCCTGGCGATCGCCGCGATGATGGCGCTGCCGGAGGAATTGCCGAAAACGGTGACGGCGTCCGGGTCGCCGCCGAAAACGGCGATGTTCTCGCGCACCCACCGCAGTGCGGCAACGACGTCCTGCATTCCCGCGTTCGGAATGCCGCCCGGCACCGAGAGAAATCCGTCGACTCCCAGGCGATAGTTCATCGCGACCATGACGACGCCTTCGCGCGCGAAGACCGACCCGTCCGCGCGCGGTGTGGCGGCACTGCCGGATATGTAACCGCCGGCATGGATCCAGACCATGACCGGCAGCCGGGCCGCCCCCGGGTCGGGCGTGTAGACATTGACGCTCAGGCAGTCCGTTCCCCACGGGTAGAGGGGCGTGGCGTCCACCAGCGAATAGGTGTTGGGCTGCGGCGCGCACGGGCCGAACTCGAAGGCCTCGCGCACTCCGTCCCACGGTTTCGGGGGCTGCGGCATCCTGAAGCGATTCTCGCCGTAGGGCTCTGCCGCGTACGGAATTCCCTTGAACGACACGACGCCGTCGTGGTACTTGCCCGCGACGACACCCGAAGTCGTCTTCACCAGAGCAGGTTTCGTCACGTTCTCCTGTGCGGTCAAAGCGCTGATTCCTTTCCGGACACGTTCTCCCGGCACCGGGTTCTCGCGGAAATAGCCGCCATACCGATCGGCGTCGATCACCCTAACCGCACATCCGGGCCGGACAGCGGCGTCCGAAGAAGCGGAGGGTGGCCACATGTGGCCACCCTCTTCCGGTTGTTGCGGTTTTGAAAGGCCGACATCTAGCGTCTGCCGCGACTGAAGTTGCACGTCTACCCGAGACGAGGAATCGGTAATGGGGGAACGTACCCAGGTACTGGTGATCGGTGGCGGACCGGCGGGCAGTACGGCCGCCGGACTCCTGGCCCGGCAGGGCATCCAGGTGACCCTGCTGGAGAGTTCGACCTTCCCGCGGTATCACATCGGCGAGTCGATCTTGCCTTCGGTGCTTCCGGTACTCGACCTGCTCGGCGTCCGGGAGAAGATCGACAACCACGGCTTCGTCCGGAAGGACGGCGCGTACTTCGAGTGGGGGCCGGAGAACTGGGACCTCAACTTCAACCACCTGACCGGTGCCGGGGGGTACAGCTACCAGGTGGTGCGGTCCGAGTTCGACCAGATCCTGCTGGACAACGCCGCCGAACTGGGCGTGGACGTGCGGCAGGGCGTGAAGGTCACCGAGATCGAGTTCGAGGAGGGCCGGCCGGTCGGCGCCCGCTGGGCCGGCACCGGGGACCGGTCGGTCACCGGCCGGATCGGCTTCGACTTCCTGGTGGACGCGTCCGGCCGGGCCGGCGTCATGGCCACCAAGTACCTGAAGAACCGTCGGTACCAGGAAGCCTTCAAGAACGTCGCGATGTGGTCCTACTGGCGCGGGGTCAAGCCGTTGGAGAAGGGCCCGGCCGGCGCGATCGCGGTCTGCTCGGTGCCCTACGGCTGGTTCTGGGCGATCCCGCTGCACGACGGCACTCATTCGATCGGCCTGGTGGCCAAGCGGACCGCGTTCGCCGAGGAGCGGGAGCGGCTCGGCGGGACGGAGCAGGTCTACTTCGACGCCCTCGCCCAGTGCCCGCGCATCGCCGACATGGTGGAGGGCGCCGAACGGCAGCCGGAGTTCAAGATCGAGCAGGACTACTCGTACATCTCGGAGCGGTTCACCGGCCCGGGTTACCTGATGATCGGCGACGCGGCCTGCTTCCTGGACCCGCTGCTGTCCACGGGGGTGCACCTGGCCACGTTCAGCGCGCTGCTGGCGGCCGCGTCCGTCTCCGCCGTCGTCTCGGGCGACCTGTCCGAGGACGAGGCCACCGCGTTCTTCGCCAGGGCGTACCGGCAGGCGTACGAGCGGCTGCTGGTGGTGGTGTCCTTCTTCTACAAGTCCTACAACCGCGAGTCGCAGTTCTTCGAGGCGGACAAACTCACCCGGCGCGAGCGGCACATGCTCAACCTGTACGAGTCGTTCCTGCACATCGTCACGGGTGTCGAGGACCTGGACGACACCCAGGACGGGAGCGGGGCGCTGGACAAGGTGGCCGAACGCATCCAGTCCCAGGGCGATCTCGACGCCCAGGGCGGCATCCTCGCCGGCCACAACGAGGCGATGAACTCGATGCCCGCCTCGCCGGACAAGGCCGTGGGCGGGCTGTACCTCGAACTGCAGCCGAGGCTGCGGATCCGGCGGCTGGCCGAGCAGGCCGTCGAGGCGGAGTGACCTCCGGGCAGAGCGTCACACTGCTGCTGGTGCTGGCCCTGGTGCTGGTGGCGGCCAAGACGCTCGGCTCACTGCTGGCCCGCCTGGGCCAGCCCGCGGTGATCGGCGAGATCCTGGCCGGCATCCTGCTCGGCCCGACCCTGCTGCCCGACGCGGTGCAACGCACGCTGTTCCCGGCCGACATCCATCTGGTCCTGAGCGCGCTGGGCAGTCTCGGGGTCGCCCTGTTCCTGTTCCTGATCGGCCAGGAACTCGCCCTGCATCCACCGCGCAGGCAGACCAAGGTCGTCCTGGCCGCCACGGCCGGCTCGATCGCGGTGCCCTTCGGTCTCGCGTGTCTGCTGGCCGTGACCGTGGTCGAACCGTCCGCCGGAGGCTCGCTGGGCTACACCCTGTTCCTGGGCACCGCGATGTCGGTGACCGCCTTTCCGGTGCTGGCCCGTATCGTCCGGGACCGCGATCTGCTGGGCACTCCGGTGGCCGGTATCGCGCTGGCCAGCGCCGCGATCGGAGACCTGCTCGCCTGGTCGATGCTGGCCGTGACGGTCATGGTGGCCTCCGGCCACAGCCAGTGGCGGCTGCCGCTGATGATCCCGCTGCTGGCCCTGATGTTCGCGGCGGTACGGCCGCTGCTGGCGAGGTGGGCCGATCGGCGGGCGCGGCTCGGGCGGACCCGGGAGCCCTACGAGGTGGCGCTGGCCGGACTGCTCGCCTGTGGCGCGGCGACCGAGTGGCTGGGCCTGCACTTCATCTTCGGTGCGTTCCTGTTCGGCCTGGTCATGCCCTCGGGGCCGGGCGGGCTGCGGGAGCCGGCCGGCCGACAGCTCGGGCTGGTGACCGAATACCTGTTGCTGCCGGTCTACTTCGTGGTCGCGGGCGCGAAGGTCGACCTGTCCCGGCTGGGTACGTCGGGGCTCGCCGAGTTCAGCGCGATCATGCTGGTCGCGGTGGGCGGCAAGTATCTCGGCGCGGCAGGTGCGGCGCGGTGGTCCGGACTGGACTGGAGGCGTTGCCTGGTGCTGGCCACCCTGGTCAACACCAGAGGACTCACCGAGCTGATCATCCTCACCGCCGGGCTCCAACTCGGCCTGCTGGATCAGCGTCTGTACTCGCTGATGGTGCTGATGGCGGTGCTGACCACGGTGATGGCAGGCCCCGTGCTCCGCGCTCTGTACCCCCCACGACTGGCCGCCAGGGACCGCGCCCGGGCGGCGGCCGGGGAGCCGCTGCCCGAGCGGTCACCGGTCACCACCGGACCGGCGGCGGTGGCCGAGCCGCATCAATGATCTCGAATGGAGTGGCACTTTCATGGTCAGCGAGCTGATCAATTCCGACAAACGATTCCTGGAGATCCTCGACCGGCTGACCACCAAGTCGATCGACGACTACTACAACCCCTACCGCCTGTTCGAGTGGCCGGAGAGCCTGCCGGACGAGATGTGGTGGATGAGCCCGGAGCTGACCACCGTCCACGGCACCGCCCTGGCCGAGCGACTGACCGAGCAACAGCTGTACGCGCTCTCCAAGTACGAGAGCCTCAACTTCTACAGCCTGAACGTGCACGGCATCCGGGAACTGCTCATCGAGGTCACCCGCCGCATTCACACCCGGGGGTTCGAGACGCCGTCGGAGTTCTTCCACCACTTCATCGGTGAGGAGAACGAGCACATGTGGTTCTTCGCCGAGTTCTGCCTGCGCTACGGCAGGAAGATCTACCGGCAGCCGGCCGGGGCGAGTGCGGAGATACCGAAGTCGGACGTGGAGAGCCTGCTGGTCTTCGCCCGCATCCTGATCTTCGAGGAACTGGTGGACCACTTCAACTCCCGGATGGCGCAGGACGACCGGCTGCACGAGACCATCCGGGCCATCAACCGGATCCACCATCAGGACGAGTCCCGGCACATCGCGTTCGGCCGCGAGCTGGTCACCGCGCTGTTCGCCGACGTGAAGCGCACCGCGACCGAGCAGGAGCTGGCCGACATCGCCGGCTATCTCCGCCGGTATCTGACGTACAGCTTCGAGTCGCTCTTCAATCCGCACGTCTACCGGGACGCCGGCCTCGCCGACCCGCTGGCCGTGCGCGAGGAGCTGCTGGCCGCCCCCGGGCGGGCCGCATTCGAGCACAGCGTCTTCCGCAAGACCTCGAAGTTCCTCGAGAAGATCGGGATCGTCCGATGACCGCCGACTCCGCGCCGGCCACGCCCACCGACGCCCTGGGGATCCTCGGCCCGGACCAGACCGATCTGCTGCGCGCGCTGGACGGCGTGTTCACCGGCTGGGCCCGGTCCGCCGGTGCCCGGGAGATCCTTCCGCCACCGGTGTACCCCGTGGCGGACCTGGAGAAGTTCGACGTCTACACGAACTTCCCCCAACTTGCGCTGGTCGCGGCCCCGTTGGAGCTGGCTGGCGGCCCGCCGAAACCGCTGGACGGCCGGTTCGCCCCGGCCGACGTACAGGAGCTCCGGCTCGGGCTGCCGCACGCCACCTGCTTCGGCGCCTACCTGTTCCACGAGGACACCGAACTCGGCGAGGACACCCTGGTCACCCTGGTCAACCGGTGTTTCCGCAACGAGGACCACTACGTCCCGCTGCGCCGGCTGGTCAGTTTCCAGATGCGCGAGATCGTGGCCCTCGGCTCCTACGGGCACACCCAGCAGGTGCTGGACTCCTTCACCGAACGGATCACCGCGTTCGGCACGGCGCTGGGACTGGAACTGGACCGGGTGGCCGCGTCCGACCCGTTCTTCGAGAACGGCGGGGCACGGGCCCTGATGTCCAGAATCAGCCCGGTCAAGCACGAGTTCCAGGCCGGTGGCCTGGCCGTCGCGTCGGTCAACACGCACCGCAACTTCTTCGGTGAACGCTGCCGCATCAGGCTCGCCGACTCCTCCGGCTTCGCCTTCACCAGCTGTGTGGCCTTCGGGCTCGAACGCTGGGTGGCCGTTCTGCTGGACGCGCACGGCAGCGCGACCGGGGCGCTTGCGGCGGTCCGGGACGCGGCCGCGCAGGGCCTGTGATGCCGGTCGGCCGGGTCGGCATCGACATGGTCCCCTTCGGCCGGGTCCGGGACATGGTGCGCGACGGACTTCTGCTCACCCGGGTCCTGACCGCCGAGGAGATCCGGCTGTCCCACACCTCGGGCGAACCCGATGTCCCGGGCATCGCGGGGCGGCTGGCCGCGAAGGAGGCGGTGTTCAAACTGTTCCACTCGCACGACCAGACCCTGCCGTGGCGCGGCATCGAGATCATCACCGCCGACGGCGGCCGGCCGGTCGTACGGCTGACCGGCCGGGCCGCCGAACTCGCCCGGCAGGCCGGCATCGAGGACATCTCGGTGAGCATCACCCACGACGACCCCTGTGCCGTGGCGGTGGCGTTCACGGCCTGCGATCCCGACAACAGGAGTGCACATGGCAGTGACCGGCAGCATTGACGAAGTCCGCAACTGGATCCTGAAGCGGCATCCGGAACGGCAGACCATCGACGCCGAGGAAAACCTCATCCAGACCCGCCTGGTCGACTCGCTGACCTTCGTCGAGCTGGTCTACGTGATCGAGAACGCCACCGACGTGGAGATCGACTTCGACAACATCGACATCCAGGACTTCCAGACCCTCGCCGCCATCGAGAAGGCGTTCTTCGTCGCGGCCTGACCGCATCAGATCAGGAAGGAAGTACTTCATGGAAGCCGTCTCGTACACGGCCCAGTGGACGGCCGCGGCACGGGCGTTGGAGACCGAACGCGGCGCCCGGGCCATCTTCGAGGACCCCTTCGCCCGGGCGCTGGCCGCGCCGCGCGGATTCGAGCTGCTGGAGAAGAACCAGGGCAGCGGGCTGACCCCGTTCATCGCGATCCGCACCCGCTACCTGGACGAGAGCATCGCGCAGATCCTCGCCGACGAGGACATCCGGCAGATCGTCTTCGTGGCCGCCGGTATGGACACCCGCCCGTTCCGCCTCACCTGGCCGGACGAGGCGACGGTGTACGAAGTCGACTTCCCCGCGCTGCTGGCGGAGAAGCGCCGACGGCTGGCCGAGCTGGGCGCGCAGCCGCGGGTGAACCGCCGGGAGGTGGCCGCGGACCTGCGCCGGGAGTGGTTGCCGGAGCTGGAACACGCCGGGTTCGACCCCGGCCGGCCCACCTTGTGGATCGTCGAGGGCCTGCTGTTCTTCCTCACCCCGGACCAGGCGACCGGCCTGCTGCGCTCCCTCGGCTCGGCCTCGGCGCCGGGCAGCTGGCTGGGGGTGGACTTCGTCAGCCAGGCGCTGCTGCGCAGCCCGTTCTCCAGGGAGTTCCGCCGCTGCCTGGAGGAGGACGGCACGCCCTGGCTGTTCGGCACCGACGAGCCGGAGGAGTACCTGGCCTCGGTCGGCTGGAAGGCACGTGACGTCAGGGAGCCCGGCGAACCGAGCACCGCGCACGAGGACTGGCAGTTCCAGGTGCAGCCCCGGGAGCGCAGGGGCCCCTCGCGCAGCTGGCTGGTGCGAGCCGAGTTCGTGGGCGGCTGAGAGCGCGGCCCGTTCGGGGTGCCCGAGCGGCTCTGTCAGCCAAGGAAATCCGGGTCGGAGGGAGAGGTCAACTGTGGCGACCGATGATCGGGAATGGTGGGCGGCAGCGGGCGGTTACGTCGCCGAACTGCTCTCCGTTCTCGCGCAGGAACCGGAAAAACCGGTGCTGCACTACCGCGATTCCTGGATCACCGGGGGTGCGCACCTGCGCTCGGTGACCGGGATCCACCGGACCCTGCACGCAGCCGGAGTGGGACACGGCACGGTCGTCGGCGTACTGACCGCGTCGAACAGCCCGGACATCCTGGCGGTCCGGCACGCGGCCCATCTGCTCAGGGCGGCGGTCGGACATCTGCGGACGACCAATCCGGGGTCCAGTGCGGCGATGCTCGCGTTCGACGACCAGCTGGAGATCCTCCGGACCACCGGCGCGGCGGTCCTCTACACCGACCAGGACAGCGCCGACCGGGCGGGCGAGCTCGCGCGGCGGGCCGGTATCCCGCTGATCGGAGCCGGCGTTCCAGGTGCGCGGCAGGTCGTGCCCGGGGACGACCCGGGACCGGCCGATCCCGGGCCGTGGTCGCCGGAGGACCTGGCGGCCATCGCGTTCACCAGCGGCAGCACGGGCCGGCCCAAGGGAATCAGGAAGTCGCGCCGTTCCTGGGACAGCGTGGTGTACGGCACGATCGCGCAGGGCCGGGAGGCCGAGCAGATCACGGCGCTGATCGGCACGCCGCTGAGCCAGACGGTCTCCCAGCTGGCCGATGCCGCGCTGATCGACCGGGGCCGGCTGGTACTCCTGGAGGAGTTCGCGCCGGACCCCTGGATCCGGGCAGTCCGCGAGCACTCGGTGACCCGGACCTTCATGGCCACGAGTCATCTGTACCGGGTCCTCGACCGCCTGGAGGAACTGGGGCTGGGCGACGCGCCGGCGGCCGGGCTGGCCGGCATGCGCCGGCTGGACTACGCCGGAAGCCCGGCGGCGCCGGCCCGGCTCACCGAGGCCGTGAAGGTGTTCGGCGCCGGCAGCCTGTTCCAGCAGTACGGCACCTCCGAGACCGCCCGGATCAGCTGCCTGGCGGGCGAGGACCACGCCGACCCCGAGCTGCTGGCGACCGTGGGGCGTCCGTTTCCCGGTGTCGAGATCGGCATCTGCGATCTGGAGACCGGCTCCCCGCTCGGTGACGGAGAGGTCGGCGAGGTGCGGGTCCGGTCCCCGCACGTCATGGACGGCTATCTCGACGAGGCACTGACCGCGCGGGTGCTCCGCGACGGCTGGTACCACACCGGTGACATCGGATACCGCGACGAGCGGGGCTTTCTCCGTCTGATGGACCGGCTCGCCGACATGGCCAAGATCGACGGGGTGAAGGTGTACCCCACGGTGGTCGAGCGCGCGATGCTCACGATTCCGGGGATCGCCCAGGCGGTCGTCTACGGCTTCCTGGGCAGGGACGGCCTGGAACATCTGCACGCGGCGATCACCCTGCGCCCGGGCGCCTCGGTGAGCATCGACGAGCTGCGCGGACATCTCGGCAACATCCTCTCGCCGGCGCATGTCCCCGAACAGGTGCTCGTCCTCGACGAGGTTCCCCTGAACGCCGCCGGAAAGCCCGACAAACCACGTCTGCGACTGGAACACACGTCGCACGCCTGATCAGACAGATTCACATCCCACCATGGAGCCGGAGAACCATGCCCACGCATCTGGAACACTTCACGAGCACATCCGCACCGACCCGGAACCCGTCGCGCGAGTTTCTCGAGATCGGCAGGCGCGCCGGCCGCTACCCGAGCGCCGTGGCCCGCATACCCGGCGGCGACACCGAGGTGAGCGTCTGGTGCAGCAACGACTACCTCGGCATGGGACAGCACCCGCTGGTGCTGGCCGCGGTGCGCGACGGGGTGTCCGAGTTCGGTGCGGGGTCCGGCGGTTCGCGCAACATCGGCGGTACGAACCACCGCCACGTCGAACTGGAGCATGAGCTCGCCGACTGGCACGGCAAGCAAGCGGCACTGCTGTTCACCTCCGGCTTCACCGCCAACGACGGTGCGCTGACGGTGCTCGCGGGCACCCCGGACAACACCGTCGTGTTCTCGGACGAGCTGAACCACGCCTCGATCATCGACGGGCTGCGGCACAGCGGCGCCACGAAGCGAATATTCCGGCACAACGACGTCGAGCATCTGGCGCGCCTGCTCACCGAGACCGACCCGGAGCTGCCGAAGCTGATCGTGCTGGAGTCGGTCTACTCGATGTCCGGCGATGTCGCCCCGCTCGCCGAGATCGCCGACCTCGCCAAGCGTTTCGGCGCCACCACGTTCCTCGACGAGGTGCACGCGATCGGCATGTACGGTCCGCAGGGTGCCGGAATCGCGGCGCGCGAGGGCCTCGCCGAACGGTTCGACGTCGTCATGGGCACGCTCGCCAAGGGGCTCGGCTCGGTGGGCGGCTACATCGCCGGTCCGCGCGATCTCGTCGACTACGTCAGGGCCACCTCGCGGGCGTTCGTCTTCACCACCTCACTGCCCCCGGCCACCGCCGCGGGTGCGCTCGCCGCCGTACGGCACCTGCGGGGCTCGGAGACGGAGCGGCAGCGACTCGCCGAGAACGCCCAGCTGCTGCACCGGCTGCTCGACGAGGCCGACATTCCCTTCAAGTCCGCCGAATCGCACATCGTCTCGGCGGTCGTCGGCGACGACGCCCTGTGCAAGCGGGCCTCGGCGCAACTGCTCGACCGGCACCGCATCTATGTGCAGGCCATCAACGCACCCAGTGTGCGCGAGGGTGAGGAGTTGCTGCGGATCGCTCCGTCGGCGACACACACCACGGCGGACGTGAAGATGTTCGCGGACGCGCTCTCCGGGATCTGGCACGACCTCGGCATCCCGACCGCCACCCAGCGCAGGGAGCCGTCCGCGGCCGTGAAGGAACCGGTGTGACCCGACCGCTGGCCGCAGTGCTCGCCGACACCGCGGCACGGCGGCCGGACACGCCTGCGGTGGTCTTCGGATCCACCACCGTCACCTACCGGCAGTTGTGGGAACGGGCGCGCGGCTGTGCCGCCGAGTTGCGCCGGCACGGGATCGGCCCGGGCGACCGGGTCGCCCTGCTGCTGCCGAACAGTCCGTGGTTCCCCGTGGTCTACTACGGCGTCCTCGCCCTGGGGGCCACCGTGGTGCCGATGAACACGCAACTACGCTCCGGCGAGATCGAGTTCGTCCTCGCCGACAGCGGTGCTCGGGCCCTGGTAGGTGCCGGGCCGGCGGTGGAGGAGGGGGCGAAGGCGGCGGCCTCCGCCGACGTCCCGCTGTTCACCGTCGGCGTCGAGGACTCCCCGGGGACACGGCTGGACCCGCACGAGCCGGCGCCCCCGGTCCCCGGGCACTTCCCCAACCCGCCCCACGACACTGCCGCGATCCTCTACACCTCCGGTACCACCGGCCGCCCCAAGGGGGCCATGCTCACGCACCGCAACGTCATCACCAACATCGAGGTGACGGCCGTGTCCCCCTTCGCCGTCCGTCCCGACGACGTACTGCTGTGCCCCCTTCCGCTGTCCCACACCTTCGGCCAGACCTGCGTCATGGGTGTGGCGTTCCACGTCGGCGCGACCGTCGTCCTGATGCCGGGATTCACCGCGGACACCGCGCTCGACCTGATGGCCGGGTGCGGCTGCACCGTGTTCATGGGCGTGCCGACGATGTACCACGCCCTGTTGGAGGCGGTCGCCAACGGCGCGCCCGCACCCCGGCTGCACCGTGCGTACAGCGGCGGCTCGGCGCTGCCGGTGCCGGTGCTGGAACGGGTCCAGGAGGTGTTCGGCTGCCAGGTGTACGAGGGGTACGGGCTGACCGAGACCTCCCCGTGCGTCGCCTACAACCACCCGGGGTCGGTCACCCGGGCCGGCACCGTCGGCACCCCGATCGCCGGCGTCGAGGTCGGTATCGCACGGGCCGGCCTCGAGAACTCCATCGAGTTGCTGCCTGCGGGCGACGTGGGCGAGGTCGTCGTACGCGGCCACAACGTGATGTCCGGGTATCTCGGCCTGCCCGCGGAAACGGCGGCGGTGCTCGTCGACGGCTGGTTCCGCTCCGGCGATCTGGGCGTGCTGGAGACGGACGGACATCTGCGCCTGGTCGACCGCAAGAAGGACGTCATCCTCCGCGGCGGCTACAACGTCTATCCCCGCGAGATCGAGGAGGTGCTGCTACGGCATCCCGCCGTGGCCCAGACAGCCGTGATCGGCCTGCCGCACGCCCGCCTGGGCGAGGAGGTCTGCGCGGTGGTCGTGCCGCGCCCGGACTTTCCCGGGACCCCGGCCCTGGCCACCGACATCATCACCTGGACCCGCGACCGACTGGCGGCCTACAAAAACCCACGCCGAGTGGAATTCACGAACTCCCTCACCACGGGCCCGACCGGCAAGGTACTCAAGCGCCTTCTGGTGGAGCGCTATTCGTGATGGGGGCGTCCGGTCCGCCGGAAGTCGCCGTCGGGAAATTCGTCACGAGCGCAACCAATCCGCCTGGCCTGCGGGAACGGATTACGTCCGGACATGTCCCGACGGTGGAGGCCCTCGGTGAAAGAAGCTGTGCATATCGTCAGAAACCCCTCGAAGGGGCCCGACCTCGAGGAACTCGTGGGGCGGGTGGCGCTGGGGGACGAGGATGCGTTCGCCCATGTGTACGACATCGTCGCGGGCCCGGTGCTGGGTGTCGTGCGGGCCGTGCTGCGGGATCACGCCCAGTCCGAGGAGGTGGCGCAGGAGGTCCTCGTGGAGGTGTGGCGGACGGCTCCCCGCTACCGGCCGGACCGCGGGACCGCGGTGAACTGGATCCTCACGCTGGCGCACCGCCGGGCGGTGGACCGGGTGCGTTCCGTGGACGCCGCGATGGCCCGGGACCACAAGGCCGCCCTGCTCGACAGGGTGCCGGAGTACGACGAGGTGGCCGAGCATGTGGAGGCACGCCTGGAGCGGGAGCAGGTGCGGCGCTGTCTGCGCACCCTGACCGATCTCCAGCGCCAGTCCGTCACCCTCGCCTACTACCGGGGCCTGACCTACCGCGAGGTGGCCGAGGCGCTGGGGCTCCCGCTGGGGACCGTGAAGACCCGACTGCGCGACGGGCTGATCCGGCTGCGCGACTGCCTGGGGGTGACCGCGTGACCACCATCGACCTGCACCGGCTGACCGGCGCCTACGCCCTGCACGCCCTGTCGGACGAGGAGAACGTCTCCTTCGAACGTCACCTCGCGGGCTGCGAGCCCTGCGCGCAGGAGACGGCCGAGCTGAGCGCGACCGCGGCCCGGCTGGGCCTGGCGGTCGCCGCGCCCGTCCCCCCGGCACTGCGCGAGCACGTGCTGCGCCGGATCAGCACCGTCCGCCAGGAACCACCCGGCACGAGCGTCCGGGTCTCGCCGGTGCGTGCCGGGCTGAAGGCCCGGCTGCTGTCCCGGTGGGCGCTCGCGGCCTGTCTCGCCGCGGCCGCGGCGCTCGGCGGGACGACCGTGTGGCAGCACCAGCAGGCTGCGGACGCCCGTGCCGAGGCACGTCAGGCGGCCCGGAGTGCCGACGAGATCGCCGCCGTGCTCGCGGCGCCGGACGCCCGGACACGGGCCGCCGATCTGGCCGCGGGTGCCACCGGGACGGTCGTCGTCTCCCAGAGCAGGGACAAGGCCGTCTTCGTCGTCTCGGGCATGGACCGGCCGCCCCGCGGAAAGGTGTACGAGCTCTGGTTCGACGACGCGGGGACCATGCGGTCCGCCGGGCTGATGGACCCCGACCGCGGCAACCAGACCGTTCTGATGCGGGGCGACGTCGACGGGGCGTCGGGCATGGGCATCACCGTCGAACCCGCCGGCGGCTCGAAACACCCCACGTCCACGCCGATCGCCCTGATGGCGTTCCCCGGCTGAGCACCGACGGCCCGGGCCTCAGAGGAGACCCGTGACCGTCACGGTGACCCGGGGCCGGGGCTCGCCGGGGGCCAGGACGCCCAGTCGGTCTCCGACGGCGTCGCGGACCCCGCGGGCCACGTCCACGGTCCGCGCCTGCCGGAGCGCCACGACGTGGATCTCGACGTGCCAGGGTCCCTCGCCGTCGGGCCGGGTCAGGCGCACCCCGGCGGCGGTCCCGGACGCGGTCCCGCCGACGTGCGGCACGGACCGCGGCAGCGCGGAACGCAACCGGTCGGCCAGGCCGGGCCGGAGGAAGGCCACGCCCGGCACCTCCGTCACGGCGGAGGCGAGTTCCGGGACGAGCTCGCCGTACGGGAGCTTCGAGGTGTGGTCGGTCATGGCGTACGCCCTTCCCGGTCGTCGTCGGCCGTCGGGGGGAGGAGGTCGGTGACCCTGACGTGCACGGCCGCCGTGGCCATGCCCAGGGCGCGGTCGGCCACCTGCCGCACATGTTCCCGCACCCGCTCGGTGAGGTCGGGCAGCGGGACGCCGACCGGGGCGTGGATGTCGAGGCGGACCTCGACCGTGCCGTCCTCGCGGACGTCGAGGAGGCGGCAGGAGCCGGCGCGGACGCCCGGGACCGTCTCCGCCGCGGAGCGCAGGGTCCTGGCCGCGACGGCCTCCATGATCCACAGGTCCTCGGCGGGTTCGCCGAGCGGCAGCGGGCGGCCCGGACGCAGTTCGAGGCGGACGACGTCCATGATCCGCCGGGTCAGCGGCTCGGTGTCGTAGGAGTCGGCCGCAGCGGTCTCCGTGCGCAACCCCCGTACCGCGGACTCCAGTTCGTCGAGCCCGCGCACCGCCTCCCGGCAGTGCGGGCAGGTTCGCGGGTGGGCGTCGCCTGCCTCGTCCCCCCGGGACCGGTCGTCGCCGGCCTGGTCCTCCCAGTCGGCCCAGGCTCGGGACAACAGGCGTCCGCAGGGCAGGAGTTCGTCGTCGTCCTCGTGGGTGGACATGCCGTGCGGCGGTTCGATCGGATCGGTCATCGCCAGGCCCCCAGTGCTTGTGTCAGACAACGGCGTGCACGGAAGACGCGGGCCCGGACGGCGTCCTGGCTGATGCCCACCGCTTCCGCGACGAACTCGTAGGACCGTCCGTCCAGTTCCCGCAGCACCCAGCAGGCGCGCTGTTCGGCGGAGAGCAGGTCGAGTGCCTCGCGCAGTTCGCGCACCGCGTCCCGGCCCTCGGTGATCCGGGACGGTGACGTGCTGTGTTCGGCCGCGGCCACGTCCCCGACCGCCTCCAGCGGTGCCGTGGGCCGGCGTGAACGCAGCACGTTCAGGCACCGGTTGGTGACGATCCGGTACATCCACGTCCCGAAGGAGGAGCGCCCCTGGAACTCGGGCAGCCTCCGCCAGGCGCTGAGGAAGGCGTCCTGGACGGCGTCCTCCGCCTCGGTCCGGGTGCCGAGCAGCCGGGTGGCGAGCTGGATCAGCGAGGGCGCGTGGCGTTGCACGAGCACGGCGAACGCGTCCTCGTCCCCCTCCGCGGCACGGACCACCAGCAGGGCGTCGTCCGTGTCGGGCCGGGTGTCGGGTGGTGCACCCACCACTGGGTCGCTCCTCTCGTCCGGTCTCCCGGAAGCCGGTCTTCCACAGGTTGGACACCGCCGCGCGACCGCTGTGACGCGGGACTTCGGGCCGTGAAAGAGAAAGACCTTTTTAACGGTGATCCGTAGCCGGAACGGGCGCGGATTGGTGGGAAAAGAAACTTCATCCGATCGTGGCGGCCACCAATCCGACGGCATTTCAGAACCGGATTCCCCACGTGACCGAGAACAAGAAACCATCCCGCCGACTGCGGCTGCCGCTGGGCGCGCTCAGCGGCCTGCTGGCCGGCTGTGCCGCCCTCGCGGTCGCCGAGGCCTGCGCGGGGGCGGTCCGCCCGCAGTCCGGTCCCGTCGTCGCGGTCGGCGGCGCCGCGATCGACGCCACGCCCGCCGCGGTGAAGGACTGGGCGATCCGGAATTTCGGCACCGACGACAAACTGGTTCTCCAGCTGGGAATTCTCGCGGTTCTCGGTCTCTTCGCGCTGTTCCTCGGAATTGCAGGACTGCGGTTCCGCCGTACCGCCGCGGCCGGTGTGCTGCTGTTCGGGGCCGTGGGGGCGCTCGCGGCGACGCGACGGCCCGATTCGGTGGGCCTGACGGACGCGGTGCCCTCGGTGGCCGGGGCGGTCGCCGGGGCCGTGCTCCTGTACGTGCTCCTTAGCCGCCTCGCACCCCGCGCGGAGCCCGATGCGCCCCCGTCGGGCACGCCTGGTGGGGACTGGGACCGCCGGGGCTTCGTGATCGCGGCGAGCACGGCAGCCGTGGCCTCGGCGGGAGCCGGTCTGCTGGGCCGGACCCTGGCGGGTGCCGACGGCCGGGGCGCCGTGGCCTCCCGCCGGAACGCGGTGCTCCCCGCTCCCGCGTCCCCCGCCCGGGCCGTACCGAAGGGCGCCGGACCGCGGATCCCCGGCCTCAGCCCGTTCATCACGCCCAACGCGGACTTCTACCGTGTCGACACCGCCCTGGTGGTGCCCCGGGTGGACGCGACGACCTGGCGCCTGCGCGTGCACGGCACGGGCGTGACCCGCCCGCTCACGCTCTCCTACGACGATCTGCTGCGCCGTCCGCTGGTCGAGCGGGACATCACGCTGACCTGCGTCTCCAACGAGGTCGGCGGGCCGTACGTCGGCAACGCCCGCTGGATCGGCGTACGTCTGGCCGATCTGCTGGCCGAGTGCGGGGTACGGCCGCCGTCGAAGGGCGGCCCGGCCGACCAGTTGGTCGCGCGTTCCGTGGACGGCATGACGATCGGCAGCCCGGTCGAGGACGTGATGGACGGCCGCGACGCCCTGCTCGCGCTCGGCATGAACGGCGAGCCGCTGCCCTTCGCGCACGGCTTCCCGGTCCGCATGGTGGTGCCCGGCCTGTACGGCTTCGTGTCCGCCTGCAAGTGGATCGAGGACATCGAGCTCACCACCTTCGACGCCTACGACCCCTACTGGGTCAAGCGCGGCTGGGCCCGCAAGGCTCCGGTCAAGACGGAGTCCCGTATCGACACCCCCAAGCCGTTCGCCCGGCCCAAGGCCGGCACCGTCATGGTGGCCGGCGTCGCCTGGGCCCAGCACCGGGGCATCGACAAGGTCGAGGTCCGCGTGGACGACGGGCCCTGGCAGGAAGCCCGGCTGGCCGCCCAGGACACGACCGACACCTGGCGCCAGTGGACCTTTCCCTGGCAGGCGACCAGGGGCGGCCACACCCTCACCGTCCGGGCCACCGACCGCACCGGCGCGGTGCAGACCGAGAGACGCACCCGCACGATCCCCGACGGCGCGAGCGGATGGCACTCCGTGGTCGTGACCGTCGACTGACCCCCCAAGACCACCTCTTCCCTTTCCCCGAGAAGGCAGCATCCGCTGCCGTCACCCACAGGAGAAACATCGTGAACACCCGTATCCGTCGCATCGCCCTGACCGTGACCGCCGCGGCCGTCCTGCCGCTCGCGCTGAGCGCCTGCTCCGACAGCGGCAGCGACTCCGCCAAGGCCGACTCCTCCACCAAGGCGTCCGCCTCCGCCTCGGACGACTCGATGGCCGGCTCCGGCAGCACCGCCTCCGCGGACCAGCCCTTCGGCACCGCCTGTTCCGCGGTGCCCACCAGCGGTGCCGGTTCCTTCGACGGCATGGCCCAGGACCCGGTCGCCACCGCCGCCTCCAACAACCCGGCGCTGTCCACGCTGGTGGCCGCGGTGAAGAAGGCCGGGCTGGTCGACACCCTCAACAACGCCCAGAACATCACCGTGTTCGCGCCGACCAACGACGCCTTCGCGAAGATCCCCAAGGCCACCCTGGACAAGGTCCTCAACGACAAGGCCCAGCTCACGAAGATCCTCACGTACCACGTCGTCGGCCAGAAGCTCACCCCCAAGGACCTGGAGAACGGCTCCTTCGACACCCTGGAGAAGTCGAAGCTCACCACCTCCGGCTCCGGCGAGTCCTACACCGTCAACGACTCCGCGAAGGTCGTCTGCGGCAACGTCAAGACCGCCAACGCCAACGTCTACATCATCGACAGCGTTCTGATGCCCACCAGCTGACGGGGCGTCGTCGGTGGGGTGTCACACCTGTGGCACCCCACCGACGCGTTCACGGACCCGCGTCACAACCGCGCCCGGGCCGGGTCGGAAGAAGTGAGAGCCCATCGAGAACCGAGCCGAGAGGAAGCTGTGATGACCACGCAGACCGCGCCTGCCGCCAAGGACCTGTCCGCCCCGCAGAGCGCCCCCGCCGCCAGGGACCTGTCCACCCCGCGGACCGGCGGGCAGCACCGCACCACCGCGGTGTCCGGCGGCGCGACCGGGGCCGACCAGCCCGCGCCCGACCGGGGCCGGACGTCGATCGCCGATGTCGTCGTCGTGAAGGTGGCGGGCATCGCGGCCCGGGAGATCCCGGGCGTGCACGACATGGGCGGCGGCCTCTCCCGCACCATCGGCGCCGTGCGCGACCGGGTGCCCGGTGGCCGCGCCAACGTCGGACGCGGCGTCAAGGTCGAGGTGGGCGAACGGCAGACGGCCGTCGACCTGGACCTGGTCGTCGAGTACGGCGTCTCCGTCATGGACGTGGCCCGGGACGTCCGGGAGAACGTGATCGACGCGGTGGAGCGGATCACCGGCCTGGAGGTGGTCGAGGTCAACATCACCGTCAACGACGTCCACCTGCCCGACGAGGACGAGTCCGAGAACAGCGCCGGCTCCCGCGTGGAGTGACGGCGCGCGGGCACCGGAGCAGACGGGGACCGATACGGGGTGAGAGGCAGAGGGACGTGAACACACCAGTGGTGGGAATGGCCGCGGGCATGGCGTTGGCGTTCGCCGGGTTCTTCGGCGGGTTCGGCGCCTTCCTGCTCGTGGCCGCGCTCGGCGGCCTGGGCTGGGCCCTGGGCCGGTGGATCGAGGGCGGCGGCAGCGTCCGGGACGTACGGGACGCGTTCGAGCGGAGCCGCCGATGACCGCCGCGGCCGAGCGGGGCACCACCACCGTCTCCGAGCGCGCGGTCCAAAGGATCGCCGGGCGGGCGGCCGCCGAGTACCTGCCGCACGGAGACGGCGTCCGGGCCACCGGGAGCACGGCCTCCGTGCGCGGCAGGAGGGCGGAGCTGTCCCTCGCGGTGACACTGCCCTACCCGGCGCCCCTCGCCGACACCGTGCGGGACGTCCGGCGCCATGTGGTCGAGCGGACCGGGCAGTTGACGGGACTGGACGTGGCAGCGGCCCGGCTCGCGGTGACCTCCCTCAGCGTGCCCCGGGTGCCGGTCCCCCCGGCCCCGGAGCACGACGGGGCCCGTACGCCCCGCCGTCGGTGGTCCCAGCGCCGGGTGCCGGTGGCCCTGCTCTCCGCGGTGGCCGCCGTGTGCTGGGGTGCGCTCGCCCTCGACCTGGTGCGGGTGCACACCGCGCACCGGGCGGCGGCCGCCTGGCGCACCTCCGCGCTGCACTGGCTGTCCGGTCACGCCCCCGGCGACCCGGCCGTCGTCGCCGCCGGCGCGGCGGTCGCTCTGCTGGGTGTCTGGCTGATCCTGCTCGCCGTGACGCCCGGCCGTCGCCGTCAGTCCACGCTGCGGGTCCCCGCGGCCCGGGTGGACGCGGCGGTGGACCGCTCCGCGGTGGAGTCCCTGGTCCGCGAGGCGGTGGGGGACGTGGCGGGAGTCGGCGCGGTACGGGTGCGGGCACGGACGGGCCGCGTCACCGTGCGGGCCGGGCTCTGCTTCGGCGATCGCGCGGCCACCGGGGACGCCGTCACGTCCGCGGCCCGAGCCGCCCTGACCGCGTGCGGCCTGCGCCGTACGCCCCGGTTGCGTGTGCGGGTCGTCCCCGAACCGGTCTGGCGCCCACCGCTCGATGCGGGGCAGGAGGCGCCGGAACCCGTCGCCGCCCCGTCCGGCCGCGCGGAAGGTGACCGGTGATGGCACGCGCCCGTACGACCGTCAACCGAACCGTCCTCGCCGGCTCCGGGCTCGTCCTGCTCCTCGTGGGCGCATGGCTCGCCCTCGCGGACCGGGCGCCGTCCTGGTGGCCGGCCGTGGACACCGGCGCCCTGTGGCCGACCGGGACCCGCCTCGCACGGCTGCGGGCCGAGGACTGGTGGACCCCCGCCGTCCTGGCCACGGCGATCCTCCTGACCGTGCTCCTCGCGTACGTCTGCCTCGCACAGCTGCGTCCGGGCCCGGCCCGGCAGCTGGCCCTGCCCTCCCCCGGCGGCACGGTCCGCCCCCGGGCCCTCGCCGAGGCACTGACCGCCCGCGCCGCCGCGGTGCCCGGGGTCGCCCGCGCCCGGGCCCGCGTGCTGCCCCGCCGCCGGCAGCGGCTGGACGTCGGCCTGCGGGTCTGGCTGCACCCGGGCACTCCCCCGGACGCCGTGCTGCCCTCGCTGCACGCCGTGACCGCCGAGGCCGAGCGGGCGACCGCGCCGTACACCGCGTACACCCGGATCCGGCTGAGCACGCCCTCGCACCGGAGGTCCCGTGTCCGCTGAGGCGTGGACCGGCCGGCTGCGCCGGATCGGCCGGGTGCCGCGCCCGCCGGCCGGCTGGTGGCCCGCGCTGCGCCGCACACCGGTCTCGCTGTGGGACGACGACATCTCGGACTACGCGGCGGCCCTGACGTACTACGCGATCCTGGCGGTGCTGCCCGCGATGCTGGTCACCGTGCTGGCGTTCGGCATGATCAGCCCGGACACCGCCGAGGAGTTCGTCACCCATGTGACGGCCTACGCGCCCGCGGACTCCGGGGCCTCGCTGCACGCCGTGCTCAGCCGGGTGCTCGGCGCCGACCGGACGACGTGGCCGCTGCTCGCGGCGGGATCGGCCAGTGCCCTGTGGTCCGCCTCCAGTTACCTCGCCGTCTTCCGCCGCGCCCTGCACCGCATGCACCGGGTCGAGGACCGGCGCTCCCCCTGGCGCAAGGCGCACCGGATCCTGCTCACCGCCTTCGGGCTGCTCGGTCTGCTGCTGGTCGGCTCGCTCACCCTGCTGCTGACGGGCCCGCTCGCGGAGGCCGTGGGCCGGACCCTCGGCCTGGACACCACGGCGGCCTGGGCGTGGCGCCTGCTGCGCTGGCCGGTGCTGCTGTGCCTGGTCGCCCTGCTGGTCGTGATCCTCTTCCACACCGGGCCTTCCGCGGCCCGCCTGCGCGAACGCAGTCTGCCCGGCGGGGTGCTCGCGGCCGCCCTGTGGCTGACGGTCTCCGCCGGCTTCTCGGCGTACGCCGGCACGCTGGGCGCCTACAGCAGGCTGTACGGCTCCCTCGCCGGTGTGATCGTCTTCCTGGTGTGGCTGTGGCTGTCGAACCTCGCCCTGCTCACCGGGGCGCAGTTCGCCGCCGAGCTCGCGGCTCGTGCCGGGAGCAGTGCTCAGAGCACCGCTCAGAGCACCGGGAAGTCGCCCGTCCCGTAGCACTCCCGGGGCAGCGGGTCCGGTACGGCACCGGGGTCCAGGAGGTGGGCGACGACGGCCGCGGTGGTGCGGTGCCAGAGGCGGTGGTGGCGCAGCATCGCGTGGTCGCCGCCGGCGATGACGGCCATCCCGGCCCGCGCGGCGGTGGCCTGGGCGCGGTGGACGCAGTCGGCCGTGGCGGCGGGCGAGGTGACGCGGTCCCGTGCGCCGTGCAGGGCGACGATCCGCCGGCCTGCCGTCTGAGCGACCGGCTCCCCCGTCGGCCACCACGGCGCGAGCGCGCACACACCGGTGACCTGGGGATGTCCGGCGGCGTGCAGGGCGGCCCGGCCGCCCATGGAGTGGCCGAGCAGCACGGTGGGCACGGGGCCGGCCAGCGCGCTGAGTTCGTCCAGGGCCCGCAGGGTGTCCCGGCCGGCGTCGGCGCGGGTGCCGTTCCAGCCGCGCAGGCGGTAGCGGACCCGGGCGACCAGGACGTCCTCGTGGGGCAGTGCGGCGGTCACCGCCCGCAGCACCGGGTCCATCCGCAGGGCGGCGAGCTGCCGGGGGTGGGTGGGGTTCTCGCTCGTCTCCTGTCCACCGTGCAGGACGAGCACGGCGGCCCGGGGCTTGGGCGGACACCGCCGGGGCAGCAGGGCGGGCGTGGTCCGGGCAGAGGTGTCGATGTCGTCCTGCGGCACGATCAGAGGCTCCTTGTCGCCGTGGGTCGCACGGGTGCATCCTGCCCCGCCCGGCCCGTCACCGTCGCCCCCGTCCGGCGGCCCGCTTCGGGGGCCGGGGGAAGAAGCCGCTGGTGCGGGCCCGGTACTCGGCGTAGCCGGGCCGGTCGACCATGTGCCGTTCGAGCAGCCGCTTTCCGCTGCCCCTGGTCAGCAGCAGGCTCATCACCACCGGCGACACCACGGTCACGGCGGCCGCCGCCGGGGCGTCGGGGACCAGCAGGAACAGGCCCCACCAGACGCAGAAGTCGCCGAAGTAGTTGGGGTGCCGGGTCCACGCCCACAACCCCCGGTCCATGATCCGGCCGCGCTGGGCGGGATCGGCCTTGAACCGGGCGAGCTGGGCGTCACCGACCGCCTCGAAGCACACCCCGACCACCCACAGCGCGACTCCCGCCCAGGCCAGGGGCGACGGCCGGCCGGGAACGTACTGCGCGGCCTGCACCGGCAGGGACACCAGCCACACCAGGGCGCCCTGGAGCAGGTAGACCATGCGCAGGGCGTAGGCGTTGCGGTTGCCGGGTGCCTTCGCGAGCATCGCCTCGTAGCGCGGGTCCTCGCCGTGGCCCCGGCCCCGGCGGGCGATGTGCACCGCGAGGCGCAGCCCCCAGGCCGCCGTCAGCCCGGTCGCCAGCAGCCGTCGTACGGGATCGCCGTGCCCGGCGGAGGCGACGAGGGTCGTGAGGGCCACGGCGGTGAAGCCGATCCCCCAGGCCACGTCGACGATCCGGTGCACGCCCAGGCGCACGGCCACGGCGAAGGTGACGAGCATGACGGCCAGGGCCGCCGCGGCCGCCCAGGCCAGGCCGGTCGCGAAGGCGCTCCACGGGAAGCCGTTCACAGGTCCGCGTACCAGGCGTGGGAGCCGGCCTCCATACCGGACGCGCCGCCGGGTCCGGGCCGTACGGCGAGGATCTGGTCGACGCCCATCCGGCCCTCCTCGAAGGCCAGCGCCCCGCCGGCCAGGTAGAGCCGCCAGACCCGTGCGGTCTCCGTACCGGCCAGCCGTACGAACGCGTCCCAGCGCTTCTCCAGGGTGCGGTGCCAGGCGGCGATCGTACGGACGTAGTGCTCGCGCAGCGATTCCGTGTGCCGTACCTCCAGACCGCCCTCCTCCAGCAGGGCCACGGTCTCGCCGAGGGGCCGCATGTGCATGTCGGGGGCGATGTACGCCTCGATGAACGCCCCGCCGCCAGGGGCGCCCGGACCTCGTGACATCTGCTGCACCAGCACCCGCCCGCACGGCCGGACGAGCCGGTGCAGGGCGGCCGCGAAGGCGGGGTACTCGGCGTCGCCGACGTGCTCGCCCATCTCGATCGTGGAGACGGCGTCGTACCCGCCGCCCCGGATGTCCCGGTAGTCCTGGCAGAGCACCTCCACCCGATCGGTGAGCCCGCGCTCGCGCACCCGGTCGCGGACGTACGCCGCCTGCTCCCGGGCCAGTGTGACGGCGGTGACCTGGGCCCCGTGCCGCTGCGCCGCGTGCAGGGTGAGCGAGCCCCAGCCGCAGCCGATGTCCAGCAGCCGGGCGCCGGGCTCCAGGGCCAGCTTGCGGCAGACCAGCTCCAGTTTGGCCCGCTGGGCGTCGGCGGCGGTGAACCCCGGCCCGTCGCTCGCCCAGTAGCCGCAGGAGTAGGCCATGGTCTCGTCGAGGAGGAGGCCGTAGAACTCGTTGGAGAGGTCGTAGTGGTGGCTGATCGCGGCCCGGTCGCGGGCCCGGCTGTGCAGGCCGCCGCGCAGGCGGGCCTGGGAGGCGGGCGCGGGCGGCGGGGGCCCCACGACACCGAGGCGTAGGGCGGTGACGAGGGCGCGGGCCCGGTCGGCGGACGTCAGCCGGGGCGGGCGCAGGCCCCGCTCCCGCTGCGCCGCCCACATCGTCCGCAGGCCCTCGGCGAGGTCGCCCTCGACGTCGAGCTCACCGGTGACGTAGGCCTGCGCGAGGCCCAGCTCGCCGGGCTGCCACAGCAGTCGGCGCAGCGCGCGGCGGGAGCGCAGCACCACCACGGGTGCGTCGGCCGGTCCGGCCTCGCTGCCGTCCCAGGCGCGCAGGCGCAGCGGCAGGGGGCCGCCGAGCGCGTCCTCGACGAGGGCGGTGAGCAGAGGGGCGGCACCGGGCCGGGCGAGGGTGCTCATCGGGCGGGGTTCTCCTTGGTGAACAGGTACTGCTGGACGTCGAGGTAGCCGGACCGGAATCCGGCCTCGGAGTAGGCCAGGTAGAAGGTCCACAGGCGGCGGAAGGTCTCGTCGAAGCCGAGGGCGGCGACCTCGTCGGCGCGTTCGGTGAACCGCTCCCGCCACAGGCGCAGCGTCTCGGCGTAGTGGGCGCCGAAGGCGTCGCGGCGGGCGAGGCGCAGCGCGGTGTGGTCGCGGGCGGTCTGCTCGATCGCCTCGGTGGACGGGATGAGGCCGCCGGGGAAGACGTACTTGTGGATCCAGGTGAAGGTGTCCCGGGAGGCCAGCATCCGCTCGTGCGGCATGGTGATCGCCTGGAGCGCCACCCGGCCGCCCGGGGCGAGCCGGGCGTCGAGCGTGCGGAAGTACACCGGCCAGAACTCGGCGCCGACCGCCTCGATCATCTCCACGCTGACCACGGCGTCGTACTCCCCGCTCGCTTCCCGGTAGTCGCACAGCTCGATCGAGACACGGTCCTCGAGTCCCGCCGCGCGCGCCCGCTCCAGTGCCAGGGAGCGCTGTTCCGCGGAGAGGGTGAGCGAGGTGACACGGGCGCCCCGGGCGGCGGCCCGCAGCGCCAGCTCGCCCCAGCCGGTGCCGATCTCCAGCAGCCGGGTGCCCGCGCCGACGTCGGCCAGGTCGAGCAGCCGGTCGATCTTGCGGTGCTGGGCGGCCGCCAGGAGGTCCCGGCTCGCCGGGAAGCCACGGAAGACGGCCGAGGAGTAGCTGAGGGTGTCGTCGAGGAAGAGGGCGAACAGGTCGTTGGAGAGGTCGTAGTGGCGGCTGATGTTGGCGCGGGAGCCGTCGGGGGTGTTGCGCTCCTCCTGCGGGTGTCTGGGGGCCCACAGTCCGCGCAGGCGTTGCAGCGGGGCCGGGATCAGGTCGGCCGCGTGCGCGGCGAGCACGGTGAGGGCGGCGACCAGGTCCGGGGCGTCCCACTCGCCGGCCATGTACGACTCGCCGAACCCGACCAGGCCGCCGGTGCCGATCCGGGCGTGGAAGGCGGCCGGGTCGTGCACGTGGAGGAGCGGGCCGCCGAGACCGATGTCACCGGAGCCGGCGAGGCGGGCGCGCAGGGGAAGTCCGCGCAGGGCCCGGCGGACGAGCGCGGCGGTCACGGTGTCCCGGGGCCGGGAGGGGCGGGGCACGGTGACGATGTCGGGCCAGCGGCCCGCGTCGGCCGGCGCGTCGTGGGCGACTGTGGTCATGTCTGGTTCTCCGGGGTGTGCTGCTCGGGTCGGGGCTGGACGGCCAGGCCCCGCAGGTAGAGGCGGATGCCGTGGAAGCGGATGGCCGCCGACACGGCGAGGGTGGACCAGGGGTGGCGCAGCGCCAGGCGCAGCACGTTCGGGACGGTCACCGCGCGCCGGGTGCCGTGGACGGTGGCCGTCAGGGTGCGGCCGTCTTCCCGGTCCAGGTGCACGGTCAGGTCGAGCCGGGGTCCCGGATGCGGCAGCCGCATGCGGTAGCGGCCGTCCACGGGCAGGAACGGCGAGACGTAGAACTCCTTGTCGGCCCGGGCCGTCCCGCCCCGGTCCGGGTGCAGGAGGTAGGCGTGCCGGCCGCCGTAGGTGTTGTGGACCTCGGCGACCACGCAGCGGGGATCGCCGTCGGGGCCGTGGCACCAGTAGAGGGTGATCGGGTTGAACACGTACCCGAGGACCCGGGCGTGGGTGAGCATCACCACCGGCCCGCCCTCCAGGTCGACGCCGTGTCCGGCGAGATAGGCGTCGAGGGCCGCGCGCAGGGTGGGCCCCTCGCCGGTGAAGTGGTCACGGGGGTCGAAGCGGGCCAACGGCCTTATGAGAAGCGGCAGTCGAGGCGGGCGGTCGGGGTCGACGAGCCACAGGTAGGTGCGGTGGCGCAGCAGGTACCGCCACGGGGTGGCCCGCACATGGCGGATCGTGCAGGCGTAGAGGGCCGGTACGGCGTTCACCAGCGCGCTCCCAGCGCGGCGGCGGCCTCGACTCCGGAGCGGCAGCCGTCCTCGTGGAACCCCCAGCCGTGGTAGGCGCCCGCGAACACGCAGACGGCACCGGCCAGTTCGTGCAGCCGCCGCTGGGCGGCCACCGACTCCGGGGTGTAGACGGGGTGTTCGTAGACCATGCGGGCCAGCACCCGGTCCGGGTCGACGCGGTCCTCGCCGCCGAGGGTGACGACGAACGACTCGGTGGCGTCGAGGCGTTGCAGCCGGTTCATGTCGTAGCTGACCCGGACGCGGTCGGCGCCGGCCGTGCAGGACGGCATGAGGTAGTTCCAGGAGGCGCGGGCGCCGCGGGCGCGGGGCAGCAGCCGGGTGTCGGTGTGCAGCAGGGTGGCGTTGCGCGAGTAGCGGAACGCGCCGAGCACCTCCCGCTCCCGCTCGGTGGGATCGGCGAGCAGGCGCAGCGCCTGGTCCGGGTGGACCGCGACGACCACGGAGTCGTAGGACTCGGTGGTGCCGTCGGCGGCGGTCACCTCGGCGCCGTCGGCGTGGCGGCGCACGGCCCGGACCGGGGTGCCGGTGCGGATCTCGGCGATCTGCTTGGCGATCCGGTCGACGTACTCCCGCGAACCGCCGGTGACCGTGCGCCACACCGGCGAGCCGCCGACGGACAGCATTCCGTGGTGCTCCAGGAAGCGGAACAGGTAGGCGGCCGGGTAGCGCTGGGCGGTGACGGCGTCGCAGGACCACACGGCCGACACCACGGGGGTCATGAAGTGGGCGCGGAAGTAGGCGGAGAAGCCCTCCCGGTCCAGGAACTCCCCCAGGGTGAGGTCCTGTTCGTCGCCGTGGGCGAGCAGCCCGCGGGCGGCCCGGTGGAAGGCGGGCACCTCGGCGAGCAGCCGCAGGTAGGAGCCGCTGAGGACGCTGCGGGGCCGGGCGAGGAGTCCGGCGGGGCCGCGGGCGCCGGCGTACTCCAGTCCGCAGCCCTCGCAGCGGACCGACATGCTCATCTCCGACTCCTGCGTGGGGACGCCGAGTTCGTCGAAGAGCCGGAGCAGGTGGGGGTAGGTGCGGCGGTTGTGCACGATGAACCCGGAGTCCACCCGGTGCACCCGCCCGTCGTACGACGACGTCACCTCATGCGTGTGCGCGTGCCCGCCGAGCCGGTCGTCGGCCTCGTAGAGCACGACGTGTCGCGTCCGCCCCAGGACGTACGCGGCGGTCAGCCCCGCCACCCCGGAGCCCACGACGGCCGTCCGCCTCATCCGCTTTCCTCCCGCGCTCGCGATCAGTCCGCGCGTAATCCGGAGCAGGTCGGGGTGCGGATTGGCGGGAGGGGGGATCGGATGGGGAGGAGTGTCCGGGGGGCGACCGTCAGGCGAGCCGCCAGGCGGACCGCAGGGCCAGACGGGCCACCGACGCGTCGACCTCGCCGATCGGCGGCTTCCCGTCGAACTCGCGCATCCGCTCGACGAACCCGGCCGGCAGAGTCACGCCATGGCGTCCCACGTAGTGCCTGAGGTCACCGCGCCAGACCCAGGAGCCGTCGGTGAGGAGTGACGAGCAGCCCACGAGGTTCTCGCCACAGCCCAGGAGGCACGGCTCGGTCTCGGTGAATGCGGCGACCACGGTGCCGGCCGCGAGATAGGTGACGGCGAAGGCCGCGGTCGCCTGCCAGTCCGGGGAGTCCGAGCGGGTCAGCTCGTGGATTCCGGGAAGATCGACCGGCTCCGCGAAGAACTCCTGGACGAATCCGACTCTCAGCACGGGGGACATCCTGCCCGGCACGAGCGACCGCCCGTGCGGCCGGGTCGCGGCTGCGCGGGCGGTCGGTGAGGGCAGGTCGGTCAGAGGTGCTGTTCCGTCGCCCTGATGCGGTCGTACTCCTCCTGGCGCTCGTCCTTGATGTACGCCGGGATCGGGAAGTCCCACCAGCCGGGGACCCAGGGGCCGGCGGCGTCGCGGTCCGTGGGAACCTCGATCACGGCGGGGGCGCCGGACCGGACCGCCTTGCGCAGGGTCGGCTCCAGGGAGTCGGAGTCGTTGACCTTGTACGACTCGATGCCGAAGGCCCGGCCCATGGCCGCGAAGTCGGGGCTGTACGGCGAGCCGTCGGGGTGCGAGAACTCGGTGCCGATGTGGCGCGAGGTCTGCTTGCGCTGGCCGCCGCGGATCGACATGTAGCCCGCGTTGTTCTGGACCACGAAGATCACCGGGGCGCCGGCGGTGACGCTCAGGGCGATCTCCTGGGAGGTCATCAGGAAGTCGCCGTCGCCGAGGACGCACACGACCGGGCTCTCCGGCCGGGCGAGCTTGGCGCCGACCGCGGCCGGGATCGCCCAGCCCATCGAGGAGAAGCCGCCGGAGGTGAGGTGGGTGCGGGGTTCGTAGACGGGGAACGTCTGCTTGACCGCGCCCTGGGTGTTGCCCGAGCCGGCGACGATGATCGCGTCGCGCGGCAGCACGTTGCGCAGGGCGCCGAGCGGGCGCTGGGAGGTGAACGGGAAACGGTCGCTGTCGCGGCGGCCGGCAAGCTTCTCCTCCCAGTCCCGCTTGAGGCGGGCGAGTTCCGCAAGGTACTCGGACCGGTCGATGCCCTTCGACGGGAGGGAGTCGACGATCGCGGCCACGGCCCGCTGCGCGTCGGCGACGATGCCCACCTCGGCGGGGTAGTTCTTGCCGATCTCGTGCGGGTCGATGTCGATGTGGATGAGCTTCGCGGGCGGGATGGAGAAGCTGATGCCCTTGGCGTAGCTGGAGGCCGACCAGTCGGTGAAGCGGCAGCCGACCGAGATCACGACATCGGCGGAGCTCGCGATCGCGTTGCCGGTCATCGTGCCGGTCTGGCCGACGCTGCCCGCGAACAGCTCGTGGTCCTCGGGGAAGGCACTCTTGCCGTTCCACGTGGTGACGACCGGGATCTGCCACTTCTCGGCGAGCGCGAGGACCACGTCGGAGGCCTCGGAGGTGATCGCGCCGCCGCCGACCACGATGACCGGGCGGGTGGCCGCGCGCAGCACGTCCACGGCACGGTCGATGGCCTCCGGGTCGGGGTGCTGGCGGCCCACCGGGATACGCCGCTCCAGGTCGTGGAGCTCGACGTTCGCGGCCTCGGCCTGTACGTCCATGGGGACTTCGAGGTGTACCGGGCCCGGCCGCCCGGTCAGCATGGAGTTGAAACAGCGGTGCAGGACGAAGGGGAGCTCCTCGACCCGGGTGACGACCCAGTGCCGCTTGCTGACGGCCTCGGCCACCTTGGGGAAGTCGTTGGCCGTGTAGCGGTCGAGTTCCTGGAGCAGACCGTGGCCGCGCATGTGGGTCGGCGGGCCGCCTGTGACGACGAGCACGCTGGTGGAGTCCGTGAACGCGGTGCCCATGCCGATGACGGTGTTGCTGGCTCCGGCGCCGATGGAGGTGACCGCGGCCTGCGGGCGGCCGGTGACGCGGTAGTAGCCGTCGGCGAGGTGGACGGCGCTCTGCTCGTGGAAGGTCTGGATGAAGGGGATCCGGGACTCGTCGTCGAGGAAGGCGTCGGTCAGTGACCAGATGCCGTGGCCGGGGATGCCGGCGACGACGTCGACCCCGTAGTTGCGCAGGGTCCGCGCGACGATCTGGCCTCCGGTGAGGACGGGCATGGTGGGTTTCCTTTCGGCGGCAGCTCAGTCGGAGGTGCGGGCGGCCCAGGCGAAGCCCTGGGTGCACAGGCGGGTGACGTCCGGGTTCTGGAGGTCGTCGAGGTCGTGTCCGACCGCGCTGTAGAAGACGCGGCCCTCGCCCCAGGTCCGGGTCCAGGCCTGGGGGATGGTCTTTCCCTCCAGCCAGGACAGGTGCTCGCCGGTGAAGGTGGACTCGGCGAGGACGTGGTTGTTGGGGTCGACCGACATGTAGTACTGCTCGGAGGCGACCCGGAAGTCCCGCACCCCGGCGGTGATCGGGTGGCCGGGGTCCGTGATCGTGACCTCGTAGGGGTACTTCACGCCTTCGCCGGCGGGGTGTTCGAGGAAGCTGCCGCCGAGGAGCCAGTGGTACTTGAGGCTGGTGCGGAACGCGGCGGCCGCGCCGTGCCAGGCGGCGATCCCGGTGCCGCTCTCCACCGCGCCCAGCAGGTTCGACTCCTGGGCTGCGGTCAGGCCCTCGGACAGCAGGGCGTTGTTCCAGTTGAGCGCGATCAGGTCGTAGCCGGTGAGGTCGGCGTCGAGGGAGAAGATGTCGTTGGTCTCCTCCACGTCGAAGCCGAGGTTCTTGAAGATCGGCAGGGCCCATTCCTCGGCCACCTGGTAGGGCTTGTGGCCGGGCCAGCCGCCGTACAGATACAGAACGCGGGTCATGCGGTGCTCCCTGAGGTCGTACGGGCAAGGGCTTCGGCCCGGCTGCGCAGCCGCTCGGCCACCTCGATGGCGTCGCCTTCCGGCGCGGTGGACTTGCGCTCCGGCTTCGCGGTCAACAGGTACACCAGGCCCACGGCCGAGACGATGAGGAAGCCGATGAGGGCGATCCAGCGGTCCACGAAGGAGGTTCCGGCGCCGCCGGTGGGCCAGGAGAGCAGCACCATCCCGAGCACGCCGTAGGTCAGGGCGGCCACGGTCACCGGGAAGCCCCAGCGGCCCAGCGTCCAGGCTCCGGCGGGGCGCCAGCCCTTCAGTCGCATCCGCAGGGCGGCCAGTACGACCATCATGAAGGCCGCGTATCCGGCCAGCATCTGGAACGCCGCGATCTTGGTGAGGGAGTCCGGCGAGTAGTAGACGAACACGAAGAGCAGCAGGGGGAGGACGTTGACCGCCAGCAGCGCGTTCAGCGGGACACGGTGGGTGCGGGAGATCTTCGAGAAGACGCGGGAGCCCGGGAACATGTCGTCACGGGCGAAGGAGAACACGATCCGGCTCGCGGCGGCCTGCTGGCTCATCACACCCGCGATGAACGAGGTCATGATCACCGTGAGGACGGCCTTGGTGCCGACGGTGCCGACCGAGCTCTGGAGGATCGAGGGGATCGGGTTGGTGTCCTTGCCGGAGAGGATCGAGGCGAGGTCCGGCGCCGCGAGGGCGTACCCGACGAAGGCGAACAGCGCGGCCACCCCACCGACGGCGACGGTCAGCTGCATGGCCCGCGGGATGCTGCGGGAGGGGTTGGGGACCTCTTCGGCGATCTCGCCGCACGCCTCGAAGCCGTAGAAGAGGAAGAGCCCGACGAGCGAGGCGGCGATGAAGGCCAGGACGTAGTCGTCGTGGGTGGAGCTGCTGGTCTCGAAGAAGATCGAGACAGAGTTGTGCCGCTCGAAGATCAGCAGGTAGAAGCCCACGGCGACGATGCCGATCAGTTCCGCGGCGAGGCCGATCTTGGAGATCAGGGCCAGGGTCCTGGTGCCGAAGCAGTTGCAGATCAGGCAGACGACGGTCACCGCGACGGCGATGCACAGACGCTGGGCGGGAGTGGAGCTGATGGCGGGCTGGTCGGCGGTTCCGGCGAAGAGGCTCGCGGCGAAGTCCGAACTGAACAGTGCGGTGCTGGTGATGCCGATGGTGATGCAACAGATGTACGTCCAGGCGTTGAACCAGGCGTAGCGCCCGTTCCACAGCCGTCTCACCCACTGGTACAGGCCGCCCGCGAGCGGGAACTGCGAGACGACCTCGCCGAAGACCAGTGCGACGAGGAACTGCCCGGCGCCGACGATGCCGATCCAGAAGACGGACGGCCCGCCGGCGGTCGCCAGGCCGACGGCGAAGAGGGCCACGACGCCCACGAGGGGCGAGAGGTAGACGAAGCCGAGGGCGAAGTTCCCCCACAGGCTGACCTTGCGGTCGAACTTCTGCTCGTAGCCGAGTACGGCGAGCATTTCCGCGTCGGCGGCCGAGGACACGGGGTTGAACGCCCCGTCGGGTCGGCCTACGGGGGTGGATGCGGGCGCTGAGTGCGCGTCGTTGTCGGTGGCTGACATGTCGATCTCCGTGGGTCTAGGGGGAGGTGCGGGAGGTGCTCCTTGTCGGACGGCTGCCGGGCCGCTTCATCGCGTCGGCGTAAGTCGCGATCCGTCATCGCGGATCAGCTCTGCTCGAAGGTGTGGTCGGTCCAGTCCAGCGGGGCCGATCCGTAGCGCGCGGCGCGGACGTCTCCCGAGCGCGCGTGTCCCTCGAAGTTCTCGGTGCGTGAGGCCCTGCCGCAGATCTCGCCGAGCCGGGCGCTGGAGGCGGGGTCCCGGACCTCCTGGTAGGTCACGGTCTTCAGGTACTTGCCGACCCAGAGGCCGCCGGTGTAGCGGGCCGCGCCGAGGGTGGGCAGCACGTGGTTGGTGCCGATGACCTTGTCGCCGTAGGCGACGCAGGTCTTGTCCCCGAGGAACAGGGCGCCGTAGTTGCGCATGCGGTGCAGCGCCTCGCGGGGTTCGGCGGTGAGGATCTGGACGTGCTCGCTCGCGTACTCGTCGGCGAGTGCGTACGCGGCGTCGAGGGTGGGGACGACGATCACCTCGCCGTGGTCGCGCCAGGCACGGCCGGCGACCTCCCCGGTGGACAGGCCGGGCAGCAGCTTGTCCACCCAGGCGATGGTCCGGCGGCCCACCTCCTCGGAGGTGGTGATCAGGACGGCCGGAGAGTCGGGGCCGTGCTCGGCCTGGGACAGCAGGTCGGTGGCGACCACGAACGGGTCCGCGGTGCCGTCGGCGACGATCAGCACCTCCGTCGGTCCGGCGAAGAGGTCGATGCCGACCTCGCCGAACAGCTGGCGCTTGGCCTCCGCCACATACGCGTTGCCGGGGCCGGCGAGCATGTCGACGGCGTCGATCGTCTCGGTGCCCAGCGCGAGGGCCGCCACGGCCTGGACACCGCCCATGACGTAGATCTCGTCGGCCCCGGCCAGGTGCATCGCGGCGACGCTGACGGGCGGCGGGGCACCCCGGTCCGGCGGGGTGGTCGCGGCGACCCGCTCGACACCGGCGACCTTGGCCGTCAGGACGGTCATGTGGGCCGAGGCGGTGAGGGGGTAGCGGCCGCCGGGGACATAGGCTCCGGCCGCGCCGATGGGGAGGTTGCGCTGCCCCAGGTACACGCCGGGCAGCGTCTCCACCTCGAAGTCGGTGAGGGAGTCCCGCTGCGCCTGGGCGAAGCCGCGGACCTGCGTCTGCACGAACCGGAGGTCGTCGAGGACGGTCTCGGGGACCGAGGAGACGACGGAGGCGATCCGGTCGGGGCCGAGCCGGTAGGACTCCGGGCTCCAGTTGTCGAACTTCTGCGACCAGCGGCGCACGGCGGCGTCGCCGTTGGCCCGGATGTCGGCGATCACGTCCGCGACGGTCTCGACGATTTCCGGACGGCTGGTCCGCGACGTCTTCTCGGCGACAGGAGCCTTGATGGTCTGGTGTTGGGCTGACACTCTGCACTCCTTGCACGGGTCGGGCCTGCGGGCTTGCCCTGAAGTCTGGGGAAACGGGGGGTGCGAGGACAGGCACAGTGTGTGCAATATTGAGCGCGCGCCCTGCACACACCGAGGTATTGGCTCATGGCTGAAGTTCTGACTGTCCGTGCCGCACTGGAGCTCGAGGTGTTCTCGCGCACGACCGTGCGGGTGTACGCCGGGGAGCGGAATCTCGACCGCCCGGTGCGCTGGGTGCACACCGGTGAGATCCCGGACATCCACCGCTTTCTGACGGGTCAGGAGATGCTGCTGACGGCGGGCCTCGGCATGGGGACGACCTCGCTGGAGCAGCGGGGCTTCATCCGGCGGCTCGCCGACGCCCGCGCGGCCGTGCTCGTCGTGGAGCTGGCCGGGCGCATGTTCGACGCGATGCCGGAGGCGGTGATCGAGGAGGCGGAGGCGGCCGGACTGCCCCTGGTGGGACTCGCCGACGAGATCCCCTTCGTCGAGACCTCGGCCCAGGTCCACGAGGTGCTGGTCGGCATGCGGGTCAAGCAGATGATCGCCGAGGAGGCCACCAGCCAGGCCTTCATGGACCTCCTCCTCGCGGACGAGGACTACGTCGGCGTGGTCAGGGAGCTGGCCCGGCGCTCCGGGCACCCCGTGGTGCTGGAGGACGTCGCCCACCAGATGCTGGCGTACGGCGGCGCGACGCCGGAGGCCGACCAGATCGTGGACGAGTGGAGCGCGCACTCCCGGGCGATCCACGAACGCCACACCTCGCTCGCGACACAGGACGCCGGGGTCCCCACCGCCCCGGCGGCCTCGTTCCGCGAGGTCGCGCCCTGCGCCCGGCAGCCCGTGGTGCTCCGGGGCGAGTCATGGGGCTGGCTGCACCTGCTGCACGGCGGCCGGCGGCCGAGCCCGCCCGAACTGCGCACGCTGGAGCGGGCCGCCGCGGCCATCGCGATCTCGCTGCTGAGCGAGCGGGAGAGCGGCGCCCGCGCCTCCCAGCGCCAGACGGCCCTGCTCAACCGGCTGCTGCTCGGCGACATCACCGGAGAGCGGTTCGTGATCCTCGCCCTGGCGCTCGGCCAGGACCTGCGGGGCCGGCAACTGATCGTCGTCACGGCGTGGGCGGGCGACGAGGAGCCCACCAAGGACCACCTCCTCGCCCGCCTCATGGAGGACGCCGGCTGGCCCGCGGTCGTGGGCGACACCGGGGACTTCGACGTGGCGGTCGTGGGTCTGCCCACCGGCACGGACGCAGGCCGGGTGCAGACACTGCTGACCGAGCACGGGGCCCGGGCCGGCGTCAGCCGGATCGTGGAGCCGACGGCCCTTCCGCTCGCCCTGCGCCAGAGCCGCAGCGCGGCCTCCGTCGCCGCGGCGGCCTCGGCCGCGGAGGTACGGCACTTCGACGACCTGGGCGCACTGCGCCTCCTCGTCGCCCTCTCGGAAGGGCCCGAGCTCCGGCGGTACGTCGAGGACGAACTCGGTCCGCTCCTCGAACACGACGCGCTGGCGAAGAACCCCCTGCTGCCGACGTTGCGCACGTTCCTGGACTGCGGCGGCAACAAGGCGCGGGCGGCGGAGGAGCTCTTCATCCAGCGGCGCACCCTCTACCACCGCCTCGACAAGCTCTCCGAGATCCTGGGCCTCGACCTCACCCAGGTCAACAACCAGCAACGACTGCAACTGGCCGTCCGCGGCCACGACCTGCTGCGCAAGCCGACGCTGCGAAGGACGTGAGCGCTACGGCGTCTTCGTCGCCCTCGCCAGGGCCGGGGCGATCCGCAGGGCGTTCGCTCCGATCGTCAGGGCCGGGTTGAGGGCCGCGGAGGACGGGAAGAACGACGCGTCGGTCACCCAGAGGTTCTCGACGTCATGGCTGCGGCACAGGGGGTCGAGCACGCTGCGCGCCGGGTCGTGGCCGGAGACGGCCGTTCCGCACATGTGGGAGTTGGTCTCGATGCCCATGCGCTGGGTGAAGATCAGCGGGTAGCCGGCCTTGCGGACCGCACGGGTCACCCGGCGCACGAGTTCGTGGTGGGGCGCGAGGTTGGTCGGCGTCCAGTCGATGAGGATGCGGTCGCCGTCCACCCGGACCCGGTTGTCCCGGGACGGGAGGTCCTCCGTCGTCAGGTAGATGTCGAGGCTCCGGGCCGCCATGAGCTTCAGGGCCCAGGTCGGCGCCCAGGGACGCGCGGGCTTCAGCATGGGCGCCTGGAGCTTGCCCAGCATCTGGAGGTTCCCGAGCGGGAAGCTCGTGCCCGGTCCGGCCTCGTAGAAGTCGTTCAGGCCGAGCGTCTTCTGCCACTTGGTGGGGTTGGTCCGCAGCGGGTTCACCCCGACGAAGAACGTGCTGTTGTGGACCATGTAGTTGCGGCCCAGCAGCCCCGACGAGTTGCCGAGCCCCTGGGGGTGCGCGTCACCGCCCGAACGCAGCAGCAGGGCGGCCGAGTTGACGGCACCTCCGGCGAGGGCGAACGACTTGGCGTTGATCCGGATGATCCGGCCCTCGTGCCGTGCCTCGGCGGCGACGACCTTCCGGCCGTCGGGCGAGGTGATCAGCCGGGTGATCTCCGCACCCGTGAGGATCCGCACGCCGTCGCTCAGCGCGGGCAGCAGGAGCCGGTTCTCGGCGTCGGACTTCATGCCGGTCTCGTCCGGACAGCCGTCGGCGGTCGTGACGGCGGCGCGGTCGGCCTGGGTGCTGATGTTCAGGGCGTTCGGGGTGTGGAACGGGTGCAGGCCCTGCCGGCGCAGCGACCGGGAGAACCGCTCGATCTCCGGTTCGTGCTGGAGCGCCGGATACGGGTAGGGCTTGGAGCGGGGCGGCTCGGTCGGGTCCTCGCCGGTCTGCCCGTGCACCTGGAGCAGCTCCTCCATGGCGGTGTAGAAGGGCTCCAGGTCGTCGTAGGAGAAAGGCCAGGCCTGCGAGACACCCTCGTGGTGTTCCACCTCGGTGAAGTCGCTGCGCCGGAATCGGGGCAGCATCGCGCCGTAGAAACGGGTGTTGCCGCCCACCCAGTAATACACGCCCGGTGCGAACGGCTTGCCGTTGCTGCCGTCGTACCAATAACCGGCGTTCTTGTACCGGCCCTTGATGTACATCTCGGCCGGCTGCGAGTTCTCGGGTTCACGGGGAAGGAAATGGCCCCGTTCGGCCACGAGCACGTCGAGACCGGAGTCCTTCAGCGCCCAGGCCAGCGCGGAACCGCCCATGCCGGAGCCGATGACCAGGACATCGGTGCTGATCTCCTCGGCCGTGCCGACGGAGACGAGGGCCTCGGGCCGAAGCTCCGGGGGCGTGTAATCCTTGCGGACCGGGTCGGACATGAGTCGGGGTCCCCTCTTTGCCACGGTATTTCGAAGAGAGCCTAAGCAGCGGCACGGATGCAGCACATGCACGGAACGGGTAACGACTGCCGTTGGAATTGCTCACTTCGTGCATGGGCCGAGGAAGCCCCGCCTCCCTAGCCTCTCCGGAAACCAGCTTTGTGGAGGCGAAATGGCCAGGGAATCGTACGACTACATCGTGGTCGGGGCCGGATCGGCAGGCTGTGCGGTGGCGGCCCGGCTGTCCGAGGATCCGCAGGTCACGGTCGCGCTGATCGAGGCGGGGCCGCCGGCCAAGGGCCGCCTGTTCGAGATCCCCGCGCTGTTCTCGCAGCAGCTCAAGACCGCGTTCGACTGGGACTTCGAGACGGAACCCGAACCGCGGCTCGGCGGGCGCCGCGCCTATCTGCCCCGGGGCCGGGCGATCGGCGGCACCAGCTCGATGAACACGATGCTGTACGTCCGCGGCCACCGCTACGACTACGACACCTGGGAGCGGCTCGGCAACCCGGGGTGGGGGTACGACGACGTCCTGCCGTTCTTCAAGAAGTCCGAGGACAACGAGCGCGGGGCGGACGACTTCCACGGCGTCGGCGGCCCCCTCACCGTCAGCAATCCGAACTCGGTGCACCCGCTGCTGACGGCATGGGTGGAGGCGGCCCAGGACGCGGGCCACAAGTACAACGCGGACTTCAACGGGGCCGAGCAGGAGGGCGTCGGCTACCACCAGGTCACGCAGCGGAACGGACTGCGGTGCAGCAGTGCGATCGCGTTCCTGGAGCCGGCCGCGGGCCGTCCCAACCTCACCGTGCTTCCCTCGACGACCGCGCTGCGGCTGAGCTTCGAGGGCTCACGGGCCACCGGCCTGGAGGTCGACCACCTCGGCACCGTCCGGACGATCCACGCCGACCGGGAGATCATGCTGTCCCTCGGGGCGTACAACTCGCCCCACCTGCTCCTCCAGTCCGGTGTCGGTCCGGCCGACGAACTGGCCGCGGGCGGGATCACCCCGCTGCACGACCTGCCGGACGTGGGCCGGAACATGCAGGACCACACCGGGTGCTTCATCAGCTTCTTCAGCGACACCGAGCCGCTCCTCGGCGCGGACACCTCCGCGGAGGAGCGCCTGCTGCGGGAACGGGGCACCGGCCCGATGGCGTGGAACGAGACCGGCGGCTTCTTCAGCTCGGGGGACGACGTGCCCGCCCCGGACATCCAGGTGCACGCGGCGCTGGGCATCGTCCGCGACGAGGGCCTGGCCGCGCCGCTGGAGCCGGGCATGTCGTTCGGGCCGTACGTGGCGCGGCCCGCGAGTCGCGGCTCGGTGCGGCTGCGGCACTCCCACCCCTATGCCAAGCCGCGCATCTTCCACAACTACCTGGACGACCCCGACGACCGCCGGAGGCTGCGCGAGGGTGTCCGGCTGTGCATGCGCATCGCCCGTGAGCAGCGGCTGACGTCCTTGCTGGAGTCGGATCTGCGCGGGGCCGCCGACGCCGGGCTCGCCCCCGTGTCGGACCGCGACCAGGACATCGACGAGTTCATCCGCACGCAGTCGTTCTCGTTCTACCACCCGTCGGGCACCTGCATGATGGGCAAGGTCGTGGACCACGAACTGCGGGTGCTCGGGCTGGAGAACGTCCGGGTGGCGGACACGTCGGTCATGCCGACCCTGGTCACCGGGAACACCAACGCCCCCGCCATCATGATCGGCGAGCGGGCCGCCGCGTTCGTCCGGGCGTCCGCGGGCTGAGGCCGGGCACGGGCGGGCCGAGGCTGCCGGGCGCGTGCCGTCACACGGTCCGGACGACGGTTCCGGCGGCTTCGAGCGCGGTGACCTCGTCGGCGGGCGCGGTGGTGTCCGTGACGAGGGTCTGCACGAGGGCGGCGGGGCCGACCCAGGCGTAGGCGGTGTGGCCGAGCTTGCTGCCGTCGGCGGCGGCGACGACGCGGCGGGCGGAGGCCATGCCCGCCTTCTTCACCGCGGCGTCGTCGAGGTCGTAGGCGGTCAGCCCGTCGGCCGCGGTCAGCCCGCAGCAGCCGATGACCGCGGTGTCGAAGCGCAGGGCAGCCAGGGAGGCGAGGGTGAGGGGGCCGGTGAGGGCTCCTTCGGAGGCGCGTGGCTGTCCGCCGGGCACGACCAGGGTGGCCGGGCCGGGTGCCTCGGCGAACAGGTGGACGGCCTGGAGGGACAGGGGCATCACGGTGACCGGCCGCTCGCGCAGGAGACGGGCGACCTCCAGGCAGGTGGTGCCGCTGTCCAGCAGGACACTCTCGCCGTCGGCGACCAGCGCGGAGATCTCGGCGGCGATCCGGCGTTTGGCGTCGACCGCCTCATGGGCGCGCAGCGCGAAGGGCGGCTCCTCGCCCCGCAGCAGCAGGGTGCGGGCCCCGCCGCGAACGCGCTCCAGGACTCCCTGGGCGGCGAGGGTGTCGAGGTCCCGCCGGATGGTCATCTCCGAGGCGCCGGTCAGTTCCGCCAGCTCCTGGACGGTGGCGCCCCCGGAGTCCCGGACGACCTTCGCGATCAGCCCGTGCCGGTCTGCGTAGCTCATACGGCGATTGAACACCACGAAGAAACGAACAAGCAACGCGTTCATTTACTCGACTTTCAAACACAAACAATGTTCGTTACGGTGGACGGCATGGAACGCCCCCTGCGAGCCGCCCGTGCGGCGACCTACGTCTACTTCGTCCTGTGCGGCACCCTGACCGGCACCTGGGTGGTGCACATCCCCGCGATCGAGGAGCGCGTGGGCATCAGCCACGCCGCGCTCGGCGGCCTGCTGGTGGTGCTCGGGGTCGGGGCCTTCGCGGGTATGCAGGTGGCCGGTCCCCTGACCGACCGCCTCGGCACCCGCACCGTGGTCCCGGCCGGGGGCGTGCTGTGCGGAGTGACCCTGTTCCTGCCCGGTCTGGCCCGGGACCCGTGGACCCTCGCCGCCGCGCTGCTGGTCTTCGGGTTCTGCAACGGCTGCCTGGACGTGAGCATGAACGCCCACGCCGTGCACGTGGAGAAGGCGTACGGCCGCCCCGTGATGTCCGCCTTCCACGCCACGTTCTCCGTCGGCGGAGTCCTCGCCGCGCTGGCCGGAGCGGGCGCGGCGGGCCTCGGTCTGAACCCGGCGACGAGCATGGCCGCCGTGGGAGCCACGGGCGTCCTCGTGGCCGTCGCGTCGGCGCGCGCCCTGCTGCCCGCCGCCCGGAAGCCCGGCCGCAGGGCGGCGACCGACGGGCGCCGCAGCACCCCCCGCCGGGTCTGGCTGCTGGCCGGGCTGGCGCTGATGGTCATGCTGTGCGAGGGCGCCGCCAACGACTGGAGCGCCCTGCACCTGAAGGACGTCATGGGCGCGCCCGCCACCACCGCGGCCTTCGCGTACGGCACCTTCGCCGCCGCCATGACCCTGGGCCGGCTCCTCGCCGACCGTCTCGTCCTGCGCTTCGGCGCGGTGGCGATCCTGCGGTACGGCGCGAGCGCGGCCGCCGTCGGCATCACCCTGGTGATCGTCGGCCCGTGGACGTGGGTGGTGTTCACCGGCTGGGCGCTGTTCGGCCTGGGCCTGTCCGGCTGCATCCCGCAGCTGTTCAGCGCGGCCGGGCACACCGACCCCTCCGCCGCCGGGGCCAACGTCTCCCGTGTCGCCGGGCTCGGCTACGTCGGCATGCTCGCCGGCCCCGCCGTCATCGGCTGGCTGACCCACCTCGTCTCCCTCAGCCACGCCTTCGTCCTGCTGGCGCTGCTGTGCGTGACCACCGCCGCCGGTGCCCGGGTCCTGCGCACCGGCCCGGTCGTCGTGCGCCGGGGCGAGCAGGCGGCGGCCGACGGGCCCCGCGCGCACGAGACGGCGGGCACCCCCCACTGACCGCTTGTGCGGCACGGTCCCTGACAACCGTGCCGCACAAGCTCTCCCCCACCCGGCCGCCCAGGCCCGGGAGTTACGCCACCGGCCGACCGAAGGAGCCCCCGAATGCCCGCGTCCCCCGCCCACCCCGCCCACCGCAGCGTCGGTGTCATGCTTCCGCTCGATCTCCCCGTGGCCGAGGTGCTGCCCTACGTCCGGCGTGCCGAGGAACTGGGCTTCGACCAGGTCTGGGTGGTGGAGGACCTCGGCTGGCGCGGCGGTGTCGCGCAGGCCGCCACGGTCCTCGCGTCCACCACGAACCTCACCGTCGGGATCGGCATCCTGCCCGCGGGCGCCCGCAACGTGGCGTTCGCCGCGATGGAGTTGGCCACCCTCGCCCAGCTCCACCCCGGCCGGGTCATCGCCGGGATCGGCCACGGCATGCCCGCCTGGATGCGCCAGGTCGGCTCCTGGCCCGCCAGCCCCCTGACCCTGATCAAGGAGTACACGCGGGCGCTGCGCCTGCTTGTCGCCGGTGAGCCCGGCCCGGCCAACGGCCGGTACGTCCGCTGCGAGGGCGTCGTCCTCACCGAGATCCCCGACATCGTCCCGCCGGTGATCCTGGGGGTCCGCGGCCCCAAGTCGCAGGCGGTCGCGGGCGAGGTCGCCGACGGGCTCCTGCTGGCCGAGCCGGCCGCACCCGCGTACATCACCGCTTCCCTCGGCAACATGGGCCCCGCCGCCGCGAACGCCCCGGAGATCGTCGTCTACGACGCCGCGGCCGTGGACGACGACGAGGAGGCTGCCCTGACCCTGGTCCGCGCAGCACTGGAAACGGTGGGCGAGCCGGACTGGGCCGCGCACATCGCCCCGCTGCCGTTCGCCGAGGAGCTGCGCGCCCACCGTGCCGCCTGTCCCGACGCCCGGCACTTCGCCCGGACGATGCCCGGCGAGTGGGTGCGGGCGCTGAGCATCTCCGGCACCCCGGACCAGGCCCGTGCGGCGATCGAGGCCCGGCACGCGGCCGGCGCGACCAGCGTCGTCCTCGCCCCCGCGGGCCCAGACCGGCTTGCCGCCCTGGACTCGCTCGCCCGTGCCCTGCCCCACCGGCACTGAACCGAACGCCCCGAGCCCCGAGGAAACCGCATGTCCACCGACCGCCGCAGCATCGTGCTCTTCGACCTCTTCGGGGTCATAGCCCGCCATCAGCGCCCGGGCGCCCTGGAGAAGATGGCCGCCCGCGCCCGCGTCTCCGCCGACGACTTCACCACGGCCTACTGGGCCCATCGCCCGCCCTACGACGCCGGCCGGCACACCGCGTCCGCGTACTGGACCGACGTGCTGCACGCGCTGTCCCGCCCCGCCGACGCGGCCACGATCGAGGAGCTGCGGCTCACCGACATCGACAGCTGGTCCCGCGTCGACGAGAGCATGGTCAGCTACGTGCTCGGTCTGCGGGAGCGGGCCCGGGTCGCCCTGCTGTCCAACATCCCCGCGGACCACGCGGACGCCTTCCTCGCCGCCCAGCCCTGGCTGAACGACCTCGACCACGTGGCCTTCTCCGGCCGGATCGGCGCGGCCAAGCCGGACCCGGCCGCCTTCCAGCACTGCGTCGTCGCGATGCGGTCCGCTCCCGCCGACTTCCTCTTCGTCGACGACCGCGAGGAGAACGTCCGCGCCGCGCAGGCGGTCGGTCTGCGGGGGCATGTCTTCCGCGGCCAGGGCGAACTCGCGGAGGTCGTCGACACCTGGCTGCCGACCCGCTGAGAGCGGGTACCGCGGGGCCGCCGGGTGCGTGACGAGCCGTCACGCACCCGGCGGCCCGTCCGGCTCACGGGTTGCCGTAGTAGGCGTCCGGGCCGTGCTTGCGGGTGTAGTGGCGGGCGAGGAGGTGCGGGGGCGGGGGTGTGGTCACGCCCAGGCTCAGGGTGTGCAGGGCGATGTCGGCCACGGCCTCGCAGATGATCGCGTGCTCCAGGGACTTGCGGGCGGTGGCCCCCCAGGTGAACGGGCCGTGGTTCGCGACCAGCGCGGCCGGGACCTCGACCGCCCGCTGGTCGTCCTCCTCCAGGAGGTCCACGATGACGCGCCCGGTGTTGTACTCGTAGTCCTTCGCGCACTGCTCCGCGGTCAGGTCCGGGGTGACGGGGACCGGCCCGTTGAAGGTGTCGGCGTGGGTGGTGCCGAGCACCGGTATGTCCCGGCGGGCCTGGGCGAAGGCGACCGCGTGGGTGGAGTGGGTGTGGGTCACCCCGCCCACCGACGGGAACGCCAGGTACAGGCAGCGGTGGGTCTCGGTGTCCGTGGAGGGACGCCGGTCGCCGTCGACGACCTCGCCGTCGGACAGCCGTACCGTCACGAGGTGGTCGATGGTCAGGTCCTCGTACGGCACTCCCGAGGGCTTGATGACGAACACCCCCGCCTCACGGTCGACTCCGCTCACGTTGCCCCACGTCAGGGTCGCGAGGCCGACCTGGGGGATCGTCAGGTTGGCGTCCAGGACCTCCTGCCGGAGGCCGGGGCGGACTTCTACGGTCATCGGGTCTCTCCTGGAGTCCGGTGCGCGGCCGTCACAGGGCCTGGGCCAGGCGGTGGTAGGCGGCGTTCCACCGGATCTCCTTGGCGAACTGGTCGGTGGTGGTGTTCTTGTCGATGGTGAGCAGTTCGACGCCGGTCATGGACGCGTAGTCGGTGAGCGTCTCCAGGTCGACGGCGGAACTCAGCACCGTGTGGTGCGGGGCGCCGGCCAGCAGCCAGCTCTCGGCGGACTCGGCGAGCGAGGGCTGCGGCTTCCACACCGCCCGGGCGACGGGGAGCTGGGGAAGCGGCTCGTTGGGGGAGATGACGTCGACGGCGTTGGCGGTGAGCCGGAAGCGGTCCCCGAGGTCGGAGAGGCCGACGACCACGGCGGGGCCCTCGGCCGCGTTGAAGACCAGACGGACCGGGTCCTCGCGGCCGCCGATGGACAGCGGGTGGATCTCGCAGCTGGGGCGGTCGGCCGCGATGGAGGGGCAGACCTCCAGCATGTGCGCGCCGAGGATGCGGGGCTCGCCGGGACCGAGGTGGTAGGTGTAGTCCTCCATGAAGGAGGTGCCGCCGGGCAGCCCCTGGCCCATGACCTTCAGCGTGCGCAGCAGCGCGGAGGTCTTCCAGTCGCCCTCGCCTCCGAAGCCGAAGCCGTCCGCCATCAGCCGCTGCACGGCGAGACCGGGCAGCTGGCGCAGACCGCCCAGGTCCTCGAAGTTGGTGGTGAACGCGGTGAAGCCGCCCTCGGTGAGGAAGGTGCGCAGGCCGATCTCCTGGCGGGCCGCGTACAGCAGGGAGTCGTGACGGATGCCGCCGGGGCGCAGGGACGGGACGACGTCGTACAACTCCACGTATTCGGCGGCGAGTTCGGCCGCCGCCTTGTCCTCGACCTCGTCGACGACGGCGACCAGGTCGTTGACGCCGTAGGTGTTGACGGAGAAGCCGAAGCGGATCTGGGCCTCGACCTTGTCGCCCTCGGTGACGGCGACGTCCCGCATGTTGTCGCCGAAGCGCGCGAGACGCAGGCCGCGCGAGGCCTGGCGGGCGACGGCGGCCCGGGCCCAGGCTGCGATCCGCCGGATCACCCGCGGGTCGGTGGCGTGACCGGCGACGATCTTGCGGTCGACGCCGACCCGGGACTCGATGTGCCCGAACTCGCGGTCGCCGTGGGCGGCCTGGTTGAGGTTCATGAAGTCCATGTCGATGCTCGGCCAGGGCAGCGACAGGTTGTACTGGGTGTGCAGGTGCAGCAGCGGCACGTCGAGGGCGCTCAGGCCGGCGATCCACATCTTCGCCGGGGAGAAGGTGTGCATCCACGCGATCACCCCGACGCAGGTGTCGGAGGCGGAGGCCTCCTGGCACATGCGGCGGATCGCCTCGGCGTCGGTCAGGACCGGCTTCCACACGATCCTGACCGGCACCTTGCCGGGGCGGCCGAGGGTCTCGGAGATGCTCCGGGACTGGTCGGCGACCTGGCGCAGGACGTCGTCGCCGTACAGGCCCTGACTGCCGGTGAGGAACCAGATCTCGTGATCGGGGTAGGCGGGGGCGTTGCTGTCCATGGGGGTCTGTCCCTTTCAGGCGTTCAGGTCAGGAGGAGGCGGAGACTTCGGCGCGGATCCGGCGCAGGCGGTGCATGACCTCGTTGGTGCCGCGGCCGAAGTAGTCGTGCAGGAGCCGGTACTCGGCGAAGAGGCGGTCGTAGGCCGCCGCCCGCTCGGGGTCCGGGAGGTAGACGGCGGGGCGGGCCTTGCCCATGGCCCGGGCCGCGGCCCTGATGTCCGGGTAGGCGCCCGCGGCGACCGCGGCGTGCATCGCCGAACCCAGCGCGGGGCCCTGCGCGGAGTCGATGACGCCGAGGGGCAGGCGGGTGACGTCGGCGTAGATCTGCATCAGCAGCGCGTTCTTCGTCAGACCGCCCGCGATGATCAGCTCCTCGACGGGCACCCCGGAGGCGGTGAACGTCTCGATGATGGTGCGGGTGCCGAAGGCGGTGGCCTCCAGCAGCGCGCGGTAGACGTCCTCGGGGCGGGTGGACAGCGTCAGGCCCACGACGACGCCGCTGAGGTCGTGGTCGACCAGGACGCTGCGGTTGCCGCTCTGCCAGTCCAGCGCGATCAACCCGTGCTCCCCCACGGCCTGTTCGGCCGCCAGCGCGGTGAGGTGCTCGTGCGGGTCGCGGCCGAGGGCTGCGGCCTCCTCGGCGTACCCGGCGGGGAAGCCGGTGCGCACGAACCAGCCGAAGATGTCGCCGACGCCGCTCTGGCCCGCCTCGTAGCCCCACAGGCCGGGCAGGATGCCGCCGTCGACGACGCCGCACATGCCGGGCACCTCGGCCCACTGGTCGGAGCTCATCACATGGCAGGTCGAGGTGCCCATGATGGCGACCATCCGGCCCGGTTCGACCGCGGTCGCCGCGGGCGCGGTGACATGGGCGTCGACGTTGCCGACACAGACGGCGATGCCCTCCGGCAGTCCGGTCCAGGCCGCCGCCTCGGCCGTCAACCCGCCGGCGCGGTCGCCGAGTTGTCCGATCGGGTGCTCCAGCTTGTCGGCGACGAAGTCGGCGAAGCCGGGGTTGAGTGCGGCGAGGTATTCGGGTGAGGGGTAGACGCCGTCCTGGAACTGGCCCTTGTAGCCGGCGGTGCAGGCGTTGCGGAGGTAGGTGCCGGACAGGCGCCACACGATCCAGTCGGCCGCCTCGATCCACCGCTCGGTGCGGCCGTAGATCTCGGGGTCCTCCTCCAGGAGTTGGAGCGCCTTGGCGAACTCCCACTCGGAGGAGATCTTCCCGCCGTAGCGCTTGATCCAGGGTTCCTTGCGCTCCACGGCGAGGTCCGTGATGCGGTCGGCCTGGGCCTGGGCGGCGTGGTGGCGCCACAGCTTGACGTAGGCGTGCGGGCGGGAGGTGTACTCGGGCAGCTCGCACAGGGGGGTGCCGTCGGCCAGCACGGGCAGCACCGTGCAGGCGGTGAAGTCGGTGCCGATGCCGATGACCTGCTCCGGTCGCACACCGGCGCGGGCCACCGCCTCGGGGACGGCGATCCGCAGGACGTCGATGTAGTCGGAGGGGACCTGGAGCGCCCAGTCGGGCGGCAGTACAGTACCGTCGGGCAGCTGCCGGTCGAGGACGGCGTGGGTGTACGGGTGCTCGGCGGCGGCCAGTTCGGCGCCGTCGGAGACGCGTACCACAACGGCCCGCCCCGACAGTGTTCCGTAGTCGATCCCCACGACGTAGGTTTCGGGTTGAGGCTGCTGTCCCCTGTTGTCGGCGTTCACCCTCACATCACCCTTCTGTTCGATATTTCGAATGATGTTCGATATTCTGCATGGGAGTATGACACGTACCACCGGACGGCAGATAGATGCTGGTGGTCCGACCTCACCGCCGGACCACCACCACCGTCTAGCGGACGAGCTTCCAGTCCTGCGAACCGTCACCGGTCGCGTTCTGGAGGGTCAGCGGCGCTCCCGCGGAGGCGCCGGTCAGGTAGAGCGCGGTGTTCTTGACGGCCTGGAACCTGTAGTAGCCGTCGGAGGTCTTGACGAGGTTCCAGCTGCCCGTCGAGCTGTTGTCGACCCACTGGCCGACGCGCTGTCCGACGGTGGCACTGCCGGTCCAGATCGCGGCGGCACGGCCGCCCGACCTGTTCAGCAGGCTGGTCCCGCCGTTCTGCTCGTCGACCACGTGCCACTGCTGGGTGTCCGGATTCGCCGCCGCCCCGGAGTCCTCCAGCACTACGTCCGGCGTGTCCCCGTTGCCGAGGTTGGCGTCGTTGGTCCTGTTGCCGGTGCCGATCACCTGGCCGGTCCTGCGGTTGACCAGCCGATAATAGGTGCCGGCCGAGTCACCGAGGTCGACCTCCGCGAAGGCGATCGTGGACGTGCCCTGGTTGTTGAGGATCGCGACCCGGCCGGTGCCGTCGACGTACTGGAGGTTCCGGCTGTAGCCCGCCGGGGAAGTGGTCTGGTACTCCGTCCAGACGCCGTCGCTGCGGCCGCTGTCGTTGACCCACACGTCACCGCTGTTCGCCGCGTTGTAGACGAGACGCCCGTCGGGCAGCCGGATCAGCACCGGGCTGCCGCCGCCGGTCAGCGGACGGGAACCGGAGACGACCGGCAGAGAGCCGACCGACATGCCCGTCTGACTGCCCTTGAAGAACGTCAGCGGGTCGTCGGCGATGACATAGCGGGTGTTGGCCCCGCCGCCCCAGTACTCGAAGGTGAGCATCCAGCGGCCGTCCGACGTGGGGACCACGTTGGTCATGCCCGGCCGGCCGCCGCCGATCTCGGTCTTGCCGCCGCCCATGTCCTGCACCGACCCCGAGATGTCGACGACGGGGTCGCTCCACTTGGCGCTTTGCCCGTCCCAGGTCCTGTGCACCAGGATCTGCCCGTGCGAGTCGGTGGCCGTGTCGTTGGCGGGGTCCTTCCTGGGCACGCCGGTGACGGGGTCGAAGCCGACGTAGTCGTTCTCGTCGGAGTAGTAGCAGACCAGCTTGCCCTTGTAGACCATCAGGTACGGCTCCCACAGCGGGTCCACCTGCTGGTACTTGTTCGCCGCGGCGACGTTCCTCCCGACCGCACCCGCACTGCCGCCCTGCCAGCCGGCGGTCGCCACGATGTTCTGGATCTTCCAGCTCTTGCCGTCATCCGTACTGGAGTACAGGGCGATGGCCAGGTCACTGCGGTCGCCGTCGTTGGACGGGGTCCAGTTCGGGTCGGCCGCCTTGCGCTCCTTGTAGTAGTAGTCGTCACCGGAGACGACACTCGCCAGGAGCAGGGTGCCGGCCTTCATCCCGCTGACGCTCCTCGGCAGGACGTACAGGTACGGGTTGGTCCAGTTGCTCGTGTACTTGGCGTACTTGGGGTCCTTGGAGGCGTACGCGGGTGCCTTCACCTCCGACAGCGGCTGCCAGCTCGTGCCGTCGTCGTCGCTCTTGTAGACCGGGAGGGTCTGCCCGGCCGCGCTGCCGGAGGACGCCACGACCGTTGACTTCTCGAACGAGGCGACCAGCCGCCCGCCGGGCAGCTGGGCCGACTTCGGGTAGACCGCGCAGTTGCCGCGCCCCTTCAGGCACGGCTCGCTGCCCAGTTGGTACATGGTCCCACCGGTCGGGTTGTACGCCTGTGCACCGGCCATGGAGCCGGTCAGCAGTGCCGCCGCCGCAAGAGAACTGCCCAGCGCCTTTGCTGTGGTTCTTTTCTTCACTGCCCCTCCTCGGGGGATGTCACGGTGTTGCGGTGATGAGCACGCGGACGTCCCAGGGACCGAGAGCCAGCTCCGTGCCGGCGGGAACGGACGTGCCGTCCAGAACGTCGGAGAGGTCGACCGGGACGCTCGCGCGTGCGGACTCCCAGCTCCAGTTGTGAACGATGTGGACCCGACGGCCGTCGGGAGAGGTGCCGGTCGTCGCCGTGACCGACTCGGGGAGGTCCTGCCAGGCGTGGCTCGCGGTGGGCGCCAGCCATTCGGCGAGCGCACGGGCGAGTTCGCGGCCCGGTGCCGTGCCGACGGTGGTGACCCGGCCCGCGCCGTGCACCCGGGTGGTGATCGCCGGCCACCGGCCGAAGTGCGGGTGGTCGTAGCCGGCGAGCACCTCGGCGCCGGTGGGGTTCAGGCACTCGATCCAGTGGGTCGCGGCAGCCGACTCCGACAGCCGCAGCGGGCTGTCCGGCGCCGGGCGCACGGGCACGTCCTGGTGCAGATTGCTGAACTCGTCGTACGTCACCCCCGCGGCGTCGGCGAGACGGCCGGGGGCCGGGGTGAGCCGGGCCCTCGCCTCGTGGTCGGCGTAGCCGGTACGGGGACCGAGGACCAGGTGGCCGCCCGCCTCGGCGTAGGCCGCCAGCCGGTCGAGGGTCGCGTCGTCGACGACGTAGAGGGCCGGGACCACGAGGACCGGGTGGCGTCGTACGGCCTCCTCCGGGGCGAGGTCCCCCAGCTGCCGGGCGTGCACGATCCGCACCTGGCGGCGGGCGTCGAAGGCGCCGCGGTAGAAGGGGTCGAAGAGACGGTGGTAGGCGGCGGCGTCCGGACGGCCGTCGGGGGTGGCGAGCGGCGGGTACTTCTCCATGAGCCACTTGCTCGGCGTCGAGTAGACCAGCGTGAGGTCGGCGTCGGGTTCGAGACCGGCGACCAGCGGGCCCGCCTTCTCGAACTCCGCGCCCAGCCGGGCCAGTTCGGCGTAGGTGCGGCCGGGCTTTCCGGTGTGCGGGAGGACCCCGCCCCAGTAGGTCTCCGCGCCGAAGCGCAGGGTCTGCCACTGCCAGTACTCGATCATCCGGGCACCGCGCGCCACGTGCGCCCAGGCGGCCTGGCGCCACTGGCCGTCGTAGCCGGGCCGGTTGTCCCAGGCGTAGCCGATGCTCTGGGCGTTGGTCTCGGTGACCAGGAAGGGCTCCTGGCGGGAGGAGAACATCCAGTCGGCGGTCCGGTACATCGACCAGACGCCGCTGGTCTTCCAGATCTGCTCGTGGGTGTCGGGGGTGGGGTCGGGCAGCAGCAGGCCGTCCTGCATGTCGTAGTACGGGTTGCCGGAGGCGATGTCGAGACGGGCGGCTAGCTCGTCGTCGGAGACCCCCTGGCGGGTGTACGAGATGCAGGTGGTGACGAACTGCCCCTCGCGCGCGTACTCGCGGACGATGTCGGCCTGCCAGCCGATGAACTCGGTGACCTGGCGGGCCTGGAACTCCCGCCAGGCGACGTCGTACTGGGGCTGCTCGTTGCCGTCGGGGGTCCACAGGTCGGACCAGTCGGACAACCGGTGCGACCAGTAGACCAGGCCCCACTCGCGGTTCAGGGTCTCGACGTCGCCGTACCTCTCCCGCAGGTGGTCCACGAAGCGCTGGAAGACCCCGCGGTTGTGGAAGAGGTGCAGACCTGGTTCGTTGTCGACCTGCCAGCCGATGACCGCCGGGTGGTCCGCGTAGCGTGCGGCGATCTTCCGGATCACCCGCTCGGCGTGGAAGCGGAACGCGGGGTGGGTGAAGTCGATCTCCTGCCGGGTGCCCCAGTCCATCCGCTGACCGGTGGCGCGCTCGGCGGTGATCTCCGGGTACTGGCGGGCCAGCCACGGCGGTGCCGCGTACGTCGGGGTACCGAGGATGACGGAGATGCCGCGCTCGTGGGCGCCGTCGAGGACGGGCTGGAGCCAGTCCAGGTCGAAGCGGCCGTTGCGGGGCTCCCAGGTCGACCAGACCGACTCGCCGACCCGGATGACGGTGAAGTTCGCCTCGGCCATCAGGTCCAGGTCGGTCTCCAGCCGTTCGTGCGGCTGGAGTTGGGGGTCGTAGGCGGGGGTGTACTCGTGGTAGTACGCGGCGCCGAACAGGACACGGGCAGGCAGAGCCGCCATGGGGGGAACCTCCGGGGTACGGGAGCGAGGGGAGAAGTGTGCGCTACTGCTTGACGCCGCCGGAGGCGAGGCCGCTCTGCCAGTACCGCTGGAGCATCAGGAAGGCCACGACCAGCGGGACGATCGAGATCAGCGAGCCGGTCACCACGAGCGCGAGCATGTCGCTGCTGGCGCCGGAGCCGCCGTTCTGGGCCTGCGCCGCCCAGGAGGACAGCCCCACCGTGATCGGGTACAGGTCCGGGTCGTTGAGCATGATCAGCGGCAGGAAGTAGTTGTTCCAGGTCGCCACCAGCGTGAACAGCAGGACGGTGACCAGGCCGGGACCGAGCAGCCGGAGCACGATCCGGAAGAAGATCCGCAGCTCGCCGGCCCCGTCGATGCGGGCGGCCTCCAGGAGGCTCTCCGGTACGGCGTCCTCGGCGTAGACCCGCATCAGATAGAGGCCGAAGGGGTTGACCAGGGAGGGCAGGATGACCGCCCACGGGGTGTTGACCAGGCCGGCCTTGGCGAACAGCAGGTAGGTCGGGATCGCCAGCGCGGTGGCCGGGACCATGACCGCACCGACGACGAGGTTGAACGCGAACCGGTCGCCGCGGAAGCGGAACTTGGAGAACCCGTACCCGCCGGCCGCCGCCAGCAGTGAGGCGCCGACGGCGCTGACGCCCGCGTACACGGCCGTGTTGATCAGCCAGCGCACGAAGACGCCGCCGTCCTGGGTGAAGGTGTCCTTGACGTTGGTCAGCAGCTGCGGGGCGTGCGAGAACCACAGGCCGAAGGTGTTGAACAGGTCCTGGGTGCTCTTGGTGGAGGCGATGACCAGCCAGCACAGCGGCAGCAGGAAGTACGCGAGGGCGGCCAGCATGGCGATGGTCAGCGGGGTGCTGCGGCGGGATCGGCGCGGCCTGGTACGGGTGGCGCGAGTCGTGGCCGTGCCCTTCGGCGCGGTCGTCGGCCGGGAAGTGGTGGTCGTCATGACGTCCTCCTGCGGTTCGCGGTGAGCAGGACGCCGTAGGAGACGATCACGATGACGAGGCCGAGGAGGAAGGACACCGTGGCCGCGTAGTTGACCTGCTGGCCGGTGAAGGCGAGGGAGTAGGCGTAGAGGTTGGCGGTGTAGGAGCTGCTGATCACGTCGGGGGCGACCTTCATCAGCAGGCTCGGCTCGTTGAAGAGCTGGAAGCTGCCGATCACGGAGAACAGCAGGGTGAGCAGCAGCGCGGGCCGCAGCGCGGGCAGCTTGATCGACCAGGCGATCCGCCAGGCACCGGCCCCGTCCATCGCGGCGGCCTCGTACAGCTCGGTCGGGATCGTGCGCAGGGCGGCGTACAGGATGATCATGTTGTAGCCGACGAACTCCCAGGTCACGATGTTCGCGAGGCTCCCGAGCATCCAGCTGTCGCTGAGGAACTGCGGCACCGGCAGGCTGAGGTCGCGGCTGAGCTGGGCGAACGGGCCGAAGTCCGGGCCGTACAGGTAGCCCCACATGAGGGCGGCGACCACGCTCGGCACCGCGTACGGGACGAAGATGCCGAGGCGGATCACCTTGGCCAGCCGTAGCAGGCCGCTGTCCAGCGCGAGGGCGAACACCAGCGCCAGCAGCAGCATCAGCGGGACCTGGATCAGGAAGAACAGCGCGACGCGGATCACGCCGTGGATGAGCAGCGGGTCGGTCAGGGCCTGGATGTAGTTGTCGAGGCCGACGAAGGCCGTCCCGCCGATCAGCCGCTCCTGGTAGAGGCTGAGGTAGGCGGCATAGCCGAGGGGGGCGAGGAAGAGCAGCAGGAACAGCACCATGAAGGGGGCGACGAACAGTGGCCCTGCCGACCGGCGGTGGCGTCTGCCGCCGCGCGCGGGACCGGCCGGCCCGTCTCGGCGCCGGCCTTTGGGGGCGGCCGCGGTGGTGGCAGTCATGGTCGGGCCTTTCTGGAAGCGGGTGCGAGGTGGGGCGGGCGGGTCCCGCGCCGGTCGGCGCGGGATCCGGCGAACGTCAGGACGTGACCGTGAAGCCCTGGTTCCTGGCGTATGTGGTGAGCCGCGTCTGCCAGGCGCCCAGCGCGCGGGCGGTGTCGGTCCTGTCGGCGAGGGACTTGCCCACGGTCTCGGTCCAGTCCGTGGCCGCCTGGTCGAGGAACGGCGGCCACTGGAAGGAGGGCGAGACCGTGGAGCTGATGTCGGCGAAAACCTGGTTGACCTTCTGGCCGCCGTAGAAGGAGGGCGCGTCGCCGGTGAAGCTCGCGTCCCCGAGCAGGGCCTTGGTGGCCGGGAAGAAGAACTGCTCGGTGGCGAACAGCTTCGCACTGGCCGGGTCGCTGTTGAGGAACTGGGCGAACACCGCGGCGGCGATCGCGTTCTTGGTGCCCTTGACGACCGCGGTGGTCGAACCGCCCCAGTTGCCCGCGCTCGGCTTGGCCGCGTCCCACTGCGGCAGCGGGGCCGCGCGCCACTTGCCGGCGGTGGACTTGGCCGAGCCGGAGAGGAACGACGGGCCCCACGCCGCGGTGATCCAGGTGGCGTACTTGCCCTTGTTCAGGGCCGCGTACCAGGAGTCGGCGAAGTCGGGCTCGGTGCCGATGACGCCTTCCTCGGCGAGGCCGCCCCAGTAGTCGCCGAGCTTGCGGGAGACGGCGTCGTTCACGCTGATGGTGATGTCGCTCTTGCCCGACAGGGCGTAGGGCTTGGCCCCCGCCTGCCAGAGCAGACCGTGCCAGGCGGCCGCCTCGTTCGCGGCGAGGTTGGTGAGGTAGACGTCCGGGTCGGCCTTGTGCAGCTTGCGGGCCGCGGCCGCGAACTCGTCCCAGGTGGTGGGCACATCGATCCTGTGCTGGTCGAAGATGTCCTTGCGGTACAGCATGCCCATCGGGCCGGTGTCCTGCGGGATCGCGAAGACCTCGCCGCCGGCCCCGCTGACCTGGCCCCACGTCCAGTCCACGAAGGTGTCCTTGAGCTTGGCGGCGCCGTACGGGCGCAGGTCCAGCAGGCTGTCGGTGATGGTGAACGTCGGGATCGCCTGGTACTCGATCTGCACGGCGTCGGGAGCACCGCTGCCCGCCTTGATCGCGGTGCGCAGCTTCGTGTAGTGGGTGACGCCCTGACCGGCGTTGACGACCTTGACCTTGACGGCCGGGTACTTCGCCTGGAAGAGCGCGACCTCCTTGTCGATGTTCGGGACCCAGGTCCAGAACACCAGCTCGGTGGGCGTCTTCATCGCCTTGTCGATGTCGGCCTGGCTGACCGCCTTGGCGGAGGAGCCACCGCCGGAGCCGCCGCTGCCGCTGCCGCCGCAGGCGGAGAGAGTGCTCGCGAGCGTGAGGGCTCCGGTCGCGGCGAGGAAGCCGCGGCGGTTCAGGGAAGCCGAGGAGGCGGCTGAGAGGAATTTCGACATGGTGGACTCCGCAGAGGGCGTAGGGAATCGGCGCACCGGCGACGGCGAGCGGTTCGGGAGGTCGGAGGCGGGGTGCGGCGAGGGAAGCGGTCGGGGCCGAGGCGGACCGCGGGGGTGTTCCTCGCGGGACCGGGGCCGGACGCGTCACGCTCGTCGGCTCACAGGGGGGCTCACGCCTGGTGGGACGGGAGGGGCGGAGACTCCGGGCGGCGATCGGCTCGTGGGGAGACGCCGGGGCCTCCGCGCAGGAGAGTGGGCGGTACGGCGACCAGGTACGGCGGGTCGGCTCGCGCACTCGGGTGCGGGGGTGGGAGGCGGTGCGGGTGTGCGCTGTGGGTGGGCGGGTTTCCCATGGGGATCAGGGATCAGGGATCAGAGAACGGGGCAGCGAGGCGGGGCTGCGGGCGACCGGCTGGTCAGGCGGTGGCCCGCCGGTCGCCCAAGGGCATTCGCTCGGGCGGGACCCACCGCCCCGGCGTGGTCGTATGGGGCGGAGGCCCCGTCGAGGCCCGTACGACGAGGTTGACCGGCGGGTCCTCGGCCGGGACGGGGTCCGCGTCCGGGTTCTCGATGGCGTGGACGAGCCGTCTGAGGCCGTCCTCCGCCGTCGCGTCGAACGGCTGCCGGACCGTCGTCAGCGGCGGGGACACGTAGGCCGCCACCGGGATGTCGTCCAGACCGACCACACTGACGTCCTCCGGCACCCGTCGGCCGGTCTCCACCAGTGCGCGGATCAGCCCGATGGCCATGTCGTCGTTGGCGGCGAACACCGCCGTGACGTCACCCTCCCCGGCCAGTTCGAGCCCGGCGCGGTGGCCCGAGGCGGCCGACCAGTCGCCCACGAGCACCGGCGGTTCGCGCCTGCCGTGCGCGGCCAGCGTCGCCCGCCAGCCCTCCATCCGGTCCCTGGCCGCGTACCAGCGCTGCGGACCGGCGAGGTGGTGGACGGTCGGGTGCCCGAGGTCCAGCAGGTGCTCGGTGACGGCCCGGGCCAGCTGGTGGGCGACGAGCCCCGCGGTCACCACCCGGTGCGCGGTGAACGGCGGCGGCGCCCCGAGGATCAGGAACGGCACGTCGACGCGGATCGCGAGGTCGGCGTCCCCCTCCTCGTCGATCGGCTCGGAGATCACGATGCCGTCCACACCCTGGTCGAGGAGCGAGTCGACGGCACCGGCGATCCCCAGCGCGTCGCCTTCCACGGTGTTGACCACCCGGAGCGTGTAGCCGGTGTCCCGGACAGCCCGCTCCAGGCCCGTCAGCAGCGAGGCGGGGCCGTACAGCGCCGTACCGAGCGTCACCACACCGATGGACCGGGTCCGGCCCGAGGCCAGGGCACGGGCGGCGTGGTTGAGCCGGTAGCCGAGGGTCTCGGCGGCTTCCAGGACCCGTCGGCGCAGATCTCCGGAGACGTACTGCTCGCCGTTCATGACCCTGGACACCGTCTTCTGCGAGACGCCCGCCAGCCGCGCCACGTCGATGCTCCGTGGTGCGGCGCCGGTGCCGGTGCCTGCCAGTCGTGCCATGGGTCTCTCCTGATCTCCGGCAGCCGTCAGCAGGTCCCGATTCAATATGACTGCGCTGACATGACTGCGCAGACATATCTATGTGGCCGGAGAGGTCGAGTCAAGGGTTTTCGCACCATCTTCGTCGCCGGAAGGCAACGCGACCCGCCGCCGCGACACCCGGGACCGGCCGCCGACAGGGCCGTGAGCTGCGGGGATACCGCTCAGCGCCGGTGCGCCGGTGCGGCGCTTCCGCGCGGAAGGGAAGTTGCTAGCATCCCCCGCCATGAACGACAGCGTGTACGTGGGCAACGCCGGCAAGGACGCCCCGCTGGACCGGGGCTGGCTCCTCGGCCACTTCAAGGAGGCCGGCGATCCGCGGCACAGCGAGGCCGTGGAGATCAAGTGGGGCATCCACCCCCGCGGTGACCGCCGCGAGGAGTGGGTGCGGGGCGAGGCGCGTACCGCTCTGCTGATCCTGATCAGCGGCCGCTTCCGGGTGGAGCTGCCGGGGCGGGACGTGGTGCTGGCGGAACAGGGCGACTACGTCGTGTGGGGGCACGGGGTCGACCACTCCTGGTACGCGGAGGAGGAGTCGGTGCTCATCACCGTGCGGTGGCCGTCCGTACCCGGATACGCCGTGGCGCAGAAGCAGGGCTGAGGCCGGTCGCGGCGGCCCCAGGTGTCGTTCGGCCCATCGGGGGCATCATGACAACTCCCCTTCCCCCGACGACACTTCAAGGAGCCCCCACATGCTCCGCGGTATCGATGTCAGCGCCTACCAGTCCTCGTCCTACGCCACGGACGGTCTCTCCTTCGCCTTCATCAAGGCGACCGAGGGCCGCTCCTACGTCAACCCCAAGCTCGCGGCCCAGGCCAAGCACGCGCGCGACGCCGGGCTGGTCGTCGGCTTCTACCACTTCCTGTGGCCCGGCAACCTCACCGCCCAGGCCGAGTACTTCGTCCAGCACGCCCCCGAGAGGGCGGGCGACCTCCTCGCCGTGGACTGGGAGACGACCGGCGAGGGCACCCACGCCACCAACGCGGAGAAGGACGCCTTCATCCGCAAGGTGCGCCAACTCCGGCCGGACAACCGGGTCCTGCTCTACTGCAACCGGCACTACTGGCTGAACGTGGACACCACGTCGTACGCCGGCGACGGTCTCTGGATCGCCGACTACGTCACCGCGGGCAAGCCCCGCATCAAGGCGAAGTGGCGCTTCCACCAGTACACCGACGACCCGGTGGACAAGAACGTCGCCGACTTCGCGAGCAAGGCCGCACTGCGCGAGTGGGCCGCGGACGCCTGAGCGGTGCTCCGCGGTGGCCGTCTCCTAGGCTGGTGCCATGGGTGGGACGATCAGCGCGGTCAGCAGCAACGGAACGTACTCCTTCAGCAAGCCGAACCGGGAGAGCATCACCTTGCTCGCGGGGTTCGGGGTGGAGGGGGACGTGCACGGCGGAGCGACGGTGAAGCACCGGTTCCGGATGCGGAAGGACCCCTCGCAGCCGAACCTCCGGCAGGTGCACCTGATCCACGAGGAGCTGTTCGAGGACGTACGGCGGGCCGGGTTCGAGGTGGCCGCCGGGGAGCTCGGCGAGAACGTCACCACCCGGGGGGTCGACCTGCTGGCACTGCCCCGGGGCACGCGCCTGCGGCTCGGGGGGACGGCCGTCGTCGAGGTGACCGGGCTGCGGAATCCGTGCGCGCAGATCGACGGCTTCCGTAAGGGGCTGATGAAGGAGGTCGTGAGCCGGGACGAGAACGGCCGGCCGCGCTTCCTTTCCGGGATCATGGGCGTCGTCGTGACGGGTGGCGTGGTGCGCCCCGGCGACACCGTCGGAATCGGCCTCCCGTCCGGTCCGCACGAGCCCCTGGACATCGTCTAGCCGGGACGGGGCCCGTTCACGGGAGCGGGCACTGGCCCGGGAACGGATCCTCCAGCTCCGCCCGCAGGATCTCCGCCGCCGCCTCCGCGTCCCCGTCCGCCACCGCGCGGACCAGGGCCGCGTGGGCCTCGTCCGCGGTGTTGGGGTCGGTGGCGCGCAGGTCCGTCAGGGCCAGCAGTTCGACCAGGCCCTCGCGCAGCACCGGGGTGAACTCCCCGAAGAGGTCCGCGAGTACGGGGTTGTGGGCGGCCGCGACCACCGCCGCGTGGAAGGCGATGTCGGCGTCGACGAAGTCGGCGTCGGAGGAGGCCGAGGCGGCCCGGCGGCCCTCCAGCGCGCGTTCCATCGCCACCACGTCCTCGACGGTACGGCGGCGCGCGGCGAGGCGGGCCGCGTGGACCTCCACTGCCATGCGGACCTCGTAGACGTCGGTGACCGCGGCCCGGCGCAGCCGGGTCGGCCAGTCCCGCACCTCCTCCGCGGCCGTGACGAACACCCCCGCGCCCTGCCTCGGCCGCACCAGCCCGGCCCCGGCCAGCGCCCGCAGCGCCTCACGGACCGTGGAGCGGCCGACGCCGAGTCCGCGAGCAGTTGATCGACGCACTGGACGTACTGCGCCGGGAGCATCCGGCGCCGGCGACGGTCTTGGTCACACATCACCTGGAGGAGCTGCCGCCCGGCACCACCCATGCGTTGCTGCTGCGGGAGGGCCGGGTCCTCGCCCAGGGCCCGGCGGCGCACGTCCTCACCAGCGACCGGGTCGGCAGGTGCTTCGACCTGCCGCTGGTGCTGGAGCGGCACGAGGGCCGCTGGACGGTACGGCTCCGGGGCTGGGCATGACGAAGGGGGCGCCCGCCGAAAGCCCGGTGCGGCGCCCCCCCTCTCCGTTCGCCCTACTTGTTCAGGAAGGCCCAGAACTCGTCGAACGACAGGAGCTTGTCGCCGTTCAGGTCACGGGTCTTGATGATCGCCTCGGCGACCGACTCGGTCACGTTCCAGTCGCCCCCCTGGGCCAGGGCGGACTTGAACTCGGCGGCGGTGATGGAGCCGTCACCGTCCGCATCGATGCGCTCGAACTGCTTGCGTGCTTCCTCGATGTCGATGTGCGCCACCGGTCCGCCCCTCATCTCGTGCTTCGTGTCTCACTGGCTTGCTGCCGCAGGTCAGATTAGCCGCCGGTCCTGGACCGCAGCGCGGCGACCACCCAGGAGAACTCCGCCCGGTACCTCGGCGGCTCGGACGCGCCGGAGATGACGGCGGCCAACTCCCGGTAGCGGTCGACCTCCTGGCCCAGGTCGATGCGCTCCAGCACGGCCGCCCGGTCCGTGCCCTCCCCGAGCAGTTCGTCGAGTACGGCGTCCGCCTCCGGGTCCTCGGGGGCCGTGCCGCGCGCGAGGGCGTCCCCGACCAGCTCGACCAGCCGCCGGATGAACCACATCGAGGTGCCGGCCGGGGTGTCCGGGCCCCGGCCGGCCGCGTTGAACTCGATCATCCTGCGCATCGCGGCCCGGAAGTCCTCCTTCTGCACCAGTTCGGCCAGCTCCACCCACGCGTCGACCTGCTCGGGGCTGGGATCCTCGGGCAGATCGGCACCGATCCGCCGCAGCCGGTCCCGGATCACCGGGTCGGCCGTGTCCAGGCCGCGGAAGGTCTCCTCCACGAAGTCGTCCACGATCCGCTGCCGTTCGGCCGCCGACAGCCGCGCAAGTCTGTGCATCAACGTCATCTCCTCCGCGCTCGAACCCCGTCGCGCCACGGTCGACAGCACCGCCCGGGTCACCTTCAGTGACCTGATCTGCGCGTCCAGCGCGGCCACATGCGCGGCCGCCACGGAGGACAGGTCCTTCTCGCCCCCGACGACCTCGCGTACGGCGTCCAGGCCGAGACCCAGTTCCCGCAGCGTGCGGATCAGCTCCAGGCGGGCGACGGACTCGGTGTCGTAGAGCCGGTAGCCGCCGGCGGAGCGGGTCACCGGGGTGAGGACACCCTCGTCGGACCAGTAGCGGATGGTCCGCACGGTCAGTCCGGTGGTCCGGGCCAGCTCGCCGATGGTGAAAAGGCCGGTGCCGTCGTCGATCATGTCTGCGAGTGTGGGCCTTCCAGTGGCGGGAGACTCAAGGAGCCGGTGATGGAGACTTTGCGGGACATTCTCGACGCGGCGGCCCGCGGTGTCTTCCCGCCGGCGGACGGCGGCACCACGATCGTGCCGCAGGCCTGTCACCGGGACGCGGGCGTGCTCTCCTTCACGGCCCACTCCGTGGTCTTCACGGACGAGGACCCCGAGTGGGTCCGGGCCACCCTGCGCGGCCTGGACTGCGATCCGCTGGCCGCGACCATGAACCCGCGTTTCCTGACGGCCCTGCTGGAGCGGACCGGGCGCAGGTCGGAGACGATCGACGCGATGCTGGTCGCCGACCCGCTGCCGGGCGAACCGCCCCTGGCGCTCGAGGAGATCGAGGACGCGAACCATCCCCGGATCGCCTACGCCCGCGGGCGCCGCGACGACATCCGGGCCTGGACGGCGGACGGCGGGGTGCTGGTGACGGGACGCGGCGTCGGCGGCCGTCTGGAGGTCTCGGTCGAGGTCGACGAGGCGGTACGGCAGCGGGGCCTGGGCCGCGTCCTGGTGACCGCGGCCCGCCACCTGGTCGCGGAGCCCCTGTGGGCCCAGGTCTCCCCGGGCAACGCCCGCAGCCTGCGCGCCTTCCAGGCGGCGGGCTACCGCCCGGTGGGCGCGGAGGCGGTACTGCTCGCCCGCCGCTGACGCGCGGGGGGTGTTCCTCGCACCCCGAGGACGTGCGAGTGTTGCTCACCCCCCGCTGACGTGCGGCGGCGTTGCCCACTCCCCCAGCGGCGTTGCGACGGACCGCTCGCACCCCCAGCAACGTACGGCGGACCGCTCGCGCCCCAGCCACGCGCGGGGGTTCCTCGCACCCTGGCGACGCACGGCGGCGTTGCTCACTCCCCCAGTGCCGTGCGGCGGACCGCTCGCACCCCCAGCGGCGTTGCGGCGGACCGCTCGCACCCCCAGCAACGTACGGCGGACTCCTCGCGCCCACAGCCACGCGCGGGGGTTGCTCACTTCCCAGCCACGCGCCGGTGCTGCTCACACCCCGGCGGCGCGCGGCGGCATTGGTCACTCCCCCAGTGCCGTGCGGCGGACCGCTCGCACCCCCAGCAACGTACGGCGGACTCCTCGCGCCCCAGCCACGCGCCGGTGCTGCTCACACCCCGGCGGCGCGCGGCGGCATTGGTCACTCCCTCAGTGCCGTGCGGCGGACCGCTCGCACCCCCAGCAACGTACGGCGGACTCCTCGCGCCCACAGCCACGCGCCGGGGTTGCTCACTTCCCGGCCACGCGCCGGTGCTGCTCGCACCCCGGCGGCGCGCGGCGGCGTTGCTCACTCCCCCGGTGACGTGCGGTGACGCGGGAGTCGTCAGCGGAAGATGCCGGTGTGGCCGAGTGAGTAGCGGCCCGGTTGCGGGTACACCGCGAGGCCGTGGGGGCCGCTGCCGACCTTGATGCGGGCGAGCTCGGCGCCGGTGCGGGTGTCGATGGCGTAGACCTCGGAGTTGTAGCGGCCGGACAGCCACAGGACCTTGCCGTCGGCGGAGACGCCCCCCATGTCGGGGCTGCCACCACCGGGCAGGTGCCACTTCTTCGTGACCCGGTTCTCGGCGAAGTCGAAGACGGACACGGTCCCTTCGCCCCGGTTGGAGACGTACATTTCACGGGAGTCACGGCTGACGTACAGGCCGTGGGTGCCCTTGCCGGTGGGCAGCAGGGTCGGCTTGCCGAAGGTGTCCCCGTCCAGGACCCACATCCCGTCGGCCATCATGTCGGCGACGTAGAACCGCTTCCCGTCGGGCGAGACCTTGACGTCCTGCGGCATGGCCCCGCCGAAGGGCAGCTTCTGCTGGCCGATCACCTCCATCTTCTCGGTGTCGACCTTCAGCAGCTCCCCGCTGAACTCGCAGGACACGATGAAGTACCGGCCGTCCAGGGAGAAGTCGGCGTGGTTGACGCCGTAGCAGCTGACCGGGACCGTCTTCCTCCGCTCCATGGTGTACGCGTCGCGGAAGACCAGCTCCCGGTCGAGGGAGGCCATCACGATGGCGTACTTGCCGTTCGGCGTGAAGTACAGGTTGTAGGGGTCGTGCACATCGACCGGCTTGCCCGCCTTCCCGGTGCTCGGGTCGATCGGGGTGAGGGTGTTGCCGCGGTCGTTGTTGACCCAGAGCGTCTTCATGTCCCAGGAGGGCACGACGTGCTGGGGCTGCCGTCCGACATGGATCGTGTCGATGACCTCGTACGTCTTCGGGTCGATGACGGAGACCGTGTCGGACTCGGTGTTGGGCACGTAGACCCGCGAGGGGAAGTCCTTCACCACGGGGGAGAGCCGGTTCGGGCGGTCGGCGGCGTAGACGTCCTTCGGGTCGAGGACGGGCGGCATCCCGGGGAGCCCCTGGACCGCCTTCCGCACGGGTTTCACCGGGTGCACCGGGGCGGCAGCCTTGGTGCCGAGGGCCTCCTTCACGCCGTCCTCGGTCCCGGTGCCGCAGGCGGCGAGGACGACGAGGGCGGCACAGGCGATCAGAGCGCGCTGGGCGAGGGTACGGGTCATCAGCTGAACAACTCCGTGGTGGTCACCGCGGCCAGGCCGCGCCGGTCGAGTTCTTCCAGTACGACGGGGAGGGCGGCGACCGTGTCGGCGTACCCGAAGTGCAGGCTCACCACGGACCCTTCGCGGATCTCGGCGAGTACCTTGCGGGCGACGGCGGCGGCGCCGGGCGAGGTGTAGTCGAGGGAGTCGACGTCGTAGGACAGGACGTGGGGGTAGCCGGCCTCCTGGGCCAGCCGGGTGACGAGGGGTGAGGCGGTGGGAGTGCGGGAGGGCCGGAACCAGGTCCCCACCGTCCCGGTGAGCCGCCGGATCTGCTCGGCGCAGCCGGTGATCTCCTGACGCGCCTCGGCCTCGGACATCGCGTTGATGTCGAGGTGGCTCAGGGTGTGGTTGCCGAGGTCGTGGCCGCCGTCCAGGATCCGGCGGGCAAGGTCGGGGTGGGCGTCGAGCCAGGTGCCCACGGCGAGCACGGTGAGCCGGGCTCCGCGCTGCTCGGCCTCGGTGAGCAGCGCACGTGCGGTGGCGGGATCACCGGCGCCGTGGAAGGTGAGGGCGACCCGGGGGCGGTCGCGGGGGCCGTGGGTGAGCTGGGCGGGGAGGGGTGGGGCGCTGCCGGCGGAGGAGGGGGCGGGATGAGCGACGGCACTCCTGGTCGCACATCCCGCGGCCAATGTCAGCCCGGCGGTGGCGAGCAGCACGGTCCGGCGGTCGGTAGCGGTCACCCGCCCCATTTAAGGGGTTCTGTGGCGGATTGCCGCTGATCGACCCACCGGCTACCTGTCGGCCACCCGCATCTCGAACCAGGTGGTCTTGCCGCGGGGCAGCAGATCGACCCCCCACCGGTCGGACAGCTTGTCGACGAGGAACAGTCCCCGTCCGCTGACGTCCATCTCCTGGACCGGCATCAGACAGGGCAGTCCGCGCGAGGGGTCCCGCACCTCTATCCGGATCCACCCCCGCCGGCGCCGCATGCGCAGGCCGAACACCCTTGCCCCGGTGTGCCGTACGGCGTTGCCGACGAGCTCGGACACGAGTAACACCGCGTCCTCCGCCATCTTGGGGGTCAGCCCCCAGTCGCGCAGCACGATCACCTGGGTCAGGCGCCGGGCGGCCGCCGCGGACTCCGGGCGGGACGGCAGGGGGACCTCGGCCTCGGTGGGGTTTCCGAACAGTTCGAGCACCTTCAGTGCGTGCTCGTCCTCGACCGCCGGAGACCAGCGCGCCGCCGTCGCACGGCCGTCTCCCCGCGGCTGTTCGAAACCCTCCAGCCCCGCCATGACCCCATCATGGCCGCCCAAAGCGCCCTCCGGGGCCGTTCCTGACGAATACGCCCCCCTGAACGCGCTGTTCCGAGAAGGGTGATCGGCATATGCCAACGGCACATCGGCGCCGTCAACAGCCCTGGTGACCTGTGGCGGAGGCTCATGAGGAGGCAATCGACGGACTCCCTCGACAAGGCAGACTTAAGGTTGCCTTAAGGCTCCCATAAACCGCCCCATCGAGGGACCCGGATCAGACATCGCGTCAATTGCAAGGGATTCAGAGGAATTTCGCCTTGCCGGGTCCTTCCTCGACGAAGCTCTTCATGCCCCGTGCGCGGTCCTCGGTGGCGAACAGGCCTGCGAACCAGTTGCGTTCCACCGCGAGCCCGGTCTCGATGTCCGTCTCCAGACCCGTGTCGATCGACTCCTTCGCCGCGCGCAGCGCGATCGCCGGTCCCTGCGCGAGCTTCGCCGCCCAGGCGTGGGCCTCGGCGTACACCTCGTCGGCGGGGACGACCCGGTCCACGAGGCCGAGCGCCAGTGCCTCGTCGGCCTTGACCATACGGCCGGTGAAGATCAGGTCCTTCGCCTTGGACGGTCCGACCAGCCGGGCCAGGCGCTGGGTGCCGCCCGCGCCGGGGATCAGGCCGAGCAGGATCTCCGGCTGGCCCAGCTTGGCGTTCTCCGCGGCGATCCGGAAGTCCGCGCACAGGGCGAGTTCGCAGCCGCCGCCCAGCGCGTAGCCGGTGATCGCGGCGACGACCGGCTTGGGGATGCGGGCCACGGCCGTGAAGGAGTCCTGGAGGGCGCGGGCGCGCAGGACCATCGCGGTGTGGTCCATGTCCTGCATCTCCTTGATGTCCGCGCCCGCCGCGAACACCTTCTCCCCGCCGTACACGACCACCGCGCGCACGTCCTCACGCCGGGTCGCCTCCTCGGCGAGCTCCTTCAGCCGGTCCTGGGTGGCCACGTCCAGCGCGTTCATGGGCGGCCGGTCGAGACGGATGACGCCGACACCTTCGGCGACTTCGAGATTCACGGTCATGCCAGCAGGTTAACGGGGACTAACGGCAACGGCCCCGGTGCCGTAGCTCACACCGGGGCCGTACGTCAGTCGTCACGCATCGGCCGTCGGCCGTCGGAGCGTCACGCCGTCCACTTGTCCCAGGACATGTTCCAGCCGTTGAGGCCGTTGTCCGGGGCGACGGTCGCGTCGTGGGAGTTCTTCACGATCACCACGTCGCCGATCAGGGAGTGGTTGAAGAACCAGGCCGCCGGGACCCCGCTGTCGTAGCCGCCCTTGACGTCGCGCAGGCCCACGCAGCCATGGCTGGCGTTGTAGTTGCCGAAGGCGTCGCCGCCCCAGTAGTTGCCGTGCAGGAAGGTGCCGGAGTCGGTGAGGCGGGAGGCGTGCGGGACGTCCTTGATGTCGTACTCGCCGCCGTACCCGACCGTCTCGCCGTTCATCCGGGTCACCGCGAGCTTCTCGCTGATGACCATCTGGCCGTTCCAGGTGTCGTAGCCGGGCTTGCCGGTGGTGACCGGGATGGTCCTGACGGTCTTGCCGTCCTGCGTGACCTTCATCGTGTGCTTCTTGGCGTCCACGACGGAGACCTGGTTGCGGCCGATGGTGAAGGAGACGGTCTTGTTCTGCTTGCCGTAGACGCCCTTGCGGCCCTCGACGCCGTCGAGACGGAGCTGGACGGTGACCTTGGTGCCTTCCTTCCAGTAGTGCTCGGGACGGAAGTCCAGACGGTCGTTGCCGAACCAGTGGCCCTGGACGTCGACGGCCGGCGAGGTCTTGACGGTGATGGCCTTCTCGACGTCGTCGGGACTCGTGATGCCCCGGGTGAAGCGGAGCGAGAACGGCATTCCGACGCCGACCGTCGAGCCGTCCTCGGGCGTGAATGTGCCGATGAAGGTGTTCTTCGGGGTCAGGGTGGTGAAGCCGGAGTCCTCGGCCGCCGTACGGCCCTTGGAGTCCTTCGCGATCGCGTGCACCGTGTAGGCGGTGCCGGAGGCGAGATGCGTGGACGGCGTCCAGGAGGCGCCGTCGGCGGCTATCTTCCCCTCCACCGCGGTGCCCTTGGCGTCCTTGACCTGCACCTCGGTCAACTTGCCCTTCGTGGCGGCGACCTTGAGGGCGCCGCTGGTGTCGACGGACTTCGCGCCGTCCTTCGGGGTGATGGAGACGATCGCCTCGGACTGCTTGGTCTCGGCGGCTGCCGAGTCACCCTTCCCGCTCTTGGCGTCCCCGGAGCCCGAACCGGATCCGGCTCCCCCGCCACCGCACGCGGTCACGGCCAGCAGCAGGACGCCGAGTATCAGCGCCAGCAGCCCCTTGGCCCCACGCCCCCGCGCGTCAACCGACGCCCCCGATATCGGTCGCACGTTCAAGTCGATCTCCCCTCGCCGGGCCTGGTCAGGCCCGCATCACCCCCGCGATCACCGCGTGTCGGCGCATATTAACCGCATAAATTTCAGAATCTTGTGAGTAGAAGGTCACCATTCAGTCACTGCCCGCATTCCACTGCTTCCACGTCATATTCCATCCCCCGAGGCCATTGTCGGGAGCGACCTTTTTGTCATCGCTGTGGACGACCTCGACCACGTCACCGACGAGACTGCGGTCGAAGAACCAGCCCGCGGGCGTCTCCGAGCTGCCGCCCTTCACATCCCTGAGGCCCACACAGCCGTGGCTGACATTGACCCTGCCGGGGGCGTCCGGCGCCCAGTAGTTGCCGTGCAGGAAGGTGCCGGAGTCGGTCAGCCGCAGGGCGTGCGGCACGTCCGGGATGTCGTACTCGCCGCCGAAGCCGACCGTACGGCTGTTCATGCGGGTCACTTCCAGCATCTCGGTGACGACCATCTTGCCGTTGTACGTGGTGGTCTTGGGGGCGCCCGCGGTGATCGGCACGGTGGCGAGGAGTTCGCCGTCCCGCCTGACCTGCATGGTGTGTGCGGCCGCGTCCACGAGGGAGACCTGGCTGCGGCCGACGGTGAAGGAGACGGTCTTGTACTGGAGGCCGTAGACGCCGGGCGCGCCCTCCACGTCCCGGAGCCGCAGCGCGACCGTCACCCGGGTCCCGGGCTGCCAGTAGTGCTCGGGCCGGAAATCGAGGCGGCCCCGGCCGAACCAGTGGGGGCGGATCTCGACGGGCGGCTGCGCGGTGACGCGGACGGCGCGTTCGACGGCCGCGCGGTCCTGGATCTCCCGGTTGAACGCCAGCGAGACGATCATCCCGGTGCCGACGGTGGAGCGGTTCTCGGGGGTCACGTACCCGACGAAGCGCTTCCCGGGGACGTACGTGGTGAAGGTCGCGTGCCGGGCCGAGCGGCGGCCGTGCGCGTCGAGGGCGACCGCGTCGACGGTGTACTTCGCGGCGAGCGCGAGCCGCGCCTCGTCGGGTTCCCAGCGCAGCCCGTCGTCGGAGATGCGCCCGGGGACCGGAGTGTCCTGCGCGTCCTGGGACTTCACGACGGTGACCGACTCCAGGCGGCCGCCGGCCACCCGGACCCGCAGCCTCTCCTCGGGCGGCACGCCCCTGGTGCCGTCGTCGGGGGCGACCCTGATCACGTCCTCGGGCGCCGGGGGCTTGCCGAACCCTCCGACCCCGCTGATCCCGCCACCCCCGCCCGCGGTGCAGCCGGCGGCCCCGGCCAGCAGTCCTGCCCATGTCACCACGGCGACCATCACGGTCCCGGCACGCCGAGCGCGCCCCTGTCCATGTCTCACACCCGGCTCAACGACGGCGCCTACCGGGGGGAAACGTGACCTTCGGATCTCCGGCGACGGTGGCCTACGCTTCTTGGGGGCGCGAGGAACTGCGCGACCAGCCCCCACGGACCCGCAGTCGCCGGACAACCTGACCCGGCACGTCCGAAGGCGCCCCGCCCAACCCAGCGGAGCGAACCCGTGAGTGCGAGCCGACCCGTGGGCAGAACAGTGGGGAGGACGACGTGAGGGGGTGCCGCGGATGGGATGCCGTGCGCCCTTTTCCATCTCGTTCCACGAGCCGTGGGAGGACCGGTGTCCAGCGCAGCCGAGCAGGAGGCGGTGACCGAAGCCGCCGAGGAGCGCCCCGCCGCGCTGGTGAACGGCACGCGGCGGGGAGCACCACCCGTACCGGTGTGGCCCGGTGCGCCGACCCCGCTGGGGGCCAGGTTCCGGGTCGGTCCGGACGGAGTCGCGGGGACCAACTTCGCGCTGTGGGCGGGCGGTGCCGAGGCCGTCGAGCTGTGCCTGTTCGACGCGGACGGCAGGGAGACCCGGGCCCGGCTCGGCGAGCTCACCCACGAGATCTGGCACGGCTTCGTCCCCGGTGTCATGCCCGGCCAGCGCTACGGCTTCCGGGTGCACGGCCGCTGGGACCCGTGGACCGGCGGCCGCTGGAACCCGGCGAAGCTGCTCCTGGACCCGTACGCCCGCGCGGTGGACGGTGACTTCAGCCTGCCGCCCGAGGTGTACGGCCATGTCCGTGACTGGCCCCAGCAGCAGGTCGCGGACACCGTCCGGGACGACCGTGACTCGGCGCCGTACGTCCCGAAGGGGGTGGTCGTCCACGACGACGCCACCGACGACGAATGGATGGAGGACCGGAGGCCGAAGACCCCGTGGGCGGACTCGGTCATCTACGAGGTGCATGTGCGGGGCTTCACGGCCCGGCACCCCGGCATCCCCGAGGAACTGCGGGGCACGTACGCCGGGCTGGCGCATCCGGCCGCGATCGAGCACCTGGTGAGACTGGGCGTGACGGCCGTCGAGCTGCTCCCCGTCCACCAGTTCGCGCACGAGGACCACCTGCTGCGGCGCGGCCTGAAGAACTACTGGGGCTACAACTCCATCGGCTACTTCGCGCCGCACGCGTCCTACGCCGCCTCCGGTACGACGGGCCAGCAGGTCGGCGAGTTCAAGCGCATGGTCCGCGCGCTGCACGCCGCCGGGATCGAGGTCATCCTCGACGTGGTCTACAACCACACGGCGGAGGCGGGCGAGCTGGGCCCCACGCTGTCCCTGAAGGGCATCGACAACCGGGGCTACTACCGCCTCCAGTCGGACGCCCGGCGCTACGCGGACTACACGGGCTGCGGCAACACCCTGCACGTCGTCCAGCCGCACGTCCTGCGGCTGATCACCGACTCCCTGCGCTACTGGGTGACGGAGATGGGCGTGGACGGCTTCCGCTTCGACCTGGCGGCCGCGCTGGCCCGCTCGATGCACGACGTCGACATGCTGTCCCCGTTCCTCGCGGTGATCGCCCAGGACCCGGTGCTGCGCCGGGTGAAGCTGATCGCCGAGCCGTGGGACGTGGGCTCCGGGGGCTACCAGGTGGGCGCCTTCCCGCCCCTGTGGACGGAGTGGAACGACCGCTACCGCAACGCCGTACGGGACTTCTGGCGAGGCGCTCTGCCGGACGTACGGGACCTCGGCTACCGCCTGTCGGGCTCCAGCGACCTGTACGCGTGGGGCGGGCGGCGGCCGTACGCCTCGGTCAACTTCATCACCGCGCACGACGGTTTCACCCTGCGCGACCTGGTGTCGTACGAGAGGAAGCACAACGAGGCGAACGGCGAGGGCAACCGGGACGGCACCGACGACAACCGGGCGTGGAACTGCGGGGCCGAGGGCGAGACGGACGACGAGCGCGTACGGGCGCTCAGGCGACGGCAGTTGAGGAACCTGCTCACCACACTGCTGCTGTCGACGGGGGTGCCGATGCTGGTCGCGGGCGACGAGATGGGCCGCACGCAGCGCGGCAACAACAACGCCTACTGCCAGGACAACGAGATCAGCTGGGTGGACTGGGAGCTGCTGGAGGATCCCGGCTGGAAGGCCCTGTTCGACCTCACCGCCCGGCTGATCGATCTCAGACACCGGCATCCGGTGCTCAGGCGCCGGGCGTTCTTCTCGGGGCGGGCGCACTCGGCGGACGGGTTGCGGGACCTGGCCTGGTTCACCGCGCGCGGCACCGAGATGACGGAACACGACTGGTACGCGCCCGCCGCCACGCTCGGCATGTATCTGTCGGGGCGGGACATCCCCGGCCGTGACGACCGCGGGGCGCCGATCGTCGACGACAGCTTCCTGGCCGTCCTGCACGCGGGTGACCGCCCGACGGCCTTCCAGCTGCCGGGACCGCCGTGGGCGGAGCGGTACGAGGTGGTCGTCGACACGTCGAGGGAGGAACAGGGGGAGGCACCGGCGGTGGTGCACCGGGCGGGGTCGTCGGTCACGGTCCCGGCACGGGCGGTGCTGCTGCTCAGGGTGGCCGACTGAGGCGGTGTCGGGGCGGGGGGCTAGCCGAGGATCCCCCGCTGGTACGCCGTCGCTACCGCCGCCGCGCGGTCGTTGACGCCCAACTTGGCGTACAGGTGGGTGAGATGGGTCTTCACGGTCGCCTCGCTGATGAACAGCTCGCGGGCGATCTCCCGGTTGGAGGTGCCCCGGGCGACCAGGGTGAGGACCTCGCGCTCACGGGCGGACAGGGGCTCGTTCGCGGGTGCCCTGGGTGAGCGGACGGCGGAGACCAGCCGGGACGCCACCGCCGGGGAGAGGACCGTACGGCCCTCCGCGGCCGCCCGTACCGCGGTGAACAGTTCGTCGCGCGGGGCGTCCTTGAGGAGGTAGCCGGTCGCGCCCGCCTCGATCGCGGGCAGGGTGTCGGAGTCGGTGTCGTACGTCGTCAGCACGAGGATCTTCGCGCGGGCGGCCCTGCGGGTCAGCTCCCGGATGGCGTCGACGCCTCCCCCGCCCGGCATCCGCAGGTCCATCAGGATCACGTCGGGGTCGAGGGCCGCGGCCCGCTCTACGGCCTCGACGCCGTCGGAGGCCTCGCCGAGCACGGTGAAGCCGGGCGCGGAGGCGAACATGCCGCGCAGACCGTCCCGTACCACGGGATGGTCGTCGACGATCAGCAGCGAGATGTCAGCGGTCATGGCGGACCAACGGTACGCGAGCCGACAGCGCGGTGCCGTTGCCCGGTTCGGACTCGACGGCGAGCGAACCGGCGATGCGTTCGGCCCGGGCCCGCATGCCGTCGAGGCCGAAGCCGCCGGCGTGGGTGCGGGCGGGCAGGGCGAGCGGGTCGAAGCCGCGTCCGTCGTCGCGGATGTCGAGGATGACCTCGTCGGTCAGGAAGCTCAGGGTGACGCCGACGCGGCCGGCGTGCGCGTGCCGGGCCGCGTTGGACAGGGCCTCCTGGGCGATCCTGAGCAGGGTCGCGGAGACCTCGTCGTGCAGCTGCTCGGCGGTGCCGGTGACGGTGAACTCGGCGCGCACACCGGTGCGTTCGCCCCATTCGGTGACCGTCTGCTTGAGCGCCTCGGGCAGTCCCGCGTCGGCCAGCGCGACCGGGGCGAGGTTGTGGACCGACCGGCGGGCCTCGCCGAGGCTGTGCCGGGCGAGGTCGATCGCCCGGTGCACATGCTCGCGGGCCTGCCCCTCGTCGGAGGTGTTCGCGACGACCTGGAGCTGGGCGATGATCCCGGTGAGGCCCTGGGCGAGGGTGTCGTGGATCTCGGCGGCCAGCCGGCGGCGCTCGTCGGCGACCCCGGCCTCCCTTGCCTGGACGAGGAGTTGGGCGTGCAGGGCGGCGTTCTCGTCGAGCGCCTGCTGGAGCGCGGTGTTGGTGCGCTCCAGTTCGGCGATGGTCTCGGCCTGGAACCGGGCGCGATCCTGCTCCTGCAACGCGAACCGGGTGAACACGCTGACCAGGCCCATGTTGAGGCCCAGGACGAGGAAGAACCCGACCCACAGGAGCGTTCCGCGGGGCGGCATGCCGCCGACCTCGCTGCCGGCCATGGTGATCGCGGTCAGGAACAGACCGGGCATCACCAGCCGGCGGGGCAGCTCCCGGCCTGCGGTGTAGTAGCCGGTCACCGCGTAGAAGGCGAAGAACGGGTTGAGCCAGGTCAGCACGAACCCGAGGGCCCAGCGCAGGAAGTAGAGGCACACCCCGGTCCGGCTCGGGCCGGGCTCGCTCCGCCGCACCCTCCCCCACCACACCTGGACGAGCACGCCCGCGACGACCAGGACCGCGGAGACGGCCATCGCGGACGGGCCCATGCCGACCGGGCGGGCGGAGACGGCCGCCGCCACGACACCGGCGGCCAGCAACGCGTAGGGCCCCCAGGTGTCGAAGGAGGCCCGGGGCTCGAAGGGCCCTGTGGTGGTCATGGCCCCAGTGTCCGGCACGGCCGCCTCACTCCCAGCGGAACCAGCGTGACGCGGCGGCCGTCAGCAGCAGCGTCCAGATCGCGAGCACGCCCAGGTGGGTCCAGCCCGGCCAGTGTCCTGCCGCGGCCCGGTTCAGCGCCTCGGCGGCCGCTCCGAAGGGCGTCCAGCCGACGATCCGGGCCAGCAGGTGCGGCATGGTCTGCACCGGCGCCCACACACCCGCGCAGAACATCGCCGGGAAGAACACGGCCGAGCCGATCGCGCCGGCCATCTTCGTGGTCCGGGACAGCGCCGAGACCACCGCGCCGAGCGCGAGGGCGGCGAGCACGGCGAGGACCAGGGCCAGCAGGTATCCCGCGGGCTGCTCGGGCAGTCGTACGGCGAAGCCGACCCGCCCGACCGCGAGGGCCAGCAGTCCCGACGCCAGGGCGGCACCGCCGTAGACCGTCATCTGCGCGACGAGCAGGGCGGCCGGGCGGACCGGGGTGGTGGACATGCGGCGCAGGATGCCCCGCTCGCGGTAGCCGGTGAGGGTCTGGGGCATCGACTGGAGGCCGCCGACGATCATGCCGAGGAGCACGGCCACCGGGACGTACACGTCGATGGTGCGGAGGCCGCCGAGGTCGGGGTCGTGGTGCCGGAAGGACGGGACCGAGCCGAGGATCACCAGGAGCAGGGTGGGGAACAGCAGGATCCAGAAGAGGGCGCCGGGTTCGCGGCGGAAGAGTCGGACCTCGGTCCGCAGTACGGCGGTGTTCATGCCGTGGCCTCCTGGGTGTCGGTCGTCGTGTCGGTCTTCGTGAGGTCGAGGAACGCGTCGTCGAGGGTGGCGTCGAGGACCCGCAGCTGGTGGGCGGTGACGTGCCGGCGGGCGAGCAGGGTGATGACGGCGTTCACCGTCTCGTCGGTGCCGGACAGGGTGAGCCGGCCGTCCCGGTCCTCGACCGAGGCGAGCGCGGGCAGGGTGTTCAGTTCGTGCGCGTCGAGCGGCGCGGAGGGGGTGAAGCTGATGACCGTGCCGCCCGCCGACCGCCGGATGAGCCCGGCCGGGGTGTCCAGCGCGGCGACCCGCCCCTTGTCGATCACGGCGATCCGGTCGCAGAGGCGCTGTGCCTCCTCCATGAAGTGGGTGACGAGCAGCACGGTCACACCGTTCGCGCGGACGTCCTCGATCAGCTCCCAGGTGTCACGGCGGGCCCGCGGGTCGAGACCCGTGGTCAGCTCGTCCAGGACGACGATCCGCGGGTTGCCGACCAGGGCGAGCGCGATGAACAGGCGCTGCTTCTGACCGCCGGAGAGCTTCCCGAACCGGGTGGTGAGCTTCTCGGTCAGCCCCAGGCGTTCGGCCAGCGGACGCCAGTCGAGGGGACGGTCGTAGAAGGTGCTGTAGAGCTCCAGGGCCTCGCGGACGGTGAGCTTGGCCTGGAGTTCGCTCTCCTGGAGCTGGGCGCCGAGGACGCGGGCCACGCGCGCGTGGTCGGCGACGGGGTCGAGCCCGGTGACCCGGACCCGGCCCCCGTCGGGGATCCGCAGCCCCTCGACGCACTCGACGGTGGTGGTCTTGCCGGCGCCGTTCGGGCCGAGAATGCCGAAGATCTCGCCCTCCTCGACGGCGAACGAGACACCGTCGACGACGGGCCGGCCCCCGTAGGACTTGCGCAGTTCACTGACTTCGATGACGGACATGGCATCAGCGTCCCGGGCGGGGGCCTTGTGCCACATCGCCCGTCGCGCTCGAAGCGGCATCAACCGATCGGTGGATGCGGGGCTACGACCCTCCCGGCGCCTCCTGTACGACCCCTCGAACACGCAGGTCGTAGGTCCATCGGCGGATTCCGGTCCGGCCAAAACTCGGTGGGCGTTGTCAGTGCCGGTCCGTAGGCTCGCAGCTGATGTCCACGACACATGCACCCACCAAGGACCGATCGGCCGCGCGGACCCTGCTGCGCCTGTGGCCCTATGTCCGGCCGGTTCGCGCGCGGCTGTTCACCGCCGCGTTCGTCGCGATACTCGCCTCGTGTACCGGGTTGGTGATCCCGCTCGTCCTGAAGTGGCTGGTGGACGGTCCGGTCGCCGACGGGGACACGGCGGGTGTGTGGCTGGGTGCGCTGTACCTGCTGCTGCTCGGGCTCGCGGAGGCGCTGCTCTTCGGTCTGCGGCGGTGGCTGGTCGCGAGACCCCTCTCGCACGTCGAGGCGGAGATGCGGGCGGGCCTGTACCGCCGCCTCCAGCGCCTCCCGGTGGCCTTCCACGACCGCTGGGCCTCCGGCCAGTTGCTGTCCCGGGCCACCACCGACCTCATGCTCCTGCGCATGTTCCTGGCCTTCCCGCTGACCTTCCTGCTGGTCAACGGCGTGACGATCCTCGTCGGCGTGATCATCATGCTGCTCCAGGACTGGACCCTCGGACTGGTGATCCTGGGGCCCGCGATCCCCGTGGTGGTCACCTGCGTGATCTTCGAGAAGCGGTACCACCATGTGGCACGGCTCGCGCAGGACCAGGTCGGCGATCTCACCACGGTCGTCGAGGAGAGCGTGCTCGGCATCCGCATCATCAAGGGCTTCGGACGGCACCGGTCGCAGGCGCGGGCCTTTCGCGACCTGACGGGGAAGCTCCGGGGAACCGAACTGCGCAAGGCGCGGCTGCTGGCCACGATCTGGGGTGTCATCACCACGCTCCCGGAGGTGGCCATCGGGGCGGCGCTGGTCCTGGGCTGCGTGCAGGTGGCGGACGGGGAGTTGTCGGCGGGCACGCTGGTGGCGTTCCTGTCGACGGCCCTCGCACTCAGGTGGCCCGTCGAGTCGATCGGCTTCCTGCTGGCGATGAGCCAGGAGGCGGCGACGGCGACAGAGCGCTATTTCGAGGCCATGGACGAAACACCGGAGCAGGAAGACGCGCCCTATAGGGGCGCGGGGAACGGCGCGACAAGCCCCCACGCACCCGCAGCCGACAACGATGGCATCCGGTTCCACAACGTCCGTTTCCGCTACCCCGACGCCCCCGGGGACTCCGCGCCCATCCTCGACCTGATCGACCTCCACATCCGCCCCGGCGAATCGATGGCCCTCGTAGGGGCAACGGGCAGCGGCAAGACGACCCTCACCGCCCTCGTCCCCCGCCTCCACGAACTCACCTCGGGCCGCATCACCCTGGACGGCGAGGACATCACCGCCATGCCGAGAGAATCGCTGCGCGCGCTCGTGGCCGTGGCCTTCGAGGACCCCACCCTCTTCTCCACCAGCGTCGCCGACAACGTCCTCATGGGCCAGGACGCACAGGAACTGGACCGAGCCCTCTCCGTGGCCCAGGCCGACTTCGTGCACGCCCTCCCGCAGGGCGCCGACACCCAGGTCGGCGAGCAGGGCCTGAGCCTCTCCGGCGGCCAGCGCCAGCGCATCGCCCTCGCCCGGGCGGTCGTGGGCAGGCCGAGGTTCCTCGTCCTGGACGACCCGCTGTCCGCCCTGGACGTGCACACCGAGGCCGCCGTGGAGGCCGCCCTGCGGGACGTCCTGGCCGACACCACCGCGCTGATCGTCGCCCACCGCCCCTCCACCGTGCAGCTCGCCGACCGGGTCGCACTGCTGTCGGAGGGCCGCATCACGGCCGTCGGCAGCCACCACGAACTCCTGCGCAGCAACGCCGAGTACGCCCATCTGATGTCCGGGTCCGGGGACTCCGGGGAAGGGGAGGACGCCCGATGACGGCCCCCACCACGTCCGCGCCCACCACCGCGGACGAAGAGCCGCGACCGCCCGGTCAGGAGCGCGCCGACGCGGCGTTCGACGAGGACCGGCTGCCCGCTCCCCCGCGCGCGACCGCCCTCCTGCTGCGCTCGCTGCTCGCCCCGATGAAGTCCCGGGTCACCGTCACGACCCTCCTGCTGCTGCTCCAGCAGGCGGCCGTGCAGGCGGGCCCGCTGATCGTGGCGTACGCCATCGACCGGGCCGTGCCCGCGTTCCGGGACCACGACCACGGCCCGCTGATCGCGGTGGGCGTCGGCTATCTGCTGTGCGCGCTGGCCTCCGGCGCCCTCCAGTACGCGTTCATCCTGGCCTCCGCCCGCGTCAACCAGGACGTCCTGCTCGACCTTCGCGGCCGGATCTTCCGGCACGCGCAGGCGCTGAGCATCGACTTCCACGAGCGCTACACCTCGGGGCGGCTCATCTCCCGCTCGACGACGGACGTCGAGTCGCTGCGCGAACTCCTGAACGAGGGCCTCCAGGAGCTCGTCACCGTCGTGCTGTCCTTCCTGTACATCTCCGCGCTGCTGCTCTGGCTGGACCTCGGGCTCGGCGCGGTCGCGGTGGCCTCCTTCGTGCCGCTGTACGGGCTGGTGCGGGTCTACCAGCGCCGCGCGGGCCGGGTGTACGGGAAGCGGTCGACCGCGATCGCCGCCGTGATCGTGAAGTTCGTGGAGACCATGAACGGCATCCGCCCGGTGCGCGCGTTCCGCCGCGAGGCCGCCAACGACGCCGACTTCGCCGTGCTGAACAAGCGGCACGAGCGGGTCAACGGCGACGCGCTGCTGGAGATGGCCCGCTATGTCGTCGGGTCCCGGGTGGTCGCCAACGCGGCCGTCGCGGGGATCGTGCTGTGGGGCGCCTACCGGGTGGCGCAGGGCTCGCTGGAACTGGGGGTGCTGGCGGCCGCGGTGCTGTACCTGCGGCGGCTGTACGACCCGATCGACCGGCTCGGGATGTTCCTGAACTCCTACCAGTCGGCGGCGGCCTCGCTGGAGAAGATCGCGGGCCTGCTCGCCCAGACCCCGACCGTGCCGGAGCCGGCGGCCCCCCGGCCGCTCCCCGCGCTGGAGTCCGCGGACCGTCCCGGCCGCGAGGTCGTCTTCGAGGGGGTCTCCTTCGCGTACCGCACCGGCGGCGAGGTGCTGCCCCGCTTCGACCTCACGCTCCCCGCGGGACAGACCGTCGCGGTGGTCGGCTCGACCGGCGCCGGGAAGTCGACGCTCGCCAAGCTCCTCGCCCGTTTCTACGACCCCTCCGAGGGCCGCGTCCTGCTGGACGGGGTGGACCTGCGCGAGCTGGCCGTGCCCGAACTGCGGCGCGGGGTGGTCATGGTGACCCAGGAGGCGTTCCTGTTCTCCGGCACGGTCGCCGAGAACATCGCGATCGGCCGGCCCGACGCGAACCGCGAGGAGATCGAGCGGGCCGCGAAGGCGATCGGCGCCCATGACTTCATCAGCGCCCTGCCCGACGGCTACGACACGGACGTCCGCAAGCGCGGTGGCCGTATCTCGGCCGGGCAGCGCCAACTCGTGGCGTTCGCGCGGGCGTTGCTGGCCGACCCGGCGGTGCTGATCCTGGACGAGGCGACCAGTTCGCTGGACATCCCCGGCGAGCGGGCGGTGCAGCGGGCCATGGCGACGGTCCTGAAGGGCCGTACGGCGGTGGTGATCGCGCACCGGCTGTCGACCGTGGAGATCGCCGACCGGGTCCTGGTGATGGAGCACGGCCGGATCGTCGAGGACGGCACACCGGCCGAACTCGTCGCCGGCACCGGCCGGTTCGCTGATCTGCACCGGGCCTGGCGGGACAGTCTGGCGTGAGCCACCACATGCGGGAGCGGGGGGACCAGTGATCGACGCGTACGAGGACCCGGGCACGGCGGACGTCCGGGGCGGCTGGCGGTATCTGTGGTGGCTGGTGCGCTGCCAGCCGGGGCGGTCGGTGGCCGGGGCGCTGCTGGGCAGCACATGGATGGTGCTGCTGGCGGCGACGCCGTACCTGATGGCGAAGGCGATCGACGAGGGCCTGGAGCCGGGCGACTGGCCGGCGCTGTCGGGCTGGTGCTTCGCGCTGTTCGCGGTCGGTTCCTTCAACGCGTGGCTCAGCATCATGCGGCACCGCACGATGACCCGGGTGCGGATGGACGCCAACTTCCGCACGGTCAAGGTGGTGGTCGGGCAGGCGGTCCGTCTCGGGGCCGCGCTCTCGCGCCGGACCGGGGCCGGGGAGGTCGTCACGATCGGTGTGGGCGACGTGCAGACGATCGCCCAGGCCCTGACCGTCGTCGGCCCGGGCGTCGGAGCGTGCGTCGCCTACCTCACGGTCGCCGCGCTGCTGGTCGCGGTCTCCCCGGTCCTCGCGGCCGTGGTCCTCCTCGGCATCCCGGCGATCGTCGTCCTCGTGGGCCCGTTCCTGTCGCGCCTCCAGGGCGCCGAGACGGAGTACCGCAACCGCCAGGGCGTCCTCACGGCCCGTATCGCCGACCTCGCGGGCGGCCTGCGCGTGCTCAACGGCCTCGGCGGCAAGTCCCTGGTCGCCGACGCCTTCCACCGCGACTCCCAGCACCTGCGCGCCCAGGGCTACCGGGTCGGCGCGGTCACCAGCTGGGTCCAGGCCCTCGGCGTGGGCCTGCCCACCCTGTTCCTGGCCGTCGTCACCTGGCTCGCGGCCCGCCTGGCCGCCCAGGGGGACATCACCGTGGGCGAGTTGGTGGCGGTGTACGGCTATGTCGCGGTGCTGGTCGGCCCGGTGGCGTTCTGGGTGGAGTGCGGGTACCAGCTGAGCCGGGGGGTGGTGGCGGCGCGCCGGGTCGTCGACTTCCTGCGTCTGGAGCCACTGGAGGACAAGGGCACGAGGGACGCCCCGGCGGAGCCGTCGGCCCTGCACGACCCGGAGTCGGGCGTGACCGTCCTCCCGGGCCGCCTGACGGCCCTGGCCTCGGCACACCCGGCGGATTCGGCGAGGGTCCTGGACCGCCTGGCCCGCTACACGCCGTCGAGGGCGACCTGGGCCGGAGTCCCGCTGGACGAGATCCGACTCCCGCAGATCAGGGAGCAGATCCTGCTGGCGGACCATGAGGCGGACTTGTTCGCTGGAACTCTGGGCGAGATGATCGCGCCCCACAGGGGCGCGGGGCTGCATCGATCTGCGGCTCCGCCGCGGGGCGCGACAAGCCCCCACTCGGCCGCAGCCGCCCTACACGCAGCCGTGGCAGACGACATCGCGCAAAGCCTCCCCGACGGCCTCGACTCACAGATGGACGCCCAGGCCCGCAACCTCTCCGGCGGCCAACGCCAACGCATCCGACTCACCAGAGCCCTCCTCGCGAACCCGGAGATCCTCCTTGCCGTAGAACCCACTTCCGCCCTGGACGCCCACACGGAGGCTCTGGTCGCCGAACGTCTCAAGGGCGCCCGGGAAGGCCGTACGACAGCCGTCACCACCACCTCCCCCCTCGTCCTGGACCACGCCGACACCGTTCTGTACCTCGTCGACGGCAAGCTCGCGGCGTCCGGCACCCACCAGCAACTCCTCACACAGGAACCGGGATACCGCGCCCTGGTCGCACGAGACGTGGAGGTCATGAAGTGAGCAGGGCCCACCTCCCGGTCGCCGACCGGGCCGCCGTCCGGGGCGCCTCCGTACGCCTGGTCCGCAAGGACACCCGCGCCTTCACCGCCGTCCTCGCCCTGAACGCGGCCGCCGCCCTCACCGGCCTCGCGGGCCCCTGGCTGCTGGGCCGGATCATCGACGAGGTGCGGGCCGGGAGCGGAGTGGCCGCGGTGGACCGGCTCGCGGCCGTCCTCGTGGTGTGCGCGAGCGTCCAGCTGCTCATCGCCCGCTGGGCCCGCTATGTCGGCCACCGCTTCGGCGAGCGCACCCTCGCCCGGGTCCGCGAGGAGTTCGTCGACCGCACCCTCGCCCTGCCGGCCAACGTCGTGGAGCGCGCGGGCACGGGCGACCTGACCGCCCGCGGCACCGCGGACGTGGCGACCGTGGGAACGACTCTCCGCGACGCGGGCCCCGAACTGCTCATCAACGCCGTGCAGTTCCTCTTCCTGCTCGGCGCGGTGTTCTTCCTGAACCCGCTGCTGGGCGCGGTCGGCGTGTTCGGTCTGCTGCCCATCTGGTTCGTGCTGCGCTGGTATCTGCGGCGGGCGAGGGACGGCTATCTGGCCGAGGGCGAAGCCACCTCGGAGGTCGCCGAGATCCTCGCGGCCACCGCGTCCGGGGCCCGCACGGTCGAGGCCCTCCGGCTGGAGGAGCGGCGGGTCAGGGCGAGCCGGGAGGCCCTCGACACGGCCCGCCGCACCCGTCTGTACACCCTCTACCTGCGCAGTGTGTTCTTCCCGGTGGTCGAGGTGGCGTACATCCTGCCCGTGGCCGGCGTGCTCCTGGTCGGCGGCATGCTGCACGCACAGGGCGTGATGAGCCTGGGGTCGGTCGTCGCCGCCGCCCTGTATCTCCAGCAACTGGTCGGTCCCCTCGACCAGATCCTGGTGAGGGTCGAGCAACTACAGTCCAGCGGCGCCTCCTTCGCCCGAGTGGAGGGCCTCGCCGGAGCACCGCGGACCTCCGCCCAGGACTCCCCCACCCCCACCGACGACCGCATCGACGTCACCGGCGTGCGCTACTCCTACGGCCGCGGCGGCGAGGTCCTGCACGGCGTCGACCTGACCGTGCGCCCCGGTGAGCGGCTCGCGGTGGTCGGTCCTTCCGGTGCCGGGAAGACCACGCTGAGCAGGCTGCTCGCGGGCGTCGACGCGCCCACGTCCGGCTCGGTGACCGTCGGTGGCGTGCCCGTCGTCGGTCTCGGGCCGGAGCAGCTGCGCCGCCAGGTCGTCCTGGTCACCCAGGAGCACCACGTCTTCCTGGGCACGGTCCGCGACAACCTTCTCATCGCCGAACCCGGCGCGGGGGACGAGGAGTTGTGGGACGCGCTGGCCGCCGTGGGAGCGGACGGGTGGGTGCGGGAGCTGCCCGACGGGCTCGACACCGGGCTCGGTGCGGACGGTCGCGTCACGGACGGTCATGCCACGGACGGCTCGCAGGCGCAGCAACTGGCCCTGGCCCGGGTGGTGCTGGCCGACCCGCACACGCTGATCCTGGACGAGGCGACCGCGTTGCTCGACCCCACCACCGCGCGGCACACCGAGCGGGCGCTGGCCGCCGTGCTCGAAGGGCGGACGGTCATCGCGATCGCGCACCGGCTGCACACCGCGCACGACGCGGACCGGGTGGCGGTGATGGAGGACGGCCTGCTGACCGAACTGGGCACGCACGAGGAGCTGGTGGCGGCGGGCGGGGCGTACGCGGCGCTGTGGGGGTCCTGGCACGGAGGGCCGGGCGGCAGCTGACCTCAGCCGCGACACCCTGGCCCTCAGCCGCTACACCCTGCCCATGTGACCGCATATCGAACATGAACAACCGGACAACGAACTGTTTCCGGCCAACTTTCTGACGCGCCCCTGACAGACAGCGCAATCCACTGCCACTCTTCCCACGGCAACTTCACAGCAACCCCACAGCATCACTGTTCTGCGTACCTCCATGTTGTGCCCGGACGGTCGACCCACCGTCCGGTCTCCCCTGGCCGCGTGACCCGCGGCCGCGCAGAAGGAGTCAGTGTTGAGAGACAGTTCCTCCCACAGACGCGCCCCCCACGCCCCCCGCACCCTGCACCGCAAGGCCGCCGCCGTGGCCCTCGTCGGTGTCTCGGCCCTGATCGCCGCCGCCGTCCAGTCGGGCGCCGCCACCGCGGCCCCGGAGAAGGCCCCGTCGGCCGCGAGCAAGGCGATCCCGGGTTCCGAGTCCCTCAAGCTCACCCCCGCCCAGCGCGCCGAGCTGATACGCCAGGCGAACGCGACCAGGGCGGACACCGCCAAGGACCTCGGCCTGGGGGCCAAGGAGAAGCTGGTCGTCCGTGACGTCGTCAAGGACGGCAACGGCACCCTGCACACCCGCTACGAGCGCACCTACGACGGCCTGCCCGTCCTCGGCGGCGATCTCGTCGTGGAGACCGCGAAGTCCGGCGCGACCGAGGGTGTCGTCAAGGCGACCGCCAAGGCCATCAGGCCGGCCACCACGACCGCCGCCCTGCCCGCCGCCAAGGCCGAGAAGCAGGCGCTCACCCTCGCGAAGGCCGCCGGCGCCGACAAGGCGGACACCGACCGCGCCCCGCGCAAGGTGATCTGGGCCGGCAACGGCACCCCGACCCTGGCGTACGAGACGGTCGTGGGCGGTCTCCAGGAGGACGGCACGCCGAACGAGCTGCACGTCATCACGGACGCGGCGACCGGCGCCAAGCTCTACGAGTACCAGGGCATCGAGACCGGCACCGGCAACACCATGTACAGCGGCACGGTCACCCTCGGCACCGCGCAGTCCGGGTCGAACTACACCCTGACGGACACAGCGCGCGGCAACCACAAGACGTACAACCTCAACCGCGGCACCTCCGGCACCGGCACCCTCTTCTCGGGCCCCGACGACATCTGGGGCAACGGAGCCGCGTCCAACACGGAGACCGCGGGCGCCGACGCGCACTATGGTGCCGCGCTCACCTGGGACTACTACAAGAACGTGCAGGGGCGTTCGGGCATCCGCGGTGACGGGGTCGGGGCGTACTCCCGGGTGCACTACGGCAACGCGTACGTCAACGCGTTCTGGGACGACAGCTGCTTCTGCATGACGTACGGCGACGGGTCGGGCAACACCCACCCGCTGACGTCGATCGACGTGGCCGGTCACGAGATGACCCACGGCGTCACGTCCAACACCGCCGGGCTCAACTACTCGGGCGAGTCCGGCGGTCTGAACGAGGCGACCTCCGACATCTTCGGCACGGCGGTCGAGTTCTACGCCAACAACTCCTCCGACGTCGGTGACTACCTCATCGGCGAGAAGATCAACATCAACGGCGACGGCACGCCGCTGCGGTACATGGACAAGCCGAGCAAGGACGGGGCGTCCAAGGACAGTTGGTACTCCGGGATCGGGTCGGTGGACGTCCACTACTCGTCCGGCCCGGCGAACCACTTCTTCTACCTCCTGTCGGAGGGCAGTGGCACCAAGACCATCAACGGTGTCACCTACAACTCCTCGACGTCGGACGGCCTTCCGGTCACCGGCATCGGCCGGGACAAGGCGGAGAAGATCTGGTTCCGCGCGCTGACCACGAAGTTCACCTCGACGACGAACTACGCGGCGGCCCGCACCGGCACCCTCGCGGCGGCCGGTGAGCTGTACGGCACCACCAGCGCCGAGTACACGGCGGTCGCGAACGCATGGGCGGGCGTGGCGGTCGGCTCGCGTCCCGGCGGTGGCGGTGGCGGCACCTCGTTCGAGTCCACCACCGACGTATCGATTCCGGACAACGGGGCGGCGGTCAACTCGCCGATCACCGTGACGGGGCGTACCGGCAACGCGCCCTCGAACCTCGCGGTCTCGGTCGACATCGTGCACACCTACATCGGTGACCTCCGGGTGCAGCTGATCGCCCCCGACGGCACGGCGTACACGCTGAAGGCGTACGGCACCGGCGGCAGCACCGACAACCTCAACACCACGTACACGGTGAACGCGTCCTCCGAGGTCGCCAACGGGACGTGGCAGTTGCGGGTCCAGGACAACGCGGCCCAGGACACCGGTTACATCAACGGTTGGAAGCTGACCTTCCCGTAAGCCCAGCGACCCCGAAGTCAGGGCGCCGTCCCGGTGGTTCGAATCCCCGGGGCGGCGCCCTCTTTTTGCCATCCCATGACTGACGGTCTGTTGGCGCTTTGCCGAGGTCAACTCGCTTTACATGCCTGCAATATTCATCCAGCCGTCGATTTTCGGCCAACATCACTTGAGGGTCCTGACATGTACGCGCCTTGATGCCACGCTTCCTCACAACCGCCGCACAACTTCACAACCACCCCGGTGGGCAACCCCACGCCCCCCGGGCTCCCCCACGAAGGAGCTTGTGTGTCTCCCTTCTACGCGCGTCACAAGCGCACCACCCTTGCCATCGCCACCGCTGTCGCCGCCGGAGCCCTGCTCAGCACCGGCCTGACCACCGGCAGTGCCGCCGCCGCGACCCCGGCGGAGAGCACCGGCAAGGTTCTCGCGGGCGCCCCGGTCCAGCTGTCCGCGGCCGCGCGCACCTCCCTCATCAAGGAGCAGCAGGCCGACGCCACCACCACGGCCCGGAAGATAGGTCTCGGCGCCAAGGAGAAGCTGGTCGTCAAGGACGTCGTCAGAGACGCCGACGGCACGGTGCACACCCGCTACGAGCGCACCTACGACGGCCTGCCCGTCCTCGGCGGCGACCTCGTCGTCCACGAGTCGAAGTCCGGCGCCACCGAGGGTGTCTCCAAGGCGACGAAGGCCACCATCAAGGTCGCCTCCCTGACCCCGAAGGTCACCGTCGCCAAGGCCGAGACCCAGGCCCTGAGCGCCGCCAAGGCCGCGGGCTCGGACAAGACCGCCGCCGACGGCGCGCGCAAGGTGATCTGGGCCGGCAACGGCACCCCCGTCCTCGCCTACGAGACGATCGTCGGCGGCTTCCAGGACGACGGCACCCCGAACCAGCTGCACGTCATCACCGACGCTGCCACCGGCAAGAAGCTCTACGAGTACCAGGGCATCGAGAACGCCACCGGCACCGGCAAGAGCCTGTACTCGGGCACGGTCAGCCTGGAGACCACGCTGTCCGGCTCGACGTACAACCTGACCGACGCCACGCGCGGCAGCCACAAGACGTACAACAAGGCGCACGCCACCAGCTCCTCCGCGGGCACCCTGTTCACGGACGCCGACAATGTCTGGGGCACCGGCGCGGCCTCCAGCTCCACCACCGACCAGACCGCCGCCGTGGACGCCACCTACGGCGCGCAGGAGACCTGGGACTTCTACAAGGCGACCTTCGGCCGCAGCGGCATCAAGAACAACGGCGTCGGCGCCTACAGCCGCGTCCACTACGGCAACGCGTACGTCAACGCGTTCTGGGACGACAGCTGCTTCTGCATGACGTACGGCGACGGCGAGGGCAACGTCAACCCGCTGACCTCGCTGGACGTGGCCGGCCACGAGATGAGCCACGGCGTCACCTCGAACACGGCGGGCCTGAACTACTCGGGCGAGTCCGGCGGCCTCAACGAGGCGACCTCGGACATCTTCGGCACGGGTGTCGAGTTCTACGCCAACAACGCCAGCGACCCCGGTGACTACCTCATCGGCGAAGAGATCGACATCAACGGCGACGGCACCCCGCTGCGCTACATGGACAAGCCCAGCAAGGACGGCGGCTCGGCGGACTCCTGGTCCTCCTCCGTCGGCAGCAAGGACGTGCACTACTCGTCCGGTGTCGCGAACCACTTCTTCTACCTGCTGTCCGAGGGCAGCGGCGCGAAGACGATCAACGGCGTGTCCTACAACTCGCCCACGTCCAACGGCTCCACGGTCACCGGCATCGGCCGGGCCAAGGCGCTGCAGATCTGGTACAAGGCGCTGACCACGTACTTCACGTCGACGACCAACTACAAGGCGGCCCGCACGGGCACGCTCTCGGCGGCGTCGGCCCTGTACGGCTCCGGCAGCGCCGAGTACAACGCGGTGGCCGCGGCCTGGTCGGCGGTCAACGTCAGCTAGTCCCGGTGATCACAGGGCAATGACGGGCGGTACCCGGAACGAAGGCATTTCCGGGTACCGCCCTACTCTTGGGTCCCATGTCCTTCACGTACGACGACGTCGGCGCGACCCGGCGGAGCGGTTTCTGCCCGCCCGGCTTCCACCCCCTGCACGTCCGCACGCGCATAGGCGAGGGCCACGATGTCTTCCGGAAGGCCTCCGAGGCGGTCCTGACCTGGGAGATGCACCGCGCGCTGGGCGTCGGCATAGACGCCACGGCCGACCGGGCGGCCCCCGACGTGGACGTGACGGTCACCCTGGCGGGCGTCATCAAGGCCCCCTGCCGGGTGGTCTGGACGGTCGAGGAACACCGCCGCGCGGGCTGGGCCTACGGCACCCTCGCCGGCCATCCCGAATGCGGCGAGGAGTCCTTCGTCGTCGACCGCACGGGCGACGGCACGGTCTGGCTGACGGTGTCCGCGTTCAGCAGGGCCGCCAAGTGGTACTCCCGGGCGGCCGGCCCGGCGACCCGCGGCCTCCAGCACGCCTACGCCCGCAAGTGCGGGGCGGTCCTGCGCAAGCTGTGCGGCGGGGAGGACGCGGGCTGAACAGCCGGCCCGCGCCCCCGCCACTCACCGCATGAGCAACCCGGCCCCCTCCACCCCGTCCTCCGACGGCACCGCCACCACCCCCAGCTCCGCGCCCGACGCGAGCAGTCGGTGCGAGGGCAGGATGCGGATCGTGTAGCCGAAGGGGCCCGTGCGGTCGAGGGACAGCGGGCCCTCGTAGACCCAGCGGCCCTCCGGGTCCGGGCCGCCCACCGGCTTCAGGGGGACCGTCGTGGCGTCCGCGATGCGGTCCTCCTCGTCCACGCGGCCGGAGAGCGCCTGGACCTCCACGTCGTCCGGACCGAGGGCGCCGAGGCCCACGTGGACCCGCAGGCCGAGCGTGGTGCCGAGTTCGGCGGTGGTCGTCGCCGTCGTGGTCTCCACGTGGTCGACCGTCACCCCGTGCCACTGGGCCCGCACCCTGGCCTTCCACTCCGCCAGCTCCCGTGCCCGGTCGGGGTTCATCGTGCGGTGGGCGTGGGCGGCGGGGGCGTAGAGCCGCTCCACGTACTCGCGGACCATGCGGCCGGCCAGGACCTTCGGCCCCAGGAGGGTCAGGGTCTGGCGGACCATCTCGATCCAGCGGTCGGGCAGACCCCCTTGGCCGCGCTCGTAGAAGCGGGGCGTCACCCGCCGTTCGAGGAGGTCGTAGAGGGCTTCGGCCTCTATGTCGTCACGGCGGTCGGGGTCGGTGCCGGCGCCGTCGGCCGTGGGGATCGCCCAGCCGAAGTCGGGCTGGAACCACTCGTCCCACCACCCGTCCAGGACGGACAGGTTCAGACAGCCGTTCAGGGCCGCCTTCATCCCGCTCGTCCCGCACGCCTCCAGCGGCCGCAGCGGGTTGTTCAGCCAGATGTCGCAGCCGGGGTAGAGCTTCTGCGCCATCGCCATGCCGTAGTCGGGCAGGAAGACGATCCGGTGTCGCACCCGCGGGTCGTCGGCGAACCGCACCAGCTCCTGGACCAGCCGCTTCCCGCCGTCGTCCGCCGGGTGCGCCTTGCCGGCCACCACGATCTGGATCGGGCGTTCGGGGTGCAGCAGCAGCTCCATCAGCCGGTCGCGGTCCCGCAGCATCAGCGTCAGCCGTTTGTACGACGGGACGCGGCGCGCGAATCCGATGGTGAGGACGTCGGGGTCCAGCACCCCGTCGATCCAGCCCAGCTCGGCGGTACCGGCGCCGCGCTGCCGCCAGGACGCCCGCAGCCGCTCCCGGACCTCGGTGACCAGCTGCTCGCGCAGGGTCCGGCGCAGCTCCCAGACGTCCTGGTCGGGAATGTCCCCGACGGCGTCCCAGCGTTCCGAGCCGCCGACGGTCAGGGCGTCCTCGGTGCGCTGGGCGCCGATCTGCCGGGCGCCGAGCCGGAACACCTCGGGGGCGACCCAGGTCGGGGCGTGCACCCCGTTGGTCACGGAGGTGATCGGCACCTCCTCGGGGTCGAATCCCGGCCAGAGTCCGGAGAACATCTCCCGGCTGACCTGGCCGTGCAGCAGCGAGACGCCGTTGGCGCGCTGGGCGAGCCTGAGGCCCATCACGGCCATGTTGAAGAGGTTGGGTTCCCCGCCCGGGTAGGTCTCCATGCCCAGCGCCAGGATGCGGCCCACGTCCAGGCGGGGCAGCTCGGCGTCGGGCCCGAAGTGCCGGGCGACCAGCTCACGGTCGAAGCGGTCGATGCCGGCCGGGACGGGGGTGTGCGTGGTGAACACGGTCCCGGCGCGGACGGCCTCCAGACCCGCGTCGAAGTCCAGCCCCTGGTCGCAGAGTTCGGCGATCCGCTCCAGACCGAGGAAGCCGGCGTGGCCCTCGTTGGTGTGGAAGACCTCGGGGTCGGCGTGGCCGGTCAGCCGGCAGTACGTCCGTACGGCCCGCACTCCCCCTATGCCGAGGAGCATCTCCTGGAGCAGGCGGTGCTCGCTGCCGCCGCCGTACAACCGGTCGGTCACCCCGCGTTCGCCGAGGCCGTTCTCCTCGACGTCGGAGTCCAGCATCAGCAGCGGCACCCTGCCGACCTGGGCGAGCCAGATCCGGGCGTGCAGCTGGGTGCCGCCGGGCAGGGCCAGCGACACCCGGGCCGGGGTGCCGTCGGCCTCCTTCAGGAGCGCCACCGGCAGCTCGTTGGGGTCCAGGACCGGGTAGTGCTCCTGCTGCCAGCCGTCCCGGGACAGGGTCTGGCGGAAGTAGCCGTGGCGGTACAGCAGACCGACACCGATCAGCGGTACGCCGAGGTCGCTGGCGGCCTTGAGATGGTCGCCGGCCAGGATGCCGAGTCCGCCGGAGTACTGCGGCAGCGCGGCCGTGATGCCGAACTCGGGCGAGAAGTAGGCGACGGCGGCCGGTAGTTCACCCGGATGGGCCTGGTACCAGCGCTCGCCGGAGACGTAGTCGTGGAGGTCGTCGGCGACCGCGGTGAGCCGGCGCAGGAACCGGCGGTCCTCGGCGAGCTCGGCGAGCCGGGCGGGGCGCACGCTGCCGAGCAGCCGTACGGGATCACCGCCCGACGCGGCCCAGTGCTCCGGATCGACGGACTGGAAGAGGTCACGGGTCTCCGTGTGCCAGGACCAGCGCAGATTGCGCGCCAGATCGCTGAGCGGCCGGAGGGGTTCGGGCAGGACGGGTCGGACGGTGAAGCGACGGATAGCCTTCATTGCCACCTCGTCAGGCGTGCGGAGGGGGACACACAGCGGTGTGGGTCCCGTCGTCACCCCTGACCGTATCCGTGCGGAGGGTCTCGTCACCACGGCGCCGTTCCGGATCGAACAGTCCGAAAATCGCCGCAACCTCCTCACCTCACCCCATGGCGGATATGGCCGATTCCACCCCCTCAGGCGTTCTTGTGGTACTTCACACCGCACGAGAGGCTTCCCCTGGCGTACCGGCCGGCGCCGGTGCACTCCGCGGACAGCGGGCTTCGGTACGCCGATCCGAGGAGGGGACGTCAGGCCATGGCACGGACGCGACATCGGCGTCTGCGCCGGCTGGGGGGATTGACCGCGGTGGGCTGTGCCGCCGCGCTTTCGGCCATCACCCTGCCCGCGCAGGCCGCACCACAGGGACGGATACTCGGCGCCGGAGAGCCCGGTTCCGTCACCGGGAGTTACCTGGTGACACTCAAGGGAGGTACCGAGGCACCCTCGGCGACCGGAAAGGGCCTCGCCGAGAAGTACGGGGCGAGAATCAGCCATACCTACGGCACGGTCCTGAACGGCTACGCCGTCCGCGCCGACGAGAGACAGGCCCGGGAGCTCGCCGCGGATCCCCGGGTCGCCTCGGTCGTGCAGGACACCCGGGTGACGCTGGAGGGGACCCAGAAGAGGCCGCCGTCCTGGGGGCTGGACCGTGTCGACCAGCCGGCGCTGCCGCTCGACGGGTCCTACGCCTGGCCGGCGTCCGGGGGCGCCGGGACGACGGTGTACGTGATCGACACCGGCATCCGGATCTCCCACCAGGACTTCGGGGGCCGGGCGCACTACGGCTGGGACTTCGTGGGGGACGACCGGTCGGCGGGGGACGGGAACGGGCACGGCACCCATGTGGCGGCCACGGTCGCCGGCGCCCGGTACGGCGTGGCGAAACGGGCCGGGGTGGTCGCCGTCCGCGTCCTCGACGACACCGGTTCGGGTACGACGGCACAGGTCATCGCGGGTATCGACTGGGTGACGCGGAACGCGCGGAAGCCGGCGGTCGCCAACCTCAGCCTCGGCGGCCGCTACAACGCGCAACTGGACGTCGCGGTCCGCAACTCCATCGCCTCCGGGGTGACCTACACGGTCGCGGCGGGCAACGACGGGCTGCCCGCCGGGCTCTACTCACCGGCCGACGTACCGCAGGCGATCACGGTCGGCGCGACCGACAGCAAGGACCGCCGGGCGGCCTTCTCGAACTACGGTTCCGCCGTGGACCTGTTCGCACCCGGCGTGTCGATCACTTCGGCGGGCTTCACGAGCGACACCGCGAGGGCGACGTGGTCGGGGACGTCGATGGCGACCCCGTTCGCGGCCGGCGCCGCCGCGCTGTATCTGGCCGACCACCCGAGGGCCACTCCGGCACAAGTCGGTAAAGCCCTGATGAAGACGGCCGTCACCGGGAAGGTGTCCGGTCGTGGGGCCGGTTCGCCGGACAAGCTTCTCCAGGTTCCGGGTTCTTAGCGGAAGCGTCCACCGACCGGTCCCGTTCGGCCAGAACGGGACCGGTCTTGTCTGGAGAGATACGAGTGAGTAGTTAACAAAGGGCCGGATTGCCCACCCGAATAGGGTGGGAAGGCTCCTCCGGTACACGGCTCAGGTAGGTTCGCTGAGACGCCCCGCAGGACCCCCTCCCCACATCCATCCGCCCACCCGAAGTTGACGCGGACAGGAGCGGTCATGCCCGCCACGCACCACTCGTCGGCACCCCCGACGACCAGCACCGAAGCCCCCACCCCGCGCACCCTCGACACCGGACCACCGCCCCCGGAGCGATCCTCCGCGGCAGCGGACCGGACTCCGGCCGTCGGGCGCATCCCCGTCCTCGACGTCCGGCCGGTCGTCCAGCGCGGCCGCCGGCCCGCCAAGGCGGTCGTCGGAGAGACGTTCGAGATCTCGGCCACCGTGTTCCGCGAAGGTCATGACGCGGTCGCCGCCAATGTCGTACTGAAAGACCCGGAAGGGCGCGTCGGGCCATGGGCCCCGATGCGCGAGCTGGCCCCGGGGACCGACCGCTGGGGCGCCCCCGTCGCCGCCGACGCACCCGGCCTGTGGAGCTTCACCGTCGAGGGCTGGAGCGACCCCGTCAGCACCTGGCGGCACCACGCCCAGATCAAGATCCCGGCCGGCATCGACACCGAGCTGGTCCTGGAGGAGGGCGCCCGGCTCCACGAGCGGGCCGCCGCCGGAGTCCCCGACGACGGGCGGGGCGGTGTGCTCCTCGCGGCCGTCCGGGCCCTGCGGGACGACACCCGGCCGGCCGCCGCCCGCCTCGCCGCCGCCCTGACACCGGAGGTGGACGCGATCCTCGCCCGGTATCCGCTGCGGGAGTTGATCACGGCGTCGGAGTCGTTGCCGCTGCTGGTGGAGCGGGAGCGGGCGTTGTTCGGCTCGTGGTACGAGTTCTTCCCCCGCTCGGAGGGCACTGCGGAGCGGCCGCACGGGAGGTTCCGCAGTGCGGCGCGGCGGTTGCCGGCGATCGCGGCGATGGGCTTCGACGTGGTGTATCTGCCGCCGATCCACCCGATCGGCACGACATTCCGCAAGGGCCGCAACAACACCCTGTCCGCGGGCCCCGAGGATGTGGGGGTGCCGTGGGCGATCGGCTCGCCGGAGGGCGGCCACGACGCCGTGCACCCGGATCTGGGCACGATCGAGGACTTCGACTGGTTCGTGCGGGAAGCCGCCTCGCACGGTCTGGAGATCGCGCTGGACTTCGCTCTCCAGTGCTCCCCCGACCACCCCTGGGTGCAGAAGCACCCGGAGTGGTTCCACCACCGTCCCGACGGCACCATCGCCTATGCGGAGAACCCGCCGAAGAAGTACCAGGACATCTACCCGATCGCCTTCGACGCCGACATGGAGGGTCTG
>NZ_KB911793.1:23777-195429 GCF_000383655.1 Streptomyces sp. 351MFTsu5.1 | reverse complement strand
GCACCGAGTTCCCCGTCGAAATCAGCCTCAGCCCCCTCGAAACCACCGACGGCCTCCTCGTCTCCGCAGCCGTACGCGACGTCAGCGAACGCAAGACCGCCGAAGAGCGCATCAACGAGCTCGCCGCGCTGGTCGAGTCCTCGCAGGACGCCATCCTCGCGAAGACCCTCGACGGCCGCATCACGTACTGGAACGCCGCGGCGCAGCGACTGTACGGGTTCACGGCCGACGAGGTCATGGGACGGCACGTGTCCGTCCTGGCCCCCTCCGCGAGGAGACACGAGATCACCGTGCTCCTGGAGCGGCTGCGCCAGGGCGAGAAGGTCGAGCACTTCGAGACGCTGCGGCTCACCCGCTCCGGGGCGTTGCTGGATGTCGACGTCACCCTGTGGCCCACCAGGGCGTCGGACGGTTCGGTCGTCGGGGCGTGCGCGATCGTGCGGGACATCAGCGACCGCAAGCGCGCCGAGGCGGAGCTGAAGGAGCTGTACGAGCAGCAGCGGCACATCGCCCTGACCCTGCAGCGCAGCCTGATGGGTACGCCGCCCGCCATCCCGGGCCTCGCCACCGCGAGCCGCTACCGGCCGGCGACCCAGGGAGCGGGTGTCGGCGGTGACTGGTTCGACCTGATCCCGCTGGGCGCCGGCCGCGTGGGCGTGCTGATCGGTGATGTGATGGGCCGCGGTCTGGAGGCCGCGGCCGTGATGGGTCAACTTCGTTCTGCGGCACACGCGTTGGCCAAGACCGGACTCCAGCCGCGGCAGCTGATGCAGGCGATGGACACCGTCGTCGCCGATCTCGACGTACCCGACCAGCTGGTCACCTGCTGTTATCTGGTCATCGCCGCCGACACGGGGGAGGTCACCATGTGTTCCGCGGGCCACCTGCCGGTTCTCGTCGCCGTCCCCGGTGTACCGACCCGGACGCTGCCGGCACCTGTGAACGCCCCCCTCGGTGTCGGTGGGGTGATCTACGAGCAGTGCTGCAGCACCATCGAGCCCGGCGCCACCCTGGTGCTCTACACCGACGGTCTGGTGGAAACCCCCGGAACCGACATCGAGGAGAAGCTCACCCAGCTCGTCGCCACCCTCGACGAGCTCCCGACCGCGGTACCCGACCTGGAGACCGCCGCCGACCATGTCCTGTCGACGCTGCTGCCGGACGCGGACGGCCACGACGACGTCACCTTGCTGCTGACCCAGTTGCCCGCAGCCCCGCTCGCCACGGCCACCACGGACCTGCCCGCCCTTCCCGAGTCCGTGCCGGCCGGCCGCGACTTCCTCAGCAAGGCGCTGAGCACGTGGTACTGCGCGGGTGCCGTCGACGACGCCCTCCTGCTGCTCTCCGAGATCCTCACCAATGCCGTACAGCACGCCCAGGGCCCTATCGGGGTGCACGCGTGCCGCACGGACACCGATCTCACCGTGGAGATCAGCGACCGCAGCCCCCAGTTGCCCCAGCCGCGCCTCGCGGCGGAGGACGAGGAGTCGGGACGTGGCCTGCTTCTCGTCCGTGCCCTCGCGGACGACTGGGGCGTGCGGCCGATGGACCACGGGAAGACGACCTGGTTCAGCCTCAAGCTGTAAGCGTCACAGGCGAGGCCGACGGGGACCCTCGGCTCACACCGCTCGCAGTCCGTGCTCCCGGAACTGCTCGCGCACGCGTTCCGTCAGTTCCGGGTCGGGCACGGGTGTGTCGCGCAGCGGGAAGTCGATCCCGAGGGCCTCGTACTTGTGGGAGCCGAGCTTGTGGAAGGGCAGGACGTCCACCCGGTCGACGTTGCCCAGCCCGGCCAGGAAGGCTCCGAGACCGTCCACGGCGGACGGGTCGTCCGTCCACCCAGGGACGAGGACGTAACGGATGTGCACGGGCACGCCCAGCCGGTCCAGGCGGGTGGCGAAGCTCAGCGTGGGGGCGAGACGGGCCCCGGTGAGCTGGCGGTAGGTGGCGGCGTCGAAGGACTTGATGTCCAGCAGCACCAGGTCGGTGTCGGCGAGGAGTTCGTCCGAGGCACGCCGGCCCAGGTAGCCGGAGGTGTCCAGCGCCGTGTGCAGTCCGGCCTCCTTGCAGCGACGCAGGAGGGAACCGGTGAACGCCGGCTGGAGCAGCGGCTCCCCACCGGTGAGGGTCACCCCTCCCCCGGCCGTGGTGAGGAAACCCCGGTACCTCTCGATCTCCGCCATGACCTCGTCGACCGAGGCCTCCCGCCCGTCACGCATGTGCCAGGTGTCGGGGTTGGCACAGTACCGGCAGCGCAGCGGGCAGCCGCTGACGAACAGGACGAACCGGGTCCCGGGACCGTCCACGCCGGTGGACAGGTCCCAGGAGTGCACCCGGCCGGTCGTCACGGCCGCCGTCGTGCCGTTCACAGCGACCCGTGGAAGGTACGGCTGATCACGTCGAGTTGCTGCTCACGGGTGAGCCGGACGAAGTTGACCGCGTAGCCGGAGACCCGGATCGTCAACTCGGGGTAGTTATCGGGGTGTTCCATGGCGTCCTCGAGCGTCGTCCGGCTCAGCACGTTGACGTTCATGTGGAAACCACCGAGGGTCATGTACCCGTCGAGAATCCCGACCAGATTGCCGGCCCGCTCTGCGAGGTCGTGGCCCAGCCCCTCGGGCGTGATGGTGGTGGTCAGGGAGATGCCGTCGCGGGCCTCCTCGTACGGCAGCTTCGCCACCGACAGGGCCGAGGCGACGACTCCGTGCCGGTCCCGGCCGTTCATCGGGTTGGCGCCGGGTGCGAACGGCGCTCCCGCGCGGCGGCCGTCGGGGGTGTTTCCGGTGTGCTTGCCGTAGACCACGTTCGAGGTGATGGTGAGGACCGACTGGGTGTGCTCGGCGCCGCGGTAGGTGGGGTACTGGCGCACCTTGGCCATGAAGGACTCCACCAGGTCGACGGCGATGCCGTCGGCTCGGTCGTCGTTGTTCCCGTACGCCGGGAAGTCGCCCTCGGTGCGGAAGTCGACGGCGAGTCCGGTGGTGTCCCGGAACACCTTCACCCGTGCGTGCTTCACCGCGGACAGGCTGTCCGCGGCCACCGACAGGCCGGCGATCCCGCAGGCCATGAACCGGTGCACGGGGTAGTCGTGCAGGGCCATCTCCAGGCGTTCGTAGGCGTACTTGTCGTGCATGTAGTGGATGACGTTCAGGGCGTTGACGTACGTGCGGGCCAGCCAGTCCAGGATGTGGTCGTAGGCCGCCGTCAGTTCCTCGTAGTCGAGGTACTCACCGGTCAGCGGGGGCGCGGCGGGCGCGACCTGTTCGCCGGTCATCTCGTCGCGGCCACCGTTGACCGCGTAGAGGAGCGCCTTTGCGAGGTTGACCCGTGCGCCGAAGAACTGCATCTGCTTGCCGACCGCCATGGCGGAGACGCAGCAGGCGATCGCGGTGTCGTCTCCGGTCCGGGGACACAGCAGGTCGTCGGACTCGTACTGGACGGCGCTGGTGTCGATCGACACCTGCGCGCAGAACTCCTTGAAGCCCGCGGGCAGTCGGGGTGACCAGAGCACGGTCAGGTTGGGTTCCGGCGCCGGGCCGAGGTTGTACAGGGTCTGCAGAAAGCGGAAGGAGGTGCGGGTGACCAGGGTCCGTCCGTCGGCGCCCATGCCGCCGATGGACTCCGTCACCCATGTCGGGTCGCCGGAGAACAGGGCGTCGTACTCGGGGGTGCGCAGGAAGCGCACGATCCGCAGCTTGATCACGAAGTCGTCGATCAGCTCCTGGGCCCGCTTCTCGTCGATGGTCCCGTCCTCCAGGTCACGCTGGAGGTAGACGTCGAGGAAGGTGGAGGTGCGGCCGAGCGACATGGCCGCACCGTTCTGCTCCTTCACGGCGGCGAGGTAGCCGAGGTAGAGCCACTGCACGGCCTCCTGGGCAGTGCCCGCGGGGTGCGACACGTCGCAGCCGTACGACGCCGCCATCCGCGTCAGCTCGTCCAACGCCCTGATCTGCTCGGCCAGTTCCTCCCGGTCGCGGATGACCTCGGTGGAGGATGCGCAGGCATCGAGCAGGGCACGCTCGGCCTTCTTGGCCCCGATCAGGCGATCCGTGCCGTAGAGGGCCACGCGCCGGTAGTCGCCGATGATCCGGCCGCGTCCGTAGGCGTCGGGCAGTCCGGTGATGACGCCTGCCTTGCGGGCGGCGCGCATCTCCGGGGTGTAGGCGTCGAAGACGCCGTCGTTGTGGGTCTTGCGGTAGGTGCCGAAGACCTTCGTCACGAAGGGGTCGGGCTCGTAGCCGTACGCCTTGAGGCCGCTCTGGACCATCCGCAGGCCGCCGTTCGGCATGATCGCGCGCTTCAGCGGGGCGTCGGTCTGGAGGCCGACGATCAGCTCACGGTCCTGGTCGATGTAGCCGGGGGCGTGCGAGGTGATCGTGGACGGGGTGGCGGTGTCCACGTCGAGGATGCCCCTGCGTCGCTCCTCGGGGAACAGGGCGCTGACCTTGTTCCACACGGCCAGCGTGCGCTCGGTCGGGCCGGTCAGGAACTCCGGGCCGCCGTCGTACGGCGTGTAGTTGGCCTGGATGAAGTCGCGTACGTCGATCCCCTCGCGCCAGCCCCGGCCGGCGAAGCCACGCCAGGCATCGGCGGGAGCGTCCAGGTCAGGACGGGTTGCCACGGTCATCACTGCCTCCGCATCGTTCGCGACGCCGCGCACGGACAGCTTCCGTGCGCGGCTCCACTGCCGATGCTCCTCGCGCGCCCTTCACCCGGGGCAGGGCCTGGGGGGACCTGTTGCCGCGCCGTACGGCCCTTCGGCGTTGGGACCTTTGGGCCGGGTCGCGGGCGGCCGATGCCCGGCGGTCAGGCGGAGATGTGCGGGCCGCTCAAGTGCCTCTTTGGTGGCAGCCGGTCGAGCGGGAGCACGTCAGGGCATCACCAGGGCACGACCCCGCCGTCGTCGAACATCTGACCGGTCGGGCCGTCGTCAGGCAGGGTCGCCAGCCTGACGGCGATGGCCGCGCCCTGCTCGGGGGTCCGCGTGCCGCTGAATCCGTTGAGGTCGGTGGCCACATAGCCGGGACAGGCGTTGTTGATCAGGATGTCGGTGCCGCTCAGTTCCTTGGCGTACTGGATGGTGACGGCGTTGAGGAAGGTCTTCGTCGGCGCGTAGGCCCCGCTGATCCCTCCGAGGTCGACGCCGGGCGTGGTCTGCAGCGTCAGAGAGCCGACATGGCTGGACTGGTTGACGATCCGCGGGTGCGCCGAGCGGCGCAGCAGCGGCAGCATCGCGTTGGTGACCCGGATGACGCCCATGACGTTGGTCTCCACCAGCCGCCGTACGGTTTCCAGGTCGACGGTCGAAGGCTCCTCCGGCCAGCCGCCCGCGACGCCGGCGTTGTTGACCAGCACGTCGAGGCGTCCCGCCCGCTCCTCTACCAACCGTGCGGCGGCGGTCACGCTCTCGTCGTCGGTTACGTCCAAGGGCACGGCGAACGCGTCGCCGCCTGCCGCGCGCAGTTTCGCCACGGCGTCGCTCCCGCGCTGCTCGTCCCGGGCGCCGACACCCACGCTCCAGCCCAACGCGCTCAGCCCGGCCGCGATCTCGTAGCCGATTCCCTTGTTCGCGCCGGTGACCAGCGCAATCGTCTTCTCGCTCATGAGACCGAGCATGGCTGCGCTTCGGCCGGGCACCAACACCGTCTCGGCAGTGCAGCGATACCCTGCCGGTATCGATCGGCTCCTCCCACGGTTACCGTGCCTGCATGGAACTACGCGAGCTGCGGTACTTCGCCGCCGTCGCCGAGGAGCTGCACTTCGGCAAGGCCGCCGAGCGTCTGGAGATGGCCCAGCCGCCCCTGTCCCGCGCCATTGCCCGGCTCGAACGACAGCTCGGGGTCACGTTGCTGGAGCGGACCAGCCGCAGGGTCACGCTCACCGAGGCCGGGGCGGTCCTGCTGTCCGAGGCACGTGCGATCCTCAGCGCGGTGGCCACTGCCGAGCGGCGTACCCAACAGGCCGCGCAGAGCCGCCCCCGTCTCGTCCTCGCCGTCAAGTCGGGCACCGCCGGCGGGTTGCTGGCCAAGCTCCTCGACGCCTACCGCGCGGAGCCCGGCGCGGCCACCGTCGACCTGCTGCTCTGCGAAGCGCATCAGCAGCAGGAACTGCTCCACACCGGGCGAGCCGACGTGGCTCTGCTGCATCTGCCCTTCGACTCGACGGCCGGACTCGACAGCGAAATCCTGTACACCGAGGGACAGGTGGCGATCCTGCCCGCCTCACACCGCCTCGCGGGCCGCTCCGAGATCCGGGTGGCCGAGGTCACCGCACTGCCGGAACTCCCGATGGCGCGCTGGCCGGACCACGACGGCAGCTACCCGGAGGGGCCGGGGCCGGAGGTGAAGAACCTGACCCAGCTCTTCCAGCTGATCGCGCTCGGCCACGCCACCGTGATCATCCCCGAGTCCGCCGGCGCCGACCTGCGCCGGGATCTCGCCGCCGTGCCGGTCCTGGACGCCCGGCCCGTGACAACCGTGATCGCTTGGCCCCCGCAGAGCCGCCTTCGCACAGCCGCCGACCTGATCCGGGTGGCAACGCGTCTTTGACGGGCCGCCCTGCATCCGCTCAGGTGGGACAGGGCCGACCGGTGCAGCGGCAAGCACTCCTGGGGCGGATCAGGGCTGAGGAGCAGGTCGCCGCCCAGGACTGCCTGTCCAGCGAGGCGGCCCCGCCGCCTGTCGCCGACCCGCACGACACCGCGCCGGGGGTGGCCGCGCAGATGGCACAGGTGCACAGCCCGTCCGTCACGACCGGTTCTCGTCCGCGCATTCGGGCCCGCGCAGACGCCGAGGACCGTCGAGTCGGTCGTGGACCATGTCCGGGCTTTCCACAGCCACATCGCCCAGCGCGGCGCCCCCGCAATCCGTACCCCGATCCCTTGCCCCGCGCCCCGGTCACCCTTCGAAGCGGTAGCCCATGCCGGGCTCGGTGATGAGGTAGCGGGGGTGGGAGGGATCCGCTTCCAGCTTTCGGCGCAGTTGGGCCATGTAGACCCGGAGGTAGTTGGTCTTGTTGCTCTGGGTGACGCCCCAGACCTCCTGGAGCAGCTGCTTCTGGGTGACGAGTCGCCCTGGGCTGGTGACCAGGATCTCCAGCAAGTGCCACTCCGTGGGGGTCAGGCGTACGTCGCGGCCGTCCCGGTGCAGTTTCTTGGCGAGCAGGTCGACGGTGAAGTCCGCCGTCTCGACGAGCGTCACCCCTGAGGCGAGCGGAGTCTCCTCGGTGCGTCGGGCGGCGGCCCGCAGCCGGGCCAGAAGCTCCTCCATGCTGAACGGCTTCGTGACGTAGTCGTCGGCGCCGGCGTCCAGGGCGGCGACCTTCTCGTCGGAGCCCTGACGGGCGGACAGCACGAGGATCGGCACGCGGGTCCAGCCTCTGAGCCCCTTGATGACGTCGAGGCCGTCCATGTCGGGGAGGCCCAGGTCGAGCATCACCACGTCGGGCTGCCGGGCGGCCACCAGCCGCAACGCGGTGGCGCCGTCGGGGGCCGCGTCGACCCCGTACCGGCGTGCCTGGAGATTGATGATGAGGGCCCGTACCAGCTGCGGGTCGTCCTCGACCACCAGCACCCGTGTCATCGGCGTGCGCCTTCCTGTCGTACGTCTGGTCACGTACCTGCTCATGACGGCGGGAGTCGGTGCACCCGGATCGTGTCCGGGTGCACCGACTCCCCCGGTGGGTCGGGTGACGCCATCAGCTCCTGGCCGCCAGGGCCTTGAGCGCGATGTTGAGTTCGAGGACGTTCACGCGGGGCTCCCCGATGAAGCCGAGCGTGCGGCCCTTGGTCTGCTCGTCGACCAGTTTCTGCACCTGAGCCACGCTCAGGCCGTTGCGCAGGGCGACCCGGTGGACCTGGAGGTCCGCGTAGGCCGGGGAGATGTCCGGGTCGAGGCCGGAGCCGGAGGAGGTGACGGCGTCCGCGGGTACGTCGGACGCCTTGAGGGTGTAGCCGGGCACCGAGTTGTCCTTGACGACGGCGGCCTGGGCGGCCTTGACCTGCTGGACGAGGACCTTGCTGTCGGCGGAGAGGTTGGTGGCCCCGGACAGGATCAGCTTGTACCGGGTGTTGACGCTGTTGGTCCCGAGGCCGTTCTGCGGGCGGCCCTGGAACCACTTCAGGTCCGGCTCCGGAGTCTCCTGCCCCTTCTTCAACGGCAGGTTGTACGACTGCCCGATGAGTGAGGACCCGACGACCTTGCCGTCGGCCCTGATCTCCGAGCCGTTCGCCTTGTCGTGGAAGAGGGCCTGGGCGACACCGGTGACGGCGAGCGGGTAGAGGACACCGGTCACCAGGGTCAGTACCAGCAGGGCGCGCAGTCCCGCCCCCAGCAACCGGCCTGTGTTCGATACGAGGTTGTTCATGGCCTTCAGCCGATCCCGGGGATGAGGGAGATGAGCAGGTCGATGAGCTTGATGCCGATGAAGGGGGCGATCAGGCCGCCGATGCCGTAGATGGTGAGGTTGCGGCGCAGCATCTTTTCCGCGCTGACCGGCCGGTACTGCACGCCCCGCAGAGAGAGCGGCACCAGCGCGATGATGATCAGCGCGTTGAAGATGACCGCGGACAGGATCGCGGAGTCCGGCGAGGACAGGCCCATGATGTTGAGCTTGTCCAGGCCGGGGTAGACCGCCGCGAACAGTGCCGGGATGATCGCGAAGTACTTCGCGACGTCGTTGGCGATGGAGAACGTCGTCAACGCGCCCCGGGTGATGAGGAGTTGCTTGCCGATCTCGACGATCTCGATCAGCTTGGTCGGGTTGGAGTCGAGGTCGACCATGTTGCCGGCCTCCTTGGCGGCCGACGTGCCGGTGTTCATGGCCACGCCGACGTCCGCCTGTGCGAGGGCCGGGGCGTCGTTGGTGCCGTCACCGGTCATCGCGACGAGCTTGCCGCCTGCCTGCTCCCGCTTGATGAGGGCCATCTTGTCCTCGGGCGTGGCCTCCGCGAGGAAGTCGTCGACGCCCGCCTCCTCGGCGATCGCCCTGGCGGTCAGCGGGTTGTCGCCCGTGATCATGACGGTCTTGATGCCCATGCGGCGCAGCTCGTCGAACCGCTCCCGCATGCCCTCCTTGACGACGTCCTTGAGGTGGATGACGCCCAGGATCCGCGAACCGTCGGTGTCCTCCACGGCCACGAGCAGCGGAGTGCCGCCGGCCTCGGAGATCCGGTCGGCGGCCGTCTCCGCGTCCGCGGCCACCCTGCCGCCCCGCTCCTCGACCCACTTGATGACCGAACCGGCCGCGCCCTTGCGGATCCTGCGCCCGTCCACGTCGACACCCGACATGCGGGTCTGCGCGGTGAACTCGACCCACTCGGCGCCTGCGAGTTCGCCCTGGTGGCGCTCGCGCAACCCGTACTTCTCCTTCGCCAGTACGACGATGGAGCGACCCTCGGGTGTCTCGTCGGCCAGCGAGGAGAGCTGGGCGGCGTCCGCGACCTCGGCGTCCGTCACCCCGCTGACCGGTACGAATTCGGACGCCTGTCGGTTGCCCAGGGTGATGGTGCCGGTCTTGTCGAGCAGCAGTGTCGAGACGTCGCCGGCCGCTTCGACCGCGCGGCCCGACATGGCCAGGACGTTGCGCTGGACGAGACGGTCCATGCCCGCGATGCCGATCGCGGAGAGCAGGGCGCCGATCGTGGTCGGGATCAGGCAGACGAGCAGGGCGACCAGCACGACCATCGTGAGGTGGGTGCCCGCGTAGTCCGCGAACGGCGGCAAAGTCGCCACGGCGAGCAGGAAGACGATGGTCAGCGAGGCGAGCAGGATGTTCAGCGCGATCTCGTTGGGCGTCTTCTGCCGGGCCGCGCCCTCGACCAGGTTGATCATCCGGTCGATGAAGGTCTCGCCCGGCTTCGTCGTGATCTTGATGACGATCCGGTCGGAAAGGACCTTGGTGCCGCCGGTGACGGCGCTGCGGTCGCCGCCGGACTCCCGGATGACCGGGGCGGACTCGCCGGTGATCGCCGACTCGTCGACCGAGGCCACACCCTCGACCACGTCACCGTCGCCGGGGATGATGTCCCCGGCCTCACAGACGACCAGGTCACCGATCGTCAGCTCGGTGCCGGGCACCTGCCCCTCGGAGCCGTCCTTGAGCAGACGGCGCGCCACCGTGTCGGTCTTGGCCTTGCGCAACGTGTCGGCCTGGGCCTTGCCGCGCCCTTCGGCGACCGCCTCCGCGAGGTTCGCGAAGACGACCGTCAGCCACAGCCAGGCGCTGATGGTCCAGCCGAACCAGTCCCCCGGGTCCTTGAAGGAGAACACCGTGGTCAGCACGGACCCGATCCACACCACGAACATCACGGGCGACTTGACCATGACCCGCGGGTCGAGCTTTCGGAAGGCGTCCGGCAGCGACTTCAGCAGCTGCTTGGGGTCGAAGAGACCCACGCCGACACGGCCCTCGGGAGGCCTGTGCCCGGTGGGCGCGTCCTGGTGGGGCGCAAGGGTGGGAGTGGACATCTCGTCACTTTCCGTACGGGTGCTCATGACGCCAGCCCCTCGGCCAGCGGGCCCAGCGCCAGGGCGGGGAAGTACGTCAGACCGGTGATGATCAGGATCGCGCCCACCAACAGGCCCACGAACAGCGGCTTGTTGGTGCGCAGGGTGCCCGCGGTCTCGGGGACGGGCCGCTGCTCGGCGAGCGAACCGGCCAGCGCCAGCACGAACACCATCGGCAGGAAGCGGCCCAGCAGCATCGCCACGCCGAGCATGGTGTTGTACCAGTCGGTGTTCGCGTTCAGGCCCGCGAAGGCCGAGCCGTTGTTGTTGGCGGCCGAGGTGAAGGCGTACAGCACCTCGGAGAAGCCGTGCGCACCGGAGTTGAGCATCGAGTGCGGCGGGGTCGGCAGCGCCATGGAGATCGCGGCGAGCACGAGCACCAGGGCTGGGGTGATGAGGATGTAGCAGGCCGCCAGTTTGATCTCGCGGGTGCCGATCTTCTTGCCCAGGTACTCGGGCGTACGGCCGACCATCAGCCCAGCGATGAACACCGCGATGACCGCCATGATCAGCATTCCGTACAGGCCCGAGCCGGTACCGCCCGGCGCGATCTCGCCCAACTGCATGCCCAGGATGGTGATGCCGCCGCCGAGCCCGGTGAAGGAGGAGTGGAAGGAGTCCACCGCTCCCGTCGAGGTGAGCGTGGTGGACACCGCGAAGATCGACGAGGAACCGACCCCGAAGCGCACCTCCTTGCCTTCCATCGCACTGCCGGCGATCTGCAACGCCGGTCCGTGGTGGGCGAATTCGGTCCACATCATCAGGGCGACGAAGCCGACCCAGATGGTGGCCATGGTCGCGAGGATCGCGTAGCCCTGCTTCACCGAACCGACCATGACGCCGAAGGTACGGGTCAGCGAGAACGGGATCACCAGCAGCAGGAAGATCTCGAAGAGGTTGGTGAACGGCGTCGGGTTCTCGAACGGGTGGGCCGAGTTGGCGTTGAAGTAGCCGCCGCCGTTGGTGCCGAACTCCTTGATCGCCTCCTGCGAGGCGACCGCGCCACCGTTCCACTGCTGCGAGCCGCCCATGAACTGGCCGACCTCGTGGATGCCGGAGAAGTTCTGGATGACTCCACAGGCCACGAGCACGATCGCGGCGATCGCTGCACCGGGTACCAGGATCCGGATCGTGCCGCGCACCAGGTCGGCCCAGAAGTTGCCGAGTTCACCGGTCCGGGACCGCGCGAACCCTCGTACGAGGGCCACGGCGACGGCTATGCCGACAGCGGCGGAGACGAAGTTCTGCACGGCGAGGCCGGCCGTCTGGACCACGTGGCCCATGGTCTGCTCGCCGTAGTACGACTGCCAGTTGGTGTTGGTCACGAAGGACACGGCCGTGTTGAACGACTGCGCCGGATTCACCGAGTCGAAGCCGAGCGAGCCGGGGAGGACACCCTGGAGCCGCTGGAGCAGGTAGAGGAAGAGAACACCGACCACCGAGAAGGCGAGGACACCGCGCAGATACGCGGTCCAGGTCATCTCGGCGTCGGGGTTGGCACCGATGGCCCGGTAGGTCCACTTCTCGACACGCCAGTGCTTGTCGGAGGAGTACACCTTCGCCATGTAGTTGCCGAGGGGGATGTAGGCGAGAGCCAGCGCGCCGATGAGGGCGAGCAACTGGAGGACGCCGGCGAGCACGGGACCCATGTCAGTTCTCAGAACCTCTCCGGGAAGATCAGGGCGAGGACCAGGTAGCCCAGCAGGGCGACGGCCACGATCAGGCCGACGATGTTGTCCGCGGTCACAGCTTGGTCACCCCCTTGGCGACGAGAGCCACCAGCGCGAAAGCCGCGGCTGTGATGACGACGAAGGCCAGATCGGCCATCGCGAACTCCTAGGAAAGGTTCGGACGAGAAACGGACAGCTAGAGCAAACCCCGGACCTGGCCGGATTCGGCCGGCCGTTGACGGCTCCCTTACGGCGGCCCCCACACCTTTGACGGCACCTTTACGGCCGCGCCCCAGAGCCCTCGCAGCCCTGACATCCCTGACAGCCTTGACAGCCCTCACAGCAGCCTGAATCTCAGTCGGCAGATGACGGCGTCCGTCTCCCGCCGTACCGCGTGGGCGACGACCGCGCCGCGCTGGTTCTGCAGCAGCCGCTGCCACAACCGCTCCGGCTCGGCCTCGGGGATCAGCACCGTCACCCGGGTGACCGGCTCCGCCGCGGCGACCTCGCGGACGTAGGCGGCGATCGGGCGGCCCAGAGAACGGTGCTCGCAGGACAGCCGTACCAGCTCGACCCCGGGGTCCCACTTGGCCCAGGCGCGCTCCAGGACGTGCAGAGCGGCCCGGTCCTCGGGGTCCGGGTAGCAGACGGTCACCGCGCGCCCTTCGTCGCCGAGGTCAGGGCCTCCGACGTCAGCCGGGACAGGGAGGAGACGGGGACGATCACCAGGGACCGCTGGCGGTGCGGTGGCTCGGGGACACGGCCCAGACCCAGCCGTTCGCCGATCCGGCCGTACGCGCGGTGGACGGCGACGAAGGCCACGACCAGCAGGGGCAGCGCGATCACGACCAGCCAGGCGCCCTCGCGGAACTTCTCCAGGGTGACGACGACCGTGGCCACGCCGGTGAGCGCGGCCCCGAAGCCGTTCAGCAGCGCCTTGCCCCGCCATCCCGGGTTCCGCTCCAGGCGCCAGTGCCGGACCATGCCGACCTGCGCGATCGTGAAGCCGACGAAGACTCCGATGGCGAACAGCGGCACCAGGGTGTTGGTGTCGCCGCCGGAGAACACCAGCAGCGCGGCGGAGACCGCGGCCAGTGCCAGTACCCCGTGCCGGTGCACCTGCCGGTCCCCCTTCAGCGCGAACACGTGCGGCAGGTAGTTGTCCCGGGCCAACAGCTTCAGCAGCACCGGCAGCCCGCCGAAGGACGTGTTGGCCGGCACCGCCGCGAGGTCCAACTCCTCGAACTGTCCCCCGCGGCACTCGCAGCTCGCCCGGGGCACGACCTCCAAGGCGTCCAGCATGGCCTCGATGCGCGGCCGGCCGTGGCATTCGGCGAAGCCGACCACGACGTCCGCGCCGCGGGCGGCCCGGCGCCGGCCCTCGTCGAGCATCCGGTAGGTCTTGCCCACCCCGGGTACCGCCCCGAGGTGGACCTTCAGCCGTCCGGGCCGTACGTCATCACTCATCGCCGCCGACGCGCTCCGCTCACTGGCTCAACTCCCACGGGAGGCGGGTCACTTCTCCCCCGACGCCTCCTACCGAAGCGCGTCCGGGGGACGGCCGGAGCGTCCGTTGGCGCTTCCTTGGCGTCCGTCCCGGGGACCTTGACACTGTCTTGACATCGACGGGACCGCTAGGGTGAACGCGGTGTGCCGGGAAGTCTGGTCGGCCGGGAGTCAGGGTGTCTCCTGTTCGGGTCCCAGGGGGACGGCATGCGCGGCGTGGACACGATTCTGGCTCTTGTGGTCCTGGCCACCCTTGTGGCGACCTTCGCCCGCCGGTGGCGTATCCCGGCACCGTCCCTGCTGGTCGTGGCCGGTCTGGCCGTAGCCCTGCTGCCCGGGACCCCCGACATCGAGATCAGCCCGGAGACGATCGGTCTGGTCGTGCTGCCGCCCCTGCTGTACGCGAGCGCCGAGGAACTGTCATGGCGCGAGCTGAAGGCCGTGTGGAAGCCCGTCGGCATCCTGTCCGTCGGACTGGTACTGGCCTCGGCGGCGGCCGTCGGCTGGGTCGCCTCCCAGGTCACGCCCCTGTCATGGCAGATGGCCCTGGTGCTGGGCGCGGTGCTCGCCAGCACCGACCCGGTCGCCGTGACCGCGCTGGGCCGGCGCCTGTCCCTCCCGCCGAAGGTTCAGGTCCTGGTCCAGGCGGAGAGCCTGTTCAACGACGCGACCTCGCTGGTGCTGTTCCGGGTCGCGGTGAGCGTGGCGGTGGCGTCGGCGGCGACCGGCTGGGGCCCGGCGGGCGGCGAGTTCGTCGTGCTCGCGGGCGGCGGCACGCTCATCGGCGCCGCGGTCGCCGCGGTGGTCGCGCTGATCCGCCGCCGCACCGAGGACCCGGTGCTGGAGACGGTGATCTCTCTGGTGACGCCGTACGCCGCGTATGTCCTCGCGGAGGGGGCGCACACGTCCGGTGTCACCTCGGTCGTGGTGGCGGGGGTCGTCCTGGGCGGGCGCGGCGACCGGCTCACCAACGCCCGCATCCGCCTCCAACTGCACGCCGTCTACGGCACGGTGGTGTTCCTGCTGGAGAGCGTGGTGTTCTCGCTCATCGGCCTGGCCCTGCCCGCGCAGGTCCGCGCGCTGGACGACGGAGACCGCGCCTGGCCCCTCTACGCCCTTGCGGTGGCCGCCACCCTGATCGCCGTACGGCTGCTGTGGCTGGCCCCGCTGTCGGCGGTCGTCCAGCGCAAGGGCGGCATCCAGCGGATGAACTGGCGGGTGCCGCTGGTGCTGACCTGGGCCGGCACCCGGGGAGTCGTCCCGCTCGCGGCGGCACTGTCCATCCCGGAGACCACGAAGGCTGGCGCCGCCCTTGCGGACCGTCCGCTGATCCTGGTCCTGACCACGTCCGTGGTGGTCGTCACCCTCGTCGTCCAGGGCTTCACCCTCGCCCCCGTCGTGCGCCGCTCCGGCATCGCCCTGGAGCCCGACCACACCGAGCGCGAGGAAGCCGCCGCCCGCTGCCGACTGGCCGACGCGGGCATCCGCCGCCTGGACGAACTCGCCGAACTCGACGCAGCCCCTAACGTCGTCCTGGACCGCCTGCGCCGCGGCCTCACCGCCCGCCTCGACGACGCCCGCGACCGTCTCGACGAGGACACCGGCGGGTCCGGGTCGGCGGACCTGGTCTACCGGCAGCTGCGGCGGGATCTCATCGGTGTGGAGGCGGTGGAACTCCAGCGGCTCTACGACGACCACGCGATCAGCGATGTGACGCGCCGTCGGCTTCAGCGGTCCTTGGACTTGGAGGAGGCCCGGTTGGCGGATGTGTGACGCCGAGAGGGTCGTCGGTCGGGTGCGGCTGGTCGCGCAGTTGCACGCGCCCCTGAGGGGCCTCAGTCGAACTCGGTGAAAAGGGGCCGCAAACCCAGCACGGTCAGCGAGAGCGCCGCGATCAGCAGGCCGGCCCCCCGTAAGGATCCCGTCAGGATTCGCCCGTACGACGTCAGAGCTCCGTCAGTGGCGGGCGCCGGACCGTGCACGGGCGCCTAGCGTCAGCGACATGCGACGTCTCGACGACCGGTGGGTCCGGGCCGGTGACCGCCACTGGCGTGGCAGCGCCCGGCTCGCTTCGAGCTGCGCCGCGCTGTTCGGCACCATGTCGCTGCTGATCGACTGGGACGCGGGCAGTCTGTCCCTCCCGCGCGCCCTGCTGTGGCTCGGACTGTCGGCCGCCCTGTTCACCGTCCTGCTCCCGGCCCGGGTGACGGCGGGCGCCGGCTGGCTGGCGGTACGGAGCCCGTGGCACCGGCAGATGGTACGCACGGATGCGCTCACGACCGTACGGCGATACGGCGGCGTCTCGTCCCCTCTGGTCCTGCACGACGCCCACGGACACCGCCTGGAACTGGACCCCCGCGTCCTCGCCGCCAACCCTCTGATCTGGCACGAACTCGACACGGGTGTGCGACGTTCCATCGAGCGTGGCACGCTGCTGCACGGCACGGACGTGCTGAGGCGGCTCGGGCAGCGCATCGACGAGGAGACGATGCGGGGCGTGCTCAGGGAGTCGGGGCTTCAGTGACCGCGTCGACACTGAAGCCGACCTGTCCACCCTGCGGGAACGCGCCGAGGCGGGGGACGCCGATGCCGCCGCCGAACTCGTCCAGCTCGCCTCGGAGTTCAACGACCTCGACGAGCTGCGCCGTCTCGCCGCCCGGGGCAACACCACCGCCGCCGAACAACTCGCGGAACTCACCGCCGACTGCCGACACCAGCGCTAACGGAAGCGTTCCCGGAGAATCTCCCGGGCGGCCCGGGCGCCGGAGGCCAGGGCTCCCTGGACAGAGCCCGTGGCCCGGTGATCGCCGCACACGTGGCGTCCCGGCCCCACCCGGGTGGTCCGGCTCAGTGGCAGCGGCGGCGTCATGACCGGCAGTGCGTCGGTGATCGTACGGACGGTCAGGAGGTCCCATCCCGCGGTGTCCGTCCCGTACGCCTCGGCCAGCGCGGCCCGTACGGTCCCTTCCCGCCCGTCGGCGTCCCCGCCGAGCACGGAGGTCGCCACGAGGGCGTAGCCGTCCGGGGCGTGTCCCGGCACCACCTCGCTCAGGACACAGGTGTTCAGGAACCGGCGACCTTCGTCGACGAGGAGCGTCGGCTCGGAGAGCGGCGACCGCGGTGCCACGTGGTAGTACGTGGTCACCACACGGCAGTCGGGCACCTTCAGGCCGGGCAGCAGCCGTCCCGCCGGGCCGGGGCCGGTGGCCACCACGACCGTCCGCGCGGGCAGTTCCTGTCCGCCGTCCGTCACGGCGCCGTCGTCCGTGAGGGCGCGCACGGCGGTCTCCAGGCGGACCGTGCCCGCGGGCAGCGCGGCGGCGAGTGCTGCGGGGACGGCGCCGATTCCGGCGCCCGGCAGACACAGAGTGCCGCGGAGCATGCTCCGCCAGACGAGGTGGAAGAACCGGCTCGAGGTCTCCAGCTCGTCCTCCAGGAAGACCCCGGACAGGAACGGCCGGAAGAAGCGTTCGACGAACTCCGCGGAGAATCCGGCATCGGCCAGGGCAGTGCGGGTGGTCCGGTCCCGCGCCGCCTTGACCCGGCTGACCGGGCCGACCAGGTCGCGGGCTGTGAGCAGGCCGAGCGCCGCGAGGTCACGGGGACCGGCGAGCCGTCCGGGCAGCAGCGTCGACCAGGCGTGCGGACGCCGGGTGGGGTCCTGGAAGCGCAGGGTGCCCTGCCCGGCGGTGTGCACCAGGACGCCGGCCGTGAACGGCCGCAGGTGCAGTTCCCGCAGCTCCAGCCTGCGGCGCACCTGCGGATAGGAAGTGTTGAACACCTGGAAGCCCCGGTCCACGACAAAACCGTCGACCCGGTCGGAGCGCATCCGGCCGCCCACCGCGTCGGACGCCTCCACGACCTGGACGTCCAGCCCGGCAGCCAGGAGGTCCCGCGCACAGGCCAGTCCGGCGACACCTGCGCCGATGACCAGGACGTCGGGGATGTTCGGGGACGCGGGCACGTAAGCCTCCTTGTCGGGTATTGCGGCGCCGGGGCAGATGCGGCGCCAGTCGCCGTACGGACACCGACTCCTTCCGTCCGCACGCCACCCTCGGATGCGCCGAACACCCGACCGGCCCCGCGAGAACGAGTGTCGGCAACGGGCTCTCCGCGCAGGCGGGGCGATCGACGGTGCTGCGGGGGCCGATCCTGAAGTCGGGGCACGCGGCCGGTCGGCAGGGCTGCACGTCTCGGCGTACACCGCGCGCGAGCACCTCACGGCGGTGTTCGCCCGGTTCGGCGTCAGCCTCCGCGGGGAACTGATCGCCGCGGTGCTCGCCCCGAAAGGCCGCTGAACCAACCGGTCGGAGGTATCGCGTCACCGCAGCCGGTGGTCTACGGCAGGCCAGGCCGCGTTTCCCCCTCGGAGCCCGGGCCTCTCGGCGCTGTCAGGGCCCCAGGCCCGCGCCGAGGCCTTCGCGCGCCACGCCTTCCCTTCCGAGACCGCTTCCTGTCGCGGTTGAACCGGCCGGGCAGAGGATCGATCCTGAAGTCATGGTGCAGCACGATGCCACGGCGATCGTCGACGCGCGGGGTGTGGTGCGGGCCTGGAGCGACGGCGCCCGCGACCTGGTGGGATATACGGTCGAGGAGGTGGTGAACCGTCCGGCCCACGAACTGCTGGTCGACGACATCGGAGCCGACACGGTCGCGAACCTGTCCGGCGTCGCCGTGCTGCGCCACCGCGATGGCTCGCCCGTCCCCCTCGCACTCAGCGCCTGCGCCCTGATCGACGAAAGCGGAGAGCGGTCCGCGTACGTGATCACCGCCGATCCCGCCGGCAGGCCGGAACCCACTCTGGCGGGCCAGGCCTTCCAGCAGGCGTCCCTGCCCATGTCGGTCTTCGACACCACCCAGCATTACGTGCGGCTCAACGACAGGGCCTGCCGCATCATGGGCGTGCCGGAGGAGGCGCTGCTGGGACAGCACTTTCCGGAGAGCGTGGAGGATCGCCCGGCGCATCGCGGCTGGCTTGATCATCTGCGGCAGGTCGTCGACACAGGCCGTCCGGTCCGCTACGAGAGCTTCACCGGAGCCCCCGCCCTGAACCGGGAGCACTCCTGGACCACCGACATGTGGCCCCTGCGGGATGCTCACGGCGAGGTCCACGCCGTCGGCATCGCGTCGTTCGACAGCACCGAGCAGTACTGGGCCCGGCAACGTCTCGCCCTGCTGAACGAGGCCGGGGCCTCCATCGGCACCACCCTGGACGTGGTGCGCACCGCCGAGGAGCTGGTCGAGCTGCTCGTGCCCCGGTACGCGGACTTCGCCAGTGTCGACCTGCTGGAGTGGGTCTTCCAGGCGGAGGGCCTCCCCGACATTCCGGCGCGGGAGATCGTCCTGCGCAGAGTCGCCCACGGCTCGGGCACGAAGGGGACGCCCGAGGCCGCCGTACATGTCGGTGACACCGACACCTATTCGCCGCTTTCCCCGCCGGCGAAGGCGCTGCGATCCGGGCGGGCCGCGGTCAGTCAGGCCGGCGAGCCGGACTTCGTGCGCTGGGTCGCCGCGCGCAACGCGCGCGCCCCCGCGGGCAGGGCCTATCGCGAGGGCGCCCACTCGATGCTCGCCGCGCCGCTGCGGGCACGCGGCACCACCCTGGGCGTGGTCGTCGCCGTACGGATCGCCAACCCGGAAGACTTCGGCGAGGACGACACCGTCCTCGCCGAGGATCTCGCCAGCCGGGCCGCCGTATGCATAGACAATGCCCGACGCTTCGCCCGGGAACGTGCCACGGCCCTGGCCCTCCAGCACAGCCTGCTGCCCCGGGGGCTGCCCGGACAGGCTGCCGTCGAGGTGGCCCATCGCTATGTGCCCTCGGATTCGCTGGCCGGTATCGGCGGCGACTGGTTCGACGTGATCCCGCTGTCCGGCAGCCGGGTCGCCCTGGTCGTCGGGGACGTCGTCGGGCACGGCATTCCCTCGACGGCGACGATGGGCCGCCTGTGCACCGCCGTCCGCACACTCGCCGACGTCGACCTGCCACCGGACGAACTCCTCACCCATCTCGACGACCTCGTCACCCATCTGGCCTCCGACGAGAGCGGCGAGGTCGCCGAACTCGGCGCGACCTGCCTGTACGCCGTCTACGATCCGGTCTCACGGCACCTGAACCTCGCGGCGGCCGGCCATCCACCGCCCGCGCTGCTGCTGCCCGACGGCAGCGCGGCCCTGGTGGAGATGACCGCCGGCCCGCCCCTCGGCGTCGGCGGCCTGCCCTTCGAGGCGACGGAGCTGGACCTGCCGGCGGGCTCGGTGCTCGCCCTCTACACCGACGGTCTGATCGAGGACCGCGACCGCGACGTCGATCACGCCACCGCCGCGTTGTGCCGGGCGCTGTCCGCGCCGGCGGAGACCCTCGACACGCTGTGCGACGGCGTGCTCAAGGCGGTGCTGCCGGAGGAGCCCGGCGACGACGTCGCACTGCTGCTGGCCCGCACTCGGGCGCTGGGCACGGATCACGTCGCCACCTGGGACATCACACCGGACCCCGAGCACGTGGCCGCGGCCCGCCAGGCGGCCACCGAGCAGCTGAGTGCCTGGGGACTGGACGAGGCTGCGTTCGTCACGGAACTGGTCGTCAGCGAACTGGTCACCAACGCCATCCGGTACGGGGCACCGCCCGTCCAGCTCCGGCTGATCCGCGACCGCGCCCTCATCTGCGAGGTCTCCGACGGCAGTTCCACCTCACCGCATCTGCGCCGGGCGCACGCCTTCGACGAGGGCGGCCGCGGGCTGCTGCTGGTCGCCCAGCTCACCCGTCGCTGGGGCAGCCGGCAGACCGGGCGAGGCAAGACGATCTGGGCCGAGCAGCCGCTGCCGTCCTCCGAGACCTTCCGGTGAAGGGGTTTCCGGCGACCGTCCGGTGAACGGGGTGCCAAGGCCCTGCGGTCGGCAGGAGACCGCAACCACGACCTGCTCCGCCGTCGGCGGTGAGGCGGCGCCCCGACAGCGGATCCAGATCCCGTGCGTCCGGATGCCCTCTCGTGGTCGTTCGGTCGGAGGTCGGGGCCGGTCAGCCCGGTGAAGTGGGGTAGGTGCCCGGGCAGCAGAGGTGGCATCGCCGGTCACGCCACCGTGAAGTCGGCCGCCTTGGGGTTCAGGGTCGTGTCGCCGTTCTTGGCGGTGACGAGAACGGCCACGTGCCACTGGCCTCGCGGGGAGTCGTCGGCACCGGTGAGAGCGACCTTGTACGTGCACTGCTCGGTGTCGTCGCCCGAGGGCTTGCAGACGGCCGACTCCGTGGCAGCCATGTCCTTGGCGGTCAGCGCCTTCTTCGCGAAGGTCGAGTTCGCCGGCCAGGCCAGCACCTTGACGCTCTTGAGCCCGGAGGACGCCGTGACGTCGGTGGTGAAGGTCAGCGAGCCGTTACGGGCGCCGTCGGGGGCGATGTAGTGGGCCGTGCTGTGCGTCAGCGCCGGAGGCTGGTTCTGGGCGTGTACGACGGTGAAGGCACCGGCACCGCCGAGGACGAGGCCACCGGCGATCACGGACAGAACGACACGACGCGACATGAGATTCCCTGGCTTGATGAGGTGGATCGGACCGGCGCTCTCGTCGGCGCCGTGCATCCATCCTGGCCGCCGGGCGGGCCCGAAGTATGAGTACGCCTACTCAACTCCCCCTGGGTCATGACGACATGGAGCCACCCCGGGTTCGCCTGGCCGCCACCGGCCCCGGCCGAGCACGCCGACAGTTGAAGGCGCGCGGCGCGCTGCACTCACCACACCGCCTCTCCGGGAACCAGGTCTGCATGCTTCATGGCCTGTTGGACGATGACGGGTTTCCTGCGAGCAGGGACTGACGGACCGGCAGACAATGAAGCAAGGCCGTCAGGATGATTCCCTGACGACGAGCTTCGTGCGGAGGATGACATGGCGCCAGGCCTCGGACTGGTCCTCCATCTCCTCCATCAGCAGTCTGACCATGGCCCGCCCCATCTCCTCCAGCGGCTGCCGCACGGTGGTCAGGCGCGGCTCGGTGCGCTGAGCCAGCGGAAAGTCGTCGAAACCGACGACCGCGACATCCTCGGGTACCCGTCGTCCGGTCGCGCGCAGTGCGCTCAGTGCCCCGGCCGCCGTGGTGTCCGACGCCGCGAGGACGGCGTCGATCTCGGGATGGCGGGTGAGGAGTTCCACCATCGCGCGTCGACCGCTCTCCTCGGAGAAGTCACTCTCCGCGACCCGGGACCGTGACGTCTTCAGGCCTGCCTGCGCCAGCGCGTCCTGGTAACCGCGCAGGCGGCACTGCGCGACGTACATGTCCAATGGCCCCGTGATGGTGGCGATCGCAGTGCGACCTTGTTTCACGAGGTGGGACACGGCGTCACGGGCACCGCCCACATTGTCGGCGTCGACGTAGCTGACGTACTCGTCGCCCGAGCGGCGCCCCAGTAGAACGGTCGGCAACCGTGCCTGGGCCAGCATGTCCGGCAGTCTGTCGTCCGCGTGCACCGACATCAGCAGGACTCCGTCGACCCGCCCGCCCCGGGCGTACTCGAGGAAACGCTGCCGCTCCGTCTCCGAGCGGATCAGGGTCAACATCAGCTGCATCCCGGTGTCCGCCAGGGCGTCGCCGAGCGAGCGGACGATCTCCGAGAAGAACGGCTCCGCGAACTGCCTCCAGTCCGGCTCGGTCAGCACGAGTGCCACGGCGTCCGCACGCTGCCCGGCCAGGGACCGGGCCGCGAGATTGGGTACGTACCCCAGTTCTTCGACGGCTCGCTGCACGGCTTGGCGTGTCGACTCCTTCACGCCGGCCGCGTTGTTGATGACCCGGGAGACCGTGCCCCGTCCCACCCCTGCGTGGGCGGCCACCTCTTCCAGGGTCGGCGCTCCAGGTCGCCGCCTGGCCATGAGCACCTCCCCCGCGCGTGAGATCACCGATCTTACGGGGCGGAGGACTCCGGCACATGCCTTCCGCACATGATCGACGTGAAGAGGGATCTCGACAGCAGGGCGACGGCGGCAGCCCTGGGCGCATCCGTCCCCACTCTCGAAAAGACGGTCACTGCACGGGCCTTGACACCGTCTCGCGCAGCGGCAAAGAATTCCCGCTGCAAACACCGCAATGAAACGATTCAAAGACGGCGTCCCCCGCGACTATCTCCCTCTCCCGGCCGTCAGGATGCCCCGCACCCGCACCGCACCGTCACAGCAGGAGCCCGCATGTCCTCTGTATCGCGTCGATCCATCCTGCGCTCGGCCATAGCCGTGGCGCTCGCACCCACCCTCGGCTCGGCGCTCCTGCCGGGACTCGCTCCCACAGCGTCCGCCGCCGTCTCCTGGACCGCGAAATGGATCTGGGCTCCCACCAGTTCGACGAACCAATGGGTGGCGTTCCGCAGATCGTTCACGCTGAGTTCCACCCCGTCGAAGGCCGTGACGCAGATCGCGGCGGACTCCAAGTACTGGCTGTGGGTCAACGGCGCGCTCGTCGTCTTCGACGGTCAGCTCAAGCGCGGCCCCAACCGGACCGGCACCTACTACGACGAGATAGACCTGGCCCCGTACCTGAGGAGCGGCAGCAACACGGTGGCGCTGCTGGTGTGGTACTTCGGCAAGCAGGGCTTCTCGCACAGCAGCAGCGGCAGCGGCGGTCTGCTGTTCCAGTCCGACATCACCACCGGTTCGACCACCACCCGGGTCGTCAGTGACACCAGCTGGAAGCACACCGTCCACCCGGGCTACTCCAACAACACCAGCGGTACCCAGGTCAACTTCCGCCTGCCCGAGTCGAACGTCTACTACGACGCCCGCAACGCCGCCGCCCTGACGGGCTGGGAGTCGACCGGCTTCAACGACAGCGCGTGGAGCGCCCCGACCGACTTCGGAGCCGCGGGCACCGCACCCTGGAACGATCTCGTGCAGCGACCGGTCCCGCAGTTCCGCTACTCGGGCCTGAGGTCCTACAGCAATGCGGCATCGCTGCCGTCCACAGGGCAGGGCGCCACCGCCATCACCGCCACCTTGCCCTCGAACCTGCAGGTCACGCCGTATCTGAAGGTGGACGCCCCGGCCGGCGCGGCGATCGGCATGCAGACCGACCACTACGCCGACGGTGACGGCCTGACCGGCCTCACCCCTGGGCAGGAGAACAACGTCCGCGCCACCTACGTCTGCACCGGCGGGGTCCAGGAGTTCGAGGCGCTGGCCTGGATGAGCGGCACGGCGGTGAAGTACACCATCCCCACGGGTGTCACCGTCCTGGATCTGAAGTACCGGGAGTCCGGCTACGACACCGACTTCGCCGGATCGTTCAGCAGCAGTGAGGCCTTCTTCGACACCCTGTGGGGCAAGGCGGCGCGCACGATGTACGTCAACATGCGCGACAACTACATGGACTGTCCCACCCGCGAGCGTGCCCAGTGGTGGGGCGACGTGGTCAACCAGCTCAAGGAGGGCTTCTACACCTTCGACACCCGCTCCCACGCTCTCGGCGCCAAGGCCATCGCCCAGCTGGCCGCCTGGCAGAAGCCGGGCGGCCAGCTGTACTCGCCGATCCCCTCCACCATCTGGACCGCCGAACTGCCCGTCCAGATGCTCGCCTCGGTGTGGGCCTTCGGCACGTACCACCTCTACACGGGCAACGCCGACGCGGTCTCCGGCACCTACCCGGCGGTGAAGGCGTACCTGAACCTGTGGAGCCTGGACTCGGCCGGGCTGGTCAGCCACCGCGCCGGGGACTGGGACTGGGAGGACTGGGGCAGCAACATCGACGCCCGCGTCCTGGACAACTGCTGGTACTACCTGGCTCTCGGCACGGCCATCACCCTCGCCGGCCTCAGCGGCAACAGCGGCGACGTCGCCTCCTGGCAGGCCAAGCGCGACAGCATCAAGGCCAACTTCGACAGCGTCCTGTGGAACACCTCCAGGAACGAATACCGCTCCCCCGGTTACAACGGCGACACCGACGACCGCGCCAACGGCCTGGCCGTCGTGGCCGGCCTCGCGCCCGCCTCCCGCTACCGGGCGATCACCGAGGTCCTGCGCACCCACCTCAACGCCAGCCCCTACATGGAGTTCTACGTCCTGGAAGCGCTCTACCTCATGGGGGCCGCCACCGTCGCCGAGGAGCGGATGCGCAACCGCTACGCCGCCCAGGTCGCCGATCCCGCCTGCTACACCCTGTGGGAGATATGGGACAAGTCTGGCGGCACCGACAACCACGCCTGGAACGGCGGCCCGCTGTACGTCATGTCCGCCTACGCCGCCGGCGTCCGTCCCACCAAGCCCGGCTGGGAGACGTACGACGTCGTCCCGCAGACCGGCACCCTGACGAAGATCAGCACGGTCACGCCGACCGTCAAGGGCGACATCCGCCTCGGCATCACCCGTGACGGCTCCCAGTTCACCCTGGCCCTCACCTCCCCCGGCGCGACGACCGCGCGGGTGGGTGTTCCGACGTACGGCGGCTCCTCACCGGTCATCAAGGCCAATGGCACCACCGTGTTCACGGGCGGCGCTTCCACCGGCAGCGTCCCGGGGCTGAGCTACGCGAGCAAGGACTCCTCGTACGTCTACTTCACGCTCCAGCCCGGCACATGGACCTTCACGGTCACGGGCGCCGGCCGCCTCGACAACCTCGCCCTGGGACGGCCCGTCGCCAGCAACAGCAGCCTGGAGAACAGCGACTGGGGCAAGAACCGGCTCACCGACGGCAAGCTCACCAGTGTGGGCGGCGCGAAGGGCTACACCAGCATCGACTTCCCCTCCGCCGACGTCAGCGCGAACCCCGTCTGGGTCGAGGTCGACCTCGGGGCCGACACCGATCTCGACGCCGTACGGCTCTTTCCTCGCACCGACACCCCTGCGGTCGGCAGCGGCACGGCGGGATTCCCCGTCGACTTCACCATCCAGACCCGCCCCGACGGGTCCGGCACCTACACCACCGTCCGCACGGTGACGGCCGAGCCCAACCCGGGCGGACTCGTGCAGACGTACGGCTTCAGAACGACGACCGCCCGCTATGTGCGTCTCCAGGCCACGAAGCTCGGGACCCCTCCCGTCGACGAGACCACCAAGTACCGCCTCCAGCTCGCCGAACTCACCGTCCCCACCGCCGCGACGACCGTCACCGCCACCTACACGCTGGAGAACGGCGACTGGGGCAAGACCCGGCTCCTCGACGGCACCCTCACCAGCGTGGCCGGCTCCAGGGGTTTCACCAGCATCGACTTCTCCTCGGCCGACGTCAGCGGCACGCCTCTGTGGATCGAGGTCGACCTCGGCGCCGACCGGGCCATCGGATCGGTCACCCTCCACCCCCGCACCGACACAGGCGCCTCGGGCGGGGGCACGGCGGGCTTCCCGGTCGACTTCACGTTCCAGACCCGTGTCGACGGGGGCACCACCTACACCACCGCCCGCACCGTCACCGGTGAGCCCAACCCCAACGGAGCCGCCCAGACCTACACCCTCACCTCCGCGAACGGCCGCTATGTACGCCTGAAGGTCACGAAGCTCGGCAAGCCCGCCTCCGACGAGAGCAGCAGGTACCGTCTCCAGCTCGCCGAGATCCGTATCAGGTAGCGGCCGTGCCGAAGGGGGCGGTGGGTGGTCCACCGCGGCCCAGCCGCCCCCGACGCCGTCAGACCGGTGAGGGCTCCGGGACACCCTTGGCAACTGCCTTCGACTGAGTGCCAGTTGACCTGTTGAGGTCCTTCCGTGAGCGTGGCGTCAGACGTTCTGGCAGGCCTTGGCTTTGAACTCCGCTATGGGGACGGTGACTGCGGATTCGTCGCCGTTGTCCGAGATGGTGTTGTAGCGGACCTTCCCCGGGGTGAGCCGGTCCCGGTCGGCCTGGGTGAAGGAAACATTGCCTGATGACCACGAGTTGTCCTTGGTCCAGCCGTAGAAGGCGTACGTGGTCCTGGCGTTGAGCGGAGTCAGGGATCTGGTCGCGGTCCAGCCGACGGCAGGAGAATCGAGGGTCCAGGTGGCGAGACCGGCTCTGAGGGGACGGTCGGCGGTCCATGAACCCACCGTCACATCCTTGTCGACGTCGTCACTGTCCGCGTAGAGGGTCGCGCCGTCGATCTTGTGGCCGCAGACCATCATGACGCCGAGCAGATGGCCGTCGCCGGTCACAGAGATCCCGGCGACGGCATCGACGGGAACCGTGCACCCCGAGGTTGCGGCCAGGGCCACGCCGACCGCGAGGGCAGCCCCGAAGCGCCGGAATACTGGCCGTGAAGCGATCGACCACATGCCCAGCCCCCTGCCCGGAGGCACGCTTGAGCCCCCTGTCCCCGAATGGTAGAGAGCAAGCGGCGTAGCGCCGTAGCCCTGACACCCACCCGTTGCGAACTCGTTGTTGCCTCTGATCGGCGGCATGTGGAACGAATGCGGCCAAGGGCAGCGCTGCTCGGCCCCAGTCGGGGCGGCTCCAACTGGCTCCGCTGAGAGGGGCGTTCGGAGGTATTAGGGGGGTAGTGGCGAGGTGGAGTGTCCCCACCCTGTGGCTTGCGGGTTGTCGTAGAAGTACGGCGTCCACCGGCGTCCGGTACGGGAGACGCCGGCCTCGCCGGTGCCGGGGCCGCGCAAGCGGTCGGTGCGGACCTCGCCTCGGAGCCGTACAAGTCGTTCACCACTGACGACACCGGCCCAGGCGAACCGATACCGGCACACGGCAACATCTACGCCTAGCACGGGCGGCCAGGAACGGCACGACCCGCTCGATGTCGTGGCTGTTGTTCGCCTGCTCGTACTCGCCCATGAACGAGGCGAGTTCAGATTCCAGGGCTGCTTGATCCGTCACGGCGACCATCCTGCCGACGTTGCCGACGGCCGGCCCGTCGCGCGACCCCTGATCGCTTACGACCGCTTGCCCTCTCCTGCGGTCCCGTCGGCACGGTGGAGAGCGGGGTGTCCGCTACAGGCCATGGACGGTGGTGAGGTCGGTGAGGCCCGAGATCGTCAGCACGGGAGCGAGGAGAGGGGTGGCCACCAGTTCGACGCGGTCGGCGCGGGTGAACAACACGTTGAGGCCGGCGCTGTCCAGGTACTCGACGCCCGTGAGGTCGAGGACGATCGGGCCGCGCGTGGTGTCCAGGGCGTCGGCGAGGGCTTCGGTGTTGGTCATGTCGATCTCGCCGACGGCTGTCAACAGCGTCGTGCCGTCGGGCCGCCGGCCAGGGGTCAGGGTGAGCGGAGTGGTCATCACGCGATCCTCGTGTGCATGTCGACGGTGGTCCCGGTGGCGCCCGTGGTGATGGTGACCTGCTGCATCATCGCTTTCATCAGGATCACGCCGCGCCCGCGGTGAGCGTTGGCGTCGGGTTGCGGGGTCTTCCACCGACCGCTGTCGGCGACGGTCAGGCGCACGTCGTTCACATACGCCTCGGCGCGCAGCCGGACGGGGTCTCCCGGGGCGTGGCGGTGGCCGTGTTCGATGGCGTTGGCGCAGGCTTCGCCCACGGCGACCAGGACGTTCTGCGCCGTCTGCGGGGGCAGCTGGCATCGCTCGAGCCAGGTGCGCAGAGCTTTGCGGACCGGCGCGAGCTGCGACGACTCGGCGGGGAAGGTCATCTCCAGTGGTGCAGGGTGCCGGTACAGCAGCAGGGCGACGTCGTCGTCGTAGCCGTTCTCGGGTGCCAGGCGGGTCATGATCTGGGTCGCCAGGTCGTCGACGGTCGCGTTCCTGCCGTCGTGGACGGCTTCGCCGGCCTGGTCGATGCCCTCGTTCAGCGGGCGGCGACGGCGTTCGACGAGGCCGTCGGTGTACAGCAGCAGGGTGGCGCGGGCGGGGATGGTGCACTCCGCCTCGGGACGCGGTCTGCCGGGGCGGACGGCCAGCGGCAGGGAGCGCCCGTCCTCCAGGAGGTGAATGGTGCCGTCGCGGTGGGCGAGAATCCCCGGAGGGTGGCCGGCGCTGGAATAGGTCAGGCGGCCGGTTGCCTGGTCCAGGACCCCGCAGAACACGGTGGTGCACAGGGCGCCGGGGATGCCGGCGGCGAAGTGGTCCAGGGCCATGAGGGTCTGGGCGGGACTGGCGTCCTGCAGGAGCAGGGCACGGCAGGCACTGCGCAGTTGTCCCATGACGGTGGCCGCTTCCAGTCCCCTGCCGACGCAGTCCCCGACGACGATGCCGGTCCGCCCGTCGGGCAGGGCGACGGTGTCGTACCAGTCACCGCCCACCTCCAGCGGCGGGGTGGCGGGCTCGTAGCGAACGGCGAATCCGTCCGGCAGGTGGGACGGGCCCAGGATCGCCCGCTGGAGGGCGATGGCGGTTTCGCGCTGCTGGTCGATCTGGTGGACACGGACCAGGCCCTGGGCCAGGTGTCCGGCCAGCAGCGACAGCAGCAGCTTGTCCTCGTCAGTGAAGGGCCTGCTCTGCCCCAGGTCCACCCACAGGGCCATGGGGCCGTCGGGGTGCTCGACCGTGATGCCCGCACTGGTGTGGTCGGTGACGGGAGTCAGCAGGGGTCGCTCGCACAGGGCGGCGAGTGCCTCGCGCCGGTCGGCGGGCAGCTCCTGCCAGTTGGGCGCTGCGTCCGCGGCGGCGAGTACGGGCTCAGCCCGTTGACCGAAGACGGCGGCCAGGACCTGGCGGGCCCGCCACAGGTCCTTCAGTTCGCTCAGGGCACCGGTCAGCGCCTCGGGCAGACTGGTGGCCTGGGAGAGGCGCAGGCTCAGTGCCGCGAGGGCGCTGTCCCGCTGGACGGCGTAGTGCTCGGCCGTGACGTCACGGAAGGTGCCGACGATCACGCGGTGCCCGGTGTCAGGGTCCTGTACCGGGTTGAAGGCAGCGTCGATCCACAGCCGATGCCCGTCGCGGTGGGTGACGGGCACGGTGCAGCGACCGTGTCCCTCCCCCACCAGGCGGTCGAACGCGTCGGCGATCTGCTGGTGAGCCTCGGGATGGGTGTCGGCGTCCGGCCACCACGGGTGCACAGGCCTGTACGGCAGCTCTCCGGGTCCGTAGCCGAGGATGTCGGTGAACGCGGCGTTGATCTCGATGACCGCACCGTCCTCGTCGCAGACGAAGAACGCCTCCTGCAACGAGTCGACCAGTGCGGTGCGCCACCGGGCGTGATGCGCGCGCAGATGGGACAGCTCCACGTTGGCCCGCACCCGTGCCAGCAGTTCCGCCGCTGCGAACGGCTTGACGAGGTAGTCGTCGGCACCGGCCTCGAGGCCCTCGATCGAGGCTTCCTGACCGGCTCGGGCGGAGAGCAGCAGCACGGGCACGGGGGCGGTACGCGCATCCGTGCGCAGCTCCCTCACCAGGGACAGCCCGTCGAGTCGGGGCATCATGACATCGCTGACCACGAGGTCGGGGGCGTCGGCTCGGACGGCCCGAAGGGCTTCGTGGCCGTCGGCGACCGCCTCCACGCGGTATCCGGCGCCCCGCAGGATGCGGGTGAGGTACTCGCGCATGTCGGCGTTGTCGTCCGCGATCAGCACCCGTGCCGGGACGACGGATCCGGAGGTGCGGGGCGCGACGTTGTCGGAGGTCGGCACCATGGGCGTGTCCGTGTCGGACGTGCCGGTGGGCAGCCAGCGCAGCGCTTCCAGGACGTACGGCTCGGCCGTGGCCGAGACGGCCGCGGCGGGGGCGGCCGGTGCGAGGGCGTCCGCGGGCAGGTGCGCGGAGCCGAAGGGCAGCCGGATGGTGAAGCTGGTGCCCTTTCCCGGTGTGCTGTCGGCGCTGATGGTGCCGCCGTGCAGGCCGACGAGCTCCTTGACCAGGGCGAGGCCGATACCGCTGCCCTCGTCGGAGCGGGAGCGGGCGGTCTCGATGCGGTGGAAGCGTTCGAAGAGCCTCGGCATTTCCTCGGCGGACACCCCGATACCGGTGTCGGCGACCGTGATCACCGCATGGTCGTTCCCGGCGCGGGTCGCGACGGTGACGGAACCGTCGAAGGTGAACTTCAGTGCGTTGCTGAGCAGGTTGAGGACCACCTTCTCCCACATGCCGCGGTCGAGGTACACCGGCTCGTCCAGTGGGGCGCAGTCCACCTCGAAGGCCAGACCGGCCTTGTTCACCGCTGAGCGGAAGACACTGGCCAGCTCGGCGGTGACCGCCGACAGGTCCACCGGTTCGTATCGTGCCTGCATACGGCCGGCTTCGATGCGGGAGAAGTCCAAGAGGCTGTTGACGAGTTTGCCCAGTCGCAGACCGTTGCGGTGGATGGCCTCCAGCTCTTCGCGCACACGGGGCTCGGTGCCGTCGAACCGTGCACGGAGCTCTTCCACCGGCCCCATGATCAGTGTGAGCGGGGTACGGAACTCGTGGCTGATGTTCGAGAAGAACGTCGTCTTCGCCCGGTCCAGCTCTGCCAGTTCCTCGGCCCGGCGCTGTTGGGCCTGGTAGCTGCGCGCACTGGCGATCCCGGCCGCGACGTGTCCGGCGACCAGCTCGACGAATCCGCGGTAGCCCTGGTCCAGGGGGCGGTACCGGTTGAGTCCGGCCACGAGGAAGCCATAGGGATCGCTGCCCTGTTGCAGCAGGGGGACGACCAGGGCCCGGGCGGGTGGCTTCGGCCACTCGCCGGCGGGCAGCGCGGTGAACGGGGCGCCGTCGAGGGGCAGGACCACGGACTCTCCCCGGGCCGGGGCGGCGGCCGGCCACAAGGCGTCCCCCACGTCCCCGGCGTCCGCAGCGCCCCCGACGTCCCCGACGTCCCCGACGTCCCCGACGTCCCCGACGTCCCCGACGTCCGCCGGAAGGTTGACAGGCGCCGCGGGGTGCCCGGCGGTCAGCCCGGTGGCCCCTGCCAGGCGCGCGCCGCCGTCCGGCTGGAAGAGATACGTCAGCGTGAACGGGAGGTCGCGGGGGTTGCGGCCGAGTTCCTGACCGACGAAGGCCAGCATCTCCTGCTCGGTCCGTACGACGCTGGGGTCCGAACCGAGGTCCCGCAGCGTGGCCATCCGCCGTTCGCCGATGACCCGCTCGGTCTCCTCGCTGACCACGCAGAGCATCCCGACCACCCCGCCGGTGTCATCCCGCAACGGGCTGTAGGAGAAGGTGTGGTAGGTCTCCTCGGCATACCCGGATCTCTCCAGGAAGAGCAGCAGCGCCTCGTCCCAGGTGGCCCGGCCCGTCGTCAGGACCGCGTCGATGCGCGGGCCGATGTCGTCCCAGATCTCCGCCCACACCTCACTCGCCGGACGGCCCAGTGCCCACGGGTACTTCTGGCCCAGTGTGTCCCGGCGGTAGGCGGCGTTGCAGAAGAACGTCAGGTCCGGTCCCCATGCCATCCACATGGGGAACCGCGACGACAGCAGGATGCTCACCGCCGTCTGCAGACTCTGCGGCCAGTTGCCCGGCGGTCCCAGCGGGGTCGCCCCCCAGTCCACCAGAGCCAGGTCCCCGCCGACCTCCACGTCAGCGGCGAACACATCGGCCGCCGCGCTCGGCGGGCGGTGCTCGTCATCTGCAGAACGCTCCACAGGAGACCCTCTCGTCCGTGTCGTCCACCCCGGACCACCGCGCGAGAGCAGCGTGGCCGACCCACGCGCCGCGTCCTGGAGAAGGCCACGTACCCACCGAGAAGGCGAGCAAGCCGTCACGGCCGGCTCGGTCTTTCCTGCCCTGCACCGCAATCGTCCGCCCCGTGTCGAGGCCGATCGTTTCGTAGGATAGTTCGATCATCCAGGGGCATCCGCATCCGGAATGGTGCAAGAGCCAGAAGCACGGACAGTGCCGTCAGAGCTGTCGGCACGCCTCCTGCTCGGAGCGTCTCACGGCTGCGGGCAGACCGGCGACGTCCGCCTGCTGCACACTGTGGAGAGTGCCCTCGGCAGTGGGTCCGAAAGTCGGCGGCAAAACGCCCTGCTTGCCCTGTCCATGTCCGAACCGCCCGCATCACCCCGTCAGGAGCACCGGTGACCGAGTCCACTCTGACCGTCGACCAGCAGATCCATGAGGCCGGTCCCATCCTGCTGAAGGTGACCGGCGAACTGGACCATCACACCGCGCCATGGCTCACCGAAGCGCTGGACGACGTCCCTCTCGCCCCCGGCGCGGCCCTGGTGGTCGACTTCTCCGACCTCACCTACTGCGACTCCACCGGCATCACCGTGCTCGTCACCGCCTACCACCGTGCCGAGGCCGCGGGCTCCGCCTTCAGCCTGGCCGGACTCGGACGCGACCTCACCCGCATGTTCCAGACCGTCGGCCTCGACCAGGTGTTCGCCCTGCATCCCACCGCGGACGCCGCCGTCGCCGCACTGCGCCACTGACGGGTTCGCCGCACCGAGCCCGTGCCCGACCGAGGGCGCGGAACGGCGGCGTCAGCGGTGCCTCGTCGCCGGACGAGGCGGCACAGCTCCTTGCCGATTTCTTCCATGACAGCCTGGTCGACGGGCGGGGCGACCGGGCTTTGTGGCCGCCGGGCCTCATGCTCGGCAAGGGCGGCGTCTGTCCCTGACGGGCGCCCGTGGCGCGGCACGGAGGGTTCCGCTCCGGTGGGATCTGCCGGTGCCGTCGCCCTAGGCCGGCCGGCAGGCGCCGCCGGCTTACCGGTTCGTTGGATCGCCCGGGAGCCTGGACGACTCCGGCGACGGGGCGGATCGCAGTCAGGAGCCGACGATCCGGCGCACGTTGTCGACAGCGCCGCAGTCTGCCTTGAGGTGACGCTCGCGCTCTTCCATGAACGCTGCGCCCAGTTCCTCCCGGCGCTCCATGGCCACGTTCTCGCGCGCTCCGTTCAGGATGGTGCGCTCCTCCTCGTCGGCGTGGTGGGTGACCGCCTGCACGAGTTCTTCCAGCTTCTCGTCCCACTCCTCGGAGCCGACCTCATCGACTTCCAGGAGTTCCAGGAGCGCCTTGTTGCCCTCCTCGTGCTCCTCCTCGCCGTGTTCCAGCTCATCGTCGTCGATCTTCTTGTAGCGCTTCAGGGCGGGATAGACCTTCTCCTCTTCCGCCAGAGCGTGGGCGATCAGCAGATCGGAGAATTCACGAAGGGCGGCAGCCCGGTCGGCTTCGACGCTGCGCATCAGGCGAAAGAGATCCTCCATCTTCCGGTGGTCCTGGAGGATGAGTTCAACCACGTCTTGTGTCTGCGCCATGGGAGTAAAGATCACTTTCGTGCGGGGGATGTTGCAGGGATCCGGCTACCCCGTCCTGCGGTGTTCAGCGGCACAACCTGATCGAGCCGGGAAGAGTGCCGCCGGCACGCCGGCCGCCGCGAGCACAACGCGGATGCCGGGCTATAGTCGTCTGGTCGCGAAAAACGATGTTCCGCGGTCCACCGCCGAACATCGCGCATACATCGATGCAGATGGTTCTGATCGGTGAGCGTCTCCTTGCCGAGACCGGGCAACCCGTCCGCTTTCGGCGCCGACCGTCGCCGGCACGTGCCGGCGCACCACAGGAGCGCTGCATGCAGAAGACCATCGCCATTGTCGGAGCAGGACTGGGCGGCCTGACGCTCGCCCGGGTACTGCAGGCGCACGGCGTCACCGCGACGATCTACGAGGGCGAGGCGTCGGCGGCGACCCGCACGCAGGGCGGCCTGCTCGACATCCACGAAGAGACCGGACAGGTCGCGGTGCGCGCAGCCGGTCTCCACGAGGAGTTCCTCGCTCTGGTCCGCCCGGGCGAGGACGCCAAGCGGGTGGTCGACCGACAGGGCACGATCCTGTACGACCTGCCTGCGGACCCCGGTTCGGCCCGTCCGGAGGTGGATCGTGGCGAACTGCGGCGCCTGCTCATCGACTCGCTGGCGCCCGGGACGATCAGGTGGGGTCACAAGCTCGCCTCGATCCGGCACCGCGTGGCGGGCGGTTACGTCCTCACCTTCGCGGACGGTTCCGCCACGCACGCCGACCTCGTCATCGGCGCGGACGGTGCCTGGTCGAAGGTGCGTCCGCTGCTCACCCCCGCAGAGCCTGTCTACAGCGGAACCTGCTTCATCGAGATCGCCCTCGCCTCGCGCAACGAGGACTGTCGGGCAAGCGTGGCCGCGATCGGCAGCGGCACGCTGATGGCGGTCGCGCCGGGCCAAGGCATCATCGCGCACCGCTACGCCGACGGGCACGTGCGCGGGTACGTGGCACTGAACAAGCCCGAGGAGTGGATGAGGTCGATCGACTTCGGCGACCCGTCGGCCGGCCTGCGTCGACTCGCCGACGAGTTCGATGGCTGGTCGCCGCTGCTCACCGCCTTCGTGACACACAGCGACGCGGAACCGTGGCTCCGACCGATCTACGCCCTGCCCGTCGGGCTCACTTGGGACAGGGTGCCCGGCGTGACACTCCTCGGTGACGCCGCGCACCTGATGTCGCCCTTCGCCGGCGAGGGTGCGAACCTCGCCATGCACGACGGCGCGGACCTGGCCACGAAGCTGGTTGAAGAACCCGACATCGAGGCCGCGCTCACCGCCTACGAAGAGCAACTGTTCGTTCGTAGCGGCGACTCCGCCGGCCGCTCGGCGCAGAACCTCAAGGACTTCTTCGGCCCGGAAGCACCGCAGAGCGTAGTGACTCTGTTCGCTCGCTCCTGACGAGGAGATCGACATCCCCCGAACCTCCACGGTCCGGGGGCACATGGAGCGGGCGCGTCGCCTCAGTACCAGACGGAGAACGTGGCGTCGGCCCTGGCTGTCGCGGTCGAGATCGGGTCGATGCGCAACGCGTAGTCGAAGTGCCGTATGTAGCGGTCCGGGTAGTTGTGGGAGCGGAACGACGACCAGGAGGGGTCGGCGAGGCCGGCGGTTTTGTGGAAGGTGGCGTCCTGGGCGAACTTCGCGGTGCCGTCGTTGGCGTCCTGTCGCAGCTGGAAGTAGGCGTGCCGCAGGTAGCGGGTCGGGTCGGTGACCGACTGGAAGGAGACACCGGAGGAGTCGGCCAGCCCGGCCACCATCTTCCACTCCGAGTCGGTGTACGGGTCGAACGGGTACGGGTCGATGCGGGCCATGGAGTCGACCTGGCGCCAGTACCTGTCCGGGAAGTTGTAGGACTTCAGCCGGTTCCAGGCCGGCTTTCCCCACTTGGCGACCATGTTGTCGTAGACCGTCTGGGGAATCTGCTTGATGTCGGCGTGCTTGGAGTTCAGCGGCTGGGTGTAGACGCGTCGGTCGGTGGCGGTCCAGGTGCCGGTGGAGAGGTCGTTGGTCTGGTAGGCGTAGAAGAGTGCGTTGGCGTCGCCCCACAGGTACCAGGTGCCGGCGGCCTGGGCGAGGATCGGGCCCTCGATGCCGCCCTGGGGCGCCAGGCCCGAGGTGAACTGAGTGAAGCTGCCGGGAGCGAGCGAGGTGGACTTCGCGCCCGTGAGGCTGTTGTGGCCCTTGTAGTACAGGTAGTTGACGCCGTTCACGTCCTTGACCAGGGTGCCGTCGATGATGTCGTAGCCGGGGTCGAAGAAGACCTGCGGTGACGTCACGGTCTGGAAGTCCGTGGTGTAGTTGACCATGATCACGTTGTGGCCGCTGCTGTTCACGGCCGAGTAGATGATGGCGTACTGGCCGCGGGAGGGGTCCCAGAAGGCGTCGGGCGCCCAGGTGTGGGTGGCCATGTCGTGCAGTTTCAGCAGGCGGTAGTTGTCGAAGGAGCGCAGGTCTGCGGAGTCCCAGACGTGGATGTACGGGGTCTTCTTGGTCCAGTCGGTGCCCTTCAGGTTGGTCGCCATGACGACGTAGGTGCCGTCCTGCTTGGGCACGATGACGGGGTCGCGCAGACCGCCGTCGCCGGCGGTCGGGGTCACGACGGGGTTGTTCTGGTTCAGCGGCATCCATTGCAGCGCGTCGGTGCTGACGGCGAGGTGCAGGCCGTAGTCCGTGCCGAGGTTTCTCGGTGACTGGGTGAAGTAGGCCATGACGAACGGGGAGTTCGTCGCGGCGCTCGCGGACCCGCTGCCGAGGGTCAGCGCGCCCGTCATGGACAGCGGTACCGCAGCGGCCATGCCGAGGAACAGCCGGCGCGACGGGAGAAGGGGTTCGGTCATCTGGTGCCTCCGGGGCGTGGGAAGGTGCCGCCGCTGGAGAACCCGTGGGCGGCTCCGGGCCGGGGCCGCCCACGGGTTCCGTCTCTCGTCAGTTCCAGGGAGCCGCGGTGAGCCAGCTGGTGTCCTGGGCCCACGACCTCGTGTTGTCCCAGGCGTTGGTGCCGCCGTTGCCGGCTATGTAGGCCGTGTAGTTGTAGTGGCGGAGGTATTTGGTCGGGAAGTTGGAGGACTGGAAGGAGGTGCCGACGCCGCCGTTGCCCGGGGTGGGGCAGAAGGTGGCGTCCTGCGCGAACGAGCTGCCGCCGCTGTCGGTGTTCAGGTAGAGCTGGTAGTTGGAGTGGCGCAGGAACTGGCCGGGCTTGTCGGCGGACTCGAAGGACAGGCAGGAGGTGTTGGCCAGTCCGGCGCGGACGATCCAGGTGGCGTTGGCCTTGTCGGTGGCCGGGCTGGCGGAGGTGATGTTGGAGATGACGACCTTGGTGTCGGCGCTGTTGTGGCGGAGGTAGTCCGTGGTGCAGCAGGGGGACGTGGTGGCCCGGAGGGAGATCCGGGAGCCGGGCGTCAGTGAACCGGTGCTGGTCGAGCCGCTGTTGTAGCCGGCGGCGGTGATGTTGGCCTGGACGGCGTTCTCGGTGGCGTCCGAGGGGTAGCCCGCGGTCATGACGCCTTCGTAGAAGGTGCCCTGGCCGGTGTTGCTGTTGTCGCCGCCGATGCCGAGGATGATCGCGCCCTGCTTCTTCATCGGGTTGTAGCCGCCGGCGGTGGGGCGGATGCCGTCGTAGAAGGTGGCAAGGCTGCCCGACTGGGCGTTGCCGCCGCGGATGGCCCAGTGGTTCGGCTCGCCCTTGACGATGGCGGTCGTGAACCGGTGGTTGATGGTCGGGTCGCCCGTGTTCACTCCGCGGTTGACCCCCGAGAACAGGCCGTTCTCCAGGTCGGCCATGATCCAGGGGCCGGTGCCGCTGCCGGAGCCCCAGCCCGTGCTGGTGCCGAAGTAGATGGCCTCCATGGTGCCGTTGCCGTCGTCGTTGCCGGTCGTCTCGGCGTTGCCGTAGTCGAAGCAGCAGCCGCCGTTGACGTGCGTGCCGTCGAAAATGGCGTACATGCCCTCGGGCTGGTCGCCGGTGGCGATGCCGTTGGTGTTGTTGTTGCGGTAGCCGGTGCCGGGGGCCACGTAGACGCCGTACGCCTTGTGCCCGCCGACGGTGACCGGCGCCTCGAAGGCGTTGGCCAGGTTGTCGTTGCCGTTCTCCGCCGGACCGGGCCAGTGGCCCTTGAGCGCCTGGGTGAGGTTGTTGTGCTTGGGCGACTGGTCGTAGATGACGGTGATGACACAGCTGGTGTTCGCGCAGAACGAGTCCTGCTGCGCGGCGTCGGCGTATCCGCCCGCGCTCAGCAGGCCGATGTCCTTCGTCGCGTTGTCGGAGGCGCGCTTGACCTGGTACAGCGGGCCGTTGTAGGCCCCGTACAGGGCGCGGGTGGTGCTGTGTGCGGCGACGCAGGGGGTGTTGCCCGCGGCGTAGATGTCGCAGGGCCCCTGGGTGGCGGCCTGCGAGGGGGCGGCCGTGGCGGTGAGCAGGCCGGCGGCGAGGGTGGCGGTGGCCCCTGCGGCCAGTAGCGTGCGTCTGACGCGGCGTATCCACTGGTTGTCGATCACGAAGAACTCCTACGCAGAAGGGAGCGGGAGATGCGTGGATCTCCCGGGTGCAGCCATTCCGGCGGCAGCACGGCCCGGCCCGGCCGGTAGCTGTGCCGGCCGAGGCGGCGGTGAGGCCTCACCGTGGGACGGTCGGGGCTGCCGCGCGAGCCGGAAGGGTGGATCCGTACGACGGTGTGCGCGGTTTCGCCATGCGCCGTGGTGACGGCGGGTCAGGACGCGCGCGTGTGCATCGGGCAGAGGCCCTCGCAGACGTCCGAGAAGTGGTGCATCCGGCACCTGTGCGTGCCGGATGCACGACCGCGGTCCCCTGTCAGGAGGGGATGATCTGCCACTGCTCCTCGGGAGCGCGGTTGTAGGTGAACTGGTTGATGTTGGCCCCGTCGGCGGTCGAGCCCGCGTCGACGTTGAGCGACAGTCCGCTGAACCGGTTGACGAGGTAGTAGTAGCCGTCGCCGGTGGGTGTGACCGCCCAGTGCTGCTGGGGGACGTCGGCGTCCGACCAGATGGCGACGTTCCCGCCTTCGGCCCGCGAGAGTCCGGCCACCTCCATCAGCTTCCCACTGTTGACGTTCTTGATCTCGTAGTAGCCGTCTCCGGTGGAGGCGAAGGTCCACTTCTGAGCGGTGTTGTTCAGCCAGGGCCACTGCTGGATGTTGGTGCCGTTGGCCGTGCCGAAGTTGAATACGTCGGCGACCTTGCCGCTCTTGCGGTTGACGATGCGGTAGACCGTGCCGTCGCCCGGGAGGACTCTCGACACCAGGGCCGGCTTGGCCGTCCGGCCGCCGATGTGGACGCCGCCCATGTTGGCGTAGCCACCGGTGGCCGCGTTGGCCTGGACCCGTACGAAGCCCACGTTCCGGGCGGGCCATTCGGCCACCTTGGTGGCGCGGTCGGCGGCCCAGGTTCCGCTGGCGACCTGGGTGAAGTTCGTGCCGTCGGTGCTGGTGGAGATCGTGTACGAAGTGATGTCGCCGTCGGTGGTGTTGGTGCGGTTCCACTGCTTGGGCAGGTACTCCAGGGTGGAGACGTTGCTCCACACCCCGCCCAGGTCGATCGTGATCGAGTGGGGCAGGGCCGGCGACAGTCCCCAAGTCGACCAGCAGGTCTCGTAACCCTTGTCACTCAGTCCGTCGATGGCGTTGAGCGGTCCCTCGCCGGCGTGGAATCCGGTCGCGTAGGCGCTGACGGGCGTCACGGGGTGCTCGGCGCGCAGCATCTGCATCGGCAGGGGCGGGCGGGAGGTGTCGGGGCTCCAGGCCGCGCCGACTTCGGCGAGCCGGTTGACGATGTTGGTGTCCAGCTTGCCGTTGCGGTTGGGCGGGCAGTTGAGGATGAACGAGGTGTACTTCGGTTCCAGGTCGGCCAGGTGCGAGAGGATCGCGTCCTTGCTCATGAGGCTCTCGGTCGGCGTGGCGGGGTGCCAGAACCAGCCGTTGCTGATCGTCTGCCCCTGCGTGGCGGCGTAGGTGTTCCCGGCGGGTGCGCTGACACCCAGCGGCTCCTCGAAGTAGATGGCGTCACCGAGGAACGGCACCGACAATGCACCGTGGTCGATCATGACGATGTCCGGCTGGAGCGACTTCACGTGTTCGCGGATGCGCTGGTAGGAGACGGCCTGCTGGCCCATCTGCCACCCGTAGCCGTCGGTGACGAAGAGGTCGATGGTGCCGTAGTTGGTGAGCAGCTCGGTGATCTGACCGAGGATGAAGGTCATGTCGCTGGGCTGGATGGCGTCGGTGGTCTGCAGGCCGACCCCCGTGTGCCGGCTTTCCCACGCCTGGACGCCGTAGGTGCGGTCCCATATCGAGTAGTAGAGCCCGACTTTCAGCCCCTTCGCCCGGAAGGCGTCGCAGTACGCCTGCACCACGTCGTGCTTGTAGGAACTGTTCGCGACGTTCTGGGTGCCGAAGGCGCTCGGCCACAGGGCGAAGCCGTCGTGGTGCTTGGTCGTCAGAATGCCGTAGCTCATCTTCGCCGCTGCGGCGGCATCGGCCCATTGGGCGCAGTCCACGGCCGTGGGGGCGAACAGGGTGGGGCTCTGGTTGGGGGCGGCCCACTCCTGGTTGGTGAACGTGCCCAGGTTGAAGTGGTTGAACATGCCGAACCGCATGTTGACCAGCTTCTCCAGATTGGTCTGGAGGTCCGCGGCGGCCGCCTCCGCCGCCAGGAGCGACAGCTCGGGGACCACGGGCAGCGCTGTCGCAGCCACTGCGGCGCCCGCTGCGCCCAGCAGGGTACGACGGGACAGGCTTCTTCCTGACGACATGGGGGGTACTCCCGGTTTCGGGTGGCTCTGATGTATCAGCGCGAGGGGCGAGGGGCGGCACCGGATGTTTCAGGCGAGGTCCTCTCTCAGGGCTGCAAGCGCCGAATGTCAGGCATGAAGGTCGGCGATGTAACCGCCCTGTGTCAACAGGTACGCGGATGAAAGCGTTCAAACGCAGAGCGAAATGGGCTGCTTTGGCAAGTTAGATGCTGCTTATTCAGCGGCAGACATGCCATGTTTCGCAGCGGCCGACCCGGAGCAAGCGTCGACCGGGGCAGGAAGAGCGTCACCGCACCGCGGAAGCGCATCACCGATCGGATGGATTACCTCACAACCGGCCAGCCGAGGAGGCGAGATGAGGTCATCGCTCCAGTTGATCAGGCCACTTTCCCTTCGCACCTGAATAGCGTCGACAACCGACGCCTATAAACATCCGATCTAAGCGAGTAGCCATGAGACTCAGGCCGGGCCTCTCAGTCTCGTTCGGGTGGCTTGATCGCGACGAGTTCGACTTCGAAGCCGTCATCGTTCTCCAGGTAGGCGGCATAGTGCTGTGCGCCGCCGGCGTAGGGGTGCCGCTCGGGGAACATCAGATGCCAGCCGTGCTGAGTGGCGTCGGCAGCCAACTTCTCGACCGTGGCCGCGTCTTCGACGTGGAAAGCCAGGTGGTTCAGTCCGGGGCGGCGACGGTCGTGCCGTTCGGCGGTGAGGGCCGGGGACTGCTCGATGACCAGGTAGGTCGGCCCGAGCCGCCAGCTGCGACCTCCGTCCCAGCTCTGGAAGAGCACGTAACCCAGTGCCTCCAGCAGCCATCCGAGCGAGGCGACAGCGCGGTCCAGGTCCGAAACCCACAGTTCGACGTGATGCAGGGTGCCGCGGGTCGGTCGGTTCATGCGGTCACCGCCTCGGCAGGTTCGACGAGGTGGCCGCATTCGAAGCGGGCTCCTGCGCGGACGAGAGCGACGAGGTGAGGTGCGCTGACCGGCCACCAGCGGGTCTGGGCGGAGTCGACGGGCTTGACCACCATGGCACTTGCGGCGGCGGCACTGTCGGCGCACCCGGTGTCGGCTGATCAGTTGCGCAAAGCCGGAGTTCTCCGATCCGGGTGTCGCCCTGCATGAGCCACCATCTGCCGCTCAGCTCCGCCCCCTTGGTCCGCGGTGGCCCGGCTGGCTGGCTACCGTCGCTCCAACGCAACGTACTCGGCGGCGAGTTCGTTCGCCATGCGGGTCACCGAGAAGCGCTCGGCGACCAGGTTCCGGCCTGCGGTTGCGTAGCGGCGGCGCTCGTCGTCGCTGATGTGTGCCAGGCGTCGTAGGCCGCGCATGAGGCCGGTCGGGGTGGAGGTGTCCATCAGGATGCCGTTCACCCCGTCGCGCAGGTAGTGGGCGACGCCCCCGCGCTGGGGGCCTGCGGCGGGCAGGCCCGCTTCCATCGCCTCGAGTATCGCGATCCCGAACTCCTCCTTGGCGCTCGGGCACACGTACCAACAGGGTGCCTGGGGGCGTGCCGCTAGGGCCCGCTGGAGACGGCGTACGTCGGCGTTGGGCAGTGCGGGCAGCAGGGCGATACGGCGGGATGCCTGGGGGACATCGGCGAGCAGGGTGTCGATGCGGCGGCGCATGTCCGTCTCGGCCTCGGTGGCGGTGTGCGGGCTGCCTCCGATGAGCACCAGGGTGCTGGTGCTGTAGCCGCCGGTCTCGAGCCATGCGCGTACCAGGAGGTCCTGCTGCTTGACCGGGTGGAGTCGGCCGACGGACAGCAGGAGGGGGAGAACGTGGTCCTCGGCGTCGAGGGCATCGGGGCGTGTGCCGTCCTGGTACAGGCCCGCGAGTGCGACGCGCCGGCGCTCGTGCTCGTCGGGGGCGGCCCGGTAGGGGGCGATGCCCTCGGGCGGGGCGCTGGGCCCTTTGCCCCCGGCGAGGTGTGCCAAGTGCGGGTAGTGGCGGACCAGTTCACGGGTTCCGCCGCGGCCCGGGATGCCGATGACCGTGTCCGCGCGCTCCACGAGACGGTCGGCCACGAACACGCGGTGCAGGTCGTGCCGCAACGCCTGGGCGGCCCCCGGGTCGTCGGGATCGCTCGCGGCGTGGCGTTCGGCGAGTCCGCGATGCGGATCCGGGGTGGCGGTGAACACCGAGGCGGCGCCCAGCTGTTCGGCGGCGTCGGCGAGTGCCAGGCTCGCGTCGTCGGCGTAGCGCACATGCATGACGTCCAGGGGTCGCGGCATGCGGCCCAGCAGCCGCACGGCCCACCACGTCAGCGCGGTTCGGTGCCGGTGTGTCTGTGTCGGCACGGGTGAGCGGGGCGTGTCGACGGGCAGCCTCAACACCCAGTGCCCGGTGCGTCGTTCGAATGCCAGCCGACCGTCGGCCGCCAGGTCCTCGTGTCCGGCCGTTACGACCGTGATCACGCCGGCGATTCCCTCGGTCTCGGCGAGTCGGTCCCCGAGGCCGCCGAGCAGGACCGCCATGCCCCCGCTGAGCCCCTGTCCTGGCGTGTCCAGGCCGCCCAGCAGCATGGTCTGGGCGACCACCCGGCCGTCCCGTCCCCCTTCTCGCGGCCCCAGCTCGGGTGTCGGCGGGTCCAGCAGCAGCCGTTCGTAGGCGTCCCCAGCCGTGGAGGGGGCGGGCAAGTGGGCCGTACCACCGGGAAGTCGGTGAAGGTAGCGCCATGCGGCGTGGCGTACGGCGCGGTCGGCGTGGCGCGCTGCGGGCGCGGCCTCGGCCGGAGTCAGGGGGGTGAGGCCGTTGGCCACGGCGAGGTCCAGGAGGTGACCGGTCGTGGGGGCGTCGGGTGATGCGGTGAGCGTCGCCCTCAGGGCCTCCTGCGCGTGGCGGCGGCCATGCAGGTGCACGGTCTGCGGCCACAGTTCGGTCAGCACCGCCCGCACCCACGGGCCGCCGTCGCGGTGGGCGAGCAGGGCCTGCGGCGTCAGCGACACGCCGAGGCGAGCGGCGCGCCGCAGGGCAGCCACGGCCGCGTCCTCCTGAGGGACGCCGAGCCCGTCGCCGGACGGCACGGTGCGCGGCCGTACCGCGTACTCGGCCTCCAGCAGTCGGACCAGGTCGTCCTGCGGGCGGTCGGCCGCGTCCCGCTCGCCGACGCGCCCGCTCCACATGCTGAAGAAGGCGGTCCGTGCGGCTACCAGGGGGTCACGGTCCTGCGTGGCGACGGCGGCCCGTCGTGCCGTGCTCGGGGTCGCCGGGGTGGTGGCGAAAGCGGCGGCGGTCACACGCTCTCCGATCTCAGAAACGGCTCTGACCTTGGTGGTTCCCGAATCGGTGGGCGCGCGGATGCACCCCGTTGCCGTGCTGATCGTCATGCCGTGCGCACGGCCCGTACGCGGCTACGATGCGCTGGCCCGGTCCGGACGGACCGCGGGCGCAGGACGTCTGGCCGAAGGGTTCGCATGCCGCGTGTCGTTGTCGTCAGTCCCCCGTTCCTGTCCCACGCGCAACCCTTGGCGGTCCTGGCCGGTGCCCTGCGCGAGCGGGGCGCGGACGTCCACTTCGCGTGTGCGCCGGCGTTCGAGCACCTGGCGCGACGGGCCGGGACAGGTTTCGTACCGCTGTCCGTGACCCGCAACGCCAACACCGGGGTGGCCGAGGCGACCCGGCAGGACGTGCGGGAGGCGGAGCGACTGCGGGAGTTCCTCGACGCGACCCGCGAGGGGGCCGTGGCCGCGCTGCTCGCCCAGGCCAGGCATCGGCGCGCGGACATGCTCGCGGACCCCGAGGCAGTCCTGGAGGCGCTGCGCACGACGGATCGGCGTCTGCGTCCGGACTGGTACGTCGTCGACCAGCTCAGCTACCCGGTCACCCTGGCCCTGCACTGTCTGGGCGTGCCGTACGCGACGTTCTGCCCCGGGCATCCGAGCTATGTGCTGTCGGGGCCCGAGGCGTGGTTCGGTCTCCCCTACGCCTGGCCCGATGCCGTACGCCCTGATTCCGAAGCTCTGGAGGAGCTGTCCGGGGCCGTCCGGGCGAACGACGAGGCCTTCACCCGTCAGTTCGCGGCTTTCACGCGTGAGCACGCGCCCTCCCGGCCTGCTCCGGGCAGGGCCTTCGCCCTGAGCTCCCCGTACGCCGTCGTGCACGCCTATCCGCAGCTGCCCTGGCTGCCTGCGAGGCCGGAGGGGCCCGTGCGGCTGTTCGCGGGGCACATGGCCGCACCGGTCGTGGGCCTGGACGCGCAGTGGGAGGCGCGGCTGAAGGGGCTGCGCGGTGCTGCGGCGCGGGTGGTCCTCGTCGCGCTCGGTACGTTCCTGTCCGCGCGCGACGATGTCCTGCGCACCGTGGTCACCGGGGTGCTGGAGGGCCTGCGGGACACCGCCGTCGTGGTGGCGGCGGGTGAGCGCACCGGAGCCCTGGCCGATCTGGTGGGTGACCGGGTCGTGGTGGTCCCTTCGTTGCCGCAGCAGGCCCTGCTGGAGCACGTGGACGCCATGGTGCACCACGGCGGCGGCAACTCCTTCACCGAGTGCCTGCGGGCGGGCGTACCCGCACTGGTGCTGCCGTTCTCGAGCGACCAGTTCTCCGTGGCCTACGACGCGCAGCGCTCGGGCGCGGGCGTGGTCCGCGACCCGAACAGGCTGACGAGTGACGACGTACCCACGGCTCTGCACGCCCTGTGGGGGGACACGGGCCCACGGCTGACCGGGCTGACTCGCGCGGTACGGGAGCGCGGTCCGGGCTGGGCCGCCGAAGAGCTCCTCGCGGTGATGGACCGGGGCGTGGCCGGGGACTGAGCCCTGCGTCACGCCGCCGAGGAGGCCCTCGCCGCAACGGCCCGACGCGCGAAGGTCGTTGAGTCCGGCGGCATGGACAGCGGACTCCGTGCACGAGGAGCGCTCAGGAACCCGGCAGACGCACAGGCGTGCCGAAGCGCACCGGGAGGCCCGGGGCGTACAGCACGCTGACGGGCTCGCCCTGCGGCTTCGGCAGTCCCGCCGCCGGGATCAGAGCGTCCTGCCAGTCCAGGAGGGTGCAGGCGCGGAAGGTCCAGGCAGGGTGCGCGTTGGGGAGGTAGTAGGTCTGTCCACGGAAGCGTTCGTGCAGCCCCCAACGGCAGGTGAGGAACTCCTCCAGTGGTCCGGGCGTCACCGGCGAGTCCTCGACGTCCAGCCACGCCCTTGCTCCGGGGTGGCCGTCGGTGCGGCGGGTGGTCGTGTACAGCAGACGGTTGTCGAACCATCCGGTACTGATGCGGGACCACTGGTAGGGCAGCCCGAATCCGGCGCGTGCCGTCAGGACCGGCAGGAGTCTGTCGCAGTCGAGCGAACGGAACACCACCCCGCGCCGGCCCTGGGCGTCGCGGCTGTAGAGGCGCACGTTGACCTCTCCGAACGAGCCCAGGTACGGCAGCGGCGGCGTCCGGCCGAACGCCAGGTTGTCCATGCGGAAGAAGACCAACCCCACATAGGTCCGCCCCTGGTGTAGGTCGGGCACGGTACCGGGCGGCAACAGCCCGGCCACCCGGAACGGATCCGCGGGCCAGTGCAGAAACACCAGGTCACGCCAGTGCTGGCGGAACAGCACCCGCCGCAGTGGCCTCGGGGGCAGCGGGGTGAGGGCCTCGGCCGGGCGGTGCGCTGGGGCGCGGTGAGGCGGCGGGGTGGAGTCGGCGCGTCTTCTCGGCATGTCCTACCGGACCACTTCGAGCGGGGTGATGGTGCCGGGCCGGATCAGGCGGGCACCGTCGGACAGGGCTGTGACGACCGCTTGCACCGCTTCCTCGACCGGCAGGCCCGGCGCCAGTCCCGGTGGCTCGCCCTGTACGGCCCGGTCGGCGAAGTCCGTGTCCATGTGCGGGAGGTTGATCTCGAGCACGCTCACGCCCCGGCGCCGCTGTTCCCGGCGGACCGCGGTGAGCCAGGCGGCCAGCGCGGCTTTGGCAGCGGCGTAGTCCGCCATCCGGGCAGGAGCCGCCTCGGCGACGACTCCCGTGACGGCGGCGAGGACCCCGCCCGCGTCGAGTCGAGGGGCAGCGGCCCGCAGGAACGCCATGGGGGCAAGCGCGTTGACCGCGGCCAGATGCTCGGCGACCGCGTCGCTGATCTCGGAGGCCGGGCCGAACGCGGCGACACCCACGCACACCACGACGCCGTCCAGGCCGCCCAACTCGCTCGCGGCCCAGTCGACGGTCCGCGCGCAGGCGTCGAGGTCCCACGCGTCGAACGTCCTGGCCGGCGCGCCTGCGCAGGACGCCGCGATCTGAGCGAGCCTGTCAGCGTCGCGGCCCGCGAGTGCCGGGCGGGCTCCGAGGGTGTGCAGGCGGGTCACGAGGGCTGCACCGATCCGGCCGGTGGCACCGGGGACCAGGATCCGAGCGCCACGCATCTTCATGCCGCACCTCCAGTGACTTCCGTGACTCCTGTGCCCCGCAGTGACTCCGGCGACGGCCGTGATCGTTTGTCTCGTGACTGCTTCGGCGGCCGGTGGCCGACCGGATGCAGGTCACGAGCTGCTGCTGGCTCTGGGATGCGGGCAGCGAGCGCCGAAGGGAGGGATGAGCAGGTGCGGAGAATTCAAGGACAGGGGTGCAGGCAGCTGTGTGCATCCGTCAGGCGCGCCGTGGGGGAAGTACTCGTGCTGGGACAGGTGGTCGAACTGATGGGAACGGAGCGGAGGGGCTTGTGATCGAAGTCGAGCGTGTGATGACGCTGGACCATCCCTTGACGGACGTGGTGGGCTTTCTCTCCGACTTCGCGAACACCGAGATGTGGGATCCGGGCACCGTGACCTGTGACCCTATCGGCAGCGGACCGGTGGCCGTGGGAGCCGAGTGGCGCAACGTCTCCGTCTTCCGCGGCCACCGCACCGAACTGCGCTACCGACTGGCCCGCTTCGACCCCGACCACCTGATCTTCGTCGGAAGCAACAAGACGGCCACGTCCACCGACGACCTGCGCTTCGAGAACGACGGTGGGCGAACCCGGCTCGTCTACCGGGCACGGATCGAGTTCGGGGGTCTCGCCCGGCTGGCCACTCCCCTGCTGAAGCGGGAGTTCGAGCGGCTCGGCGACGAAGTGAGCGAGCGACTGCCCCGGGCCGTCGACCACGCCCTCGGCGCCTCGTCTGGGGGAGCCGACCGCTCCTGGTGATCCCAGGGACCAATTCCCCTGCTTCTGCCTCGACGACCACCACTCGCCGAAGTGGACCGCAGGGCACGTCGTCGTGAACGACGAGGTGGTCGACCCGGCCGCTGGACCCGGACCGACCTCCCGCGCCAGTAGCTGATCGGGAAGCTTTGGCGGTAACGCCGTCTGGCCCGCCACGGTCACTCCGTGCTCAGCGGCAGGCCGTGGGTCGGATGACGAGGGGCTACGGACTATTCCCTGCGCCCGGCGACGAAGTGCGTCGCGGCGGTGAACCCGGCAAGGATCATCGCGGAGACCGCCAGCATCGCGCCAGCGGGGGCGAGCAGTTTCGTCGCGTCGGGGGTCGTGGACATCAGGGTGAACAGGCGGTTGACCGGAGGAGCGCCCTTGACGAAGAGGGCTCCCGTCATCAGCGCGAGAGCGGCGACCAGCGCATAGCCCTGCCGTTTGAAAACCAGGCGAGAGCACAGCACGCCGATGGCGATGCCGACGAGGGCACAGGTGAGCTGAGCCTCGATGCCCAGCAGGAGATCGGCCGCAGTGACCAGATAGTCACCCATCCACAGCGGGAAGAACAGCCCGAAGGCCATGAGGACGAGACAGCTCAGCAGTACCGTGCCGATCGCTGCGAGCAGAACCCTGAGCGACTGGCCGCCCGCGGTGATGACCACGATCGCCCTCTGCGGGGGATCGTCCAGGCTCATGACAGCCATGGTCAACCAGGTCGAGGAGACGAACAGCGCGCCGGCGGAGGAGGCGTAGGCGGGAGGCAGCGGGCCGGTGCCGTTGACGGTCAGCACGCCCATGAGGCCCATGAACAGGAGCAGCGGGGCGAGGTAGCGCTGCGTGTGGAGAACGGTGGCGAAGGTGTAGCGGATGAGCGCGATCACCGCATGTCGCCCTTCGTCGCGGGGCTCGGCATGTGGTGCTGGTCCGTGGTCGTTGTCCGGTGCTGGTCCGTGGTCGTTGTCCGATGCTGGTCCGTGGTCGTTGTCCGATGCTGGTCCGTGGTCGTTCCTGTGACGCGCTCGACGGACCAGCCGTGTTGGAGCGCGGTGAACAGCAGGGCGTCGGTGGACTCGCGCTGCACGCGCACCCTGACGCGTGTGACGTCCCGGCTCACCGCCAGTACGCCGTCCAGGTGTTCCCAGGCAAGGTCCTGCGGTACGCGACCGTCCCGGCCCGCGGTCAGGACGATGTCGGATGCAGGCTCGAGCTCGGTGGTCCACGGGTCCGACCCCTGCAACGACACGTGCCCATTGCTGACCGTGTAGGTCCGGGTGGCGCGCGCCCGGGTGACCGACTCGCGGTGGTCGGTGAACACGACGGTGCCGCCGGAGGCTGTCACCTCGCTCATGATCTCCGCGAGCACGCCGTGGGCGTCGGCGTCCAGCCCGGACCACGGCTCGTCCAGGACCAGCAACCCGGGCTCTACCAGGAGGGCTTGGGCCAGTGCGACCTTCTGCGCGTTGCCCTTCGACAGGCTCCGCAGGGGGGCGTGCGGGCCGCCCACCAGGGCGAGTCGGTCCAGCAGTTGGCCGGCCCGGGCTGAGGCGGCCGATGTGGTCAGACCGCGAACGCGACCTAGATGCGTCAAGTACGCCACGGCCGACATGCGTTCATTGGGAGAGAACCGGTCCGGAACATACCCGACAACGGGTGGCCGGGCCGCCACTGCGCCGCGGGTCGGCCGGGACAGGCCGACCGCGATCCGCAGCAGCGTCGACTTTCCTGATCCGTTCCCGCCGGCGAATGCCACGACCTCGCCGGCCGGGGCCTCCGCGTCCACGTCTCTCAGGATCCAAGCGCCACGGCCATAGCGCTTGCTCACGGAGTGAAGACGTAACAACTGATCTCCTTCGTCCGGCGCTCCCCCTACAGATGCTCGCAGACCACAGGGCCTGTCCGCTCGGCGTCGAGCATGCCGGCCGCGGCGCTCGTAGATCGGCTCAGCGGGGATCGCGAAGGCGGCGGCGTCAGGATCGCCGCCGCCAGGCGTCGCGAAGACGAGTTCAGCAGTTGCGCAGCGAGTGCACCGGGGTCCAGTCGGCGTACGTCTGGCTGGTCGGTGAGGCGTCCGTCCGCAGCGTGTTGCCGCCGCTGCCGTAGAAGCTGGAGACGGTGCCGGAGGTCTGGTTGTTGATGCAGTACCCGCCGCCGTCCCGGTAGGACACGGAGTGCCGGTTGCAGGGGTCTTGCTTGAACAGCTCCCAGTTCCCCGTGGCTGGGCCCCGGACCAGTTCGCACAGGTTCAGGTACTCGCACGTGTTGGTCTGCCCGGGGTTGACGTGACCCGCGATGGACCCCGGCGAGGTGTGGGGCGACGTCGCCTTGGGCGTCGAAGTTCCGAGAGTCCGCTCAGCTGCCCCGACCGCCGTCGGCCCGTGGTGTCCGGGCTCGAAGGCCGGGCACCACGGGCCGCTTGGTGCGCGTGCGGGTCAGGGTCGGAGGGCCGGTGCGGGGGCGGGCGTACGGCGTGCGGCGCTGCGGTAGGTGGAGATGCTCACCGCGAGCAGCCAGTAGCTCAGCAGCGCCCCCATCAGGGCCGTGCTGCCCCACCCGTTCGCCGCGTAGAAGTGCGCGGGGGTGTTGCCGAAGTACAGGGACGGCACGAAGGCCAGGTTCACCGCGGCAAGGCCGTACGCCGAGCGGCCGACCCAGCGGGGCAGCAGGTTCGCGTGGGTGACCGCGTAGCCGAGCGCGGTCAGGAACAGTGCGAGCAGCAGGCGGCCGATCGAACCGTAGAGGATGTACGTACCGCTGACGGTGATGGTCGGGTCGATCGGGTGGTCGGCGGCGATGACGGCACCGGCCTCCAGCCCGCTGGAGACCAGGGTGACGGTCGCGTAGACCAGTCCGGTGGCGAAGGCCACCGTGCCGACCCACTCGTAAGCGGGGTTCACCTGCTTGACCAGTTCACGCACGCCGGTGACGAAGAGGATCAGGGCCGCGAGCGCGACGATGCCGATCAGCAGCCGCGTCAGCACGTTGGTGTCCGGCGGCGGCCCCGAGTAGAGGAAGTACAGGGGTACTTCGATGATGAAGCAGACGGCCGCCGCTATGCCGGCCAGTCCCGTGGCGCGCCTGGCGATGATGTCGTTCATGTCGTTTCCCCCGAAGTGAGTGTGCCGTCGCCGGCTCAGTGCCGTGTCCGGCTCAGTGCCGTGTCCGGCTCAGTTCCGTATCGGCGTGTTGCCGACGAGGAAACTCTCCCGCGCACTCACCGCCACGTCGCTGGGTCTGGACACCGAACCGGGGGTGGGGCTGGGGACACCCCGCGGGGGCCGTACCCCCCTTGCCTACGGCCCGAACCGGCTCGTTGTCCCATGCCCTGCCTTGACGATTCCGGCCACGACGCCGTCGACGCTGGTCGTGTGGTGAGCCATGTCAGTTGGCGTTGCCGACGCCCCCGCCGGCGTTGCGTCCGAGGCGCAGCGCGGAGACGAGGAAGAAGATGCCGCCCAGCAGGGCGTAGCCGGCCAGACTGCTCAGCGAGGGGTCCGGGGCAGCCGCCTGCCGGAGGAACGAGAGCCCGGCGAGCGCGGAGATGCCGCCGCTGGCGATCATCGCCCACTGACCTCCGAGGGCGCGTCGCCGCAGAGCGACGATGAGCTGGACGAGGCCTGCCGTGACGGCCCAGGCCCCCCACACGCGCAGGACCCCCGGTATGCCGGAGGCTACCGCGAAGGCCAGTCCGACGGCGGTGAGCCCGCTGATCGCGATATTGGCATAGAGCCCGAGAGCGGATCGGCTCGCGCGGGAGGAGCGTGCATCGACGACGGCGGCGCCCACGTCGAACAGCGGGTAGATCACGAGCAGGGTCGCGCTCACTGGCCCGATGCTCGACGCGGTCGAGAAGAGCGCGACGGCCCAGATCAGGGCGAACGCGAAACGAACGAAGTAGAGCCGACGAAGCGCCGACGCGACGATGTCGGGGGCGGAGGCAGGGGCGGGGGCAGTAGTTGTGGTCATGACTTTTCCTTTCCAAAGGCCGTTGGGTCCGGCGTACGCCGGCATGGAGCGGAGTCGCGGCCCACCTCAGGGAGAAAGACCGTTCTCTCTTGCTGACTGGAGCCTGGCACGACTCCTCCGCGAACGCAAGACCGATCGTTCTTTCTGCTACGGTGGAGAAATGGCCACCCGGACACGTCCCGCCACCGGCAACCCGAACGGCAGCTCATCGGGAGAGCCGGTCCGCTCCGAGGCGCGAGAGCGCCTGCTGACCACGGCCAGCGGGCTGTTCTACCGCGAAGGCATCAGGGCGGTCGGCGTCGAACGGATCCTCGCCGAGGCCCCGGCCACGCGGGCGACGTTCTACCGGCACTTCCCCTCGAAGGACGACCTCGTGGTGGCCTACCTGCGCGGCGTGGACACCGCCACCCGAGCCAACGTGCAGGCCGCCATCGACGCCGCAGCCGCCCCGGCCGACGCACTGCGCGCGATCGGGACTGCTCTCGCAGACAGCCTGGCGTCACCGGAGTTCCGGGGCTGCGCGTTCCTCAAGGCCGCCGCCGAGTACCCCGACCCCGACGACCCGGTACGCCAGGTGATCCTTGATCACCGGGCCTGGTACACGGCCACCCTCACCGAACTCTTCGCCCAGGTCTTCGGGGACTCACCGCGTCGCGGCAAACCAGAACACGCCGCCCGGCACTTCGTCATGATGCGCGACGGCGCCATGAGCGGCGCCCACCTCGACGGCGCCGAAAGCGTCGGCGCCGCGTTCCACCGCGGCCTTGAGGGCCTGCTCACCATGCTTCACTGAGCCGCCGCACGGCGACGCGGCCCACGCTGTGAGCGTGGGCCCCCGACCGAGCGGGGTCGAACCCAGAGCGGGGTCCGTCGTCCGGCAGCGCCTCTCAGCGACCACCGGACGACGGTTCAGGACGCCGCTCATGCATCCCTTGTGAGTGATCCGGAGCCACCGGCCGCGCGGATGGGTGCGATCGTTCGGTCCGCGTGCCTTCGCCGTCTCCTCAGGTGCTCGTTGGCGAGCGTGAAGTGGTGGCAGCAGGCAGCGGCGACCGGCACGCTGGAAGTGCGGCATGCGCCCGTCCGGCCGGGGGTGACGCTGCTCGTTCTTCCTGACGGTCCGGAGATGTCGCGGCGCGGCGCGCGGCCCTGGCATCTGAACGTCCTGCGGATGCGGCCCGTTCTACGCGCGGTCTCCTGTGTGGTGCCGTTGGAACAGGCGTTGCTGGGACACGTGCATTACCGGAGTCGGGGATGGAATGCGGGCGCTGTGGTTGACGATGTCCTGCGGGCTCTCAACGACCTTGACCGACCGACCGGGCCCATCAGGACTGTGCTGGTGAGCCATGGCATGGGTGCCCGGGCGGCCTTGCAGGCCGCCGTTCATCCGCAGGTGGGCGGTGTCGTGGGTTTGGTCCCCTGGCTCCCCGATCACGAGCCGGTTGTCCAGCTGGCGGGGCGCGGAGTATTTCTGGCGCAGTCCGCCACCTCCGCCACGGGAGTGGCTCGGGCTCGGGAGTACACGCTGCGCGCACGCACCGCCGGCGCGCGGGCCGATGTGCAGCTGGTTCGCGGAGGAGACGCCTGGATGCTGCGGCATTCCGCCGCGTGGCACCGGGCAGCTGCGGCCGGGGTCCGCCGCGTGCTGGCTGCTGATGGCCAGGGCGCAAGGACGTAGATTCAGCGGTCGGTCGCCGACCTGCTGCACAGGGGAGCCGAGGAACGATGCCGGGCGCCGCGGCCGATCAACAGGCGCGGATCTGTTGCTCCGGCGGCGGCAACAGGTTCATGGGCGCGACCGCATGCTCATGCGGCCAGAGTTGTCTGCCCATCGCCTTCAGCCTCGTACAAACGCGATTGACGAGCCCTCTGCGCTTTGGCAGCCGACCAGTTCGGGGTGCGTCTTCAAGGAGCCGGACGAATCCGCGCCGCTTCCCGCTACGACTGTAAAAGCATCAGGCCTCCCCCACCCATCCGCCCCCGGACCGGCAACGGATCATTCGTGAGAGCACGAAGGGGCTGATAACGGATGGAACCGTCACCTGTGGTCCTCACTCTCAGGTCCCCTGAGTGCCTGAGTGCCGTGCGCGCGGATCTGCGCCATCAGCTTGCCCAGTGGGGCCGTCCCGACCTGTCGGAAGACTGTCTGCTGGTGGTCAGCGAGCTTGTCAGCAACGCCTTCGGTCACGGCCGGACGCCGGTCCGGTTGTCGCTGGCTCTCGAAGATGACCAAGTGCTCAGGATCCAGGTCACGGATACGGGTTCGGGGTTCGATGCCGAGCTCGTCAAAGCGCGGTGGCGACACCCCTCCTTTCGCCTGGGCACACGCGGGCGTGGCCCGCTGCTCGTCGACGCACTCTGCCCTGAGTGGGGTGAGCGGCACGATCGCACGGGCCACATCGTCTGGTGCGATCTGTCGCGCGCCATCACCTGACCACAGTGCCGAACATCCGCAGACAGCCCGTCGCTGCGCGCGCACTGCGCCCCAAGGCCGGCCAGTTCACTCGTAGGTGATGTCCATAGTGCGATTGACGATTCCTCGGGCGACATCGGTGCAGGTCTGATCCTGTGCGAAGGCCCGGGCCCGCAAGACCAGCAGGGCTTGTTGAGCGTTCACTCCCATCTGCGTCATGATCATTCCGGTGGCCAGGTGAATGTCCACCGCATTCCTTTTGGCACCAGGCCACATGGCGTCCTCGGACAGGTCTGCTGAGGAGTCACCCAGTGCGCCGACCATCAGCGCGAGCACCTCTGCAACCAGCGGCGCCGCCGCCCCCAGAAGCCGGGTGCTCTTGCCGTTCACACTCTCTCGATACAGGTCGAGTGTGCCCAAGGCGCCCGCTGGATGAGCGAGCGGCAACGAGAAGACGGCCTCAGCGCCGGCGTGTACCGCCTGGGCCGTGAAGAAGGGCCATCGGTGGGTGTACAGGCCACGTGTCAGGTCCGTAGCGAACACGGGATGCCCCAGACGCAAGGCCTGTACGGATGGGCCCTCACCGAGTGTGAACTGAGCCTCCGCGAGCAGCGAGGCGACCTCGTCGCTGGCGAACAGCAGAATGCTGGTGCCCAGCTCGGGCAGGGCGATCGACGCCGACAAACCGGAGACCTCCGGCAGAAGGTTCACACAGGCCCGGCACAGCGCATCGGGCACTTCGGCAGGCGGCAGTCCGGATATCGCTGTGGTCAGTTCACGCGCGATGCGCACCCTCTCGAGCCGTCCAGTGCGCGAAGCGTCCCGTCCGTCCGCCCCGCTTTCTGCCGACATCGTCATCCTCTCCGCCGGAACGTATTTCACTGCCGTGCCGCACCTCGTCAGACGGGGAAGCTCACGAGTGCGATCGGCGTGGTCGTGGGCTGCTGTGAACCGCCGACGGGTTCGACAGTCACGCCCATCCCCGATGCACTGTCCACGGCGCCGCGCATCAAGACGGCCTGGTCGCCGCCCCCCAAAAAAACCGAGCTGACGACCGCGTCGTAGACGCCGGCGAACGCCTTCTCGTCGCCCAGAGCAACGCACGCCACCAGCTCTTCCAGGTCCGGCTTCATCGATGGATCTCTGCCGATATGAACGGCTTCCTCCACAACGTCCTCCGCGGTCGGGACATCTCCGGACGTAATCCGTTCCTGCACAGGCCGCGGATTGGTCCGGCAGGCGACGAACGCGCAGGTGGCGTCGGACCGCACAGCGAGAAGACGGGAGGACCGAGGAGACTGCCGCCCTCGGGGGACGAAACCGCCCAGGCGCGAGCCGTCCTCCCGCACGCTCACGAAACGGCGATCGGATGGCGAGAGGACACAACAAGCCGAACGCGACGGGGCGCGAGCGCTGACCGACTGCAACAGCAGCAAGACCCCCGCAAGACCGTCCGCGCGCGTGCGTCGTGAAGATCAGCTGCCTCTGACGAACTTTGGCCCCGCAGGCCAGAGCATCCAGCCTTGACGCTCACCCCCGTGCAGTACCGTGTTGGCGTGTCCATGCGCCCTCCGCCACAGCCGCCCCCACAGAAGAGTCGAGTCGGCCCGGTGGTCGGGATCGCAGGCGGGGTGTTCGTGGTCGTCATGGCGATCTTGCTGACGCTCGTGATGATCAGAGCGAAGGCTGAAAGTGGCTTTCCCGAGGCGAAGTTCGCCCTGGTCCTGCCCAGGACAATGCTGGAGGGCCGATACGAGCTCACCAAGGACCTCTCCGACACCGTAGGCCGTAAGCTCGAGAAGGATTCGACCGGAATTTCGGACGCGAAGGTCACTCACTTCGTCGTGGGCCGGTACAGCCCGGGAAGCGACCTAACCAAGGGCGCGCTACTGATCACGGGCTTCTACGGCCGGTTCAAGAACGCAAACGACACGCGCTCCATGGCATTGAAGCGCGACGGTGAGGCCGACGGCGCGGAGGTGGACGTACCACCCAGGGATGTCACCCCGGCGGGGTCGCCCGTCAGAATCAGCTGCGAGGTGCTCATCCGGAAGCGACCCACGCTGACGCTCACCTACCCGGTCTGCGCGTGGGCGGACGGCAATACCTCGGCTCTGATAGCCAACATGACCTTCGGCGGCGTCAACGCCGATCTCGACCTGAAATCGGCTGCCAGGACCACGCTCGAGATCCGCACCGAGACTGTGCAAGCGATCAGCTGACCGCCCGGTCGGACAAGGGGCATGGACATTGAGCCTGCTCCGCACGAGCTGCTCCGAGCGCCGCTCGTCTGCGCGGAGTGGACAGAGCACCCTCCAGTCGCGGTCGCAGCGGTGGATGCTCACCGCCGAGCACTCCGATCCCACCGAGGCGCATCGCATCGGCCTCGTCCAGGAAGTCGTGCCCGACGGCGCCACGTCGACCGGGCCGTCGCCCTCGCGCAGACCATCGCCCGACAGGCAGCACTAGGCGTCCGTGTCGTGCCCCCATCCTTGTCGCACGGCGGACGGTCCAGGCACCAACGGCCCTCACACTAGTGGTGCCAGGCTCGCCCGCCCGTGTTGTGGATGAACCGCTGCAACACCTTGAGGGTGATCAGGTACTCCTCGTCGGAGACACCCGCGTGCCGTTCCGCCCAGAGCTCGTCCTGAAGGGCCGCGGCCTTGTCATAGAACGCCCTGCCCTCATCCGTGAGGCGCAGGTGTCCCTCCGTGTCCTCGGTGATCCAGCCCTGGGTGACGGTCCGGTCGATCTCCGAGTCCATGGTGTCGAGGCCGACCTCGAGGTAGTTCTGAAGGAGGCGGGACACTTCCGCACGGGTCTTGACGGTGTCGGCGCGTGCCACCTGCGCGAGGACCCACCACTGGGGCTGGGTGGTGCCGATCTCCGCGAGAGCGGACCGGGTGCGCGTGATGACGGCCTTGTGGGCCGCCCAACTCCAGTAGCCCATGGGCTGCTTGATCAGTTCGGCGTCGCTGTGTGAGTACTCCATGACCGGGACCCCTGCCGTTGTCTGCGTCGGTTCGACGGGATCGACCGTAGAAAGTCAACCGGACTTGAGGTCAAGGGCGTACCGGTCGACTCGTTCTGTGCGCGGGATGATCCCGCGGGTCGAAGCTGATCGCGCGCTTGTCGCCCATGTGCGAGAACCCGATCGCAGGCAGCCGAGTCGCCCGCGGCGTCTCAAGAAGAAGCACCGCGCGGGCTGGGACCGGCCCAGCCCCGGACGGCCTCGCTCCCCCTTCCTACGGCATGCCGAAGCCGCCGCGCCGTCATGGCCTCGAGACCCGAGCGATACTCGGCGAAGTCGGTCGGTGCAGGCTGGTCAAGGGCCAGGAGGACAAGATCACGGACATCCCGCCCGACCTCGCAGCAGTCGGTGTCGTCGGCTGAACGGGAGGGACGGGTTCTTCGCTGCGGCGTGGTGGTGATCGTGGCGCGCGGGTGACAATCGTCCGCATGATGGAGTCCTCCGGTGGTCCGTCCACCTTCCGTGACCTGTCCGCCTTCGTCGCCTGTTCCCGCGTCAACTCCCTTGCCCTGTCAGCCGATGGCACTCGGCTGGTCGCCGCCGTGCAGTCGCTGTCCGAGGACGGGACGCGGTTCGTGTCCGGCCTGTGGGAGATCGATCCGACCGGGAAACGCGACGCGCTACGGCTGACCCGGTCCGACAAGGGCGAGTCGGCGCCGGTGTTCGGCCCGGACGGCATGCTGTACTTCCTGTCGGAACGCGCCGCAGCGCAGGGAGATGAGGACGAGGGCCCCGCGCTGTGGGCGCTGCCGCCGCGCGGGGAGGCCGTCGTCGTGGCCCGGCACCCGGGCGGGATCGCCGCGGCCACCGTCGCCCGGGAGTCCGGCGCACTGTGCCTCACCGCGGGGCTGCTGCCGGGTGCCGCCGACGCCGAGGCACACGGCAAGCTGCGTGCGGCGCGCAAGGACGCGAAGGTCACCGCGATCCTGTACGAGGGCGGCCCGACCCGCGCCTGGGACCATGACCTCGGCCCGGCGGAGCCGCACATCTTCGTGCGGGCCACTGTGGGCGCCGAGCCCGTCGTCGCCGGCGGGCAGGGGATCGGTCTGGCGGATCCGGGGGACGCGGCACTGTCGCCGGACGGCACTCGGGTCGCGTACCGCCGGTTCGTACCCGGGCGGGTCCCGGACCGGCATCGCACCGCCGTGGTGGTGGCCGACGCGGTGAGCGGCAAGGAGATCCACGTCGTCGGTGATCCGGAGCACCTCTACGAGGGGCCGCGATTCACCTACGACGGCTCGGCCGTCGTGTGCTGCCGGATGCGTTACGTGACGTACGACGAGCCCTGGAACGCGACTCTGGTCCGGATCGACCTGGCCGACGGCACGGTGCAGGACCTGCTGCCCGGTTTCGACAACTGGCCCGGTGGCGTGGTCTGTTCACCGGTGGACGACACGCTCTTCTTCACGTCGGACGAGCAAGGGCACGCACCCGTCTTCCGGCGCGCCCCGGACGGAGGCGTCACCCGCCTCACCGCCTCGGGTGCGTACGGTTCGCTGACCGTGTCCCCCGACGGGCGCACCCTCTACGCCCTGCGCCATGCCGTCGACGCGCCGCCGACGCCGGTCCGGATCGACGCGGGCGCCGCTGACCAGACGCCGGCACAGCTGTCTGCCCCGGGGGGCGTCGGGGAGTTGCCCGGCACGCTCACCGAGGTGCATGTGGAGGCGGACGACGGGTTCCGGCTGCGCGGTTGGCTCGTCCTGCCCGAGGGCGCGTCCGCCGAGCGGCCCGCTCCCCTGCTCGTCGCCGTCCACGGAGGACCGCACTTCAGCTGGAACGGCTGGACCTGGCGCTGGAACCCGTGGCCGTTCGCCGCACGCGGGTACGCGGTGCTGCTGCCGGATCCGGCCCTGTCGACGGGGTACGGGCAGCTCAACCACCGGCGCGGCTGGGGGCAGTGGGGCGGGCGCCCCTACACGGACGTGATCGCGCTGACCGAGGCCACCGAGGCCCGCGACGACATCGATGCCTCACGTACCGCGCTCGCCGGCGGCTCGTACGGCGGATACATGGCGAACCGGGTCGCCACCCGCACGGACCGGTTCAAGGCGATCGTCAGCCATGCAGGCCTGTGGGACCTGCGGATGTTCCAGGGCGACACCGATGTGCCCTGGTACTTCCAGCGGATCTTCGGCGACCCGCTGACCCGCCCCGACCGGTACGAGGCCGACTCGCCGCACCTCGACATCGCGAACATCCGCACCCCGATGCTGATCATCCACGGGGCGAAGGACTACCGCGTGCCCGTCGGGCAGGGCGCCACGCTCTTCCAGGAGCTCCAGCGGCACCAAGTCCCCGCGAAGTACCTCTACTTCCCCGACGAGAACCACTGGATCCTCAAGCCGAACCACGCGCGCGTGTGGTACGAGACATTCCTCAACTTCCTCGACCACCAGGTTCTCGGCACGCCGTGGCAGCAGCCCGGGCTGCTCTGATGTCAGGCGCGTGACGGCGCCGCCGGCCGACACGCCACCCGTCCGTGTGCCTGAGCCGGCGGCCCTACTGCCCGGTGACGCGCCGGAAGGTCCATTGCTGGTTGGTGCTGCCCCTGTCGGAGTACTGGATGAGCGCGGCCCCGTCGGCCGTGCTGCCTGCGCTGACGTCGAGGACCTTGCCGCTGTTGCGGTTGACCAGGACGAACGCACCCCCGGTCAGCGGGCGCAATTGCCATTGCTGGCTGGTGCGGCCGTCCGCGGTCGACTGTACGATCCGCGCGCCGTCCGCGGTCGAGGAGCCCGATACGTCCAGGACCTTGCCGCTGCGGACGCAGGTGACGGTGTGGTAGCCGTCCGCGGTGGACTGGAAGGTCCACTGCTGGTTCGCTGCGCCCTTGTCGGACCACTGGATCAGGCCCGCGCCGTCCGCGGTCGATCCGCCGGAGACGTCGGCGACCTTGCCGCTGCGCACGCTGACGCATGTGTAGGCCCTGGTGGGGGCGATGGAGTACTGCACGGAGTCGATGTCGACGTAGCCGGTGTTGTTGGGGTTGTAGGTGTACAGGCCGATCCGGTCGCCGCGGTAGCCGCCCCAGGTGAGCTGGTAGGTGCCGCCGAAGGAGGTGAACGCGCTGCCGTCGAGGCTGTAGGAGAACTGGCTGACCCCGTTGACGTCCCAGGTGGTGCGCAGCCACACGGCGTTCTGCGTGATCGCCGCACCGTCGGTCAGGGTGCCGTTGACGTTGTTCACGATCGTGGTGGTGGTCCCGGAGCGGCGGACGCCCAGCCCGGCGTAGGTGGCGGCGTAGTGGCACAGTCCGGCGTGCTGGCCGTCGACGAGGCCGGCCAGTTCGAGACGGACCGTCACCGTCGCGCCGCCCGCGGTGCGCAGCACGCGTTGGGTGAGGGTGTTGCCGACCTTGGTCAGGTTGTCGGCCGCCAGCGGGGCGAACGCCTTCAGCCGAAGGCAGCCGGGGCGGTCGGTCAACGACCAGTGATCCGCGCGGGGTTGGTAGTACCACTCCCACTGAGGCTTGAGGCGGGTGTCGGTGAACAGGTCGCTGGTCACCACGGAAGGTAGCGCGTCGACCGGCAGACCGGGGGTGCCGCCGGCGGGGACCTGACCGGTCCAGACCATGGTGCCGATGCCGTCCGTGCCGACCTGGCCCAGGATGGGCCAGCCGTCGATCCAGGTCACCGGCAGCAGGGACAGCACGCGTCCCTCCCAGTCGCCGTGGCCGTGATGGGTGACGAAGTACCAGGTGCCGTCGGGGGCCTGTACCAGGCCGCCCTGGTTGGGCTCGCGGTCCACCGAGGAGTTGATGTGTTCGAGCTGCCGGGTCTCGTAGGGGCCGTAGAGGTTGGAGCTGCGGTTCATCATCAGCACCCGGCCCTCGGGCTTCACCTCGCTGTACAGGTGGTAGTAGAGGCCGTTGATCTTGTACAGCTTGTTGGCCTCGCTGCCCGACGACTGGTGGATGACCGTGGGCGAGCCGACCAGGGACTTGCCGTCCTCGGACAGCTTGAACAGGTTGATCTTGTAGCCGTCGGAGTAGTGCGAGGTGACCAGGTAGCCCTGCCCGTCGTCGTCCCAGAACGGGCAGGGGTCGTCCCAGCCGGAGGTCCGCCACACCGCCGTCAGCGGATCCCACGGCCCTTCCGGTGACGCGGCCGAAGTCATGAAGAAGCCTTCGTCGGGGGTGTTGAAGTACACCCAGTACCGGCCCGCGTGGAAGCGGATGGCACCGGCCCACACGCCGCGGCCGAAGCGGTTCATCCGGTCCCAGTTCAGATTCGGTCCGATCTGGGTCAGGTCACCGACCGCGCCGCCGAGCGTGCGCCAGTTGACCAGGTCCTTCGAGTGCAGCACGGCGACGCCGGGCGAGTAGCCGAACGTGCTGGTGATGCCGTAGTAGTCGTCGCCGACCCGGATGCAGTCCCAGTCGCTGAAGTCGCCCGGGAGGACGGGGTTGACGTAGGTGCCGTCGCCCTGGTCGCCCCACTTGCCGGCCGACAGTGCGGCGGCGGCCGCCGCTCTGCCCGGTGACAGCAGGCCCGGCAGCAGGAGTGCCCCGGTGCCGACCGCGGCGAGGCGGCCGAGTTGTCGTCTGGTGATGTCCACGAGTCCCGTCCCTTGGTAGGGGTCATCACATATGGGGTGGTACTGCTCGATGCGCATGCGCGGTGATGCCGGGCGGGATCAGTCGACGTTGACGATCTTCCACAGCTGGCTGTCGGCGTTCGTGTCCGTGGTCTGGGCGAGCTGAGTGCCGCCGGAGGACACGTCGAGCACCTTGCCGCTGTTCACGTTCTTGATCTTGTAGTAGCCGTTTCCGGTGGCGGTCAGGGTCCAGTGCTGGTTCGCGACGTCGGTGTCGGACGACTGGACGACGGTGGCGCCGTCCGCGGTGGATGCACCGCTGACGTCCATGACCAGTGCACTGTTGCGGCTGACGATCTCGTAACTGCCGTCACCCACGGGAACGAAGCGCCAGTTCTGGTTCCCGGCTCCGGAGTCGGTCCACTGGATGATGTTGGCTCCCGCCGTCAGCGATCCGCCCGACACATCGACGGCCTTGTTGCTGCTCTTGTTGACCACCTTGTAGTTGGCGTTCTTCGCGGGGAACTGGATGGAGGCGAAGGCGTCCAGCGCGCAGACGGCGTTGGAGGCGGCGGTGTTCTTCGTTCCCGTGCACACCACCCTGATCGTGTGCGGGCCCGCGGCCAGGTTCGTCCTCTCGAACAGCGGCACCTGCTTCGTCACCGTCGCCGCGTAGGCGTCGATGCCCGCCTGGGCCAGGGTGCCGTCGAGGTAGACGTCCACCTTGCCCATGTTCGGCTGCGTCATGCTGAGGTACCGCACGCCGGTGCCGGTGAACGAGAACTCGGCGTAGTTGCCCGCGGTGCTCGTGACCCTCTCGGAACCGTTCACGTCCTTGGTGTCGTTCCAGTTCGACCAGGTGCCGGAGTAGGTCACGCCCGCGGCCTTGTCGTCGACGTGGTTCCAGCGCTGCCGCACGAGGGCCTTCGACGCAGGGGACGTGTTCCCTTGGGCGTCCACGACGTAGAGCCGGTAGTCACCCGCCGTCTGCGGGACGCGGATGCTCGTCGAGGTGCCGCTCGCGCTGGTCATGGTGGGACCGGCGGCGAACGTGGTCGTACCGGCGGGAGCCAGCCACAGCGTCTTGGACGCGTCCTTGGGGCTGCGCACCGGGATGGTCATCACGCCCGTGCCGGCGAACGTGCTCGCGGGCAGCGCGTAGTCCTGCGCAGCCGTGACCGCGGCGGGCAGCAGGCTCTTGTAGGCCTCCTCGAGACCCGCGTTCAGGGCGATGCTGTACGCCTGGGACGGCCATACGTTGTCCCCGTACGCGCGTACGTCCGTGATCGTGCTGTTCGGAACGCTCCGGCCGGCGATCTTGTTGACGGTGCCGTAGTTGTTGGTGATGGTCAGGTCGTGCTGGCGGCCCCAGGTGCCGGAGTTGACGGTGTACGCCAGGCCCGGGTCGACGTCGAGCACGTTGTCGTGCTCGTTGAGGAAGGCGGAGCCTTCGTCGGGGTGCAGGCCGTACTTGTGGCCGGCCGGAACGCCCTTGATGTAGTTGTCGCTGATCTCCGTTCCCGGCTGGCTGCCCAGCGTGTAGATGGGAGCGGAGTCACCGAGCACCTGCATCGTGTCGATGATCTCGTTGTACTTGACGGTGTTGTTCCTGGCCGTGGTGGTCGCGTTCCCGGGATTGATCGAGTTCGCCGAGCCGTCGAAGTTCCACCATCCCCAGCCGAGGGTGATGCCCGCCCACGGGGACTTCTCGATCCGGTTGTGCTGCACGGACAGGGAATCCACGAAGTACGCCGACACCGGGCTGGAACCGTTGAACAACACCGCGCTGTCGTAGAGGTAGTTGTCCGTGATCGAGATGTTCTTGCAGAGCCCCTCGACGTTGACCGGGTACTTCTCGTTGTTCGTCGAGGTGTAGTCACCGATGTACACGTGCTGGGGATGTCCGACAGTGATGGCGGACCCCGCGATGTCGTTCGTGACGTTGCCGGTCAGCTGCGAGTCCGTCACGTCGTTGGCCAGGGTGATGCCGTCGGAGCCGGTGTGCTGAACCGTGTTGCGTGACAGGATGATCCCGTCGGCGTTCTCGATCTGGACGGCGGCGGGCGGCAGGTCGACGTTGCGGTAGGTGTACGCGTGGAAGTTCTTCCTCGCGTACACGTTCGCGCTGGCGTTGCCCTGCTGGCCCTGCCGGAAGACGGAGCCCGCGACATTGGTCAGGTTCCAGTCGGAGTGCTCGACCGTGAGCCCGGAGAACGTGATGTTCCGCGCGTGGTCGGTCCTCGACGAGCCGGCGATCTTCAGGAGGGTGGACACGTGGTTCGGCGCGAAGACCTGCGCCGACGTCATGTCGTCAGAGCTGGACTTGTAGTAGTAGAGCGTGTGGGCGGTCTTGTCGAAGTAGAACTCACCCGGCTTGTCCAGGAACTCGTACGCGTTCATGAACGTCTGGGTACCGGTGGCCTGGAAGTTGGCGTTGTACGCGCCCTGGGCTATCGCGGCGCCCGGCTCCTGGAACTGGGCCACGCGATTGGCGCCGTCCGAGCTGGTGGTGATCTGACGGACGCCCACGATCGCCGTCGTCCAGGTCGTCGCCGTCCTGATCTCGACGTCGTCCTGGTTGGAGGCGATGGCGGGCAGGTCGGCGAGGCTGTACTTCGCTCCGTCGCACTGCGATCCCGATTCCCAGGCCCAGGGGGCCTGACCGGCGGTGATGGTGTACGTCCCGTAGCATCCGGCCGAGTTGATCGTCTTCGAGGCCATCTCGGCGCGCTTGCCGTTGACGTAGAGCGTGCGGAGCTTGTCGTCCCGGTTGAGCGTGGCCTTCCAGATGTTCCCGCTGTGCTGGGTCCAGCCGGACACCTGAACGCCTGCGTCGAGGACCGGCTTCTCGCCCGGGTAGGCGGCGTACACGATCTGGTGCCCGTTGGTGCCGGAGTCGGCCGAGGTGAAGCCGATCGTGCTGCTCACCGGGTACGTACCGCCCCGGAGATAGACGTTGATGTCTCCGGTCATGTTGTCGTTGACCGTGCGCACCACGTCCCGGGCGTGTTGCAGGGTCTTGAACGGTGCGGAAATCGTCCCGGCGTTGGCGTCGTCGCCGTTGGGGGCGACGTAGTACGTCGCCTGGGTCGCGGCCGAGGCCGGGACCGGTGTCGTGAGGGAGGTCAGCACGACAGCGGAGACCGCGACCGGGAGCGCTGCCGCCAGACGGCGGAAGACGGAGGCGGCAGGAGCTCTGCCCCTCCGGTTGCTTCGGACGGTCGGCAAAGCGTTCATGCGTCGGCTCCTGCGGCTCTGTTGTCGGTCTGGTGGTGCGGATCTTCCTCGTTGCCCGGTCCCTGAGCGTCCTGCGGGCCTGGGGGCGTCGGTCACTTAAGGCGGCTTGTGTGTCACCGACGTCGAAGAAATTAGCCGTCTTATCAAGGGGTCCGTCAAGAGTGCGTACGGCGTTCGTTTGAACCAAGGAGTAACGTCGGGGCAAATATGCGTAACTCCTTACCCTATAAGGGATTTGGGCACCGGAGGAGCCAGGGTCCACATGATGGATCTAGGCAAAATGAGTACTACTTATTCTTCCCAGCTACACATGGACGCCTTGAGGCCCCAGCGCCATCGGTTCACCGACGCATGGCCCGCAGACATGCCATGTCTACCCGGGACGCAACGGTCGGATAGCCGTACAGAGCACCATAAAACGACAGCGAAAAGGAAGCTTTCATCCCTGCACGCCCGTTGACACAGGCCTGGCGTGTGCCGCAGCTTCATGCGTGGCGGCAAAAAGGGCGTCACCGGCTGCGAACGGCGGCGGAGTCCGGGGGACTTCAGGGAATTCGCGGTGGAGCAGCTTCCCGAGGACATGTCCACCCGCCACTCCGTTCTGCAGAAGTACCGCCGACCATCGGCCCTGGTCTTTCACCACAGCTCTGACGGAGGTACCACCATGATCAGCAGACGCCAGTTCCTGGCGAGCGCCACGGGTGTCGCGGCAGCGGCGGCCGCGGGAAACGTCCTCACCGCAGGCACCGCCCGCGCCGCGACCACCTACACGCCGACGTGGGCCTCGGTCGACCAGCACACCGCTGCTCCCGAGTGGTTCAGGGACGCCAAGTTCGGCATCTACTACCACTGGGGCGTGTTCAGCGTCCCCGCCTACGACAGCGAGTGGTACCCGCGCAACATGTACGTCGGCGGGAGCAAAGCCAACACCCACCACATCGCCACCTACGGCGATCCGGCCGCATGGCCGTACCACAACTTCATCAACGGTGCGAACGACCTGAACGGCAACTTCACCAAGTTCGCCCCGAAGCTGAAGTCAGCGGGCGGAAGCTTCGACCCGGACGAGTGGGCGCAGCTGTTCGTCGACGCCGGCGCCCGCTTCGCGGGCCCGGTCGCCGAGCACCACGACGGCTTCTCCATGTGGAACAGCTCGGTCAACGAGTGGAACTCGGTCGCGAAGGGTCCCCAGCTCAACCTGCTCCGGCTGTTCTCCGACTCCATCCGCGCCAAGGGGCTGAAGCTCCTGGTGGCCATGCACCACGCGTTCAACTTCAACGGCTACTACGACCACGCGCCCGCGCAGTCCGACCCGAGCCTGCAGAAGCTGTACGGGCAGTTGGGCACTACGGCCGAGAACCAGCTGTGGTACGACAAGCTCAAGGAGGTCATCGACCTCGCCCAGCCGGACATCATCTGGCAGGACTTCGACCTGGTCAAGGTCGACCAGACGCAGCGGCTGAACTTCCTTTCCTACTACTACAACCAGGCGAACACCTGGGGTCGCGAAGTCGTCGCCACCTACAAGGACGGCCTCAACGGCCACGGCGAGGTCTTCGACTACGAGCGCGGCGGCCCGGGCGACATCACCAACCCCTACTGGCTCACCGACGACAGCATCTCCAGCTCCAGCTGGTGCTACACGAACGGCATCGGCTACTACAGCATCCAGCAGATGCTGCACGCGCTGATCGACCGGGTCAGCAAGAACGGCAACATGCTGCTCAACATCGCCCCGATGGCGGACGGTACGATCCCCCAGGCCCAGAAGGACATCCTCCTCGGCATCGGCGACTACCTGCGCCGCTTCGGCGAGTCGGTGTACTCGACCCGGGCCTGGACCACGTACGGCGAAGGCCCCACGCACATGGGCGGCGGCGCCTTCACCGCCCCGAAGGTCGGAACGGCACAGGACATCCGCTTCACCCGGAACAAGAACAACACCGTCCTGTACGCCACGGTCCTCGGCTGGCCGGGCGGCACACTGAACATATCGACGCTCAACTCGGCCCGGATCAACGTCGGTTCCCTGACCTCGGCGCAGCTGCTGAACCCGACCGCCGGCACGTACACGAACCTTCCCAAGCCGACGCAGGACTCGGCCGGGCTGCATGTGACCCTGCCGTCGTCGGCGGCGCCGTTCACCGCCCTGGCCTACGTCGTGAAGCTGACCTTCTCCGGCCCGATCCCGGCCCTGAAGCCACTGTCCGGGGCCGTGGCCTACCAGGACGTCAACTACCTGGGCTCCTCGTCCGTGCTCCAGGTCGGCTCCTACACCGCCGACCAGTTGTCGCTCGCCGGCCTGCCCGGCCGCACCCTGTCCTCGCTGAAACTGGCGCCCGGCTACCAGATCATCGGCTACTCCGGTGACAACTTCACCGGCACCGCCTGGACCTTCACCGCCGACACCGCCGACCTGCGGGTCACCGGCAACAACGACGCCGTCGTGTCGATGAAGGTGCAGTTCAACCCCTCGGCATGGTTCAGGATCACCAACGTCACCGACGGGCTGGTCCTGGACAGCGGCGGGAACGTCCCCAGCGGCTCCAGCCTCAAGCAGTGGACCTGGAACGGCAGCACCAACCTCCAGTGGCAGGCCGTCGAAGTCGGCGCCGACTACTACAAGCTGGTCAACCGCGCCAACGGCATGGTCGCCGACGGCGGCGGCGCCACCACGAACGGCTCCCCCGCCCTGGAAGCGCCCTGGGACGGCGGCACCAAGCAGCAGTGGGCGCTCAGGTACCAAGGCGGCGGCAGGTACTGGCTCGTCAACCGCGCCACCGGCCTCGTGCTCGACGGGGGCGGCAACGTGCCCTCGGGCTCCGTGACCAAGCAGTGGTCGGGGAACAGCAGCACCAACGTGCAGTGGACCTTCACCGCGCTCTGAGCCGGCGGGAGGAGCGGGGGCCGGGGCAGCAGCTCCGGCCCCCGCAGCCCTGACGCCTCCGACGTGGCCGGCTGATCGCGGGGCTCAACTCCGGCCGCTCTCTTGTGCGCGAGCCATGGTCCCGGCGGCTGCCGAGAGCGCCTCCGCCGTCGCCGGGTCGGCCGGCAGGAACGCCTCCAGCTTCAGTTCGGCGAGGGTCACATCGACGGCTGTGGCGAAGGTCGTCACCGTCGTCATCAGGCACAGCTCACCGACTGAGGACCGCAGACGGAGCGGGACGGCGAAACCCAGCAGCCCGGCCGACGGCTCCACCTCGGGCACGTACGCGGCGAGTTCGGCGCGCAACTCCTCCAGGGGACCGAGGCGTACCAGGATGTGCCGCGCCCATTCGGCGAGGTTGCGGATCCGGGGGGCCAGGCCGTCGGGATGCAGCGCCAGGCGGTAGACGTTCGTGCCCGGGCCCACCAGCTCGGCAGCCGCGCCCTCGGTGATGAGGTCGAACGCGGAGTTCGCGGCGATCAGGTCACCGCGCCGGTCCACCACCAGTGCCGGATACGGCAGATGCCCGCGGAGAATGTGGTCGATCGCCGTGCGCGCCGGGGCCAGCACCGGATCGTCCAGTGAGCTCTCGGGGTAGGCGGGCGCGTATCCGGCGGCCAGCAGCAGTTCGTTGCGCTCCCGCAGCGGCAGCTCCAGTGCCTCGGCCAGGCGCACGACCATGTTCCGGCCGGGGACGGACCTGCCGGATTCGACGAAGCTGAGGTAGCGCTGGGTGGTGCCCGCTCGCAACGCCAGGTCGAGCTGGCTGAGATGGCCGCGGGTACGGCGTTCACGAAGCGCGCTGGGGAAGTCCACGGGCCTGTTCTAACGGCGACGGAGGGTTCTCCGCCATTCCCTCCAGGGAATTGTCGCCACTCGTTCCGGTCGTGACCATGGCCGACATGGACATCGGTGTACTGCTTCCGACCGGAACCGCCCAGTGGGGCGCTGCCGACCCCCGCGAGCTGATTGCCTTCGGCCGGCATGCCGAACGCTCGGGCTTCTCCTCGCTGTTCGTCAACGATTCCCTGATCAGCCCGCGCATCGAGGCGCTCACGATGCTGGCCGCGCTCGCCCCGGTGACCGAGGCCGTGACGCTGGGCACAGCTGCGCTCCTGCCGTTCCTGCGTCGGCCGATCCAGACCGCGCAGTCCCTGGCGTCGATCGACCTGCTGTCCGGTGGACGGCTCACCGTGACCGTCGGCGCCGGCTTCCCCGGCCGATTCGGGCGGCCCCTCTACACGCTGTCCGAGCTGCCGTGGGAACGCCGCTTCGCCCGCCTGGACGAGACCGTCGCGCTGTGGCGGGCCCTGTGGGACGGTTCCGACGCCTACCACGGCGAGATCCTCCGGTTCGACGACATCCCGCCCACGACCAGGCCCTTCCGAGCCGGCGGCCCTCCTGTGTGGCTCGGCGGCGCGACACCCGCGGCGCTGGCCCGCACCGGCCGACTGTACGACGGATGGCTGCCGTACCCGCCCGACCCCGCCGACTACGCGTCCGGCCTCCGTGCCATCCACAAGGCGGCGGCCGACGCCGGACGTGCGACCGAGGACATCACCCCCGCGCTGTTCGTCTCGGTACGGATCGACGACGACATCGAGAGCGGCCGTCGGGCACTGGACGACTACGCGCGGGCCACGTACGGAATGCCCCTGGAGGAGCTGGAGAAGATCCAGGCAGTGGTCACCGGCACCGCGGACCAGGTGGTGGAGCACCTCGGACGGTACGTCGCCGCCGGTGCCCGGCAGGTCGTCGCTCGCCTCGCTGCCCTGGACCTGCAATCCCAGCGCGACCAGCTCGAACGGCTCGCCGACCTGATCCCCGCCGTCCAGAGGACAGCCGGCACGACGTGACGAGTGCGGGACAGTTCCGCTTCAGATCGCCGGCCGCTTCACGGCCCGCTTCGCTGCACGCGGCCGTCCAGAAGCTGCGCGCCCAGCGGGGTGAGGGTGTGGCGAACAGTGTTGCGCACGCGCAGGCTCTGGATCAGGCCCGCGTCACGCAGCACCGTCGCATGCTCGCTGACCGACGCGGACGAGATGCCCAGCCGCCGGGCCGTCTCACCGCCGGTGACGCTCTCCCCCTCCCCGATGGCCAGGAGGGTCGCCGCCCGGGTACGGCCGAGGAGCCGGTCGAGCGCGGCGGCCCTCGCGGCGATGCTGTGGGGCCGCAGGACGCCGGCGTCCTGACTCACCGGATAGACCAGCACCGGTGCGAGGGAGTCGTCCCGCAGTGTGATGGGCGTTCCCCGGCAGAAGTACGAGGGTACGAGCCGTAGCCCGCGCCCCTGGAGGTGCAGGTCCCCGTCCCGGGGATAGGTGATCTCGAGAACCGGAGCCCGCCATCGCACCGCAGGGTGCAGTCCGCCCAGGAGCCGGTCCGTGCCTCCGGCCAGGAACGCCTTGGCGCGCAGGGCCCGTTCGGCGTCGACCGAGGCACTGATCTGCGTCCAGTACGGATCCAGCGCCTGTCGGTGGTAGTGGCGGAGGGCTCGGCCCAGACCGCGTCTGGCCGATGGGACTCCGGAGGCGAGAGCGGGCGCCCACGACGGCAGTTTCCGCTCCCGGCCGAGCAGCGCCATGTCCGCCCGCAGGCGCGCCTGTGGGGTGGACATGATCGTGTCGACGGCGGCGTCCGGATCGGACACCGCTTCGGCAGGGGTCAGGAAATCGGGCGAGTACCCGCGGGACGGAACGAGATGGAACAGCGGCCGGGACGCCGAGTGCAGCGTCGTCCGGACTCGGCTGGTCCAGCTGCGCAGTCCGGGGTCGGTGCCGGAGGTGCCGAGGACATGCAGGCTGAGCAGGGCCTCCCAGGTGGGATCCGGTCCTGTCGCCAGACGAATCCGGCCGAGGTCCTCCGCACTGAAATGGATACGCAGCATCAGCTTCCCCCCGAAAGGCTGCTACCCCAGGTGTCTCACTCTCCCCCATGAACGCAGGGCACGGTAGCTCCGATCCCGCCAGTCGCGGTCTTTCGGCCGGCACCGAAACTGCTCCCGCACGCAGGTGACCGACGCGGACCGTGTGCTGGTGATGCAGCGCTCAGGTCGTGCCCCGGACCTTCAAGGTCGGTGTCAGGACGATAGGGGGCGGCAGTTCCCCGGCCAGGAGTTGGCCGACCTGGTGAATGGCCAGTTCGCCCAGCCTCCGCTTGTCGATGTGGAGCGTGGTCAGCGGCGGGTCGACCAGGTCGACGACGCTCAGCCCGTCGTAGCCCACCAGCGCACAGTCGTCCGGTACCTGGACCCCGGCCCGGCGGGCGCCCCTGAGCGCGCCGATCGCGACCAGGTCGTTGAAGGCGACCACGGCTGTGAGGTCCGGATGCGCGGCATACAGCGCCTCGAACCCCGCGGCGCCGCCCGCCGGGGACTGCTCGCTCAGGACGATCCAGCCCTCGTCGACCGGCAGGTCGTGTTCACCCACGACCTCGAGGAAGGTGCGGTGCCGGACCATCGGGGCGCTGAGGCACTCGCAGTCGATCAGGCCTATCTTGCGGTGCCCCCGGTCGATGAGGTGCTGCATCCCGGCCCGGATCGCGGGCGCGGTGTCGATCTGGACCATCGCGTGGTGCGACGACTCCATCCCGCGATCGACCAGGACCAGCGGCATGGTCCCCACGTACGGCTCGATCTCCGCATCCGTGTGGGTGACATAGCCGACCAGAGCGTCGACCTGCTGGCCGAGTGACCGGAGCAGGGCCAGCTCCCGGGAGCGGTCGTTCTCGGTGCTGGCAACGAGTACCTGCCAGTCGCGTTCGTCGGCGGCCGCGATGACGCCGGCCACGAACTCCGGGAAGAACGGGTTGACCACGTCGGGGACGATGAGCCCGACGGACACGACATCCTGGCGGCTGAGTCCCCGGCCGAAGCGGCTGGGCCGGTACCGCATCCGCTTCGCGACGTCGAGCACGCGCTGCTGGGTCGCCGGGTCGATCTCCCCCTTGCCGTTGATCGCCCGGGAGACGGTCTGATGGGACACACCCGCCGCCTCGGCCACGTCGCGGAGGGTGACGCGCTTGGCGGTTCTCACACCCTGCGCCTTCTGGTCATCCGTTTTGCGCTGTCCGGCCACGTCGCCCACTCACTTCTGTCCTGTGTCGCCCGGTGCAAGTCAATCAGGTTCACCGTCCTGCCGTCCCGTGGGCCGTCCGCACAGGGGCGTTGACGGACGGCACGTCTCTGGGCAAGAATCCCGTTAACGGTAACGTTAACGGTCACGTTAGCGATAACGGACCAAGTGAAGGGGATCGCATTGGCTTCTCCGAGGGGCCCTCTACCGCACGCACCTCACCCGGCCTTCCACAGCCTGTTCAGCGGGTGGCAGGCACAGGCCGGCGTCTTCTCGGCGCTGCCGGACGCACCCGTACAGCCGGACGACCGGCGGCCTTGGTGGCACCGGCTGAGCGGTCGGCTGCGGAAACGGAACAGCGTCGCGTCCTCGTTCCGCCGCTCCGCTGCGCCGCACCCTGTGGGCTGCCCTGCTCCCACTGCGGAGGGTCGGGGCTGACGCCCGGGAACCACGAGGCCAGGGCGCGTCACCCGTCAGCGGCCCCCGGCAGCCTCCGCACGCGGTTGCCGGTACGGCCGTACGGCACGCCGCGCGATGGCGAAGCGGTGTGTCTCCGAGGGGCCGTCGTAGATGCGGAACGGCCGCACCTCCCGGAACAGACGGGCCAGCGGCGCGTCGGCGGCCGAGATGCCGAGGGCTCCGCAGATCTGCACCGCCCGGTCGACCACGCGGTTGACCGCCTCGGCCACGAACGTCTTGGACACCGAGGTCAGTTGGGAGGCGGTCGGCGACTCGGTGTCCAACTCCCAGGCGGTGCGCAGGATCAGGGCACGGCTCGCCTCGATGTCGATCTCCGAGTCGGCCAGCATCTGCTGGACCATGCCGAGGTCTCCGAGCGCCGAGCCGAACGCCATCCGGCTCCCCGCCCGTTCCAGCGCGACGTCCTGGGCGCGGCGAGCGGCTCCCAGCCAGCGCATGCAGTGGGTCAGCCGCGCGGGTCCCAGCCGGACCTGGGCGCCCTCGAAGCCGCGGTCCACCTCGCCGAGGACCTGCCCCTCCCCCACCACGCAGCCCTCGAAGACGATCTCGGCGTGTCCGGCGAACAGCGACTCGTCGAGGGTCTCGATGTTGCGGACCAGGCGCATGCCGGGCGTGCCGGCGTCGACCAGGAACATGGTGGCGCCGCCCGGGTCACCGGGGCTGCCCGAGGTGCGGGCCATGACGATGGCGAAGCCGGCTCCGTGGGCGCCGGTGATGAACCACTTGTGACCGTCCAGGCGCCAGCCGCCGGGAACTCTGGTCGCGGTGGTGCGCAGGGAGCGGGGGTCGGCCCCGGCCCCCGGCGCCGGTTCGGTCATGGCGAAGCAGGACCGGTTCTCCCCCGCGGCGAGGGGGCGCAGGTAGGCCTGCTTCTGTTCCTCGGTGGCCACCTTTTCCAGAAGGTGCATGTTGCCTTCGTCGGGGGCCGCGCAGTTCAGGGCGAGCGGGCCGAGCAGGGAGTAGCCCGCGGCTTCGAAGACGGCCGCCTGTCCGCGCAGGTCGAGTCCGCGCCCGCCCCAGCGCTCGGGCACCTGGGGGGCGAAGACGCCCGCTTCACGGGCCGCCTTGTGCAGGGTCTCGCGCAGGGCCTCGGGGGCGTCGTGCACGGAGCCGCCGCACTCGCGCTCGGCCGGGACGACCACCTCGCGCACGAACTCCGCGGTGGACGCGGCGAGTTGGGCGACTGCCGGATCGACATCGAACTGGATGGGCACGGGTCCTCCCGCCGACAGGCGTACGGGCATCCGGCCCGTCGCGTCCTAGAAACTGTATAGCGTCTTGAGTATCTTGCCGGGAAGCACCCGGCGACAGGAAGACGCGAGGAGTACCGCCCATGACCCTGCCCGTGAGCACCGAGCCGGTCCGGATCGTCCGCCATCCCGACCGGGTCGTCGAACTGAGACTGGACGATCCCGTGCGGGGCAACGCCCTGGACCTGAGGACGGCCGAGGCACTGCGGGACGCGTCCCGCGAGGTGGCCGCCGACCCGGGCGGCGCGGTCCTGCTGCGGTCCGCGGGCAGCAGCTTCTGCGTAGGGGGTGACCTGCGCGCATTCGCCGGCCGGGGCGCGGAGACGGGCGCTTATGTGCGGGCCGTGGCGGACGCCGCGCACGCCGCGATACAGGCCCTGTACGACCTGCCGGTGCCGCTGGTGACGGCGGTTCCCGGCGCGGCCGCGGGCGGCGGGGTCGGTCTCGCCCTCGTGGGCGACGTCGTCCTGGCGGCCCGCTCGGCGCGGTTCCGGCTGGCGTACACGGCGATCGGGCTGACACCGGACTGCGGGGCCTCGTGGTTCCTGCCACGCCTGGTGGGCCCCCGAAGGGCGACGGAGCTGGTCCTGACCGACCGGGTCCTGACCGGCGACGACGCCGAACGATGGGGCCTCGTCTCCCGGTCCGTGGACGACGGCCGGCTCCAGGCAGCGGCACACGAGACCGCGTCCGCCCTGGCCGCAGGCGCCGGCGCCGCGCTGCGTGCCGCGAAGTCGCTGTTGCGCGCCGGGGACGGCGACGGACTGCGTCGGCATCTGGCCGAGGAAGCGCGGTCGATCGCCGCCCTGGCGGACGGCCCCCGGGCGCAGGAGCTGATGGCGGAGTTCCTCGCCGCGCGGGGACGTCCGAAGCCGGGCGGCGGCCGCACCGGAGCCCTCGCGGCGGAAAGTGTTTCTTGAGTCACTCTTCACTAACCCACCCGTCGAGGCGTAACCTCCGGGCAACACAGAACCGAGGAACCGGTCACCACAGAACCGGGGAAATGGTGTGGCGATGCAATCTGCTGCCGTGGGCCTTCCGGACGCGTCCGACGACCCCCTCACCGAGGCAGTCGTCGATCTCGTTCTGCGCGGTATGTGGCGCGGCCGGCCGGAGTCCGAGCACCGTCCGCTCGTCGACGCCGGGCTGGCGATGGCCAAGGGGCCCGTGGTGCTGCCGACCGAGCGCGCCAAGACCACCGTCGCGCAGGCCCTGCGGGTTCCCGCCGGTTCCGGGCGGGAACAGCGCATCACCGCGGCCTACGAGGCGTTCCTGCCGGTCAACCGGCAGATCCGCGATGTGTGCACCGCCTGGCAGTGCCGCCCCGACGGCACCCCCAACGACCACTCGGACGACGTCTACGACGCCGGGGTGCGCGAGTCGCTGGAGGACGTGCACGAGGCCATCCAGCCCGTGCTGCGCAGGCTGGAGCAGGTGCTCGCGGGCAGCGGACGGTATCTGACGGCCCTGGAGGACGCCCTCGACCGCTTCGACGACGGCTCTCCCGAGTGGCTGGCCTCGCCGCTGTGCGACTCGTACCACACCGTGTGGATGCGGCTGCACCAGGAACTGCTGCTCGTCCTGGGCATCAGCCGGGCCGAGGACGCGGCCCGCGAAGAGGAACTGGTCACCAGGAGCCGGGGGTGAGCGTCACCGACCGCGATGCGGGGCCGTGCGCACCCTCCACGACGGCCGGCCCCGGCCGGGTCCTGGTGCCCTACGGGCAGGGACGCATCCGCGGTCTGGACGCCGCCGAACTGGGCTCCCACGGCGCGGCCATGGACCGGCTCCTCGCCCTCGGGCTGCCGGTCGTTCCGGGACTCACCGTGCCGGCCGGCGCCGCCGCCTCGCTGTGCGGGACCGACACCGCCGAGGCCGCCGTGGAACTGGTCGAACAGCTTTCCGGGCGGCGCGTGGGCGATCCGGTCCGGCCGCTGCTGCTGCGCCTGTCGGCGAGCGCGCCCACCGAGGTCGCCGGACTGCCGCCGGACCTGGCCTGTCTCGGCTTCTCCCCCGCCCGCGCGGACGACCTGACCGCTGTCATCGGACGCGCCGACGCCCTGTACGAGGTGTGGGCCGGCACCATGCGCATCATCGCCGAGTACGCCCTCGAGGTGCCCGCCGCCGTGCTCGACGACGCCCTCCTGGACACACCCGAGCCACGGGAACGGGTGGAGCTGCTGCTCTCCCTGGCGGCGGAGCACGGCTCGCGCCCCTTCCCGGACGATCCGGCACAGCAGCTCGCGCTGGCCGCGCGCGCCCTCCTCAACCGGTGGGACTCCCCCCGTGCGCGAAGGGCCCGCCGCGCCCAGAAGCTCCCCGCCGAGCTGGCCGTCGCCCTCCATGTGCAGGCCCTGCGCATCGGCCCCGCCGACCACTCGGGCTACGGCACCGCGGTCAGCCGCGATCCCGAGAGCGGTCGCTTCTCGCCCCGGGGCTCCTTCTTCCGCGGTGTGCGCCGCAGTGCCCCTCCGCCGCACACCGGTGAACCGTTGGAGCGGCTCGCGGGCGGCACCGCGTTGCTCGAACACTCCCTGCTCACCCTGGAACGCCATCTGCGCACCCCGGTGACGGTCGACTTCGAGGTGCGTGACGACGAGATCTCCCTGCTGGCCGCCTCCCCGCAACCACGCCCGCCGCTCAGGGCAGCCGTCTGTCTGGCCGCGGACCTGGCCCGGGACGGAGCCCTCGGCCGCGAGGAGGCCGTGCGCAGGATCAGCCCCGCGCAGGTGCAGGAACTGCTGCACCCCCAGCTGCGGTTGACCGGCGGGGAGGAGCTCCTGGTGAAGGGACTGCCCGCGTCCCCGGGAGCGGCGACCGGAGCGGTCGTGCTGTCCAGCGAACGCGCCCTCGAACTGGCCGCGGACGGCACGCGGGTCGTCCTCGTGGCCGCCGAGACCAACCCTGCGGACGTCCCCGGGATGCTGGCCTCCGCCGCGGTGTTGACCGCCACCGGGGGCATCGCCTCCCACGCCGCCGTCGTGGCCCGGGGCGCCGGCAGACCCGCGGTGTGCGGCGCGGAGGGACTGCGCGTGGACCGGGCCGCCGGGACGGTGCGCTTCGGCGAGCGCGTGCTGCGCGAGGGTGACCCGGTCTCGCTGGACGGCCGTACCGGAGCCGTCTACGCCGGGACGCTGGGCGTCAGTGTCGCCGGACCGCCGCCCGAGCTCTCCACGCTGCTGGGCTGGGCGGACGACGCGCGCCGGCTGGGGGTGCGGGTCAACGCCGACACGGCCGCCGAGGTGGACACCGCCGTCGCCCTGGGCGCGGAGGGTGTCGGGCTGTGCCGTACGGAGCACCAGTTCCTCGGCGCGCGGCTCCCGCTGATCCGCCGGGTGCTCCTGGCCGCCGATCCGTCCGCCCGTGACGAGGCGCTGGTGGCGCTGGAACGCGCCCAGCACGAGGACTTCCGGGCGCTGCTGGCCGCCGTGGGCAGCAGGCCCGTGACCGTGCGCCTGCTGGACGCCCCGCTGCACGAGTTCCTGCCCGCCCCCGGGCAGGCCCTGGACACGGCCGAGGAGCAGCGCGCCGCCGCCCTGCGGGAGGCGAACCCGATGCTCGGGCTGCGCGGGGTGCGCCTTGCGCTGCTGCACGAGAGGCTCTACCCCGCCCAGGCCGAGGCGCTCTTCACCGCCTGGGCCGATGTCGCCGCCACCGGCGTACGGCCCCGGCTGGAAGTGATGATCCCGCTCGTCAGCCTGCCGGAGGAACTGGCCGCCGCGGCCGCCTACGTGCGCGGTGCCGCCGACGCGGTCGCCGCCCGCACCGGGGTGGAGGTCCCCTACCGGCTCGGCACGATGATCGAGACCCCGAGGGCCGCGCTGCTGGCCGGTGAGCTCGCCGAGCACGCCGAGTTCTTCTCTTTCGGCACCAACGACCTCACCCAGCTCACCTACGGGTTCTCCCGGGACGACGTCGAGCGCCAGGTGCTCGCCTCCTACCAGCAACGCGGGTTCCTGACCGCCAGCCCCTTCGCCCGGCTCGACCCGCACGGCGTCGGCGCGCTGATCGCCCTGGCCGTCGAACGGGCCCGGGAGGTGCGGCCCGGCATCAAGCTCGGCGTGTGCGGCGAGCACGGCGGTGACCCCGAGTCGATCGCGTTCTGCGACGGTCTCGGCCTCGACTACGTCTCCTGCTCCGCGCATCGCGTCCCGGTGGCCCGGATGGCCGCCGCGCACAGCGCCCTGCGGGAACCGGGCGGAAACAGCGGGAGCACACGATGACGACGAGCACCGTCACCGAGGGCACGGCCCTGTCGGACACCGAGCTGGAGGACCTGCGCGAGACCGTGCGGTCCGTGTGCGCGGACGCGGGCGGCACCGCCGCGGTCCGCCGGCTGTCCGAGGAGGCTCCGGGCATCGACGCCGGGTTGTGGGAGGTACTCGGCCGGCAGGTCGGCCTCGCCGCCCTCGGCCTGCCCGAGTGGGCGGGCGGGATCGGCGGCCTCGCCGGGATCACCGCCGTCTGCGAGGAGTTGGGCCGGACCCTGGCTCCGGTGCCGCTGCTGTCCTCGACCGTACTGGCCGGACAGGTGCTGGCCGGCTGCGGTACGGCCGGCACGGCGTTGGCAGGGCTGGCCGAGGGCGCCGTACACGCCCTGGCGGTGGTCGCGCCCGACGGGGCCTGGCGGACGGACGCCGTGCCGGTGGCCGTCTCCTGGCAGGGCAGTGTGCCGCTGCTGGACGGCACCGCGCCGTTCGTCCTGGACGGTGCCGACGCCGAGGCGCTGGTGGTGGCCGCGGCCGGGGCCGACGGCGTGGACCTGTTCCTGGCCGACCCGCGCGAGCCGGGGGTCACCGTGCGCCGGGTGCCCACCCTGGACCTCAGCCGGGGCCAGGCCGTGGTCACCTTCACCGGCTGCCGGGCCAGGGCGCTGACCGCCGGCGGCGACGGGGCGGACGTCGTCTCCCGCGCGCTGGACGTGGGCCTGGTGGCCCTGGCCGCCGAGCAACTCGGCGGGGCGCAGGCCGCGTTGGACCTGACGGTGGCCCATGTGCGCGAACGTACCCAGTTCGGGCGCGCGATCGGCGGCTTCCAGGCGGTCAAGCACGCCTGCGCGGACATGCTGCTCCAGGTCGAGGCCGCCCGGTCGGCGGTGGTGCGCGCCGTCCGCTCGGACGGCTCCTCCGAGGCGCTGGCCGAGGCGGCGGCGGTGGCACAGGCGTGGTGCGGCGAGGCGTTCACCGCGGTCACCGCCCAGTGCGTGCAGCTGCACGGCGGGATGGGCTTCACCTGGGAGCACGACGCGCACCTGTACTTCCGGCGCGCCCAGTCCGACGCGGCCCTGCTGGGCGGCGCCGCGCACCACCGGGAACGGCTCGCCGGACTGCTGGGCTGGTGACGTGGAAGGGCGGTTTCGGCGTGACGTGGAAGGGCGGTTCGACGTGACCACCAGACTCATCGACGAGTCGCTGTTCGAGAGCCGGGAGGACCAGGAGCACGACGAAGCGGGCCCACGGCGTCTCGTGGGCGCCCGCTGCTCCGGGTGCACCACGGTCGTCTTCCCCCGGCAGGACTCGTGCCCCCGCTGCGCGCACGGGACGATGTCCGCGCACGTGCTGCCGGTGAGCGGACGCGTGTGGTCATGGACGCTCCAGGCGTTCCCGCCCAAGCCGCCGTACCGGTCACCGGTCGGCGGCCACCGCCCCTACCACCTCGGCTACGTGGACCTCGGTGAGGTGCTGGTCGAGGCGCGCCTGGCGGTACCCCGCGAGAAGATCCGGATCGGTCTGCCGGTCCGGCTCACCACGGTGACCGCGTACGAGGACGAGGACGGCACCGAGGTCATCACCTTCGCGTTCCGCCCGGAGCGGGACGAGGAACGATGAGCCGACGCGACGAGGTGTATGTGGTCGGCTGCGGGAGGACTCCCTTCGGCCGCGACGAGAGCGTCAGCGCGATGGACATGGCCGAGCGTGCGGTGCGTGAGGCGCTCGCCGACGCCGGTGTCGCCTGGCACGATATCGGCTTCGCGGCCGGCGGCTCCGACGTGTCCGGCAAGCCCGACACGCTCGTGGGCCGACTGGGCCTGACGGGACTGCCGTTCGTCAACGTGCAGAACGGCTGCGCGACTGGCGCCTCCACCGTGCTCGCGGTGGCCGACGCGCTGCGCGCGGGCGAGGCCCCCCTGGGAGTGGCGGTGGGCTTCGACAAGCACGAGCGCGGCGCGTTCCACGTCTCCCCGGCCCGCTACGGCCTGGGCGACTGGTACGCCGTGACCGGCATGATGCTCACCACCCAGTTCTTCGCGCTGAAGACCCAGCGGTACCTGTACGAGCACGGGATCCCGGAGCAGGCGCTGGCGACGGTTGCCGCGCGGGCCTTCCGGAACGGCTCGCACCATCCTCTGGCCTGGCGGCGCAAACCGCTCACCGAGCGGGAGATCCTCGACTCGGCCGAGGTCAGTCCTCCGCTCACCCAGTACATGTTCTGCTCGCCCGGCCAGGGCGCGGCCGCGCTGGTCCTGGCACGCGGCGACCGCGCCTTCGACCTGTGCGAACGGCCGGTCAGGCTGGCGTCGCTGGCCTTCCGGACCCGGCGCTTCGGTTCGTTCGAGGTGTTCTCGCCCTGGCTGACACCGGGTCCGCACCGCAGCCCCAGCGTCGACGCCGCGGAGGCGGCCTTCCGCACGGCGGGGGTGCGGCCCGCGGACGTCCAGGTGGCCCAGCTCCAGGACACCGACAGTGGTTCGGAGCTGATCCACCTGGCCGAGACGGGTCTGTGCGGCCATGGCGAGCAGGAGGAGCTGCTGGCCGGCGGGGCCACGGATCCCACGGGCCGCATACCGGTCAACACCGACGGCGGCTGTCTGGCCGCCGGTGAGCCCGTGGGGGCCTCCGGGCTCCGCCAGTTCCATGAGGTCGTACGGCAGTTGCAGGGCCGTGCGCCCGGTCCGCAGGTGCCGGGCTCGCCACGGGTGGGCTTCACCCACGTGTACGGGGCGCCCGGGATCAGCGCGTGCGCGGTCCTGACGGTGTGAGGGACGCCGACGGACTCCGCGTTGTGGTGGAGTTACTGACTTCCGGCTCGCCAGGGTGAACTCACTTCAAGGCGCCGATCGTGCTGGTCTGCTTACTCCGTTGCAGTACCGGCATGGCACCCCGGGGCGGATTCCTCGCCGGGACGGGCCTGGCTCTCGACGGACGGAACTGGCCTCTCATGCGTCGAGGTCAGTATGCCCACACGGCTCCGACGGCGGGGGCGAGGGCGCGGCCTTGTTGCCGGCCGGCGTCGGCGGCCGGTTTGGCCCGGGCCGGGTCGTAGGGGTTTGGCCCGATGGCGGCGCGGCTGGTGGCATCGGGTGTGGCAAGCACGGTCTGCGCACGCCGGCTCAGGCGGGCGACGTCGTCCTGGGCGCTGGGGATGCCTGCGTGCCCTTCGGGCATGGGGGCCAGGACGACGATGCGGTCGTGGCCGGCCGCAAGGATGGCGTTTGCGGCGGAGACCATGCCGGCGTCAATCCATTCGCGCCCGCCGAAGTGCACGCTGGGCCAGATGCCGGGAACGGCACCGCTGGCTGCCGTGGCGGTTTCGATCGCGATCCCCGCTTCGGGCCCGAGCAGTTCAAGACGACCGGTGTCCGCGTCAGTGACGGCGACCCGCATGGTGGCCGGCCACTGGTCAGTGCGCAGGCGCGCGCGGACCACAGCCTGGCGCATCCGGGGGGAGACGTTCGCCCCGAACTTCCGGGCCACCCGGCCGAAGCCGGCGCCCACCGCCTCGGGTGCGCCCGCGCCGGAGCGGAAGGCTTCTGCCCAGCCCTCGTAGACGGCCGGGTCGGTCCGCAGCACCGGTTCGTGGTCGGTGGCGCGCGCCTGGTCGGCGAAGAGCGCTTCCCAGTCCGTGCCGGAGGTGAAGTTCGTTCCGACGAAGGAGCCGGCGGAGGTTCCGATCACCGTGTCCGCGGTGCGGAGGTCGATGCCCTCGTCGAGCAGACCCGCGAGCAGGCCGACTTCCCAGGCTATGCCGGTGACGCCGCCACCACCGAGGACAAGCGCGCGGGTCGGGTTCGGGGGAGCCACAGGAACCACCTTTCCGGTAATCACGATTTCCGATAATCTACGTTACCGTAAACGGATGCAGCCTGTGCACCGGGGCCGCCCCCGCCAAGCCGACATCGACCGTGTCGCCCTCGAACACACCCTTGCTCTCCTTCAAGAGCGCGGCTACGACGGACTGCGGATGAAGGACGTCGCCGAGTCGGCCGGCATCGGCCTCGGTGCGCTCTACCGGCGCTGGGCGGGAAAGAAGGAGCTGGTCATGGCGGCCCTCCGGGCCGACGTGACCCAGCACGAGACGGAAGACACCGGTGATCCCTTTGCGGATCTGGTCACCGCCCTTGAACGCATCGGCGACGCCGTGCCCCACGGCCTGGGCAGGCTGTTCGCCGCCTGCCTTGCCGATCCGGACTCGGAACTGGCACGCGTGGCCATCGAGGCCAAGCTCACCCCCATGCTCGACGGCCTCACTGTCCGGCTGGAAAGAGTGGCCGGCACCGCGCCCGACGTGCGCCTGCGCGCCGAAAGCGGCCTGTTGTACCTCCTGTGGCACACAGCCGTCGGCGGGCAGACAGCCGACACGACCGCCCTTCAGCGGCGAGTCCTGAAAGTCATGGGAGTCTCTACGGGACTCTGATGGTCAGCCAGGTGTGCCGTTCACCGAACCGGTCACGACACACCCCGTCAGCCCTGCGACGCCGCCGGCTTCGCCGAGGTCTGCTCGGCGGCGACGATCCGCAGCGCCAGGGCCCGCACCGCCTCCAGCACGGACCGGGAGGGCAGCTGGGACAGCGGTCCGCCCTCCGCCCGGAGCGCGGTGACGAGCATCGTCGTGCTGATCAGGGTGCGGACGGCGAGGGCCTGTGCCGCATGCCGGGCCTTGGCGGCGCGGGGGCTGCGCGTCGTGCCCTCGGGCAGATAGTCGTAGCCGCGCTGGATGTGCCGCTGCTCGAACTCGTCCCGCAGCACCTTCACGCTGCCGTTGGCCGAGGCGACCTGGACCTGGTAGAGGCGGGCCTCGTCCGGGTTCTTCTCCACCCACTCCCACACGGCGTCGATGACCCGCACCAGGCCCTCCGCGTCACCCGGTTCGGACTCCGGCCGGGCCGCCTCCACGACGGCGTTCAGCTGGTCGAAGACCCGGCGCATGGCGAGTTCGAGCAGCTCCTCCTTGCCGTCGAAGTGGTAGTAGACGGCGGTCGGGACCACCTGGGCCTCGTCGGCGATGTCCTGGACGCTGGTCTCCGCGACGCCGTTGCGGCCGAACACCCGCACGGCCGCGGTGATGATGTGCTGCCGCCGCGAGGGCCGGTGGGCGGGCTGTTTGCCGTTCTTCGTCGTGGCCGCCATCATGCTCCCTGCCCGCCGCCGTGAACCCGCGTCCCGGATCCGTCCGTACTGACCAGTGTATCCAGTAACTCCGATCCCCCGTCGGCGGAATTCCTGCTGCGCGTGGGCCTCCGGGGCACCCTCCGCCCGGCATACTTGACATCATGACGACATCCGGAACCCGCGCCGCGCACCGACCCTCGCGCAAGCAGTGGGTGATCGAGGCGGCCACGGAGCTGTTCGCCACCCAGCCGCCGGACGAGGTGACGGTGGCCGACATCGCCGCTCGGGCCGAGATGACGTCGGCGGCGGTGTACTACCACTTCTCCTCCAAGGACCAGGTCCTGGCGGAGACCATGCGGGCGTTCGCCGCGGCGCTGCGCGAGCAGTTGCGGGAGATCACCGAGGTCCATGATCCCGGCGCGGACATCGGCGCGTCGGTCACCTCCCTGCTGGCCTGGATGGGCGAGCACCGCTCCGCCGCCACCGTGTTCTTCGTGTCGTCGGCCGGCATGAGCCAGGACGCGGAGGCGCTGCGTCAGGAGAGCCGTACGGAGGTCCTGGACGAGCTGGTGCGGTTGATCCGCAAGGCGCGGGGGTCCGTCTCCGACGCCGAGGCGGCCGTGATCGGCCTCGGCCTGCTGGCGCTGCTGGAGACCGCGGCGATCTCCCAGGTCCGGGGGGACGACGTGTACCGGTCGCTGGGCCACCGCGCGTTCGTCCGCGAGGTCGGCGAGCTCGCGGAGCGGATCGCCGACCCTGCCACCTGAACCGCGGCTCACACCAGCAGGCGAAGCGGCTTGCTCAGCAACTCCCCCAGCGTGCGCAGGTATTCGGCGGCCGGGGCCCCGTCGACCGCGCGGTGGTCGAAGGTGAGGCTCAGGGTGAGGACCCGCGTTCGCAGCGGTCTGTCGTCCGCCCATTCGACGCCGTCCCTGAGCCTGCCCACGCCGAGGATCGCGACATTGCCGGGATTGATGACGGGCGTGAAGAAGTCGACGCCGTAGCCGCCGAGCGAGGTGACCGTGAACGTGGCTCCTTCCAGCTGCGCCGGGGAGATGCGCCCCGTGCGCGCGGCCTCGGCAAGGGCCTTCGTCCGCTCGGCGATCCCGGTCAGGGGCAGTGCCGCCGCGTCCTCGATCACCGGGACCATGAGGCCGCCCGGTACGGCCACCGCGAAGCCCAGGTGGATGTCGTCGAGCAGGTGGATGCCGTCCTCGCGGACCGTCGCGTTGAGCAGCGGGTGCTCGCGCAGGGCCAGGGCGGCGGCCTTCAGGAGGAAGTCGTTGATGCTGGGCACCGGCAGGCCGCTGTCCGTCCACTCCTCCTTGAGCCGGTCCCGCAGGGACACCACGGCGTCCATCCGGACCTCGTAGCCGTGGGTCAGCTGGGCCATCTCCTGGAGGCTGGCGTGCATCCGGCGGGCGATGGTGCCGCGCATCCCGGTGAGGGGGATGACGGTGGAGCTGGTGAGGACGGCGGCGGGGGCGACCGGTTCCAGGTCCGCCCTGCGGATCCGCCCGCCCGGTCCGGTGCCGTTCACCTCGGCGAGGTCGATGCCCCGTTCCCTGGCGAGCTTGCGGACCAGCGGCGAGGAGGCACCGGCGGCCCGTGCGGGGAATGCCGCCACGTGCTCTTCCACGTCCTCGGAGACGATCCGGCCGCCGGGCCCGGTGCCGCGTACGACGGCGAGGTCGACGCCGGCGGCCGCGGCGACCCGCCGGGCGTTCGGGGAGGACAACAGGCGCTGGCTCACGGGGTGAGCGGCGGGGGCACCGGGACCGGGTGAGGTGGCCGGGCCGCCGGGGGCACCGACCGGGGCGCCGGCACCTTGGGCGGCAGCCTGGGCGCCGGGACCAGAGACGATGGCCGGGGCGCCGGCACCGGGGGCGGCAGCCTGGGCGCCGGGACCGGAGACGATGGCCGGGGCGCCGGCACCGAGGGCGGCGGCCGGGGGAGCTTTCGTGGGCGGCGCAGGCTCGTCCGCGCCTTCCGGTGGCCGCTCGCCCTCCGCCAGCAGCCACCCGATGAGTGCCCCGGCCGGGACGGTCGTGCCCGCCGGCACCACCGGGTGGAACAGTCCCCCGGCCTCCGCCTCGACGTCCACATCCACCTTGTCGGTGGCCAGCCGCAGCAACGCCTCGCCTTCCGTGACGACGGCGCCCGTGGGCACCAGCCATTCGTCGATCGTGCCTTCCTGCATGGTCAGGCCGATCTTCGGCAGCAGAACCTCGACCGCCACGTCGGTCACGACCTTTCGAGCAGGCGCCGGCAGCCCTGTGCGATGCGGGCGCGATCGGGCACGTACGCCTTCTCCAGGACCGGTGAGAAGGGCACGGGTGAGAAGGGGGCGCCGATGCGCAGGACCGGCGCGTCCAGGTGGTCGAAGACCACGTCCTGGATCTGGGCGGCGATCTCCGCCCCGAGCCCGCCGAAGGTGACGGCCTCGTGCACCACGAGCACCCGGTTGGTGCGGCGCACGGACGCGAACATCGTCTCGGTGTCCAGCGGCTGCACGGTGCGCGGGTCGATCACCTCGATCTCCACGCCCTCGGCGGCGAGTTCGTCGGCCGCCGCGAGCGCCTCGCCCACCATGCGACCCAGCGCGATCACGGTGACGTCGGAGCCCTGTCGGGCGGTGTGCGCCTGGCCCAGCGGGATGCCGTAGATCTCCTCGGGCACCTCGCCGGTGCTGCCGAGCAGGACCTTGTTGAGCATGACGACGACCGGGTTGTCGTCCCGGATGGCCGAGACGGTCAGGCCCTTGGCGGTGTGGGCGTCGCACGGCATCACCACCTTGAGGCCGGGCACATGGGCCAGCCACGCCTCCAGGGACTGGCTGTGCTGGGCGGCGGCGCCGAGGCCCGCGCCGGAGGCGGTGGTGATGGTGAGCGGCACCGACAGCGCGCCGCCGAACATGTACTTCATCTTCGCGGCCTGGTTGACGATCTGGTCGAGGCAGACGCCGATGAAGTCCATGAACATGAGGTCGACGACCGGGCGCAGTCCCTGGGCGGCGGCTCCCACGCCGAGGCCGACCAGGGCGGCTTCGGAGATCGGGGTGTCGATCATGCGGCGGGGGCCGAACTCGTCGAGGAGGTTGTCGAACATGCGGAAGACGCCGCCGTATCCGGCCACGTCCTCGCCGGCGACGAAGACGTTCTCGTCCTCGCGCATGGCCTGGGCGAGCCCCTCGTTGAAGGCCTTGACGTAGGTGAGCTTGCGGGCCCCCGGGTTCGGGGCGAGGGCCGGTGCTTCGGTGATCGTGGTCATGGCGCTCATCCCGAGTAGACGTTCAGCAGCAGGTCGGCCGGGTCGGGCAGCGGGCTCGCCTCGGCGTACGCGACGGCCTCGGCGATCTCCTCGCGGGTGCGCTGCCATACGTCGTCGAGTTCGGCGCGGCTCGCGGTGCCGTCGGCGAGGGCCCGGGCCTCGATGAGGTCGATGGGGTCACGGGTCTTCCACTCGGCGACCTCCTCGTCCGAGCGGTAGGGGTGTCGCAGGCCTTTGACGCCCTGGTGGTCGAAGAAGCGGTAGGTCTTGGCCTCGATCATCATCGGTCCCGCGCCGGCCCGGGCCCGGGCGACGGCCTCGGCTGCGGCCCGGTGGACGGCGACCGCGTCCATGCCGTCGACGATCACGCTGGGCATGCCGTAGGCGGCGGCCCGGTCGGCGACGTCGGTGAGCAGCATGTGCCCGGACTGCGGGGTGAACTCCGCGTAGCCGTTGTTCTCGCAGACGAAGACGACCGGCAAGCCGAGGATCGCGGCCATGTTGGCGCCCTCGTGGAAGGCGCCGATGTTGGTGGCGCCGTCGCCGAAGAAGGTGACGGCGACGCTGTCCCGGCCCTTGTACCGGGCGGCGAAGGCGGCGCCCACGGCGATCGGGACACCGGCTCCGACGATGCCGTTGGCGCCGAGCATGCCGCGGCCGAGGTCGTTGATGTGCATGCTGCCGCCGCGGCCGAGGCAGGCGCCGGTGACCCTGCCGTAGAGCTCGGCGTACATCTCGCGGAAGCCGACGCCCTTGGCCACGGCGTGTCCGTGGCCGCGGTGGGTGGAGGTGATCTGGTCGTCGTCGCGCAGGGCCGCCATCACGCCGGCGGCGACGGCTTCCTGGCCGACGTACAGGTGCAGGAAGCCGGGCAGCTTGCCGGCCTCCATGAGCTTTCCCGCCTCGGTCTCGAACAGCCGGATACGCACCATGCGTTCGTGCAGGTCCTTGACCACCTGCGTGCTGACCTGCGCGGATATCTTCGATGCCGTCGACGCTCGTTGAGCCATCGTCCGCCCCTTCGTCCGAGGGAGGTTGCCAAGCAATCGGACTTACTTGTGCCGGTCTACAGTAACCGGCTGGGGGCACCTTACTGAAGAGTGTCTCTAATTACTATGCCCCGATCCGGTCGGCCGCCCCGCGCGTCCACCAACTCGACGACGTTGCCTTCCGGATCGACCCAGAAGCTGATCCGGCGGCCGTGCGCGGGAACCACGACGGGGTCCGAGAGGGGCCGGGCCCCGGCGGCCGCCAGAACTGCCACCACCGGGTCCACATCGTCGACATGGAAGGTGAGATACGACAGTCCGGGACGCCCGGCCGACCAGGCCTCCGCAGACACCTCCACCGGCGCCGACCGGGGTCGGATCAACTTCACGCACCCCCCGGACGGCACCCCGAGCCAGACCACCTCCAGCTCGCCGCCGAGCCCGGCGGAGCCACCCACGGACTCCGGCACACGCGAGCGGCGCTCGGCGCGACAGCCGATCAGATCGCAGTAGAAGCGCTCCATCACCCCGAGGTCGCGCACCACCACACCCACCTCGAACGGCAGGGTCATGACCATCACACCCACCCCCACGTGACGCCGAACGGCAACTTCGACACTTTCTATTGACAGACCACACTAAGTCCTGTTGCAGTTTCGGACACAGCCCAGCTGTTGCGTCACGAGGCCGGTCACCGGCTCGCGGCTGGGAGGATTGTGAGGACATCGTGGTCCAGACCAGTTCGCCGGAGATCCGGGAGACAGCCGAAGGGCGCGGCTCCCCGGCCTCGGCCCCGCCGGCTCCCCCGACCCCCGAATACGCGTCGTGGATCAGCCAGGACCGGTCCACCGACCCGGCGGCCGTGACGATGCGCCGGGAGGCTGCCGAACTCGTCGAGCGGGTGATGGCGCACTACCGCGACAACACCACGCACGAGGCCGGGGAGCAGTGGACGGAACCCGTCGCCCACTACCTCGACGCCGACCGCTGGCGGCGCGAGACGGACGCGGTCCACCGCAGCGTCCCGTTGCCGCTCGCCATGTCCAGCGAGCTTCCCGGCCCGAACACCTACAAGGCGATCGACGTGCTCGGCATCCCCGTGCTGATCACCCGGGACCGGCGGGGCGCCGTACACGCGATGATCAACGCGTGCCGGCACCGCGGGGCCAAGCTCCTCGAACCCGGCTGCGGGGTGTCGAAGCGGCTCACCTGCCCCTACCACTCCTGGTCGTACGACCTGGCCGGGGAGTTGCGCGGGGTGTACGCCGAGAAGACCTTCGGCGAGGTTCCGCGCGAGGGCCGCAGCCTCATCCGGCTCCCGGCCGGGGAGCGCGCCGGAATCGTCTTCGTCTCCCTCGACCCTGCGGCCGAACCCGACCTGGACGCCTGGCTCGGGGACCTCCGGCCCCTTCTGGAGGGACTGCGTCTCGCGGAGTGCCATCACTACTCCACCAGCGAGCTGACCAGCCCCAACTGGAAGGTCACCCTCGACGGGTACCTGGAGACGTACCACTTCGCCTCACTGCACCCCAAGACGGTGTTCGAGACGAACCTGTCGAACATGATGGCCCACGACACCTGGGGCCCCCACCAGCGCATCGCACCGGCCCTGCGCCCCATCGCGCGGGCGGTCGAACTGCCGCCTGAGCAGCGCGATCCCGGGGAGTGCGTCGGGCCCATCTACTGGCTCTTCCCGGGCCTCGCGATCGCCGGCGGCTGGCGCCAGAAGATCGCGGTCTCCCTGGTCCTGCCCCGCACGGCGACCGAGTCGGTGACCCAGCAGATCATCCTGCTGCGCGAACCGGCGGTCACCGACGAGGAACGCCAGGCCGCCGACCGGTTCGGCGAGTGGTTCCACGAGGTGGTCCGCGACGAGGACTACGCGACCACCTACGGAGTCCAGCAGGGCCTCCAGGCCCTCGCCGGGACCGACTTCGTCTTCGGACGCAACGAGCCCGGCCTCCAACACTTCCACCGCACCATTCACCAGCACCTGGACACAGCCCCCAGAGCCGCCAGGTGACCTACCAACCACACTCGGAGAACACCATGGTGGCTACGGGCAGCCTCGACGGACGTGTCGCGGTGATCACGGGCAGCACGCGCAGCATCGGCCGCGCCATCGCCGAGGCCTTCCTGGCCGACGGCGCGACGGTCGTCGTCAGCGGCCGCAGCGAGATCAAGGGCAAGCAGGCCCTGGAGGAGATGGACGCCGGCGACCGGGCCGTCTTCCACCCCTGCGACGCGGGCCGTCAGGAGGACATCGAGGCCCTCGCGGACTTCGCCGCCGAGCGCTTCGGGCGGCTCGACATCTGGGTCAACAACGCCGGCGGCAGCTCCGGCTTCGCGCCGATCCACCAGCTCAGCGACGAGGCCTGGCACGCGGCCCTGGACCTGAACGTCAACAACTACTTCTACGGCACCCGCCGGGCCCTGCCGAAGATGCTGGACGGCGGCTGGGGACGCATCATCAACATCTCCTCGGTGGAGGGCAAGCAGGCCAACAAGCCCGCGATCAGCCACTACATCACCAACAAGCACGCCATCCACGGACTGACCAAGGCGACCGCCTTCGAGTACGGCACCCAGGGCATCACCTGCAACGCCATCTGCCCCGGCGCCGTCGACACCGACCTCATGCGGGCCGCGGGTCCCGCCGCGGCGGAGGCCGAGGGCATCTCGTACGAGGAGTGGCTGGGCCGGTTCGCTGAGCACGCCGCCACCAAGAGGATCACCACCGTCGAGCAGATCGCGGCGGTCGCCTCGCTGCTCGCGAGCGACGCGGGGGCGGGTATCACCGGCACCCTGATCAGCGTCGACGGCGGGACAGCGCAGTGGTAGGCGCAGTGGTAGGCGCAGTGGTAGGCGCACTCGTAGCGGCAGGCGTGGAACGGGCACGGGCGGGCGTGGGTACGGACAGCGGGAGATCTCGGTCATGAAGAGCTGGATCACGGACTGGCAGCGCAGTGAGCGGCTGCCGCACTACACCCGGGCCAACGCGGGCGAGACCCTGCCGGATCCGGCCAGCCCGCTGGGCTGGACCCTGGTCTGGGGGCGGGGTCTGCAAGGGTGGCGCAACGGCTTCGTCGGCTTCGGCATCTACCGCGAGGAGGAAGTGGCCGGGCCCCGGCCGCCGTTCGTCGGGATGTTCGGCGGGCACTTCTATCTGAACCTGTCCCACATGCGACTGTTCGGCATCCGGATGGGCCAGACCGCGGACCAGATCGACGCGGCCTTCGTCGGCCAGCGCTCCGACACCCCGGTCTACGTGGCGCACCCGGACGACCTGGACGAGGAGCTGACCGCCAGGGCGGGCGCGACCCTCCAGCGGATGCTCGGCCAGTCCGGCTTCCCGGAGGCCGACGCCGACCGTGAGCGACTGCGCGCCCTGCGCCGCTCGCGCCCCGACCCGAGCGCCCTGTCCGACGCCGAACTGGTGGCGCACGCACGGTCGTTGCTGGACGAGGTGGAGACGACCTTCCAGCGGCACGTGGAGTCGTCGCTGCCCGCCTCCGTCGGGCCGGCGATCCTCGGTCCGCTCTGTGCGAGCGTGGAGCGGCCCGGCGCCATGCTCGACCTGATCGGCGGACTGGGCGACGTGGACTCCGCCTCCCCGTCGACCGGGCTGTGGACGCTGTCCCGTCAGGTGGCGGCCTCGGCCGAGCTGAGCGCACTGTTCGACCAGGGTCCGGCCGCGGTGGAGCAGGCGCTCGACGCCGCCACCGGCGATGTGAAGGCGTTCCGGGACTCCTTCGAGGAGTTCCTCGCCGAGTCCGGCGACCGCGGCCCCAACGAGTGGGACATCCACGCCCTGTCCTGGGAGGCGGCCCCCGTCCAGGCCCTCGCCCTGGTCGACCGGATCCGGCACAGCCCCGACGCCGACTCCCCCGCCGCCCGCCGCAGGCGCCTGACCGAGGGGCGCGAACGGACGGCACGGGAGATCCGGGCCCTGCTGCCCGAGGAGACGCAGCCCCTGTTCGACGCCGGCCTGCACGCCGCCCAGGTGTGGATCCCGGCCCGCGAGCGCACCAAGGCGAACTGCGTCACCGTCGTCAACGAGATCCGCATGGCGATACGGGAACTGGGCCGCCGCGGAGTCGGGGCGGGACTGTTCGCCCGGCCCGAGGACGTGATGATGCTGCTGGACACCGAGCTGGACGACTATGTCGCCGCCCCGGAGTCCTTCGGCCCGGTGATCGCGCGACGGCTGGAGGAGTACGCGGGCCTGCACGAGCTGGAGCCGCCGTTCTTCGTCGCCGCCGACGCGCAGACCGAGATCGACGGCTGGCCGCGCCGCGCCGAGGAGCGCACCCCGGCCGCCGTCGAGGGCGATGTGCTCTCCGGGGTGGGCGGCAGCCACGGCACGTACACCGGCACCGTGCGGGTGGTCACCGACCCGGCCTCCTGCGAGGCGCTGGAGCCGGGCGAGGTGCTGCTGGCACCGATCACCGACGCGGCCTGGACCCCGCTGTTCCTGGTCGCCGGGGCGGCCGTGGTGGACGTGGGCGCGCTCAACAGCCACGCCGTGGTCGTCTGTCGTGAACTGGGCATCCCGGCGGTGATCTCCGTCGAGGGCGGGACGCGGCGGCTGCGGGACGGCATGGTGATCACGGTCGACGGCGAGCGGGGCACGGTCACCGTGGACAGCGTCCCGGTACCGCTCGGCGGTTGAGTACGCCGGGGGCCCGTCATCGTCTCCCCATCGGTGGCGGGTCCTCGGTCATGAGCGCGAGAGGAACGCGTGAGGGGCATGACCGAGGGAATCATCGTCGCCGGCTGGATGGACTACGAGCCGGGTGACCGCAACACGATGCTGGGACATCTCGTCGCGCTGGGACACCGGACCCGCGCCGAAGAGCCGGGTTGCCTCGACTACGCCATGACGGCGGACCCCGACGACGAGCGGCGTATCCGGGTCTATGAGCGGTGGGTCTCGCAACAGGCTCTCGACGAGCACTTCAAGGCCGCGCACATGAAGGACTTCAGGTCGGCGTCGGCCGGGCTGACCCGGGTCGGCGTCTCGTTGGACGTCCACACGGTCGCGGAGTCCCGGCCCATGCGCTGAAGACGGCGCCCCCGACGGGGGCGCCGTCTTCGTTTCAGTCACCCAGCCGCACCAGCATCTTGCCGACGTTGCCGCCCTCCAGCAGGGACAGCAGCGCCCCCGCGGCGTTCTCCAGCCCGTCCACGACCGTCTCGCGTGCGGTGACGCGGCCCTCGGCGAGCCAGCCCGCGACCCGTTGCTCGAACTCGGGGCGCAGGTCGTCGTGGTCGCGGACGATGAAGCCGGACAGGGTCAGGCGCTTGAGGACGGCCTGGATCAGATGGTTGATGTCCACGGTCCGCCGGCCCTCGGTCCGCCGGTCGCCGCCGAACTGGGACATCATCCCGCACAGGGCGACCCTGCCGCCGGTGCGCAGCGCGTGCAGGGCTGCCGCGAGCTGCTCGCCGCCGACGTTGTCGAAGTAGACGTCGATGCCGTCGGGCGCGATGCGCGCCAGTGCGTCACGGACCGGCTCGGCACGGTGGTCCGCGGCGTCGTCGTAGCCGAACTCCTTGACCAGCAGCGCGCACTTGTCCGGGCCGCCGGCGGTCCCGACCACGCGGTCCGCTCCCAGCAGCCGCGCGAACTGGCCGGCGGCGGTGCCGACGGCCCCGGCCGCCGCCGAGACGAAGACGGTGTCCCCGGGATGCAGCGCCGCTATCCGGGTCAGGCCCACGTAGGCGGTGAACCCGGTCTGGCCGAGCAGCCCCAGCCAGGTGGGCAGCGGGGCGAGCCGGGGGTCGATGCGCCCGGCGCCGTCGGTGTCCGCGGCGTCCAGCACGGCCCGCTCCCGCCAGCCGAGTTGATGGCGTACGTACGTGCCCGGCGGGACCGAGGCGCAGCGGCTCTCCTCCACCACGCCCAGGGCGCGGCCGTCGAGCGGCGAGCCCGGGGTGAAGTTGTGCGTGTAGTGCTTCTCGGTGCTCTCCAGGCGCCCGCGCATCGACGGGTCGACGCTCATGTACAGGTTGCGGACGAGCAGTTGGCCCTCTCCCAGGGGCGGGAGCGGGCGCTCGGCCACGGCGAAGTCGCTGGTGAGCGGTTCTCCGTGGGGGCGGCGCACCAGCGTGACCACCCGGGTGCTGCGGGGCGTCACGGTGGTCATCGCTCCGGCTGCGGGGGCGTACGGCGCCGGGCGAGGCGGCCCACCCAGCCGGCCATCTGGAGGTCGGCGTGGCGCAGTTCGCCGGACTGCCAGCGGGCCTGGAAGTCGAAGAGGCCCTGCGCGCCGGTCGCGGGGTCGGTGACCTCGACCAGGCCGTCCGCGGTGAGCCGGTACACGTGCCCGGTGAGGGGGTGGATCACTTGCTTGGACATGGGGGTCTCACTCCTGCACTCGGCGGCGCACGCCGCGCTTGGTCACGGTCACCGGGCCCTCGACCCGGAGCCGGCAGGCGAGCCGGGTCAGGCCGTCCACCGGCCTGCGCAGGGCTTCGATGCCCTCGCGTTCCAGCGGGCCCACGGGCGAGCAGTTCTCGGCGCCCTCGTCGACCTGGACGAAACAGGTACGGCAGGTGCCCCTGCCGCCGCAGACGGTGGGCCAGCGGTAGCCGAGGCGCTGGGCGGCGCTGAACAGGTCCTCTCCGTCGAGGACGTCGAGCTCGATGCCGGAGGGCCTGACCGCCACCCGGTGGGTCACTTCTCCATCCACCGGTCAAGTGTCCGGTTGAAGTGGCGGATGCGGCTCTCCTGGTAGTTGGCCAGGGTGATGCCGGGCTTGCGCATCGCCTTCAGGCCCTGCTGGACGTAGGGGAGGTTCTCGCAGTCCTGGTCGAAGACGGGTCCGAGGACGCCGAGTTCGGGGATGTCGGCGAAGAGCATGTCCTCGGGCACCCATCGGATCTTCGCGGGGGCGGGCTTCTCGCCGGGCTGCTTCGGGGACGACATGAAGATGATCTCGGCGGTGCAGGAGTCGGGGTCCAAGCCGTGGGGCCGGAACCGGTAGATGATGTTGGACTTCGCGCCACCCCAGGGGTTGAAGTTGGGGAACAGCAAGTAGTTGATGGCGTCCAGCAGTTCGGTGTCCGGGGTCTGTGAGAAGTCCTGCGCCGAGGTGGCCGCCAGCTGCGCGCGCATGCGCTCGGCGAGGACCTGGCGGGCGGTGCCGCCGGGCGGGATCGCCGGGAGTTCGTCGCCTTCCTGCATGACGAGGTCGCGGCCCTGCGCGGCGGCGTAGAAGGCGCGCGAGTCGTAGAAGGTCTCCAGGACGTCCTCCTCCGTGACGGAGTCGGCCACGTGCGGGCTGGGCGCGCCCTGGATGTTGATCATCCGGTTCCAGTGGGGCTGGTCCGCCATGACGTCGTACTGCGAGTTGGCGTCGGCGAGCCACGGCAGCATCTGCGGGTGGGTGGCGATCACGTGGAAGGACTCGATGAACGCGTCCTGGGCGACCTTCCAGTTGCAGGGCAGCACCTTGGCGATGTGCAGGGACTTGTAGCGGTTCTCCAGCGGCCAGATGTAGTAGTCGTCGAAGGTGCCGCGGTAGTTGTCGAAGGATTCGGCGTACGGGTCCATGTTGATGAACACGAAGCCGCGCCAGGTGGCCACCTGCGCCTCGGGAAGGGCGAACTTCTCCGGGACGACGTGCGGGAAGTCCCAGGCGCAGGGCGGGCTCTGCATGGTGCCGTCGAGGTTCCAGGCGAAGCCGTGGAAGGAGCAGCGGAACTCGCTGACGTTGCCGCCGCCGGTGCGCAGTTTGCGTCCGCGGTGCAGGCAGACGTTGACGAAGGCGCGGATCTCCTCGGGCCCGGTGCGTACGACGATCAGGGAGTCGTCGCCGATCTCGTAGATCTCGTGGTCGCCGACCTCGGGAATCTCGCTCTCCAGACAGGCGAACTGCCACACCCGCCGCCAGACCTGCCGCATCTCGCGCTCGGCCCACTCGCGGGAGGTGAAGCGGGCGGTGTCGATGTCCTCGCTGCCGAGGTGGTCGTTGTGCTCGTACCTCAGGGCGGCCGGCACGGGGCGGCTGTCCTGGCCGAGGTAGTCCTGGACGGTGGGGCCCGGGCAGCGGGCGGTGGCCGGCTCCGATGTTTCGTCCATCATCTCTCCTCCGGCAGAAACTTTAGATGGAGTGTAGTTACGAGTTACGGCCAGGAGCAACAGTCGCGCCGGTCAACGACCCCGCACTGTCTTCACCGACCCCCTGCCGAGCTGGTATCCAGCAACTTTTTGCGACGACCCTCTCCCCAAGGCCGTCAGGGCGTGTCACACTCCGACCCACTTGAGACTGTAGTGCCTCAAAAGTTTCTCGATCCCGGGACGATCTCCGACCGGTCCCGGACCGGTGCCGTGGCGTTCCCGCCCGGCGCGACACGCCATCCATTCGCCTGACCGGGGCCGATCACCGCCGACGCGGGACGTCCCGGGCCGCGACAGCACAGGCGACACACCACGGGAGTGCTCAACGATGAGTTCCAGACCCCGTCGCGCGGCCCGCCGCGCCCTGACCGCGATCGTCCCCGTCACCGCCCTGCTCGCCCTGGCGGGGTGCGGCAACGGAACGACACCGGCCGCCGACTCCGCCACAGCCGCGGCTCCGGACTCCCCCGGCCTGACCGCCGCCCGCAAGGCCGTCGCGAAGTACTCCGCGCACCCGGACCGGATCCCGGTCACCCGGCCGGTCGGCAAGAGCATCCCCGCCGGAAAGACCGTCGACTTCATCCTGTGCGGCGTGCAGTCCTGCCAGGACCTGGCCAACTTCTTCACCGCGGGCGCCAACGAACTCGGCTGGCACGTCCGCCAGATCGCCACCCAGGGCACCCCGGAGTCCGTCCAGAGCGCCTACGAGCAGGCGCTGCGCGACAGGCCCGACGCCGTCGTCTCCTCCGGGTTCCCGCGCGCCGTGTACGCCAAGCAGCTCGCCCAGTTGAAGGCGGCGGGCATCCCCGTCCTCCAGTCGAACGCCGACGACGTCGTGGGCGGCGGGGTCTCCCTGCTCAAGAACGGGCCCAAGGACGTCGCCGTCCAGGGCGAGATGCTGGCCTCCTGGGTGGTCGCCGACAGCAACGCCCAGGCCGACACCGTCTACTTCGACCTGCCCGCCTACACCATCCTCAAGCCCGTCAAGGACACCTTCGCCGCCAAGTACAAGCAGTGGTGCGCCGGGTGCGGACTGGACACCGTGGACGTCCCGATCACCGCGATCGGCAAGGACATGCCGGACCGGGTGGTGTCGTACCTGCGCTCCCACCCGAAGGTGACCCACGTCGTGTTCTCACTGGGCCTGCTCAACGTGGGCGTCCCGGCCGCGCTCAAGACGGCCGGCATCACCGGCAAGCATCTCGCCGTGAACGTCGGGGACGGACAGAACTACCAGTACATCCAGAGCGGGCTCAGCGACGCCGCGATGGCCCTGAACTCGCACGAGACCTCCTGGCTCCAGGTCGACGCGCTGGCCCGCCACTTCACCGGTCAGTCCATGGACGTGGACCAGCAGGCGGTGCTGCCCAACATGCTCATCACCAAGGACAACCTCCCCAAGACCATCGGGGACTTCCCGATCGTCGAGGACTACCAGGCCCAGTTCAAGGCGCTGTGGGGCGTGAGTTGACCGGGCCGCTGCTGCGGGTGGCCGCCCTGTCGAAGCGATTCGGCGCCACCCGGGCCCTGACGGACGTCGACCTCGAGGTGGCGCCCGGCGAGATCCACGCCCTGATCGGCCCGAACGGCTCCGGCAAGTCCACCCTCATCAAGATCCTCGCCGGATACCACCACGCGGAGCCGGGTGCGGTGGCCGCACTCGACGGTGAGCCCTTCGACCTGAGCCAGGTGGCGGCCTCCCGCCACGACCGCCTGCGCTTCGTCCACCAGGAGCTGGGCCTGGTGGGCGAGTTGAGCGCCGTCGACAACCTCGCCCTGCGTCACGGCTTCGCCCGCACCGCTTTCGGCAACATCGACTGGCCGGAGATGGAGCGGCGCACGCACGCCCTGGTCGAACGCTTCGGCCTCGGCATCGACGTGCGCCGCCCCCTCGCGACGGCCACCCCTGTCCAGCGCACGGTGGTGGCCATCGCCGCGGCGCTCCAGGGGTGGGAGGGCCGGCGTGGCGTCCTGGTGCTCGACGAGCCCACCGCCGTGCTGCCGCCGGGCGAGGTGGCCCGGTTGTTCGACATCGTGCGCGAGGTCCGCGCCGCGGGAGCCGGGGTGCTGTACGTGTCGCACCGCATGGACGAGATCTTCGCGCTCGCCGACCGGGTCACCGTGATCCGCGGCGGACGCCGGATCGCCACCCGCCCGGTCGCCGACCTCACCCCGCGCTCGCTGGCCGCGCTGATGGCGGGCGAGGAGATGGACACCGACCACCGTCCGCCGTCCTTCCCCGCGGCCGGCGATCCCGTGCTGGAGGTGCGCGACCTGTGGGCCGGGCCGCTGCGCGGAGTCGGCTTCGACCTGGCCCGGGGCGAACGCCTGGGCGTCACGGGACTGGTCGGCTCCGGCCACGAGATCGTGCCGTACGCGGTCTGCGGGGCCCATACCGGCCGCGTGACCGGCAGACTGCGCCTCCCCCAACGCTCCACCCGGTGGACCGAGGCGCGTGACGCCCGTGCCCTGGGCCTGCCCCTGGTCCCGGCGGACCGGGCGGCCGAGGGCGTGATCGGCGACTTCTCGGTCAGCGAGAACCTCACCCTGCCGCTCCTGGACCGGCTGCGGACCCGCGCCGGACGGCTGCGCCGACGCCGTGAGGCCGCCCTCACGGAGGACTGGATCAGCCGGGTCGACGTCCGTACCGCCGGCCGCACGGCCAGGATCACCACGCTCAGCGGCGGCAACCAGCAGAAGGTCGTCATGGCCCGCTGCCTCGCCCAGCGCCCGCCCGTGCTGACCCTGTGCGAGCCCACGGCCGGCGTGGACATCGCCACCCGCCTCCAGCTCTACGACCTGATCGAGCGGCAGGCCGAGGAGGGGACGGGCGTCCTCGTGTCCTCCTCCGACACCCAGGACCTCCTCGCCCTGTGCACCCGCGTCCTGGTGGTGCGGGACGGCCGGATCGCACGGGAGATCAGCGGCCCGGACATCACCGAGTCCGCGCTCGTGCACGCCATGGAAGGAACCGAGTGAGATGACGTCCGTCCCGACCCGGGTGAAGGCCACCCTGTCGTTCCGCACCATCGGCGCGGTGTACGTGTGGCTGGTGATCGTCGTGCTCTTCTCCGTGTGGGCGCCGGACACCTTTCCGACGGCCATCACGGTCAAGCAGGTGCTCAACGGCAACGCGGTGGCAGGACTGGTGGCGCTCAGCGTCGTACCACCGCTGGCCGCCCGCGTCTTCGATCTGTCGGTCGCCTACACCATGTCCCTGACCAGCGTGCTGACCGCCCACTTCCTGGTCTCCACGGGCCTCGGTCCCTTCACCGCGATCGCCCTGGCCATGGCCGCGGCCCTGCTGGTCGGGGTGGTGAACGCCCTCGTGGTGGTGGTCCTGCGCGTCGACTCGTTCATCGCCACCCTCGCCACGGGTGCGCTGATCCAGTCCCTGATCACCATGGTCACCAACGACAGCTCGGTCACCGGGGTGCAGCTGCTCGCCAAGCCCTTCGCGAGCATCGCGCAACTGGACGCCGGCGGCATCACCCTGCCGGTGCTGTACATGCTGCTCGCCGCCCTCGCCATCTGGTTCGTGCTGGAACACACCGCCACCGGACGCCGCTTGTACGCGACCGGGTTCAACTCCGACGCCGCCCGCCTCCAGGGGGTGCGCACCGACCGGCTGCGCTTCGGGACGCTGGTGGCGTCCGCGCTGCTCTCCGGTTTCGCCGGAGTGGTCTTCGCGTCCTCGGTGGGGTCCGGATCGCCGACCGCGGGCAGCCCCTATCTGCTGTCGGCCTACGCGGCGGCCTTCGTCGGAGCGACCCAGCTGCGCGCGGGCCGCTTCAACGCCTGGGGGACGGTGATCGCGGTGCTGCTGCTCGGCACCGGCATCACCGGGCTCGGGCTCGCCACCAGCGCGCAGTGGGCCGCGAGCCTGTTCACCGGGTCCGTCCTGATCGTGGCCCTCGTCCTCACGGGCGGGCGGATCGCGCTGCCCACCGTGCTGCGCCGCCGGACCGGGAAGCTGCCCGGCCCCGCACAACCGGAAGGAAGTAGCGATGATGAAAGCCGTGCAGTACCTGCGGGTGGGTCACGCGCCTGAGCTCGTGGAGGTGCCGGTGCCCGAACCCGGCCCGGGCCAGGTGCTGTTGAAGGTGACGGCGGCGGGCCTGTGCCACTCCGACATCGCGGTGATGGGCTGGCCCGAGGAGGCCTTCCCCTACGTCCTGCCGATGACCCTGGGCCACGAGGGCGTGGGCACGGTGGCGGCCGTGGGCGCCGGCGTCACCGAGGTGACGGAGGGCGAGGCGGTGGCGGTGTACGGTCCCTGGGGCTGCGGACGCTGTCACCCGTGCGCCGAGGGCAGGGAGAACTGCTGTCCGCACGCGGCGGGCCTCGGCATCGTCCCGCCCGGTCTCGGCCGGCCCGGCGCGCTCGCGGAGTACCTCCTGGTGGACTCGCCCCGCCATCTGGTCCCCCTGCACGGCGTCGACCCCGTGCAGGCAGCGCCCCTCACCGACGCCGGGCTGACCCCGTACCACGCGATCCGCAGGTCGCTGCCGAAGCTGCTGCCCGGCAGTACCGCGGTGGTGATCGGCGTAGGCGGACTGGGCCATCTCGCCGTGCAGCTGCTGCGCGCCCTCACCCCCGCGCGGGTGGTCGCCCTCGACACGAGCGAGGACAAGCTCCAGCTGGCGGAAAAGGTCGGCGCCCACGAGGCGCTGCTCTCCGACGGCGAGGCGAGCGCACGGATCCGCCGACTCACCGGCGGTATCGGGGCGGAGGTGGTCCTGGACTTCGTCGGCGCCGGGGCGACCTTGGCGGTCGCGGCCGCCTCGGTGGCGGTCGCGGGCGATGTCACGGTGGTCGGCCTCGGCGGGGGCACGCTGCCCGTCGGCTTCGGCGGCGGGCTCCCCTTCGAGGTGTCGGCCGCGTTCCCCTACTGGGGCAGCCGCACCGAGCTCATGGAGGTCCTCGACCTCGCACGCCAGGGGCTCGTCACCTCCCACGTGGAGACGTTCACGCTGGAGCAGGCGCCCGAGGCGTACGCGCGTCTGCACGCCGGGGAAATCAACGGCCGCGCGGTGGTGCTGCCGCACGGCTGAGCCCGGTGCAGAGAGAGGGCCGGGGCCCGAGGGCTCCGGCCCTCTACGGCTTGTCCGCCATCCGCCGCACACACCGCCGCAGCACCGTCAGGAACTCGGCCGTCTCCCACGGCCCCACGTCCACCCGCCCGGTGTCGGCCACGCCGAGGTCCTGCATGTCGTAGCGGCCCCGGCAGTGGCCCAGGGTGAAGTAGCAGACCTCGCCCCGGCCGTGCGGCTTGAGGTACAGCACCGGTCGGGGCGCGCTGTCGCGGGCCGCCGTGTCACCTTCGGCGAAGCCGCGGCACGGTCCCGTGTACTCGGCGTGCAGCAACACCTCCAGCTCACCGTGCAGTTCGCACACGTACAGCTCGTCGGTGACCGTGAACGGGCCGATCCCGGCGACCAACGGATGCTCGGGCCGGGTCACCTTCACCTCGTACGGTTCGATCGGCGGGTGGGCCAGGAACTGGCTGCCGAGCACCTGCGCCAGGTCGCCCAGGAGCCGCGGGGTGGTGAACTCCCGTGGCCCGGCGCCCGTGGACGGCTCGATGACCGCGTTGGTGCCGTGCAGGGCCAGCCAGCGCCCGCCCCGCTCGACGAACCGGGCCAGCGCGGCCCGCTGCGCGGGGCGGGGCCGGACGTCGCAGGTGTAGGTGACCAGCAGGTCCGCTCCGTCGAGGGCGTCCAGGCAGTCGTAGTCCTGGTGCACCGTGGTGCGCACCCGCGGCTGCTCGGCGAGCAGTTCGAGCAGCCTGAGCCGGGCGTGGTCGAAGTCGTGCCAGCGGCCGCCGCAGACCAGTACGGCGTCCAGGCGGCCGGCCGGGCCCGCCACGGGTCAGTACTGGACGCGGGTCAGCAGCCCGCCGTCCACCACCAGGTTGACGCCGACGCAGAAGGAGCCGGTGCGCCCCAGCAGGAACGCCACTGCGGCGGCCACGTCCTCGGCGGTGCCGTAGCGGCCGATCGGCAGCTTGGCAAGGACCTCCTCGTACACCTCCGGGCGGCTGGTGCGGATGGTCTCCCAGGCACCGCCGGGGAAGTCGATCGGGCCGGGCGAGACGGTGTTGACGCGGATGCCCTTGGGGGCGAGGGAGTGCGCGAGGGCCGAGGCGTGCTGGACGACGGCCGCCTTGAGGGCGGAGTACGAGTTCGCGCCGGCCGGGCGCGCGGTGTCGGAGGCGTTGGTGGTGCCGATGGCGACGACCGCGGCCCGTTCCGAGGCCTCCAGGTGGGGAAGGGCCGCCTCGACGAGCCCGGCGAAGGGGATCAGGTCGCCGCGCAGGCTGTCCTCCCAGGACGTGGGGCCCTTCACGTTGCCCGCCGACACGTTGGACACCAGCAGGTCGAGGCCGCCGAGTTCACCGGCCGCGCGCTCCACGAAGGCCGCGAGGGCGGCCGGGTCGGTGACGTCGACCGGCTCGGCGAACACGGTGGTGCCGTCGGCGCCCAGTTCGGCGGCCGTCTTGGCGAGGCCTTCCTCGCCGCGGGCGCACAGGGCCAGGGCGCAGCCCTCGGCGGCCAGGGTCGCGGCGATCGCCCGGCCGATGCCCCGGCTCGCGCCGGTCACCAGCGCCTTCGCGCCTGTCAGTCCCAGATCCATCGTCGTCACTCCTTCGTGAGAAAGCCTGTGGTGGGTCTCTTAGTTGCCGGGAAGCTGCGAGAACGGCGCCCGGTCCGTGCGGGGCTCCGGCGGCAGGTTCAGCACGCGTTCGCCGATGAGGTTGCGCTGGATCTGGTCGGTGCCTCCGGCGAGGCGGTAGCCGGGGGCGCCGAGCAGGTGCTGCGTCCAGGCGAAGGTGCCCGGCTCCCCGGTGTCGGCGGTGATCCGCGCGCCCATGAGCTCGGCGGCGACCTGGCCGGTGCGGGTGAGCAGTTCGGAGGCCATGAGTTTGGTCAGGGATGCCTCGGGGCCCGGTCGGCCCCCTGCGGCGCTCGTGCGGGCGACCCGCTCGACGGTGGCCTCGCGCAGGGCGGCACGCACGTACAGGTCGGCGAGGAGCTGGCGGGCCAGCGGGTCGGTGGTGCGGCCGAGGGAGCGGGCGAGCGCGAGGACGTCCGAAAAGGTGCCGCCCTTGCGGCGGTTGCCGCTGCCGGACGCGGTCCGCTCGAAGGCGAGGGTGGTGGTGGCGACCTCCCAGCCCTGGCCCGGCCGCCCGATCCGCAGCGCGTCCGGGACGCGGACGCCGCTGAGGAAGACCTCGTTGAAGGAGGCGCCGCCGCTCATCTGCCGGATGGGGCGAGCCTCCACTCCGGGGGCGTCCATCGGGACCAGGAAGGCGGTGATGCCGGCCTGTTTGACGACGTCCGGGTCGGTGCGGGCGAGCAGCAGACCGTAGTCGGCGAACTGGGCGCCCGAGGTCCACACCTTCTGGCCGTCGATCACCCACGCGTCGCCGTCCTGGCGGGCACGGGTGCGCAGGGCGGCGAGGTCGGATCCCGCGCCGGGTTCGCTGAAGAGCTGGCAGGCGAGCAGGTCGGTGCGCAGGAACGCCCGGGCGTACTGCTGGCGTTGCCCGTCCGTCCCGAAAAGGGAGACGGCCATCGCGACCAGGCGCACGGTGACGCTGATCAGCTCGGTGGACGGCGGCACCTCGAACGCGGACTCCTCCTGGGCGAAGACGGCCGCATGTGCGGCAGTCAGTCCCGCGCCGCCCTTGTCGGCGGGGAGTGTCAGCGCCTGGTGGCCGGCGTCGAAGCGGGCCCGCTGGTAGGCGCGGCAGCGCTCAAGCAGCAGGCGTTCCTCGTCCTGCGGAAGGTTGTGGAACACGGCGAGGTCGGCGTCCGCGCCGGCGGAGTCGGGCGCCCGCGCCGGTTCCAGCACGGTGGCCAGCCACTGCCGGACCTGCCGGCGCCATGTGTCCGGATCGGGCTGGGACATGGCTCCTCCTCGACTACTTACCAGACGACGGATTGAGTAACGGTGAGCGGATCGCGTGCCGTACTTGCCGGTGAAGCATGCGGGAATGGCTTCGTCCGCGATCCGAGTGTTCCGTACTTTCTTGATAAACGCTACAGTCACAGCATCCCTCTCTCCCGTCGTCATCGGGAGAGGACCGCGGAGCCGCCGGAGGAGCCATGTCGCTGCTGCCACTCGACCGTCGCGCCCAGGACACACCCGACGAGCCCGCCCTGGCGGACGACCTGGGCGTGCTCACCTGGTCCGGCCTCGCCGGCCAGGTGGCGCGGGCGGCGGTCCGGCTGCTGGAGTTCGCACCCGGACCGGACGACCGGGTCGCCGTCCTCGGTGACAACGCGATCCCGACCCTGGTGGCCCATCTGGCGGGCCTGCGCGCCGGAGTGGGGACCGTGGCCACCTCCCGCAACCTCACCTCGCGAGAACTGGTCGACCAGCTCATCGACGCGGGCGCCACCGGGATCGTCGCCGGACCGGTCGGCGCCGGTGCCGCCCTCGACGCGGCCCGGGAACTGGGCCTGCCCCTGGTGACGCACGGCACCCCGGCCGCCGGGCACGCCTTCGACTGGGACCTGTGGCTGGCCGCGGCACCCTCCGACCACGCCCTCCCCACGGACCGGCCCGCCCGGCCCCCGCTCGTCTACACCTCCGGAACCACCGGCCGGGCCCGCGGCACCGAGGTGCGCTGGGTCGGTACTCCGGTCGCCGACAGCGCCGCCTACCTCGCCGCGATGTCCGCCCGGCCCGGCTTCCCCCCGGGCCCTCACCTGGTGTGCGGCCCCCTCCAGCACAACGCCCCGCTGACCTCGCTGCGGCACCTGGCGGCCGGTGAGCCCGTGGTCGTCCTCGGCCGCTACGACGGGGAGACCTTCCTCAGCCGCGTGCAGAAGTGGCGGGCCACCTCGACGGTGATGGTCCCCACTCACTTCCAGCGGCTGCTCGCCCTCCCGGACGACGTCCGCTCCTGCTACGACGTCTCCAGCCTGCGACAGGTCTCCCACACCGGCTCCGCGTGCCCGCCGGACGTCAAGCGCGCCATGATCGACTGGTTCGGTCCGGTGCTGACCGAGTCGTACGGCGCCAGCGAGGCGGGGACGGTGGCCCGCATCAGCAGTGCCGAGTGGCTGGCCCACCCCGGCTCGGTCGGACGGGTCCGGCCTCCCTTCGAGGTCCTTGTCACCGACGACGACGGCGGTCAACTACCGCCCGGGGAGCGTGGGTTGCTGGCCTTCCGGGCTCCGGACGACCAGGGCGTCCGCTACCACGCGGACCCGGACAAGACCAGGGCCGCCTACCTCTCCCCCGGCGTCTTCACCCTCGGCGACATCGGCTACGTCGACTCCGACGGCTACATCTTCATCACCGACCGGGCCGCGGACGTCGTGGTCTCCGGCGGGGTCAACCTCTACCCCGCCGAGAGCGAGGCCGTCCTGCGGCAGCACCCGTCGGTCGCCGAACTCGCGGTGATCGGCGTGCCCGACCCCGACTTCGGCGAGGCACTACGCGCGCTGGTCGTGGCTGCGGGAGAAGAGCCTCTGCCCGAGGAGCTGGACCGGTTCTGCCGCGAGCGCCTGGCCGCCTACAAGTGCCCGAAGTCGTACGAGATCGTCCCCGAGCTGCTGCGCAACGCAATGGGCAAGCTCGACAAGCGCGCGATGCGCCGCCCTTACTGGAGCTCGGAACGGACCATCGCCGGCTGAGCCGCTCCCTCAAGTACGCAAGGACCACTCATGACCGAACTCCTTCTCGTCCGGCACGGCCTCCCCATGGCCGGCGTGTTCGACCCGGGCCTGTCTCCCGAGGGCACCGCCCAGGCCGAACGCCTCGCCGCGTGGCTCGGCCACGAGGACCTCGACGCCCTGTACGTCAGCCCGTTCCGGCGGGCCCGCGAGACCGTGGCGCCCCTGGAACGCCTCACCGGCATGACCGCGACCGTCCTCGACGACCTGCGCGAATGGGACACGGACGTCTCCCAGCCCTACACCCCGCCGGAGCAGATCGGCCCCGCCGACCCCCGAGCGGCGGCGCTCGCGGAGGGACGCTTCGAGGACTTCGTGCCCGACCTCGACCGGGAGGCCTTCCGCGGGCGGGCGGTGCGGGCGATGGACACCATCCTCGACGCCCATCCCGGCGAACGGGTCGCGGCCGTGTGCCACGGCGGCATCACCAACACCTACCTGGCGACGGTGCTCGGCCTGCCGACGATGTTCTGGTTCCACCCCGGCTACACCTCGGTCTGCCGGGTGCGGCGCATGCCCGGCGGCCGGGTCGTCCTGCACTCGGTGAACGAGACCGCCCACATGATCGCCGAGCGCGCCGCCGACCCGGTCGCCTGAACCCGCCGCCGTCCGAAGCCGCTCACACCCCAGGAGGTCCCGGCCATGCCCGGATCCGTCATCGTCGCCGGCGCGAGAACGCCCGTCGGCAAGCTGATGGGCGCCCTGAGCACCCTGTCCGCGGTCGATCTCGGCGCCCATGCCATCCGCGCGGCACTGGCCGCCGCCCGCGTGGACCCGCGGGCCGTCCAGGCCGTCGTCATGGGCCATGTGGTGCAGGCCGGGGCGGGCCCCAACCCGGCCCGGCAGGCCGCGGTCCGCGCCGGGATCCCCTTCTCCGTCCCGGCGAGCACCGTCAACAAGCTCTGCCCGTCCGGACTGCACGCCATCGCCCTGGCCGACCTCATGATCGCCTCTGGCCGTCACGAGGTGGTCGTCGCGGGCGGCATGGAGTCCATGTCCGGCGCCCCGCACCTGCTGCGCGGATCCCGCACCGGCTGGAAGTACGGCCCGTCCGAGCTGGAGGACGCCCTGGACCGCGACGCCCTCGTGTGCGCCTTCGACGGGGTCTCCATGGGCGCGGCCACCGAGCGGTACCAGCGGCCCTTCGCCCTGAACCGGCAGGAACAGGACGAGTACAGCGCGCTGTCCCACCAACGAGCCGCCCACGCCCAGCAGTCGGGCGCACTGTCACAGGAGATCGCGCCCGTCACGGTGGCCGGACGCCGGGGCGAGACGGTGGTGGACGCGGACGAGGGCGTACGGCCGGACAGTACCGCCGAGAGCCTGGGACGCCTGCGCCCGGCCTTCTCCGCGACGGGCACCATCACCGCCGGCAACTCCTCCCAGCTCTCCGACGGCGCCGCCGCCGTCGTCGTGATGAGCGCCGAGCGCGCCCGTCGGGAGGGCCTGACGCCCCTCGCCGAGATCGGCGCCTACGGCACGGTCGCGGGCCCCGACCCCTCCCTGCTGGTCCAACCGGCGGGCGCGGTCCGTGACGCCCTCGACCGGGACGGCCGGCTCAAGGCAGCCGACCTGGACCTGTTCGAGATCAACGAGGCGTTCGCCGGAGTGGCCCTGGCCTCCGTGCGGGAGCTGGACATCCCGGTGGACAAGGTGAACGTCAACGGCGGCGCGATCGCCCTCGGTCACCCGGTCGGCATGACCGGAGCCCGGCTGGTACTGACCCTTGCCACGGAGCTGCGGCGGCGCGGAGGCGGCAGTGGAGCGGCGGCCCTGTGCGGAGGCGGCGGCCAGGGCGACGCGCTGCTGCTGCATGTGCCGGCACGGATCTGAGACCCGGAGCGAACAGACATGAACGACCGACTCCTCCTGACGGTGGCCGCCCGCACCCTCGTGGCAGACGGCGTGGTCAGCCTCACCCTGCGCCGCCCCGACGGCGGCCCGCTCCCCGCCTGGACGCCGGGCACGCACATCGACGTACTCCTCGACGGTGAGGGGGGCGACCTGGTCCGTCAGTACTCCCTGTGCGGACACCCGGCCGACCGCGAGACCTGGCAGATCGCGGTGCTGCGTGAACCACAGGGCCGCGGGGGCTCCGCGTACGTCCACGACCAGCTGCTCGAAGGCGCCGAGGTGCTGGTCCGCGGCCCGCGCAACAACTTCCCGCTGCGGCCCGCCGCCCGGCACCTGTTCATCGCGGGCGGCGTCGGGATCACGCCCATCCTTCCCATGGTCGAGGCGGCCGAGGCCGCGGGGGCCGACTGGAGCCTGCTCTACGGCGGCCGCACCCGGACCTCCATGGCCTTCCTGGACCGCCTCGCCCCGCACGGCGACCGTGTCCTCGTCCGCCCCCAGGACGAGTACGGCCTGCTGGACCTCGCCGCCCACCTCGGCGTGCCCAAGGAGGGCACCCTCGTGCACGCCTGCGGTCCCGAACCCCTGCTGCGGGCGGTGCAGGAACAGTGCGCGGGGTGGCCGCCGGGCACGCTGGGTGTGGAACGGTTCGCGCCCGCACCGCCGGCCGCGACCGGCACCACCGCGGCTTTCGAGCTGGAACTCGCCCGTTCCGGGCTCACGTTGACCGTGCCGCCTGACCGTTCGGTGCTCGAGACCGTGGAAGAGGCGGGCGTGGACGTCGACTTCTCCTGCCGGGAAGGCACCTGCGGCACCTGCGAGACCGATGTGCTGGCGGGCGTGCCGGACCACCGCGACGCGCTGCTGACCGAGGACGAGCGGGCCGCCGGAGACACGATGCTCATCTGCGTCTCCCGCTCGTGCGGCCCCCGCCTCGTCCTCGACCTCTGACGCCCACCCTCCCCCAATCACCAGAAAGGACGGGCCCCCGATGCACCCCGTCACCCGTCTCGGCGTCGTCGGCTGCGGCCTCATGGGCTCCGGCATCGCCGAGGTCGCTGCCCTTCACGGCATGGACGTACGTGTCGCCGAGTCCACGCCGGACGCGGCCGAGGCAGGCCGGCACCGCGTCACCGCCTCCCTCGACCGGGGCGTACGGCACGGCAAGCTCAGCGCGACGCAGCGTGAACAGGCCCTCGCCCGGCTGTCGTTCACCGTGGACCTCGGGGACATGGCCGACCGGCAGTTCGTCGTCGAGGCCGTCGCCGAGAACCGCGACATCAAGACCGGAGTCCTGCGCGTCCTGGACAAGGCGGTCGAGGACCCTGCGGCCGTCCTGGCCACCAACACCTCCTCGATCCCCGTCGTCGACCTGGCCGTCGTCACCGAACGCCCCGAGCGGGTCATCGGGCTGCACTTCTTCAACCCCGTGCCCGTGCAACGGCTGGTCGAGGTCGTTCCCGCGCTCGTCACCAGCACCGACACGGTGTCGCGCACCCGGGCGGTCGCCGAGCAATTGGGCAAACAGGCCATCCTGGCCCCCGACCGTTCCGGCTTCGTCGTCAACGCCCTCCTGGTGCCCTATCTGCTCGGCGCAGTGCGGATGGTGGAGTCGGGCGCGGCGAGTCCGGACGACATCGACCGGGGGATGGAACTCGGGTGCGCGCACCCCATGGGGCCGCTGCGCCTGCTCGACCTCATCGGCCTCGACACCGCTCAGGCCGTGGCGGAGTCGATGTACGAGGAGTACAAGGAGCCGCTCTACGCCCCACCGGCGTTGCTGCGCCGCATGGTCGCGGCGGGTCACCTGGGCCGCAAGAGCGGGCGCGGGTTCCACACCTACGGGAGCTGAGCCACTCGGTGGGTCCCAGGTGCCGATCGCTTCGTCATCGATAGGGCGACGGCGATCACAGTCCTGATGAATTCATCATTTCCTGCTCCGAACGGCTTGACGACGGAACTGTCACAGTTGATGATTCCCTCATTACGGCAATGTTGCTCGGAGGGCACCATGTCTGACATCCGCGTCAACGGGGCCGACGCCATCACGGCCCACCAGGACCTCCACAGCGCGCAGGGCGCCCTGCGCGGCGAACACCCCGGGCGCACCCGGAATCCGGTGATCAAGGTGGCCGACCTGGCCTGGCTGGAGTTCGAGAAGCCCGACCTCGACCGTGCGGAGGTCTTCGCCCGGGACTTCGGATTCGGAGTCGCCGCCCGCACCGAGCGGGAGCTGTGGCTGCGCGGCACCTTCGCCGGCTCACCCTGCATGGTGATCCGCAAGGGCCGCACGTCCCGCTTCATCGGCCCGGCGTTCCGGGCCGCCGAACGGACCGACCTGGACCGGCTGGCCCGCGCGACGGGCCGGGACGTACGGGACGCGGACGTGCCCGGCGGCGGAAAGGTGGTCGACCTGCTCGACCCGTCGGGCTTCCCTGTCCGGGTCGTGCACTGCGCCGAACAGCTGCCCGCGCTGCCGGAACAGCAGCCCCTGCTCCTCAACTTCGGCACGGCACACCGCCGTACCGACGCCGTCCAGCGCCCCCCGCGCGAGCCCTCCCGCATCCAGCGGCTCGGCCACCTGGTGCTGGAGACGCGGGTGTTCGCCCATGCTCTGGACTGGTACCTGGACACGCTCGGGATGATCGTGTCGGACTTCCTGTTCCTGGACGGTCAGCGCGGCCGTGGTCCGACGATGGCGTTCATCCGCTGCGACCTCGGCGGCACACCTGCCGACCACCACACCCTCGCGATGCACCTGGGGCCGGGGACGGGGTACGTCCACTCCGCCTACCAGGTCACCGACCTGGACTCCATCGCCGCCGGGGGCGAGTACCTCAAGGAGCGTGGCTACACGCGCAGTTGGGGCATCGGCAGGCACATCCAGGGCAGCCAGCTCTTCGACTACTGGCGCGACCCCGACCACTTCATGCTGGAGCACTTCGCCGACGGCGACCTGTTCTCCTGCGACGTCGAGCCCGGCTGGGCCCCCATGTCGACCAGCGGTCTGGCCCAGTGGGGCCCGCCGGCCACCCGCGACTTCCTCGGCGCGAGCCCCTCACCGCAGCGGCTCCGCGATGTCGTCGAGGCCCTGCGCGGCGACAACGAGATGGACCCGGCACGCCTGTTCGGCCTGCTCAAGGCCGCCAACTCCTGACCCCCGCCCGCGAATCCACTCCACAAAGGCACCGACATGAGCACCAATGTCCTGCGCACCGCTGACGGCTGGTGGGCCGTCCGAGGTGACCGAGCCGTCCCGGTCGACACCAAGGCCGCCACCACCGCCGAACTCCTCGCCGACCGCGACGCCGTACGAGAGGCGGCCCGCTCTGATGAGGCGGGCACGCCCGTCGCCGACCTGCCGGCCCTCTCACCGGTCACCACCCCCTGCCGGGTGGTCGCCCAGATGGTCAACTACCGCAGCCATGCCCGTGATTCGGGGTTCAAGGGCGACATCCCGCCGGCGTTCTTCCGCAAGGCGTCCGGCTCGGTCAGCGGCCCGGGCGACGCCGTCGTCCGCCCCTCCCATGTGCGGTTCCTCGACTACGAGATCGAACTCGGCCTCGTCATGGGCGCACCCCTGCCCGTCGGCACCGTGGTCGAGGAACGGGACCTTCCCTCGTACGTCGCAGGTCTGGTGATCACCAACGATGTCAGCGCCCGTGAGGTGCAGCTGACCAAGACGCAGTTCTACGAGAGCAAGTCGTACCCCACCTTCACGCCCACCGGTCCGTACCTGTCGCTGCTGGAGCCGGAGGACTTCGCCCATCTCCTGGACCTGCGCCTGAAGTTGAGCGTCAACGGCGAGCTCCGCCAGGACCGCACCCTGGCCGACATGATCGTCCGCCCGGCCCAGGCACTCACGCTGCTGGCCCGCTTCCAGACCCTGGACGCCGGCGACCTGCTGCTCACCGGCACCCCTGGGGGCACGGCACTGAAGGCCCCGCCGAAGGCCGTGGAGAAGATCGGCGCACTGCTGCCGCCCGCCGTGAAGTGGAAGGCGTTCTTCAAGAGCCAGGCGAAGAACCCGCATTACCTGCACCCCGGGGACGTGATCACGGCGACGATCGCGACCCCGGACGGCCGTATCGACCTCGGCGAGCAGCGCACGCCCGTCGCGGACACGAACTGGACCCCGAGGTGAGCCGCACATGACCGTCGACGAAGCCGCACGTGTGCCCGTCGTGATCGTCGGGGCCGGGCCGGTGGGCGTGACCGCCGCCCTGCTGCTGGCCCGGCGCGGAGTCCGCAGTGTCGTCCTCGAACGCCACCGGGACATCTACCCGCTCCCCCGTGCCGCCGCCACCGACGACGAGATACGCCGGATCCTCCAGGCGGCGGGCGTGGAAGAGGAGTTCTCCGCGATGGCCCGCCCGGCGAACGGCCTGCGGCTGCTGGACGCCCGGCACCGGGTGATGGCCGAGTTCCGGCGTTCCCCGCAGGGCCACCACGGTTACCCGCAGACCAGCATGTTCGACCAGCCTGAGCTGGAACGTGTGCTGCGCGACGCCCTGGCCGGAGACCCGAGATGCGAACTGCGGGGCGGAGTGGAGGTCACCGGCGTCGGCCCGGACTGCACCGGCCCCGTGCGCGTGACCTACCGTGACGGCGACGGCGGTGAGCACGAGCTGTGGGCCGACGCGGTTCTCGGCTGCGATGGCGCGAACAGCGTCACCCGCGAGGCGATCGGCGCCGTATGGGAGGACCTGCGCTTCGAGGAACGCTGGACCGTCATCGACGTCCGCACGACGGCCGACGTGCGCTCCTGGGAGGGGGTCGACCAGGTCTGCGACCCGGACCGGCCGGCGACCTTCACGCGTATCGGCGAGGACCGGTACCGCTGGGAGTTCCGGCTGCGCGAGGGGGCGGAGCAGTCGGTCCGCGACCTGGTCGCTCCCTGGCTGCCGCCCTCGCACGAGGGGGACTTCGAGGTCATCCGCGAGGCTCAGTACACCTTCCGGGCCCGCCTCGCCGACCGTTGGCGCAGCGGAGGGGTCTTCCTGCTCGGCGACGCCGCCCACCTCACCCCGCCGTTCATCGGACAGGGGCTGTGCGCGGGGCTGCGGGACGCCTACAACCTCACCTGGAAGCTCGCCCGCGTGCTCCGACAGGGCGGGGACGAGCGGCTGCTGGACACCTACGAGAGCGAGCGCAAACCGCATGCCCGGCATGGGATCAGGCTCGCGGTCGTCATGGGCTGGGCCATGACCGGCGGCCAGGACGGCGTCGCCTCCCTGCGCCGCGGGGTGCTGTCCGCGGCCTGCCGCATACCCGGCCTGACCGAGCTGGCCGGGCGCGACCTCAGCCCGCCCCTGACCGCCGGTCCGCTGGTGCGGCGGGGGGTCCGTCGAGGCCTGGCGGGCACGCACTGTCCGCAACCGTGGGTGAGCATCCATGGACATCGTGTCCGCCTCGACGACGCGCTCGGCGACTCCTTCACCGTACTGACCGCCACCGAGCCCAGCCCTTCGCTGACCGCGCTGGCCCGCGGTCTCGGCGTGCCCGCCGTCCCGGTGACCGACCTCGGCGACGACGGCACCCTCGCCGCCTGGCTGCGCGCCGGACGCGCGGACGCGGTCCTGCTACGACCCGACCGGGTCGTGCTGGACGTCGTCCCGCTCGGCGGGCGCGACTTCACCTCGACCGCGGCCTGGGCCTCCCTGCTGCACACCACACGAAGCCCCGCCCCTTCCGAACCAACAGCCCCGCACAGCCTGTTGAGGAGTACGACGCGATGAGCACGCCCTTCTTCACCCCCGATCCGGAGACGGCGGCCGCCAGTCACATCGCGGACTTCGCTCGCCATGCCGGGATGCCAGGCACCGACTACGCGGCCCTGCACCGCTGGTCGGTCACCGACCTGGAGGGCTTCTGGGGGGCGGTGTGGGAGTACTTCGACATCGACGCGGACGCCCCTTACGAGCAGGTGCTGGCGGAGGAGCGGATGCCGGGCGCCCGTTGGTTCCCCGGGGCCACCCTCAACTACGCCCACCACGCTCTCCGCAACTTGGCCGACGACGCCGTGGCGATCATCGCGCTGGACGAGACCGGGTCCTGCTACGAGGTGACCGCGGGCCGCCTGCGCGCCGAGGTCGCGTCCGTGGCCGCGACCCTGCGCGACCTCGGCGTGGACAGAGGGCATCGGGTCGTCGGCTATCTGCCCAACACCCCGCACGCCATTGTGGCGTTCCTCGCCGCCGCGAGTTTGGGGGCTGTGTGGTCGGTGTGCGGGCAGGACTACGCCCCGAAGGCGGCAGCGGACCGTTTCGCCCAGCTCGAACCGACCGTTCTGATCGCCGCCGACGGCTACGTCTTCAACGGCACGACCCATGACCGGCGTGATGCCGCCCTCGAACTCGCCCACGCGTTGCCCACGTTGAAGGCGACCCTGCTGGTGGATCACCTCGGACTGGCGTGGCCGTCGCAGGCGTACCCGTCCCTGGTGATCCCCTGGGAGGACGCCTCCACGCGCACCGAGACGCTCGCGTGCGCAGCGGTGCCGTTCGATCATCCGCTGTGGGTCGTGTTCTCCTCCGGCACCACCGGCCTGCCCAAGGGCATCGTCCACGGCCACGGCGGTGTGCTCCTGGAGCACCTCAAGACCCTGGGTCTGCATGCGGACTTGGGTCCCGGCGACCGTCTCCTCTGGTACACCACGACGCACTGGATGATGTGGAACCTGGTCGCCTCCACGTTGTTGACCGGTGCCACGACGTGTACGTACGACGGCAGCCCGGCGCCTCTGGCCCGGCCCGACATTCTGTGGAAGCTGGCCTCCCGTCACCGGGTGAGCGTCTTCGGCACCAGCCCCCAGTACCTGCTGGGCATGGCCAAGTTCGGCATCGACCCGTCGGCGTATGACCTGTCGTCGGTGCGAGTGGTGGGCTGCACGGGCTCGGCCCTGCCCGCCTCCGCCTACCCGTGGGTCAGCGAGCACGTCGGCGAGGGGGTGCTGCTCGCCTCCATCAGCGGCGGCACCGACGTCGTCTCCGGCTTCGCGGGCAGCTCCCCCAACACCCCTGTCTGGGCTGGCGAGTTGTCGGCTCCGCACCTGGGGGTGGCGCTGGCCGCGTACGACGCGGAGGGCTTCCCGGTGGTGGACCGGGTAGGCGAGCTGGTCGTTACCCGCCCCATGCCCTCGATGCCGCTGTACTTCTGGAACGACCCGGAGGGCACCCGCTACCGCGACGCCTACTTCTCGGCCTACCCCGGGGTGTGGCGCCACGGCGACTGGATCACGCTCACGGGCCATGGCTCGGTGATCGTTCACGGCCGTTCCGACTCGACGCTCAACCGCAACGGCGTACGGCTGGGCAGCGCCGACATCCATGACGTGGTCGAACGCCTCCCCGAGATCACCGAGGCCCTGGTCATCGGCGCGGAGGAACCAGGCGGCGGCTACTGGATGCCCCTGTTCGTGGTCCCAGCGGCGGGCGTCACCTTGGACGACGCCCTGCGCGAGAAGATCCGCGACGCGGTGCGTACGGGTGCCTCGCCCCGCCACGTCCCCGACGAGATCCTCGAGGTGCCGGGCGTCCCGCACACCCGCACCGGCAAGAAGCTCGAAGTCCCGATCAAACGCCTGCTCCAGGGCGCCGCAGTCGAGCAGGTCGTCAACCCCGCCACCGTGGACAGCCCCGAACTCATCGACTACTACGCCCGCCTGGGCGCCGAGCGTCGCGAGAACAGGACCACCGCATGACCATCGTCGTCGCCATCGCCCTGTCCTTGGTCTTCCTCCCACTGGGCCTGGCCAAGATCACTGCTGTGCCGGTCATGCGGCAGGCGGCGGCCCATCTCGGTATGCCGACCGGCCTCTACCGCGTTGTCGGCGCGCTGGAGGTGGCCGGCGGCGCCGGTCTGCTGATGGGTCTGACCTGGACGTGGCTGGGTGTGGCGGCGGCGACGGGTCTGGCTCTGCTGATGGCCGCGGCGGCAGTGGTCCACCTGCGGCACGGCGACCCCCTGGTGCGGGCGCTGCCTGCCGTCGCACTGGCCGTGGCGGCGCTGGCATACACAGGGGCCGCGCTCTCGGCAGGCTGACACCGTCCGAAGGCCTGCCGACGACTCGGGGCCCGTCCCGTCGACAGGGCGAGCGCGCTACGGCCGACGGCCTCATGGCCGACGCCGCGCGTCAGCTCGCCCCGAGAGCACACGAGTTGATCGCGGGGGTGGCGCGATGCCTGCGGCACGAGGTTCCAGGGCTCCGGACCGCGGGGCCAACAGCCTCGGCGTCGCGCAGTCCTGCCGTCGCCGGAATCCTGGTTCTCCCCGTGGGGGCAGCCACGCCCCGCTGAGCAGCAGAAGCGTCAGACACGTGAAAGAAACGCTCCCCACGGAAGCGTCATCACAGATGCGGACTTCATCCGTGGTACAGCACGCGAACGGCGTACGCGTCGGCCGGAAGTGCGTCGAGGTAGTCGTTGAAGTAGCTACGTCGGTCGGCGTTCGCGATGTCCAGCCAGCGCCCGTCCAGAGTCAGCAGGCCGTTCGAGGGCAAGGCGGAGTCCATCGCGTGGCGCACCAGGCCGTCGAGGTCGTCACTCAGGCGGGCGATTGGGTCGCCGCCCACGATCTCTCTCAATTCCGGGTTGTCCAGGTACGCCGCGATGACCGGCTGCGTGCGGTAGTCCTCCACGGCTTGTGCCTGCGAATAGTTCTCGGGATCGGCGAGGTGCCGGGCCCGGAAGGTACCGAAGGCACTGCCGGGCGGGTGGGCAGAGGCGAACTCCTGCCACGCCTCGAACGCTCTGCGTGCCCTGGCGGCCGCCCGCGCACGCGGCGTTTCGAGGTCCAGCAGCGCGCGCGGCCCGCCATCACACAGCTCCGGTGGAACATTGCGCGGCTCCCCGGACAGGGCCTTGGCACCCCGGATGAGACGCGGGTCGTCCTCGTGCCCCGGGACGACCAGGAACTCGCAGCCCCGGCCGTCGATCTGCCAGTAGTCCCACCAGGTCTCGACGTCCGGACCGCCGACCCCGACGTCACGGTTGTAGTCGAACGGCGCCATCGCCGCGGTGATGGCCTGGACGACGTCCCTCGGGTCGCACAGGGGAACACACACCGTCACTCGTTCTTTTGCCATGGCTCTTTCCTCGGTCCGTTTCCACTCATGCCGTTGGTGGCGGATCGCAGGAGACGAGCCAGCCGTCACAGCCCCGCTGCCATGAGCGTGTCCGCTTCGTTGTCGTCCCCGGTGTCGACGACGCACCGGGTGCCGCTGCCCGTCCTGGAACCGTCGCAGTGCTTGCCACCATTACGCAGATCATGATTCCTATGCTCGAAGGCGCCCCGCTCCGAGAGGGCCTGCAGGCCGTCCGGGTCCCTCTTGGTGACGGAGGCTGTTGTCGGCGTAGGCATAGCCGTTGGTCTGCAGCGGGTCGGACGGGTCGATGACCGGATCGGCGGACAGGAGGCGGACGGTCAGCCGATCACTCATCGACGACCCTCGTCTCCGGGCGCGCAGCAGCTCTCGACGCTCCCCATCGAACACGGATCACCTTTTCTCCCGCGTCGGAAACAGTCCGATCACCCAGGAATCCGCATCCGGGCTCCGCCGGTAGAAGACGTCCGGTTGAACCGGATCGCACAACGCAACCAGGATTTGGCCTTCCTGGAGATCCACCACCTGAGTAAAAGACGTACTTCTCCTGGCCTTCAGGCGTATTACCTTGAACTTGAGCCGATGAGACCCCGGATGCAGCTCGACAAATCGGGGCGTCTTCGCGGCACGGCTACGGCAGCAGAGTTCCACACCGTCCTCCCAGACAGACACGATGCCCGCCTCGTGTGTCAGGCTCCGAACTGGCTCCCTGATCTCGGCGAACACCAGAACACCCGTGCGTCCCTTCCTCTGCTCTCTCTGCAGGCACCATCCGACGAGCAGAGGCAGTCGCTTCGACCCGTCGAGCGCCTTCACGGATGGGCGACCAAGATCCGTCATGAGCTATTCGTCCTCCGGTGGCTGGAGTCACCCAGGCTGCGCCTTGCCCCAGTGGCCCGACCACTAACCGATCGCCCCCATCACTCCCCCTACGAGCGCGGCCACGACACCGATCGCCAGAATGACATCCGCCGATCGGCAAGGTCTCACGAGGGTCCGTTCCACCGGTTTCGCGTCCACGACGGATTTCGGCTTCGGTGGCAGCCGTTCCCTGATTGCCGTGGCGGCCAGTTCCGACGTCGCGAACCGGTAATCCACCAAGGACCCGCCGAACGCTACGGGAACAAGAGACTCGTCACGGACCGTCACGATCTTGAGAGCAACTCCCGGCCCGGCTACCATTTTGCGAATCCCGTCGTATCTGACTTCCTTGGATCCGATGGGATTGATCACGAGGAGGGATTCCGAGCGCAGCACAACCGCGCAGGTTCCCATCCGGATAAAAACGGCGGTCACCGCACAGAAAACCGCCGTAACAAGCCACAGGTCACGATAATCCCCTTGTCCCATGTTCATTCGCACGCCCCAGGGATAGATTCCCCAGATGCCTACGACGAAGATCCCGTTCAAGATCGGCCATGATCGCCGTCGCAGAACCCTGTCCTTCATCAACTCGCCCTAACACCCGTGGCCGACGAGAAGCCCGACCCTTGCGGCCACCGCCGACTCCGCTTCCTGCACCCAACTGCGTCCGGTACAGGGAACTCGGCCTCGGCGCGTTCAAATGCGTTGCCCACGAAGGCCTCTCTCCATGTGTCGGCGCCCGACCCCCCTCGCCAGCCCGCCGCCAGACCACCCTGATTCATGTCAGCCCTGTGCAGTGCTCATCAGCCTGTTCCTGTCCTGTCGCCCCTTCAATAGCCCCTAGGTGTTGCGGGACATGACGTTGGTGACACAGGCCGATGTCCGTGAAACCAAGATGCTGCGACGGGCATCGGTCGGGTACCGTGCGGACCATGTCGAGTCCTGAGTCAGACAAGGTGGGGGCTTTCGGTCACGCCGTCAGCCCCCTGAACCACTGAGCTCATAGCCCTGTCGTCGCGCCGCATTCTGCGGCCGGGCGACTGTGCCCTTGGGGCTGGCCGCGGTGACGAGATGACCTTCTCGTGCTTCTCCTCACCTCGGAGCCACTCGATGCCTCTCCCGCTGTACCTGCTTGCCATGGCGGTTTTCGCCATGGGCACCTCGGAATTCATGCTTGCCGGCCTCCTGCCGGACATCGCCTCAAACCTCGATGTCACAGTCGGGACAGCCGGAACGCTCACTTCGGCCTTCGCGGTCGGCATGATCGTCGGTGCCGCACTTGTGGCCGCGCTTGCCCGCAACTGGCCCAGGCGCTCCAGCCTTCTCGGGTTCATCCTCGCTTTCGCGGCAGCGCATGCCGTAGGCGCCATCACCACCAGCTTTCCGGTCCTGTTCGCCACCCGGGTTGTCGCCGCGCTCGCGAACGCAGGGTTCCTAGCCGTCGCTCTGACAGCTGCCGCCACGCTGGTCTCCTCCGACAGGAAGGGACGTGCGCTGGCCGTGCTGCTGTCCGGCACGACGGTGGCCACGATCGCCGGTGTCCCTGGCGGCTCGGTGCTCGGCGCGTTGCTCGGCTGGCGGGCCACATTCTGGGCTGTCGCCGCTCTCTGCCTGCCTGCAGCTCTCGGCATCCTGAAGGGAATTCCAGCAGGACGTGATGAGGATGAGGCGACTGGCAGGCCGGCGTTGCGAGCAGAGCTCGCCCAGCTCACACGGCCGCGGTTGATCCTGGTGATGCTGCTCGGCGCGCTGGTGAACGCGGCAACCTTCGGAAGCCTCACCTTCCTCGCCCCCGTGGTGACCGACAGCGCCGGGCTGGGCGAGTTGTGGATCTCGGTCGCCCTGGTGCTCTTCGGCGCCGGTTCCTTCGTGGGCGTCACCGTCGCCGGCCGGCTGTCCGACCGGCATCCCGGTCCAGTCATCGCAGTCGGCGGCCCGCTGCTGCTCATCGGCTGGCCGGCTCTGGCGATGCTGGCCAACGAGCCGGTCGCCCTGTTCATGCTCGTGTTCGTGCAGGGCGCACTGTCGTTCGCGCTGGGCAGCACGCTGATCACGCGGGTCCTCTACGAGGCCGCGGAAGCCCCTACCATGGCCGGCTCGTATGCGACCGCGGCGCTCAACGTGGGCGCCGCCGTTGGCCCCGTCATCGCTGCGGCCACCCTCAGCACCGAAGCCGGGGACCTCGGGCCGCTCTGGGCAAGCGGACTCCTCGTCGCGGTCGCGCTGCTCATCGCGTTCCCCCTCCTCACCACCATCACGGCCGGCCGGAGCACCGAGGTGCTCCAGTGACACACGCGAACGCCCCTTTGAACATCGAAGGACGCCGAAGGCTCGTGGCGCGCTGCCGCACCCGTCCGATCGCGCACGTCGCCGCCGAGGCCGGTGTCTCCCGCGCCTGCCTGTCCAAGTGGAAGAACCGGTACGACACGCACGGCGAACCAGGGCTGCAGGACCGCCCAAGCGTCCCGCGATCCTCACCGACCCAGACCCCACCCGATGTCGTCGAACGGATCGAGCAGCTGCGGCGGGACAACAAGTGGTCCGCCCGCCGGATCACCCTCGAACTCGCAAGCCAGGGAGTGCAGATCAGCGGGCGCACCGTAGGCCGGTGGCTGGCGCGCCTGGGCATCAACCACCGCCGGTTCCTCGACCCCGACGGCTCGACCGACAGGCGCCCGGCGAAACGGATCGCGGCCCGCTACCCGGGCCACATGGTCCACCTGGACGTCAAGAAGGTCGGACGGATCCCCGACGGCGGCGAGTGGCGGGCCCACGGACGCGGCTCCGAGCAGGCCAGGGCCGCACAGCGCGCGAAGACCGGTGGCGCCAAGAGCGGGTACGTCTACCTGCACTCTGCCGTCGACGGATTCTCCCGCTTGGCCACACCGAGCCCCTTCCCGACGAGAAGGCCGCCACCACCGTGGCGTTCCTCAGCCGCGCCCGCGCGTTCTTCGCTGCCCACGGCATTCACCGGGTCGTGCGCGTAGTCACCGACAACGGCGCAAACCACCGCGCCACGGTCTTCGTACGCTCGCTGATCTCGTGGGCCTCCCGCCACCAACGGATCAAGCCCTACACGCCCCGGCACAACGGCAAGGTCGAGCGCTACGAGCGCATCCTGCCGTCCTCCAGCCGCACGCCTCCACACGAGCGTCACCAACGTCATGGCCAGCAACACCTAGGAGCAGCCGAGTTGGACGCTTGCCACAGCAACAACCGCGTCTGCCCAATTCAGCCGAGGGGAACCCCCCGTCTCCCTCCGGACCGACATCTCGCCCTGTGAGATCCGTCCGAACCGGTTCACCGACGCGGCGGTTACGACGATCACCGGGAGAGAATGCTATGTGAGGGGAATGTAAAGGCAGGGGGCAACTGTGGGAGCGGACAAGGTAGTTGAGGGCAGCGAGAGCGGGGCTCCGTTGCTGGGACGCTCCGTCGAGCTGGCCCGGTTCGACGCGTTGCTCGACCGTGCGGCACGCGACGCGCGCGGAACGGCGAGGGGCAAGGAGTCCGGGGACAGCGGCCCCTCCCGGCTCGTCGACATCACCGGCGAGGCGGGCATCGGCAAGAGTCGGCTCCTCGGCGAGGTCTGCGCACGGGCACGCCGACGCGGTATGACGGTACTGCGCGGCAGAGCCACGGAGTACGAGCGGCAGGTGCCGTTCCAGGTCTTCACCGATGCACTCGCCCACCTCGACCCGCACGCCCTGGACGGCTTCCAGGAGACCGACGCGGTGGCGCCCCTTCTTCAGCGGAACGGCACGGTCGACCGTTTCGGACTGCACCGTTCCACGGCCGTCCTGCTCGCCCGGCTCGCCGCCCCCTCCGGACTGCTGCTTGCCCTCGACGACCTGCACTGGGCGGACCCGGCGTCACTGGAACTGCTGGACCATCTCGTACGCCATCCCCTGCACGCCCCCGTCGTCCTGGCCGTGACGCGCCGTGACCGCCAGACTCCCGAGTCCCTCGCCGCCAGGCTCACCCGAGAACTCGACACCGGCACGGTCATCAGACTCGGCCTGAGACCGCTGAGCTCACGCGACTGCGCCGAACTGGCCGGCCCCGCCCTGCCGCCCGCCGAAACCGCCGCGCTGTACGGCGCGAGCGAGGGCAACCCGTTCTACTTCCTGACCCTCCTCCAGGCCCACCGCGGGCGTACGACGCCCGAACCCTCGGCACCACCTGGGCTCGGCAGCCTACTGCTGGACGAACTGACCGCGCTCGCCCCCTCCCGGCGCGACATCGTCGATGCCGTGGCGGTACTGGGCGAGCACGCCACCCCGGCGATGGTGAGCCGGGTGACCGGCCGTTCCGGCACCGCGTTCACCGCCGACGTCCACGACCTCACCCGACGCGACCTGCTGCGCTCCACCCCGCAGGGCCTGCTGACCCTGCGGCATCCGGTCGTACGAACCCTGGTCCACGAAAACACGCCCTTCCTGAGGCGCGTCGAGATCCACCGGATCGCCGCGCAGGAACTGGCCCACGCGGGCGCCTCCGCTGCCGAACGCGCCCACCATGTGGAACAGTCACTGACCGCCTGGGACCCGGCAGCGGTGACCGTACTCGAAGAGGCCGCCGCACTGACCGCCCGGACGGCACCGGCGAGCTGCGCCCACTGGCTCGATGTGACCCTCCGCCACCTTCCGCACACCCCCGAACACGCCGCCCGGCGGGGTGAGTTGATGCTGAGACGGGCCCGCGCCCTGGCCGCGTGCGGTGGCCTGCGCGAGAGCCGCGACCTGCTCCAGGAACTGATCGCCACCCCGCGGCGGTCACCCGGTCACTCGGCCTTCGGCGAGAACCAGGACCGCCTCAGAGTGCGCGCGGTCGTCCTGTGCGCGCTGGTGGAACGTCATCTGGGGCGCTGCACCGAGGCAGTCGCGCTGTTACGCCGCGAACTGGCCCGCGACCCCGCCCCGGCCGACGTCGTCCGGCTCGGCCTGGAACTGGGCTCGGCCGCTCCCCAGGACAGCGACACCTCGTACGCCCAGGTGCGCACGGAGGTCGAGGGGGCGCTCGCGGCGGCCCGGTCCATGGAGGACGAGGTCGGGGAGGCGGGCGTCCTCGCCGTGGCAGCCTTGGGAGAAGCGTACGAGGGCAACATGACCGCGGCGCACGGACTCGCCCGGCAGGCCGCAGCCCTGGTCGACTCCCTGCCCGACAACGACCTCACCGCCCTGTGCGAACCACTGGCCCGACTCGGCTGGGCGGAGGCCTTCCTGGAGCACTACCCGGACGCCGAGCGGCACGCGGAGCGCGGCCTCGACATCGCCCGCCGCAGCGGTCAGCTCTACGTAGTGCCCCATCTCCTGCTGTGCCTGTCCCATGTCCGGGTCCAGACCTGCCGGATCTCCTCGGCGCTGGAACTCGCCGACCAGGCCGAGGACATCGCCCGTGCGATCGGCAGCGACCAGTTGCTGGCGTTCGTCCTGGCGAGCAAGGCCGCGGCACTCGTCGCCGCCTGCCCGCCGGGCGATCCACGCCCTCTCGCCGTCGCCGAGGAGGCAGTGGCCGCGGCCGGTACCGGGGTCGACTGGTGGGCCTCCACAGCCTGGTGCATCTTCGGCTGGGCCGCGCTGATGGCCGGCGACCCGGTCCGCGCCCGGGACGCGATGCTCCGGGCGGGCGGCCCGGAACTGCAGCGTATCCAGCCCTCGATGCGCCCGCTCTACCTGGAGATCCTGGTCACGGCCGCACTGGTGACGGGCAGGGCCGAGGAGGCCCGCGGCTGGGCCGAGCGCGCGCGCAAGGAGGCGGAACAACTGGGGCTGCCGATGCTGCGGGCGTCCGCGCTGCGCAGCACCGCCCATCTGCCGCTGGCGCAGGGGGACACGGCAGCGGCAGCGGATCTGTTCGCGGCGGCAGCCGCGGAGAGCGCTCGCTGTGGCGCGGTCTTCTGGGAGGCCTACTCACTGCTGCTCGGCGCCCCGCTGGAAACGGCGGCGGGCCATGGCCGGGACGGCACGCGCGCCTGGCTCAGGGGTCGCCGGCTCGCCGAGGCGGGCGGCAGTGGAATCCTGGTCGGCCTCGCCGACGCCACGCGTCCGCCCGGGGGCGGCTCCGAGACTCCGTACAGTTCCCCGGACCGGGCCGAACTCACCGAGCGGCTGGCCACCCTGACCACCCGGGAGCTGGAGATAGCCGAGCTGGTGGCGCAGGGGCTCACCAGCCAGGCCATAGCGGACCGGCTCTACGTCAGCCGCCGTACCGTCGAGACCCATGTCTCCCGCGCCTTCCGCAAGACGGGGGTCTCCTCGCGCACTGCCCTGGCCTCGCTGATGGCCCGTCGGCGCACCGGGAGCCGTTTCGGGGACGCTCGCAGGGAGCAGGACTGAGCGTGCTCCAGGTGCCCTCGGCGGTGATCGGTGCGCCTCTGACCTGCCACAGGCGTCTCGGCCGGGAAGCCGACTACCTGACGTCGACGAAGTCGCCGGGCGCCGTCGCGGCGCCGGTCGTGGTGGTGCCGGCGAAGACGAAGCGGTAGTAGCCGTCGGAGCCGGCCTTGGTGGTGGTGCTCAGGGTTCCGGTGCTGCTGGTCTTGACCGTCTTGAGGGTGGTGTAGGTGCTGCTGCCCTTCTTGCGGAACTGCAACTTCACCGGCTGGGTCGCGTATCCCGCGTACTTGCCCGTGGTCCAGTTGGCGCGACTCAGCTTGCCGGTGACCGTGATGGTCCTGCCCTTCTTCACCGGCTCCGGGGAGGCGTTGGCGGTCAGCGTGGCGGCACGCTTGATGGCGGCCCTGGCGACGTCGTCGTCGATGCTGATGTTCACGTAGAGGTCGTAGGCGCCCAGGAAGAGTTTCCAGACCCCCGCGGTGCCGTTGCCGTCCTTGAAGTCGACCGCGGGGTCGATGGTGAAGACCGTCTTGCAGCTGTAGCTGTAGCCGCCCTCGACCGTCGTCTCCGTGCAGACCGGGTCGTCGTCCGTCCCTAGGGCGCCGGTGATGGTGTCCGTGTTCGAACTGTCGGTGCCCTGCCACAGGAACGCCTGGGTGAGGGCCAGCCCCTCCTCGTCGAAGGCGGTGAAGGTGACGGGAACGGCCTTCTTGCCCGTCACGCCGAGAACGATGTCCTTGCCCTTGTTGACGACGCCGTCCTTGAAGGTGGTGTCGCCGATGGCGTCCTCCGGCCGGGCGTTGTGGGAGGCGAGGGATCTGAGATCCGTCGCCGCATCGTAGTGCTCGGCTCCCTGGGCGGCGCCCGGAAGAACGAGCGCCGAGAGGACGAGCGCGCCGGAAAGGACGGTGGCGGCGGTGTGCGTACGCATGTGTTTTCCCCAGGGTGCAGTGAAGAGGTCAGGAAGTCGGAACGCGCCCGGCCCCACAGACGGGGCTCAGGCAGTGGTTCAGGGAGTAGCTCAGGAGGTGACTCATGGACTGGCTGAGGCGATGGCTCAGGGTGCGGCAGTGCCGAAGACGTCGCCGAGGTCGAAGCTGCTTTCGGGCGCCGGGTAGAGGTCGGTCGGGTACAGCTCCGTCGGGTACAGGTCCGTCGGCTGGGAGCCCGGTGCCGGTACATCGGCCGGGTCGGCGGTGGGCCTGCCGTCCGGGCTGCACACCTGCGGTGCCGAGGGCTCGGACAGTTCGTAGTCGGCGACCCGCTGCGACCGGAAGTCCACCTTGGTACGCCCCGAGAAATCCTGCTCGCCGCCGATCTCGACCTCCTTGGGCAGTTCCTTGCTCGTCAGCGGCTTGCCCACGGTGACCGAGAGAAGGGCGCCCTCACAGGGGCTGCGGTCCGCCGCGTAGAGGGACGCGGGCAGGGCGATCGTCCGGTCGGCACCCGCGTCTGTGTGGAGTTCCACGCGTTTCACCCGGCGGATGTCGAAGTAGTAGCTGGGCCGCAACCCGTTCGAGAGGCGTTCGCCGTCGACGCCGTCCGCAACTCCGTAGACCAGCTTCCAGAACTCGACCTGCACGGTGATCTTCCGGCAGAGCGGTCCGTTGTACCCCGGCAGGCTGACGACCGCCAGTTCCTTGTCCCCGTAGTCCTCCCGGGGCGTGTAGACGACTTGCTCAACCCAGTCCTTGGACTCCTCGGTCGTCCATCCCCTGTTGTCGTGGCAACCTGACGCCCCGGTGGGATACGGCGGAGGGGGAGACGGGGTCGGCGAAGGGCTCGGCGACTCGGACACCTCCGTCGCGCTCTCGGACGGTTCCCCGGAAAGAGATGTCCCCTGGGCACTCGAACAGCCCCCGGTGAACAGGACGGCGACGGCGAGGACCGAGGCGACAGGCACGACGGAGTGTTTCGGCCCGGATAGGCGCTTCGATACGTACCTCACTGGTCGAACCAGTTCCTGGCCTCCGCGGAACTGAAGCCCCGCAGCACGACGAGGGCGAAGGCGATGCCCGGGACGACCCCGACGCCGCCCCCCTGGAACAGGCCCAGCGCACCGCTCAGCAGGCTCAGCGCCTCGATGACGATGACGGTGACACGTATCCCGTTGGACCGCCGGCCCGCGAAAACACCGCACAGCAGGAGCGCCCCCGCGACCAGCAGCGACAGCACCGCCACGAACCGGAGCAGTCCGGCCCCCTCGTCCTGACCGTGGTCCACCGCATCGTTCACCACGGCCAGCAGCAGGAATCCCGCCGCCAGGTTCAGCACGGCCTGGACCCATACCCCCACCAACGCCAGCCTGACACTTCTCGGCATCTGCGCTTTCACGCTCGGTGTCGTCATGAAGGCAAGAAAACGGCACGGGTGTCAGGGACACGTCGGTAGGAGTACGTATTGCATGTACGTACGCGCTGTCGCCGCCCTGCCGGAGCACGCCCGAGGGGGTACGGGCCCGGGACGGCTTCGGCGCAGCAGCGGGGCGATCAGGGTGGCAACGCTGCGGAACGGCTGGATGCGACCGCACCCCTCGGACCACGTCGGCCACCTGGAGGCCGAGACCCTACTGACCGCTCTGGCCCGCCACACCGAACTCCCATCACTTCTGCAGGATGGCGAAACGTCCAGCGTCCGCGGGGCCGTGCCCACAGCGCACGCCCGGCCCCGACATGCAGCGCGGCGCCGATTCACGCTCGGGCAGACTGGCCACTCCTCTGAGCACCGCCCGACTTCAAACCCACGAGCAGCGGATTCAGCCCGCCCAGGCACAGTTGACGATCCGACTGTCCCTGTCCTTGCCGCGTCCACCCGTGCTCGACGACACGCCACGACGGCAGGAGTCGTCCCCGACATTTGGCCGGGCAGTGCCGCAGTCCGACGCGAGGGCCCTCGCGGAGACGTCGCGGGCGCGGCGGCCGGTCAGCCGCGTTGCCGGCGGGCGCGCAGCGCGGCCCAGTGGCGCAGGCGCTCGGTGATCTGGGCTTCGTAGCCGTTGCGGGTGGGCTGGTAGTACGTCTCGCGGTCCATGTCGTCAGGGAAGTAGTCGTCACCGGAGAAGCCGTCGGCTGTGTCCGGGTCGTACCGGTAGTCCCTGCCGTAGCCAAGGTCTTTCATCAGCCGGGTCGGGGCATTGAGGATGTGGGCGGGTGGCATGAGTGAGCCGGTGTGCCGGGCTGATCGGTGTGCGGCGTTGAAGCCGCGGTGGACGGCGATGGACTTGGGGGCGGTGGCGAGGTAGACGACGGCCTGGGCGATCGCCAACTCGCCCTCGGGGGAGCCGAGTCGCTCGTACACGTCCCAGGCGGCGAGGGCCTGCTGGACGGCGTGCGGGTCGGCCATGCCGATGTCCTCGTTCGCGAAGCGGACCAGGCGGCGGGCGACGAACAGCGGGTCCTCGCCGCCGTCGAGCATCCGGGCGAGCCAGTACAGGGCCGCGTCCGGGTCGGAGCCACGCATCGACTTGTGCAGCGCGGAGATCAGGTTGTAGTGGCCCTCCTGCGCCTTGTCGTACAGCGGGGCCCGCTGCTGGATGTGATGGGCGAGCCCGGCGGTGTCCAGGGGGGTTGCGGTGTCCGGGAGGGCTTGGAGCTGTTCGGCCATGTTGAGGAGGTAGCGGCCGTCTCCGTCGGCCATGGCGATCAGCGCGCGGCGGGCGTCGTCGTCCAGGGGCAGATGGTGGCCGGTGAGCTGTTCGGCGCGGTCGAGGAGCGTGGACAGTGCGGCTTCGTCGAGGCGCTTGAGGACGAGGACTTGGGTGCGGGAGAGGAGGGCGCCGTTGAGTTCGAAGCTCGGGTTCTCCGTGGTGGCGCCGATCAGAGTGACGGTGCCGTCCTCGACGTAGGGCAGGAAGCTGTCCTGCTGGGCGCGGTTGAAGCGGTGGATCTCGTCGACGAACAGCAGGGTCCCCTGGCCGATGCCGCGTCGGCTTCGCGCGGTGGAGAACACCTTGCGCAGATCGGCCACGCCGGAGAAGGTGGCCGACACTGGCTCGAAGGCCAGGTTGCCGGCGTCCGCGAGGAGCCGGGCGATGGTGGTCTTCCCGACGCCGGGCGGGCCCCACAGGATGGCGGAGCCGAGGCGCTGCTGGGCGACCATGCGGCCGAGCGGGGCGTCCGGGGCAAGGAGGTGGTCCTGCCCGACGACATCTTCCAGCTGGGTGGGGCGCAGGCGGTCGGCCAGGGGCCGGGAGGGCTCCTCGTCGAAGAGCGGCAGGGTCACTTCGGTCGGTTCCATCGGTCTCTCGGGTGGCAGGCGGACGTGTGTGGTCGGGTGCGTACGTGTGCGGACATGACGAGCCTTGCACGGGGCACTGACAAGCGTCGGCTCAACCGCTCGTGAGGAAGGTCGCGGCGTTCATCGGGCACCGGGGCGGTCGCGTCGCGGCAGCCGCTCGACGGCCAGGTGGTAGGAGTCCTCGACCACGTCGGTGACCAGCCTCTCGGTGATGCCGGGTCCCGGCCCCAGTGAGATCCAGTGCCGTTTGTCGAGATAGCGGCCCGGTGTGATCGATGCGTGGCCGCGCTCCAGTGTCCGCGCGTGCTCGGGTTCGCACTTGACCGTGATGATCTGTTCGTCCGGGTCGTCGGTGACGATCAGGAACACCTTGCCCGCGACCTTGTACACGTCGAGTCCTGGGGTGAAGGGGTAGCCGTGGCTGACGTCGGGGAGGGCCAGGGCCACCTGTCGGGCGGTGTCCTGGAGCTGGTCGCCGGCCGCGCTCACCGGGCCGCCCGCATGCCGGTGCCGTAGGTGTGCGGGTCGACAGGCCGCTCGGCCTTGGGCAAGTGAGCGACGACGAGCCGGTAGGAGTCGGTGACGAGCTCCCTGACGAGCTCCTCGTCGACGCCTTCTCCGCTCTCCAACGTGATCCAGTGCCTCTTGTTCATGTGATAGCCGGGGGTGATCTGGCTGTATTGCTCCCGCAGGGCCTGAGCCTCACCGGGATCCGCCTTGAGGATCACCACGGGCCGCCCCGGAACCTCGGTCATCAGCATGAACACCTTGCCGCGCACCTTGAAGACCTCCCAATCAGGACCGAAAGGGTGTTCCAGCTGAGCTCCGGGGAGTTCCTCCGCGCAGTCGGCGGCGGTCTTGTGCAGGGCCGGTCCGTTCATGGACGCTCCCTTCCTCAAGTGGTGACGGACTGTGGCATCGAAAGACGTGGAGGGCGCGCCGCGCAGGCGTGGCGGCACGTCCCATCCTTCCGCCGCAGCCAGCCAGAAAGGCAGTAGGCTGCGGACACGTGATGGTCGACAGGCGACACCCTGACCCGAGCGGAAGCGCGGCCGGTCCGGCTGCGGTACCGCTGTACGGTTTCCAGCCCCCGGTCGGTACCCCATACGGCCTAGAGGTGAGTACCGTCGAGGACTTCTTCACCCACCACGACGACTGGCCGTGGAACCCACCCCGGCCGGGCCGCGCCACCTTCCACTACCTCATCGCCGTCACCGAAGGCGAACTGCGGCACGACGTCGACCACGTCACGCGGACGGTCGCCCCCGGCCAGTGGCTGTGGGTGCGTCCCGGGCACGCACAGTGCTGGCATCCGCCCGGCGGGGCCCGCGGCCCGTTCATCCTGTTCGAACCGGACGTGCTGCGTCCCGACATCGCCCGCCTCTTGGGCCCGCTCACCGCGCACGAGGCCCCCGCCGTGCTCAGCCCGCACCCCGACGACACCGCCTGGCTCCAGCAGACGGCACTCCAACTCCTGGACGAACACCGCGCACTGGGGCGCCGCCCCCTCGACACCCACCACGCCCTGCGCCGCAGCCTGCTCGAATCGCTGCTGCTGCGCCTGGCCAACTCCCCGGGCATCGCCCCCATCGGCACGGCCACGACCGGCGCGGGCCGTGCCGAGCGGTACGGACGCTTCCTGGACGCCTTGGAGCTGCACTTCCGCGAACTGCACCACGCCGCGGACTACGCCGAGTTGCTCGGCTGCTCGGTCCGCACCCTCAGCCGTACCGCCCGGGACGCCACCGGCAAGCCAGTACGCGAACTGATCGACGAGCGGCGCCTCCTCGAAGCCCGGCGCCTACTCGGAGCTGCCCGGTGGGACGCCCGGACCGTGGCCGTCCACCTCGGCTTCACCGACCCCGCGAACTTCGGCCGCTTCTTCCGCGACCGCACCGGCCTCACCCCGGCTGCCTACGCGGCCCACGAAGCGAGGACCGACGCCTGACGGAAACGCGGCGAACGCCGGGCTTGCCCGTCACGAGGCAATGGCTGTCTTCGCGGTCTGCGCGTTGTCGCACCACTCACCTGTCGAGAGCTCGCCGGATGAACTCCTCACGGGTCGCGCTGGAAGCGCGCGACACAGCCGCATGATCCACCGTCATGTCGAACCCGTGGAAGCCCCCGCCCCACATATGCAGATCGACGCTCACTCCCGCCTCGGACAGGCGGCCGGCGTAGATCAGGATCTCGTCACGGAACCCCTCCGCCGAGCCGGTGTCGACGTAGGTGGGCGGCAGTCGGCTGAGGTCCTCGGCGCGGGCCGGCGCGGCGTACTGCGACACGTCCGGGCCGCCGCGCCGCTCGCCCAGTACGGAGGTCCACGCGTACAGGTTGCTGTGGCGGTCCCATATGCCTTCGCGGTCGACCATGCGACTGCTGTGCGTCTCGAAGCGGTTGTCGAGCATGGGGCAGATCAGAATCTGGTGGCTGAGCGAGGGAAAGGCACGGTCGCGGGCGAGCAACGCGGTGCCCGCCGCGAGACCGCCGCCGCCACTGACTCCGGTGATCATGAGCCGCTCGGGGTCGATCCCGAGCTCCGCCGCGTTCTTCGCCATCCACACCAGCCCCGCGTAGCAGTCCTCGACCGGCGCGGGATCGGGGTGATCCGGCGCCAGCCGGCACTCGACCGACGCGACGACCGCAGTCCCCTCGATCACATGGGGAAGGAGATGACTCACGTGGTCCCGGCGACCCCCCATGATCATCCCGCCACCGTGGAGGCTGAGGATGCCTCCCTTGGGACCTCGGTCCTCGACGGGGCTGAGGATCAGCACATGAATGTCCGGATCTCCTGCAGGGTCTCGTCCGTCAGGGCCGGAAAGACGGCCCCCCGTGCCTCCTCGACGGGCGCGAGTTCCGGGTCCAACGGGGGCCGGATGGTCGTGGCGCCGAAAAAGTCTGCTGTTGTCTGGTCCGTCATCGCTTCTCTCCTTCGGAACCAACGCGGAGCGGCGACGCTCACCGCCGAGCTGGGGCACCCACCACGCACGATGTGTGCATGACCTTGTCGCGTCCCGCGATCAGGTTTCAGTCGTCGAGGACGACGACGTGCTTGCCCGGCGTGGCTCCGGATTCGAGGTCGGCCTGGGCGTCGCGGACCTGTTCCAGGCCGTGGTAGGTCTTCGCGACCGGGACGTGGAGGCGTCCTTCGGCGACGGCCTGGAGCTGGTGGGCGAGGACGTCGGCCGGGAGGTCGGCGGCCTCACCGCCGTAGGACGTCAGCCGCACCCCGCCCGGAATCATGAACGGGCTGAAGTCGGGGATCGTCCACTGGCCGGCCAGGGCTCCGGTGAAGCAGACCGTGCCGTGGCGGCGGACGGCGTTGAGGGTGTCGGGGAGGGCCGAGCAGCCGACCAGCTCCAGGGCGGCGTCGACGCCGTCCGGGATCAGCGCGCGCACCTGGTCGGCGAGGGTGCCGTTGTCGACGAGGGGGTGGTCGACGCCCGCGGCCCGCAGTTCCCCCGACCGCGACTCGCTGCGGGTGGTGGACACCACGGTCGCTCCCAGGTCCTTCGCGATCGTGGCCGCGCTCAGCCCGACCGTGGACGTGCCGCCGCGGATCAGCAGTGTCTGGCCGGCCCTGAGGTCCAGGCCGCGGGTCAGGGACCCGTAGGCGGTCTGGAACATCTCCGGCAGCGCGCCGACGACCTCCCACGGCAGGCTGGTCTCGAACGGGATGACCTGTGCCACGGGGACGGTCACGTACTGGGCGTAGGCACCGTCGTAGGCGCGGCCCATGCCGCCCATCATCGTCGCCACCTGCTGCCCCGGCCGCAGCTCGCTGTCCTCGTCAGCGTCATCGACCACGCCGACGCCCTCGATGCCGGGCACACGCGGGTAGGTGACCTCCGCATCGGACTCGCCCTTGCGGGTGGAGACCTCGGATTCGTTGACGCCGAACGCCTTGACCTTGATCCGCACCCAGCCGGGCTTGCGGACGGGCACCGGCACATCCTGGATCTCCAGGGCGTCGAGGCCGCCGGGCCGGGTGACGACGACGGCCCTCATCGTCGGCGGTACGGCGTCGCCGGCTGCTGTCGGTTGACTCATGTCGAGTACCTCGCTCCCTGTTGTCCCCTGCGTCGTCCGTATCGCCCTCCGGCCGTCAGGGGCGGTCGATGCCTTCCCACAGGTCGAGGACCTGCTGGTAGTGGGCGGTGCCCTCGAAAGGAGAGTTGCCGACGGTTTCCGCGGTGGGCTTGTCCGTGACCGCGGGCCACAGACGGGAGTGCTCGCCGGTGGCGAAGTCGAGCACGATGTCGCGGATCCGCGTGTCACGCTCGGCCTGTTCGGCGCTGCGACCCGGCTGTTCCTGGCCGACCAGGGCGTACATCTCGGTGCCGTGCACGGCGGGTGCGCCCTCGGCGGGCCCGATCATCAGAAGATGGGCGTTGCCGCCCGCGGCGGCGTGCGCCAGGGCGCCGCGGGCGGCCGGGAGCGCGAAGAGGTAGTCCGCCATGACCGCGGCGCGAACCTCGGCCGGGGTACGGCCGCCCTGGTCGTAGGAGTTGACGATCTTCTGCGCGCGGGAGCGGGAAATACGCCACCCCGCGACCTCGTCGACAATGCGGTCGATGGTGTGCGGGTCGAACCGGTCGAGGTCGTTCGCCACCCACCACCCCATGTCGTCGCTCGCCATGCTCAGCAGCACGTCGACATCGCGGTGCACGCCCGAGGCCAGGACGTTCATGGGATGGGCGTGCACCACCGCGCCGGGCTGCCCGATATCCAGGACGACGCCGGTGGCCTTGTTGTCCACCCCGCCGCGGACTCCGAGGTCCGTCGGGAGGACCTGGCGCAGGGCGTCCCGCAGGGAGAGCGGGTCGAGGTCGAGCAGCTTCTCCGGGTCGTCCGCCACGCCGAGTTCGGTGACGAACAGGTGCGCGAGCTCTTCGGCCCACCAGGCCGGGACGCTACGAGCGGGCCCACCGGAGAACCCGGCCAGTCGCCGGTACAGGCCGTCGGCGGAGGGGGCGCCGAGCAGACCGAAGGTGGAGTAGGCGCCGGCGCTGTGGCCGTAGACCGTGACCTGGTCGGGGTCGCCGCCGAAGTGGGCGATGTTCCGCTGGATCCAGGTGAGCGCGGCGATGATGTCCTGGAGGAAGAGGTTGCTGGCCTCGGCGAGCCGCCCACCGTACTGCGAGAGCGAGAGCGCACCCAGGGCGCCGAGCCGGTAGTTGACCGACACGCTCACCACGCGTCCCGACGCGGCGAGACCGGCGGCATTGGAGGTGATCTGGGTGTTCGCGCCGTACTCGAATCCGCCGCCGTGGACGTACACGGTCACCGGGAGCGCCTTGTCGGCCGGCTGCTCGGGGGCCCACACGTTCAGGTTCAGGCAGTCCTCGCCCATCCCGCTATCCGCTTCGAGCCAGTCACCGCTATCGGGCTGGACAGAGACGACGCCCTTGCGGTCATAGGGTCGGTCCGGAGCGAAGTCCGCGACCACGGGGCGGCGATACCGCTCGGCGGTGGCGTACGGGATTCCCCACCAGGACCGCACCCCTGGTGCAGTCGGAGCCTTGGGCGCGGTCGTAGTCATGGCGTGAGATTCCTTCCGGAGCGTTTCGGGTGTTTCGCGCGGCGTGTCGGCGGCTGATCGCTCGCGGTGGCGCTCCCCAAGCATTCCCTGGACTCCGGTAAATCGTCGGGCGAGCAGCGGTCACCTGATGGTCATCAGGCGACACCTGTCTGCTCGTCCTCTTCTCCTGGCCCGTCGCCAAGCAGACGAGGGCGACCTGGGACCCTGCCGTCAGCGGGTCCCCTGACTCGACACGCCGACTTGCCCCGGTAAGCCGGTGCAGATCGCGGGCCCGAGCAGCCCGCTGATCCTGCTGCTGCGTTGGACGGTGATCTTCCTTGCCTCGCCCAGGAACGCGAGCCGACTCCAGAAGGCGATGGGTGGGGTGTGACATGACGGGGGAAGGCTTCGTTGATCTTCTGAGGTTCGTTCTCGGGGGGCCTGCACCTGCCCTGGAAGCGATCCCTCTGACAGGTTTCGCCCGGCCGCAGGTCCCCCACGCGTTCGCCGTCCACATACACCTTGTAACGGCGCAATTGCGCAAGGCGGTCAACCTCGTCACGGCGTACGGAAATCCCAGTCATGTCGCCTTTTACGAGGAGAACGGACATATGGGCCGGAGGGACATAGGGCTTCGCGTCCCTGAAAGGCCTGGTCAGGAAGAACCGAGGTCGGCCGAAGAATCCTATCGACAATTACGCCAGAAACCCGGCGCAGAAAGCGGCCAGTCCCAGCGCGGCCACGCCCAGAGCAAGCGGATTCTCCCCGGCCGTGCTTCTTCGTAATCCAGCAAGGACCCGCCAAACACCACGGGAACGAGGGACTCGCCACGGACCGTCACGATCTTCAGAGCGGCCCCCGGCCCCGCCACCACTTTGCGAATTCCGTCGTATCTGACTTCTTTGGATCCGATGGGATTGATCACGAGGAGAGATTCAGAGCGCAGGACGACCGCGCAGGTTGCCATCCGGAGAAACAGGACGGTCACCGCACAGAAGACCGCCGTAACAAGCCACAGGTCACGATAATCCCCTTGGTCCACGTTCATTCGCGCGCCCCAGGGATAGATTCCCCAGATCCCTGCGACGAAAATCCCGTTCAAGATCGGCCATGATCGCCGTCGCAGAATCCTGTCTTTCATCAACTCGCCCTAACACCCGCGCCCGGCAATAGCCGGCGAAGATGCTGAGAGGTGGTACAGGGGTGCCCACCAGGCCAGGTCCTCGCCGGGCTACTTGGCCAGTCCGAGCACTTCCCCGACGATTCCGCTCACGACGGCGGCGGCCAGAAGCAGGTCCGCCGACCGGCAGGGCCGCACGAGCTGTCTCCTGACTGGCTCCGCCTGCGCGGCGGGCCTCGGCTTGCGCGGCATCCGCCGCCTGATCTCGTCCGCGGCCGACTCCGACGTGGCGAATCGGTAGTCCAGAAGAGATCCTGCAAACACCACGGGGGCAAGCCGCTCATCGTGAGCGGTCGCCATCTTGAGACCGGAGGCCGGCCCCGCCACCACTTTACGGATCGCGTCGTACCTGACTTCTTTGGATCCGATCGGGTTGATGACGACGAGCGATTCCGCACGCAGTACGACGACACAGGTTCCCAACCGCAGAAAGAAGGCGCTCGTAGCGCACCAGAGTGCGGTGATACGCCACAGGTCGGCGTAGTCTCCCTGCCCCAGGTTCATGTCGACGGTCCAGGGATACACACCCCAGAGCGCGGCGATTGCGATCCCGGCAAAGACCGGCCATGATCGCCGCCGCAGGGCTCGTTCTTCCATCGACTCGTCCTAACAGCCCAAGTGTCCGTGGAGAGCGCTGTCCGCGCCCTCTCCGCAGATTCCCCAGCCCACCTGTGCGTTCACAGCCAGGTTCAAAAGCGTGCTGCCTCTGTGCGGTACTTCTCCGGGCGCGGTCACCCAGCCCTTCCGTCCTCCGCCCACCCCGGTGCCGAGCCCCATCTTGGTCCTGTACAGGGGAACCTCCACCTCTGCGGTGCCGAACACGTCACCGGTGAACGCCTCTCCCCACGACTTGGCACCCAGTCTCGCGATACTGCCCCCCACCAGACCACCCGCCGCCGTCCAGGCGAGTGACTTTCCATAGGACTTCATGGCCCATTTGCCCGTCTCCGCGCGGTCCCCCACCAAGTCGACCGTCGCGATGGCAACGCCGGCTCCGACACACAGACCTGCCGAGACCACCAGGCAGGCGCCGAAGCCCACGGCAGGCAGCACTCTGTTCTTCCACCCGTCCCACGTGCCGAAGGTCTGCTTGGTCCAGCTCCAGGACTTCGACCACCAGGACCGGTGCGGCTGGGGCTTGGGCGCGGGCGGGGTGTAGCCGCTGTCTGTAACGGGGTTGCTGTAGTGGTTGCTGATGGAGGCCGCCGTGCCCCTGGAAACCACCGTGCCCCGGCGGTAGTCGGCGAGGCCGGTCTTCGGGTCGTAGCCGACTTCCTTCTGGACCTTCTTCGAGCAGTTCGCCAGGTCGTACTGGCAGGAGTTGGGACGCGAGCCGATCTCCTGGCCGGTTGGGTCGGAGAAGGTGACGGGGTTGTCCGAGGCGTAGGCGTAGCCTCCGAGTTCCTGTGGACTGTCGTCCTCGAAGACGGGATCGAGGCTCGTGAAACGGCCCAGGATGGGGTCGTATTCGCGGGCTCCTACATCCGTGAGACCGGTGGTGGCGTCGGTGGTCTTGTCGAGGAAGGTGCGGTTGTCGGGCCAGCTCGCGGTAGTGCCGCGGGGGTTGCCGTAGGGGTCGAACTGGCGCCAGGTGGGGGTCTGGGCGGTGTTGTCGAGGTAGAGGCTGTTGGTGCCGTGCTGGTCGGCGGCGAGCTCGAAGCCGTAGGCGGTGCCGGTTCCGGTGCGGACGATGGTGGCGCCGCCGGGGGCGGTGTAGTAGCGGACTCCGGTGGCGGTGCCGGCGGAGTTGTCGAGGGTGATCTGTTCGCTGCCGAGGTAGAGGGTGGTGGTGGTCGGGTCGGTCTGGAGGAGCAGGTTGCCGTCGGCGTCGTAGATGTAGCTGGTGGAGGTGCCGGCGGTGGCGTCGGTGATCTTGGTCAGCTGGTCGTCGCTGTTCCAGGTGAGGGTCTGGTCGGCGGTGCCGGTGCGACGGGTGGTGGTGTTGCCGTCGCGTGCCGTTTCCTCTTCGGTCCGTTTCTCAGGCCGTCGCCAGACACTCGCTCACCAGCCACCCGCTGCCGCTGACACCAGGTTCACCACCGGACACCCTCCTCAGGAACGGTCGAGTTGTCCCTGGCCTGTACGGCCCATGGATTTTGATGCCGAGCCTCCAGGGCAACGCGACCGCGGGTTCCCTTCTCAACCTATTGCAGAACAACGTCCTCGCCCCGGAGCCGGACCACTCGCGAGGAACTCTGGATCGCGCTTGTGATCCGGATCAAAACGGACCTCAGACCGTCATGATCCACCCGGACACACCTCCCGCGGGGAGGGAGCGGGCGTCGAAACAAGAGCAGCTCCCCCGGCTGGCCGTGGCCCGAGCCCCGAGGGGGACGTCCGGAACCTTGGCACCCCCGCCGAAACCGTGCAGAGGGCGACTCCGTAGTGCAACGGCGACCCATTGAGCGTCACCGGAGCAGCCCCTTCCGCTTTCCTCGCGTCCAGCCAGCGTCCAGAATCCAGTGCCCAACCAGCCGCAGGAGCCACACAACGAAAGGTTCAACCGCGCCGAACCGGCACATTCGTGCAGGCCAGAGGGCTTTCGAGCCGCCAGGGCCAGCACCGAGGCCGAACCCACGCGCAGCGGACTCAGTCCGTTCAGGCAAAGTTGACGATCCGCCAGGACAAATTGAACGTTTCCGCAGGCCAGAAGCCTGCGCAAGTGGGACGGATGGAACCCGAACCCACGGCCAACGGATTATGAGTCCGTCGCCCGTTTCTCTCGCACCACAGCAGGCATCCACCACCAAGACCCCCCAGTCTGCATCCCCCGCACACCCCAGCGCCGAAGCACCTGCAAAGACACACGAAGCCGCAGAGCCGGAGGAGCACCCATGACGCGCACGGACATCCCCCTGCGGGCAGGTGGGCCGAAGAGGCGCCGGACGTCTGGCCGCCAGGCCGGGGCTCGGCGATGACGCGATGGATGCCCCGGCACGACGGCGGACGGCCGTCCGGCCGGCACTGCTCCCACACCTGGACGGCCGACCCCACCCCGCTGAGCGAGACGTGCCTGCCCTGTGCGGCGCGCGGGCGCGAGGCGGGTGATCTGCTGCTGTGCCTGACCTGCGGGCACGTGGGATGCAGTGACAGCTCCCCCGGCACTCACGCCACAGCGCACTTCGACACCACCACGCATCCCGTGGCCAGAAGTCTGGCGGCAGGCCGACCATGGGCCTGGTGCTATGCGGACGAGGTGTACCTGGATGTGCTGGACGACGACCGGCCGCCGTCCGCTCCACGTCCCGTCGAGTCCGTCTGGGACTACCCGCGGCCACCGGCCCTGCACCACGACGACCGCCTCGTACGTGTCGAGTGCGCCGGGCAGGTCGTGGCGGAGACCCGTAGGGCGATCCGCGTGCTGGAGACCAGCCATCCCCCTGTCTTCTACATCCCCGCCCAGGACGTCCGCAGCGAGTTCGTCTTCCCCGCCGATGCGGGCCGGACCTGGTGCGAATGGAAGGGTGCCGCCCGCTACTGGGATGTCATCGTCGGAGACGACCTGCGCGCTGGTGCCGCCTGGAGCTATCCCCACCCCGAACCCGACTACAGGGCCCTCACCGGATTCCTCGCCTTCTACCCCAGCCGCATGGACCGCTGCACCGTCGGCGGAGAGGACGTCACCCCACAAGAAGGCGACTTCTACGGTGGCTGGATCACCTCCGAGATCCAAGGACCCTTCAAAGGCCCGCCCGGCACCCGCCTGTGGTGAGCGCTTCGAACACCCCGTCGCGCCACCCAACCTCCCAGCCGCCCACCCAACCTCCCAGCCGCCCAGCTGCCCAGGTCGATCCGATCAAAGTTCATCCCGCCGTCAAGCGCCTCAGCTCCGCAGCCGCGGCAACAGGGTGACCTTCCCTCGCCAGTTCCTCCAAGTGCCCGGCCAGCGCTGCCAGCGGGCGGCTTTCCAGTGCGAGGCGCCAGGCCACGTCCTGGGCGCCCTCCGCGTGCCACAGCCCCGTTGCCAGGTGGTCCAGGCGCCGGGCGTACGGCGCGGCCGCGGCCAGGTGCGGCAGCCGGCCCGTCACCGAAGCGGACTCGTCGGCGGTGACAGCTCGGTGGAGGACCTCGACGGGCTCGCCCAGGGCCGCTCCCGCTTGCAGAATCGCCTCGCCGAGGATGACCGGCACACCGTCGGCCAGGATGCACCCCTGGGCCGGTACGGCGTCCGGGGCGAGCTGGGCGGCCCGGGCGAGCAACGGTGCCGCCTCGTCCGGACGCCCCGCGGCACGCAGGTGCACGCCTGTGCGGGCCAGCGCACCCGCGAGGTCGCCCCAGCCCTGCTCGGCGGCGCTCAGCGCGAAGCCGTCCACGGCCAGGGCGTGGTCCCAGTTGCCCTGTGCGGCTTCGATGCGGGAGGCGACCTCGGCGGCCATGCCGGTGGCGTAGCCGAGGTGCGCACCGGGATCGCTGCCCACGGTGTCGATCGCGTCCTGGTAGCGGCTCAGGGCCTGTTCGGCACAGGAGAGGGCCTGGTCCGGGTCACCGTGCTGTGCCTGAACCACCGCGACCATGCTCAGCACGCGCGCGAAATCCAGCGAGAGGGGTGGCTCCGCGGCCTGCAACCCGGCTCCCACGTAAGCCTCCACGGCCAGGTCGGCGTCGGTGAGCGCGCCAGCCGGGTGCCCGGACAGGGAGTGCACCGTGGCCCGGTGTGCGCGCACATCGCCGATCCCTGCCGCCGACTGAGGTGACGTGGGGCCGGATCGCCTGCAGCAGAGTTCGCTCTCCTCCAGCGAGGCCAATGCCTCCTCGATCAGCTCCACACCGATCTGCGAGGACCCCACGGAGTACAGCAGCGAGGCGAGTTGCTCGTTCAACCGCTCGTCGTACGCCACCTGGCGGGCGCCCAGCGAACCCGCCGGATTCCCCTCGGCGTGGAGCATGTACCTGCGGCCCGGACAGGGCGGGGACGCGAGGACGCTCACGGTGCCCGGCGCGGTCGCGTTCCGTACCGCCGAGCGGATCACCTTCGCGGGCAACCGCTTCACCCACCTGGGCGCCCAGGCGCTGGAGCTCTCCGAGAACAGCTCGCACTTCACCCGTTTCAGGGGAGGCGGGGCTCACCTCGCGGATCCGAGAATGGCGGACGGTAACCGCTCGCCGACGACAGCGTCCGCCATCGAGGGGCGCGGTGTGGAGGTCGTGGTGCACGCATCGCGCGACGTTTCACAACGGCCATGACGGTCGACGAAGGCATCTCCAGCGTCGTGGCGGCCTCCCCCGAGACCCGGGACCGCGCTCCGAAGGGCCTGCCGGAACGGGAGGTGCCGCTACGACCGTCCCGGCCCGGCTCACCTCAGGACGACGACCCGGCCGTCCGCGACCTGGTGGCCCGGCTCGCGGCCGCCTGGCCCGCCGTGGCCGAGACCACCGTGGAGGCACTGGTGGCGTCCGCTTTCGAGTCGTTCCGTGAGGCAAAGGTCCGGGCCTACGTACCCATCCTGGTCGAGCGCCGGGTGCGCGGGGTGCTCGGCGCGCTCTGCCGCGACACGCCGTCCGGCCCCGGGGACGGCCGGTACGAGGGCGAGGAGAGGAAGTGACGGGACATGCCGGACAGGAGGGCCGCACGGATCGCGGACTTCATCGAGCCGCTGCGGGTGGAACCGGGGTCGAAGGTCCGGCTGCCCCGTGACTTCGATCCCGGCTACAAGGCCGGTCTGAAGAAGGGGGACGCCGCCGGGCTGCTGCGGTCCGGGGTGGAGCTGCTGGCCGAGTACCAGCAGCGGCTGGCCGCCCAGAACACCTACGGGGTGCTGCTGTGTCTCCAGGCGCTCGACGCCGGCGGCAAGGACGGCACGATCCGTCATGTGATGAGCGGCGTCAATCCGCAGGGCGTGCGCGTCAGCAGCTTCAAGGTGCCCTCCAGCGAGGAGCTGGACCACGACTACCTGTGGCGTTACGCCCAGCGGCTGCCCGCGCGCGGGGAGATCGCCATCTTCAACCGCTCCCACTACGAGGAGGTGCTCGTCGTACGGGTGCATCCCGAGCTCCTCGTCAGGCAGAGACTGCCCGATGCCGCGCGCGGACCGGGCAAATGGAGGCGGCGGTACCAGGAGATCAACGACTGGGAACGCCATCTCACGGACAGCGGGTTCAAGGTGGTGAAGATCTTCCTGAACCTGTCGAAGGAGGAGCAGCGCGTCCGTTTCCTGAAGCGGATCGATCTGCCGGAGAAGAACTGGAAGTTCTCCGCGGCGGACGTACGGGAGCGCGGGTACTGGGACGACTACCAGAAGGCGTTCTCCAGGATGCTGTCGGCCACGAGCACGCCGTGGGCGCCGTGGTACGTGGTCCCCGCGGACCGGAAGTGGTTCGGGCGTCTGAGCACGGCGGCGATCCTCGCGCACACCCTGATGGAGATCGACCCCCAGTACCCGCAGTTGCCGGAGGCGGACCGTAAGGAACTGCTCGTCGTCAAAAGGGACTTGGAGCGTGAGGCGCCGGAGGGTCTGCCGGCGGACCCGTACGCGGCCCGGCACCCGGAGGCGCGTCGGGCGAAGAGCCGCCGCCGGGGATGAGGTCGGCGCCCGCACTCACCAGTACAGGCACATACGAGTGCGGGCAGGGACGAGTACAGGCACGGCCGGCCAGGATCGGAGGCAGTCGATGACGGTACAGCCGCAGTCCGGAACCGCACCGCCGCGGCCCGCACAGGACGATTGGTACGCACGCTCCCCGGCGGAGCTCCTGGCGGCCTTCGACGTCGATCCGAAGGTCGGGCTCAGTGCGGCACGGGCCGCCGACCTGCGGGCGAAGTACGGCCCCAACGCCTTGCCCGAGGAGAGCCCTGCGCCGGCCTGGATCCGCTTCCTCGGCCAGTACCGCAGCTATATGCAGATCGTCCTGGTGGCCGCGGCGGCCGTCTCCCTGATCATTCAGGAATGGACGACCGGGATTCTCCTCATCGTCCTGACCTTGTTGAACGCGGTCGTGGGACTACGGCAGGAGGGCAAGGCGGAGAGCGCGATGAACGCGCTGAAGTCGATGATGAAGACCACGGCACGGGTGCGCAGGGACGGCACGGAGGCCGTGGTCCCCGCGGAAGAACTCGTCGTCGGCGATGTCGTACTGATCGCGGCCGGGGACCAGGTGCCGGCCGACGGGCGCATCATCGAGGCCGGCGCGCTCCAGATCGACGAGTCGGCGCTCACCGGGGAGAGTGTCCCGGCGGCGAAGGACTCCGGCACCCTGACGGGTGGGCGACGGCCGCCGCCCGGTGACCGCACCAACATGGCGTTCATGAACACTCCGGTCACCCACGGCAGCGGCCTAGTCGTGGTGACCGGCACCGGCGCGGAGACCGAGCTGGGCAGGATCTCCGGCATGCTCTCGGTGACCGAGAAGGAGGTACCGCCGCTGACCCGGGAGCTGGACCGGCTCACCCTGTGGATCACGGGGGCGGCAGGGCTCACCATGATCGTGATGTTCGCCCTGGGGCGCAGCCGGGACCAGGCCTGGGACGTCCTCTTCGTCAGCGCCGTATCCCTGGCCATCGCCGCCATCCCGGAGGCCCTGCCGACCGTCACCCAGGCGATCCTCTCCGTCGGGAGCCTCAACCTGGCGCGGCGGAACGCCATCGTGAAGGAGCTGCCGTCGGTCGAGACCCTCGCGTTCACCTCGGCCATCAACTCGGACAAGACCGGCACCCTGACGATGAACCAGATGACGGCCGTCGAAGTGCTCACCCCCACCGACCGGTACACGGTCTCCGGCACCGGCTACGCGCTGGAGGGCCGTATCCATCACGCGGCGGGGGCCGCCACGGACATGGAGGACGCGATCCTGCCGTACGTCGTGGCGAGCGACGCCCGGCTGGTCGGCGGCGAGGTGGTCGGCGACCCCACCGAGGGCGCGTTGCTGGTGCTGGCCCACAAGGCGGGGCTGGACACCGACGCCACCGCGCAGGAGTTCCCGCGTCTGGCGGTCCTGCCGTTCGACCCTGACTACAAGCTGATGGCGACCTTCAACTCGGCCGTGGACACCGCGGGCCGTCCGGTCGTCCGGTGTTTCGTCAAAGGCGCGGCACCCGCGGTGCTGGCACGGACCGCCTGCGCGCTCGCGGCCGGCCGGGCCGTGCCGTGGGACGCCGGGCTGCAGGATCGCGCCTGGGCGGCGACGGAGCGGATGGGCGGCGAGGGCAACCGGGTGATGGCCGCGGCCACCCGCGATCTGGTCCCGGCCGACTTCGACCCCGAAGGCGACCTGCTGGCGTACGTCACCGGGCTGCAGCTGACCAGTCTGGTCGCGATGGTCGACCCGCCCCGCGCGGAGTCCACGGCCGCCGTGGCCGACGCGCAGGCGGCGCACATCCGGGTGCGCCTGGTCACCGGCGACGACGTCACCACCGGCGCGGCGATCGCCCGCCATATCGGCATCCCCGGCGAGGCCGTCCTGGGCGCCGACTTCGCCGCGTTCACCGAGGAGGAGCAGCTGGCCCGTATCGACGGCATCGGTGTGGTGGGACGGGTCGCTCCGGAACACAAGGTGCTGCTCGCCAACACGCTCAAGAAGAAGGGCGAGGTCGTGGCGATGACCGGGGACGGCGTCAACGACGCGCCCGCCATCAAGGCGGCCGACATCGGCATCGCGATGGGCAGTGGCACCGACGTGGCGAAGAACGCCGGACGCATGATCCTCTCCGACGACAACTTCTCCACCCTCGTCTACGCCGTCGAACAGGGCCGGGCGATCTACGACAACCTCACCAAGTACATCCGCTTCGTCCTGCTCCTGCTGGTCACCTTCGTGCTGACGTTCCTCGGAGCGACCGTCCTCAACATCGCGGCCGGGGAACCCTTCACACCGCCGCAGGTGCTGTGGATCCACTTCGTGGTGAACGCCTCCTTCGGCTTCGCGCTCGGCTTCGACCAGGAGGGTCCCGGGCTCATGAGCCGCAGGCCGCGGCCGCGCGGGGAGTCGGTGCTCACCCGTCCCGTCCTGGTCACGGTCGGGCTCGCCGGACTGGCGATCACCCTCGCCCTGCTGGGGCTGATCAAGCTCGGTCAGGCACATTACGACAGCGTCGCGACCGGCCAGTCGATCGCCTTCACCGCGTTCTCCCTCTGTCTGGTCGTGGCGGCCTTCGAGTGCCGCAGCGAGACGGAGTCCGTGCTGACTGCCGCCACCTTCGACAGCAAGCAGATGAACTGGGTGGCCCTGACCCAGCTGGTGCTGTCGGTGCTGGTCACGCAGATGGACGGCTTCCGGCGCCTGCTGGGTACGACCGAGCTCGACGCACGGCAGTTCGGCTGGGCCCTCCTTGCGGCTCTCGCCCTGCTCCTGGCGTGGGAAGCCGGCAAACTACTGGCCCGCCGCTCACGACTCCGCTCCCCCGCACCGGCGGGGAATGAACCCCGACCTTGATTGTTGAAAGCGATATGAAAAAGATCGGGTTCCTGTCTTTCGGACACTGGACGCCGTCGCCGCACTCACAGACGCGCTCGGCAGCGGACTCCCTGCTCCAGGCGATCGACCTCGCGGTCGCGGCGGAGGAGCTGGGCGCCGACGGCGCGTACTTCCGCGTGCATCACTTCGCGCGGCAGCACGCCTCGCCGTTCCCGCTACTGGCCACGATCGGCGCTCGGACCAGCCGGATCGAGATCGGCACCGGCGTGATCGACATGCGCTACGAGAACCCGCTGTACATGGCCGAAGATGCCGGGGCGGCGGACCTGATCTCCGGTGGGCGACTCCAGCTCGGCATCAGCAGGGGGTCCCCGGAGCAGGTCATCGACGGCTGGCGCCACTTCGGGCACCTGCCGGCCGACGGGGCCACCGACGCCGACATGGCACGGGCCCACACCGAACGGCTGCTCGAGGTGCTCACGGGCGAGGGATTCGCGGAGCCCAACCCCAACCCGATGTTCTCCAACCCTCCGGGGCTGCTGCGCGTCGAGCCGCACTCCGAAGGCCTCCGGGACCGTATCTGGTGGGGATCCAGCTCGAACGCCACCGCGGTGTGGGCGGCCACCCTCGGGATGAACCTGCAGAGCTCGACCCTCAAGGACGACGAGAGCGGCGAACCGCTGCACGTCCAGCAGCGCAAGCAGATCGAGGCCTACCGTGAGGCCTGGCGCAAGGCGGGGCACACCCGTGAGCCGCGGGTGTCGGTGAGCCGCAGCATCTTCGCACTGGTCGACGACCGTGACCGCGCCTACTTCGGCCGCGAGGCCGACTCCAAGGACCAGATCGGCTACATCGACGCCAACACCCGCGCGATCTTCGGCCGTTCCTACGCCGCGGAACCGGACGTCCTGGTCAAACAGCTCGCCCGGGACGAAGCGGTCGCCGCGGCCGACACGCTCCTGCTGACGGTGCCGAACCAGCTCGGGGTCGCCTACAACGCCCATGTGATCGAGAGCATCCTGACGCATGTGGCTCCGGCTCTGGGGTGGCGGTGAGCGCGGCGGGGGGGTGTGCACGGGGTGAGCTGAGCGGGGTGCGGCCGGACGTCTGAACCATTGAGACGGTCAGCCGACCGCGCCTGCCTGCGCCGACGCGGCAGACCCGGGCTCGCGGCGCGAGCTCCGTTCAGGGCGCTCCCTCGACGTCTTCGGACGCCCAGGTACGGAATATCGAGAGCCCCTCGGTCAGGTTGCCTGGGCCACACGCCAGGTGAAACGTCCTCTCGGACGTCCAGGCCGTCACCCAGTCGTGCTCACCCCGAGTGACTCGCTGCCGGGGATACTCCCGGTCCGTCAGGGCCGTCTCCTCGAGATCGATCCTCACGATCCACCCGGGGTTGTCCAGAGTCCCGATCGAGACGCCCCACTCGTGTTCCCAGTCGCCGTCGCACTGTGCGGCGTACCAGCTCTGCAACCAGTCAAGGACATGCTCGGACTCGGACATGGCTGCAGATGGTAACGAACCGCGTCCGAACCGACTTTGACCCGGCACCCAGGAACGTTGAGCATCCGCGCGGTTGGCTTTGAGTACGGGTACTCAGGAGGCGGCGGCGGTCCGGCGACGAGAGTGGAGGCACACCGAAGAACGAGAGGGAGAACACCGTGACCACGCCTCGCAGCGAAAGCCTGACCAACTCCGCCCTGCGGCCTCGAATGGCACGTATCGGCGCCGCGTTGGCAGGCGCAGCAGTATTGCTCTCGCTCACGGGGTGCGCGGGCTGGGAGTACAAGGAGAACATCTGCGGCGGTGGTGAGTACCCCGTGCTCTCCGTGGGCGGGACCGGCTCCGCGTGCGTGCCGGACGGGGAGAAGCCCGGCGCCGGGTACGCGAGATACCCCGAAGGCAAGGTGCCGCAGGAGGTGGGCGACAAGTGGGACGTGTACTGGGAGACCCACACGCTCGACGAGAAGGGCAAGATCATCGAGGTCTCGCCTCCGCGCTGACCCTGGCTCGCGACAGGCCGCCGGCAGCTCCGGCCGTGGAGAGTGCCGGGCCCCCGCCGAAGGCTGCCCGGCGCTCGGCGACAGCATGGACGACTTCCGGCCAACTCGGCTCGAAGACGGGCTTGTTGGGTGATCGTCCCCCGGGGGGATGCTTCTACAGCACTGTAGTTGCCGTGTGCCGCCGGTTCGCCGTATCGGCCGATGGCTCCACCGGGAAGGGCGGACCTGATGTTCGGCTTGAGTGAACTGGCCTTGATCCTGCTCGTCGTCGCTGTGGTCGTAGGCATCAAGAAACTGCCCGAGCTGACACGGTCGGCGGGCAAGGCCGCACGGATCTTCAAGAGCGAGGCGAAAGCACTCAAGGAGCAGGACCGCACCTGAGATCTCCGCGGGACGTTCGCCCGCGCGTCAGCTTGCTCCGGCCGGAGAGGACGCGCACATCCCGGAGGCCGGCCCCTGGTGGAACGGTAGCGCTGCGAGCAGGACGAAGGCCCCGAAGAGCGTGATCGGGAGAAGCCCGACCGGGCGGAGAAAGGCGGTGGGGTGCGACATCACCGCACTCCACGTGACGCTCCAGTGGCCGGCCGATCCGCGAGCATGACCGCGGCGGCGAGCAAAGGCCCAGTGGGGCGACCTCGGATGATCACGCTCGGATTCATCGAAGGCGGCGCGGCGCACGGGTACTTCCTGGCGGCGGGTGGGCTCGACACCTATGACTACGCCCTGTGACCGTCCAACTGCTCATCCACGCACTGTTGCTGCTGGACCACCTGGTCGGCGATCACTCCAACCGTGCCATAAGGGCCGCGAGCGTTGCGAGTTCGGCGCCGCTCAGCTGCCTGGCATGCGGGCGGCCGGCGACCCTCCAGCCAGGGGCAGAAGCCATTTTCGGACGTTTCCGCCACACTCCCGCGGACCTCACCCGTCCGCACTTCCGGGACGCCTAGGCTTCTACGCACCTGTAGAAGGTCCGCACAAGGAGGGCCTCACGGGAGCAGACGCATAAGGAGTGGACGCCACGATGGTGTTCAAAAGACTGCTCGGATCGCTCGGAGTGGGCGGGCCCACGGTGGACACGGTTCTCGATCCGCGTGCCGGCCGACCCGGCTCGACGCTGACCGGGCAGGTCCATCTCAGGGGCGGTGACGTCGACTTCGACATCGAGCACATCGGCCTGGAGCTGGTGGCGCGGGTCGAGGCGGAGCACGAGGACGGCGAGAGCGAGGGTGTTGTCGTCTTCGACCGGTTCATCGTCGGCGGCGGCTTCCGGCTCGCGGCGGGTGAACCGCACAGCGTTCCGTTCGCCGTGACACTGCCCTGGGAGTCGCCGATCACCGAGCTGCACGGACAGGGCCTGGGCATCGTCCTGGGCGTGCGGACCGAACTGGCCGTGGCCGGCGCGAAGGACAAGGGTGACCTCGACCAGCTGAACATCGCTCCCCTGCCGGTCCATGAGGCGATCCTGGAGGCGCTCGGGCAGCTCGGCTTCGGGTTCAAGTCGGCCGACCTCGAGTACGGGCACATCGGGGGCACCGGCCAGCGCCTGCCCTTCTACCAGGAGATCGAGCTCACTCCGGCACCGCAGTACGCCCACCAGGTCAACGAGATCGAGGTGACGTTCCTGGCGGGTCCGGGCGGGATGGAGGTCGTCCTGGAGGCGGACAAGCGCGGCGGCCTGTTCTCTTCCGGTCACGACGCGGTGACCAGGTTCAGCGTCTCCCACGAGGGCGTCGGCCACCAGGACTGGAACACGGTCGTCGACGGCTGGATCCGGCAACTGGTGGAGCACCGGGCCGCGTACGGCTCACAAGCCGCCCACGGACACGACCCGTACGCCCACGGCCATGAACGCGGCGGCCACTACGGCGACGGCGAGCACCACCACGACGAGGGCCGCCGTTCCGGACCCGGCATGGGCACCGCGATCGCCGCGGGTGCGGCGGGCCTGGCCGTGGGTGTGGTCGGCGGGATGGTCGCGGCCGAAGTGGTCGACGAGATCGGGGACTTCTTCGAGGACGAGGAGGAAGAGGGCGACGAGGAGGACTGACCGGTAGCCGGCACGTCCCGCAGGGTCTTGCGCACGCGACTGAACTCCACGGGCACAGCGGGAACTTGTCGGACCCACCGCGAGTTTCTACATCGCTGTAGATATTCATGCGGTTCGCCGACCGGTGGACCGGCTCCCGATCGACGTATGGAGTTCTCATGGCCCTGTGGGACCGCCTCAAGGAATCCGCTGCCACGATGCAGACCCAGCTGACGGCGAAGAAGAACGACCTCAAGAGCGGCGCCTTCCGCGACGCCAGCATGGCCATGTGCGCCCTGGTCGCCGCGGCCGACGGCACCGTCGACCCGTCCGAACGGCAGCGGGTGGCCCAGCTGATCTCCACCAACGAGGTGCTTCAGAACTTCCCCGCCGACGACCTGCGCCGCCGCTTCGAGGACAATCTGACGAAGCTGACGACCGACTTCGACTTCGGCAAGGTCAGCGTGCTCCAGGAGATCGCCAAGGCGAAGAAGAAGCCCGCCGAGGCACGGGCGGTCATCCAGATCGGCGTCGTCATCGGCGGCGCCGACGGGGACTTCGACAAGGACGAGCAGGCCGTGGTGCGCGAGGCGTGCTTCGCTCTCGATCTGCCGCCGCACGAGTTCGACCTCTGACCGGCACATGGTGCGCGGGGTGCCGGGCGGGGCTCAGGAAGCCACCCGGCACCCCGCGCTCATCGGCAGACCGCCTGGTTCACAGAGGCGTCGCGGCGTGCAGGATGAAGAGCATGGTCACCGCGGAGTTCGCGGACGACATCGCGGAGACAGCCGTCCCCGCGGCCGCGCCCCAGGCCGCCGGCCCCATCTCCGTGAACACCGACGGCCAGCTCCGCACGACGGGTGCGGGGCCGAGCAGGGCCGCCACCCGACGCGGCACCGGCCCCGGCGCCGCGAACCCGGCGAGCGTGAGCGACGGAGCACCACGGGAGACCAGGGCCGCCTTGCCGATCGCACGCGCCACCGTACGGCGGCTGCCGACCGCCTGCGCCGCCTCCTCGTCCGCCCACCGCTCCGCCGTGTACGACACCGCGGTCCGCAGCGGTCGCAGCAACGGGTTGGCCAGCGCGGCGAGTCGGACCGCGAGGAGGAAGCGGTGATGCCGGGCGGCGAGGTGGGCGCGCTCGTGCGCGAACAGGGCACGGCGCTCGGCCGACTCCAGGCACTCCAGCAGGGCGGTGGTCACCACCACCCGGTCCCGGCGGCCACCGGGCAGCGCGTAGGCGTACGGGACGCTGTCGGGCAGGACGGCCACTCCGGTGCCCGGGAGCCCTGCCAGGGCCCGGTGCGCCCTGCGCCGTACCAGCCCGTGTCGCCACAGCGTCCGCCCGCAGGCCGCCAGTACGGCGAGCAGCGCCGGGATGGCGGCCTTGCCAGCCACCTCGTCGAACGGCACGGCCTCGCGGACCTCGGGGTCGGACCAGCCGTCGGGGAGCGGATTGCCGGGCAGTTGGGCGGTGCCGACCACCATCACCAACCCGAGACACAGCGTGCTGCACAACGCCATGGCGGCCGCCAGCGCAGTCAGCAGCCGGGTTGCGGTACGTGGATGCAGATGCTGTTCGGCCAGGCGCGCCACCGGCCACGCGGTGAGCGGCAGGACCAGCGGCAGAAAGACGAACACCCCCATGAGGCTTCAGTCTTCCCCTTCGGCCCGCGCATGACCCAGCAGGCCGCGCAGCAGACGCTCGTCGTCCGGGCCGAGGCCGGTGACGAAGCTCGCCAGCACCGCCTCCCGGTCGCTCTCGGCGTCCAGTACCCGGCGCATTCGGTGCGCGGCGAGGCCGGCCTCGTCGGAGGAGGGAGTCCAGACGAAGGAGCGGCCTGCCCGCTCCCGGGTCACCACGCCCTTGGCCAGCAGTCGGGTCAGGATCGTGATGACCGTCGTATAGGCGAGGTCGGCTCCGAGGCGCTCCTGCACCCAGCCGGCGGTCGCCGGTCCGTCCGCCTCCCGCAGGGCCGACAGGACCTGCACCTCCAGCTCCCCCTGTCCCCGGCGCCGGGGACCGCTCCGGTGTTCCGTCACGCCCTGCCTCCTCTCCGCATGCCTGGCACCATCCCTCTCGCTGTCCCTCTCGCTGTCCGACCAGACATCCTATCGACGCCCCACCGGGCCTCTCGCGTACAGGAGTTGCCGGTCCGAACCCCACCCGCCCATATTTCTACAGTGTTGTAGATTCTAATTCGGGGTCCGTGACGCGGACTCGTACCGACCATGCGTGGAGGAATGAACCATGGGTGTTTCCCTGTCCAAGGGTGGCAACGTCTCGCTGAGCAAGGAGGCCCCGGGCCTGAGCGCCGTTCTGGTCGGCCTGGGCTGGGACGTGCGCAGCACCACCGGCGCGGACTTCGACCTCGACGCCTCCGCACTGCTGCTGAACGCCTCGGGCAAGGTCGTCTCCGATCAGCACTTCGTCTTCTACAACAACCTGACCAGCCCGGACGGTTCGATCGAGCACACCGGTGACAACCTCACGGGTGAGGGCGAGGGCGACGACGAGAGCATCAAGGTGAACCTGTCCGCCGTACCCGCCGAGATCGAGCGGATCGTCTTTCCGGTGTCGATCCACGACGCCGAGACCCGGGGCCAGAGCTTCGGGCAGGTCCGCAACGCCTTCATCCGCGTCGTCAACCAGGCCGGCGGCACCGAACTCGCCCGCTACGACCTGTCCGAGGACGCCTCCACCGAGACCGCGATGGTTTTCGGCGAGCTGTACCGCAACGGCACCGAGTGGAAGTTCCGGGCCGTCGGACAGGGGTACGCCTCCGGGCTCGCCGGTATCGCCGCCGACTTCGGCGTGAACGTCTGAGCCGGGTCCGTCCCGGCGCCGGCTCCGTTCCTGCGGATGCGGACCCGGCGCCGGACGCGACACGCCGTCCCACCCGTCTGGAGGCCCCGGTGACCGCCCCGTTCCGTCCGCGCCACCAGGACCGCCCCGACATCGAGGCCGTCCCGCGCCCGGCGCTCGACACCCCTGACATCCGCTCCGCCCTCGGCGCCGAAACCACCGGCCGGACGTCCGCTCGGCCGGGCCCGCTCACGGACGCCGACAAGACAGGGGCAGCCTCACAGGAGGAGTACGCGCCCTGTCTCGTCCTGCACGCCCCGGCCCACGAGAGCCGCGACGGCCGCCCGGCGAGCAGCGGTCTGCTGTCGGCCCTGGCCGTACTGACGCCGGCCGTGGCGGCGACGGCCGCCGCCGCGCTGCTCGTGCTGGGCTTCGCGCTCCAACTCGCGGCTGCGCAAAGCCTCTTGGCTGGCTCGCTGGTCACCGCGGGCTGGATCCTGGCGCTGACCGCGGCCGTGAGCGCGCTCATCGCCCTCGTAGCCGTGCTGACCCGAGCAGTCCGGAGACACGGTGGTTCCGCACGGCCCGCCCGTCTGGAGCAGGGACAGCGGGCGCTGCCGGAGCAGGGAATGCTGCCGCGTCTGCGTCTCTACCTGAGTGAGACCCCTTCCCGCCCGGCAGCACCCGGCTCCGTGCCCCCGACCGACGACGTCCTCCCTCACATCCGCCGGCAATCCCGCCGCCCCATGACCCCGCACGCGAGAGGCTCCCGCATGTCGATCAACCTGAACAAGGGCCAGCAGATCAGTCTCCAGAAGGCCGACGGCAACTCCCTCACCACCGTCCGCATGGGCCTGGGCTGGCAGGCCGCGCCCCGCAAGGGCTTCCTTGCCAAGCTCACCGGTGGAGGCGAGATCGACCTGGACGCCTCCGCGATCCTGTTCGCCGGTGGCCAGCCCGTGGACGTCGTCTTCTTCCAGCACCTGACCAGCGACGACGGCTCCGTCCGGCACACCGGGGACAACCTCACGGGCGGCGCGGGCGCCGGCGGGGACGACGAGTCGATCCTCGTCGACCTGACCCGGGTGCCCGCCCACGTCGACCAGATCGTCTTCACGGTGAACTCGTTCACCGGCCAGACCTTCGCCGAGGTCCAGAACGCCTTCTGCCGCCTCGTCGACGAGACCACCGGCACCGAACTCGCCCGCTACACCCTCACCGGCGGCGGGCGGCACACCGCGCAGATCATGGCGAAGGTCCGACGCGGCCCGGGTGGCTGGCAGATGCAGGCGATCGGCGAACCGTCGACCGGCCGTACCTTCCAGGATCTGCTGCCCACCATCACGCCGCACCTGTAGAGCACATGGCAGTCCTCCGCGCCTCGTCGACCGCCTCAGGGCTTGCGTGCGGGGTGTGCCTGTCGGGCAGCACGTGGGAGCAGCACCTTCGTGATCTCCTCGGCCAGTCGCCCCTGGTGCGCGGTGAGGAAGAAGTGGCCACCGGGCAGGGTGTGCAGGTCGAAGGTGTCCGACGTGTGCTCACGCCAGGCGGCGGCTTCGGCGGCGGACACCTTCGGGTCGTCGGTGCCGGTGAACACCGTCAACGGGCAGTCGAGGGGCGGCCCGGGCTCGTACCGGTAGTTCTCGATGATCCGGTAGTCGGCGCGGATGGCGGGCAGCACCATCCGGACGAGTTCCTCGTCGGCGAAGACCCGGTCGTCGGTGCCGCTGAGCCCGCGGATCTCCCGGAGCAGGCCGTCGTCGTCCAACTGGTGGGCGTACTCGGGTCGTTGGCGGGAGGGCGCTCTCCTGCCGGAGACGAACAGGGCGGCCGGGAGGTGTCCGGCCGCCGTCAGGCCACGCGCGACCTCGAACGCGAGCACGGCTCCCAGGCTGTGGCCGAACAGGGCGAGCGGCCGGTCGGTCCAGGGCAGCAGTTCGTCCACGACCGCGGCTGCGAGCTCGTCCAGGCTGTCCACGAACGGTTCGTTACGGCGGTCCTGGCGCCCGGGGTACTGCACGGCCAGCACCTCGACCCCGGCGCCCAGCAGGCTCGGCAGCCCGGCGAAGAACGGTGCCGAGCCGCCGGCGTGGGGCAGGCAGACCAGCCGGACCGGTGCAGCGGGGCGCGGCTGGAATCGCCGTATCCACAGAGTGCTCTGGGGCTCGGTCATGGGGCTCCGTAGAGGGTCATCGGGCGGCCGGGGTGTCGTAGCGGTGGAAGCCCCGGCCCGACTTGCGGCCGAGCCGGCCCTCCTCGATCAGGCGGTCCAGCAGGGGCGGGACGGCGTGGTGGGGGTCGCCGGTGCGGCGCTCCATCGTGCGCGCCACATCGGCGATGGTGTCGAGGCCGATGAGGTCGAGCACGGCGAGCGGGCCCATGGGGTGACCGCAGCCGAGGGCCATGCCGCGGTCGATGTCCTCGGGGGTGGCCACGCCCGACTCGTACATGCGCACGGCGGAGAGCAGATAGGGGATGAGGAGCGCGTTGACGACGAAGCCGCAGCGGTCCTCGGCGCGGACGGTCTGCTTGCCCAGCACGTCGGTCACGAAGGTCTCGGCGTCCTGGGCGGTGCGGTCGCTGGTGTGCAGGGAGCGGATGACCTCGACCAGGGGCATGGCGGGCACCGGGTTGAAGAAGTGCAGGCCGATCACGTTGCCTGGCCTGCTGGTGGCGTTGCCGAGGTCGGTGATGGACAGGCTGGAGGTCGTCGAGGCGAGCACGGCTTGCGGGTCCTCGACGGTCTTGGCGAGGGTGGTGAACAGACGCAGCTTCGCCTCACGGTCCTCGGAGATGGCCTCGATGACGAACTGACGATCCATCAACTCCTCGGTGTCGTGGCCGAATCGGGCGCGGGTCTCGGCGTCCGCCCGTTGCCGTTCGTCGAGGTGTCCCTTGGCGAGGGCGCGGTCGAGGAGCCGCAGGACCCGGGTGCGGGCGCGCTCGGCGGAGGCGGGCCCGGCGCCCAGGACGTGGACGTCGAGTCCGCTGCGCAGACACTCGGCGGCGATCCCGGCGCCCATGGTGCCGCCCCCGACGACGCCGACACGGTGGGCGCTCATACGGCCGCTCGCACGGTGGCCGAGGCCGGGACCGGTGCCGACCAGCGCAGCAGGCCCGCGGCGACGGCCATGCCCGCACCGAATCCGGCGAGCAGCACGAGGTCGCCCGCGGCGATCAGGCCGGAGCGGTTGGCCTCGTCGAGGGCGATGGCCACGGAGGCGCTGCCGGTGTTGCCGGTGTGGTCGAGCGGGAGGTGGGTGGCGGCGGCGGTGAGACCGCAGGCGTCGACGAGTTCGGCGACCATCATGCCGTTGGCCTGGTGCGGCATGAAGTGGTCGACGTCCGCGGCCTTGCAGTCGCACCGGTCCAGCAGATCGGCGATGATGCCGGGGACGTTGTCGAGGACGTAGTCGCGGACCTGGCGGCCCTGCATGTGCAGGAGGTGCGCGCGGTCGGCGAGGGTCTCGGCGGAGGCGGGGCGGCGGCTGCCGCCGCCGGGCAGCCAGATCAGTTCATGGGCGTCGCCGCCGCCCACCATGTCGAGGTCGAGGAACCCGCTCTCCTCGTCGACGGCGGCGACCACGGCGGCTCCTGCGCCGTCGCCGAACAGGACGCTGGTGGCGCGGTCCTCGAAGTCGACGAACCGCGAGTACACGTCGGTGCCGATCACCAGGGCCTTGGCGGCGGGGCGCAGGGTGATCAGGGCGCGGGCCAGGGCGAGGACGGTGACGAAGCCGGAGCAGGCGATGTTGACGTCGAAGCAGCCGGCCCGGTGTGCGCCGAGGGCGTGCTGCACCAGGGCGGCGGTGGCGGGGATGGGGGCGTCGCCGGTGGTGGTGGAGACGATGAGGTAGTCGATCTCTCCCGCGTCGAGGCCCGCCGCCTCGAGTGCGGCGCGCGAGGCGTGGACGGCGAGGTCGGAGGCGGCCTCGTCGGGGGCGACGAAGCGACGGGAGACGATCTTGGTCTTGCGGGTGATCCACTCCGCGTCGGTGCGGGGGACGATCCGGGCGATGTCCTCGTTGGTGACCACGCGTTCGGGCAGGTAGGAGCCGGTCGCGAGGATGCCTATGCCACAGGGCCCGGTGCTCGCCCCTGCCGTGTCCGGATTCATGTGCGGTTCCCTTCGGGTGTCGCGCCGCTCGCAGCCCTGTACGTCATCGGACAGCTGCCGGAGCGAACGGGCGCAGCGGGTTGAGGGTGTCCTCGCCGATACGGGCGCGCAGTTCGGGTGCGGTGACGCCGAGGCCGGGCTCGGGGGCCAGGCACAGGACACCGACCTTGCCGATGTGCTGGTTGAGCTGGACGCGCCTGGTGGCCTCGGCGACCTCGGCCAGCGGGTGCACCTCGGAGACGACCGGGGCGATGTGGCCACGCTCGAACAGGCGGGCGCACTCGACCATTTCCTGGAGGTTGGCGATGTGGCTGCCGATGATCCGCTTCAGCTTCATCCACAGGTAGCGGTTGTCGAACTCGTGGTGGTAGCCGGTGCTGGACCCGCAGGTGACGACGGCGCCGCCGCGCCGGACCACGAACACGGAGATGCCGAAGGTGGCCCGCCCCACGTGCTCGAAGGCGATGTGCGGATCCGCTCCCAGCTCGCTCCGGATGATCGCGCCGAGCCGTTTGCCGGCCTTGATGGCGAGTTCGGGGTCGTTGCCGGTGTCGTCCGTGATGCCGATCTCCTCGCGGTTGATCACCACGTCGCAGCCGAGTCGGCGGGCGATCGCCACCTTCGACTCGGAGCCGACGACGCCCACGGCGATCCCGCCGCCGTTCTTCACCAGCTGGGCGGCGTACGCGCCCAGGCCGCCGGAGGCGCCCCAGATCAGCACGATGTCGCCCTGCTTCATACGGGCGCCCCGGTCGCTGACGAGCATCCGGTAGGCGGTGCCGCCGCAGACGGGGATGCTCGCGCCCTCCTCCCACGTCAAGTGGGGCGGTTTGGGGACGAGTTGGCTCGCCCGGGCGACGGCGTACTGGGCGAGCCCGCCGTAGTTGGTCTCGAAGCCCCACGCGAGCTGGTGCTCGCTGAGCATCCCGTCGGACTGGGTGGCGGGTTCCTGGTCGTCGACGTAGGCCGGGCTGACGATCACGTGGTCGCCGACGCGCCAGCGGCGCACTCCGGTGCCCACCCGCACGATGACGCCGGAGCCGTCCGAGCCGAGGACGTGGAAGGGCTGGTCGTGCCGGGCCGCCCAGCCGCCCTGACGGCCGTAGTGGCGCAGGAAGCGGAAGGTGGACAGGGGCTCGAACTTGGCGGACCAGACGGTGTTGTAGTTGACGGAGCTGGCCATGACCGCGATGAGCACCTCGTCGGGTGCCAGCTCGGGCATCGGGACCTCGCCCACGCGCAGGGTGCGCCGGACGTCCTTGTCGGCGTCCTCGGGGCAGTCACGGAAGACGTCCTCGTCCTCGACCCGAAGATGTGCGGCGGTGAAGTGGCGGGGCAGCGGGGCGCGTTGGAGTTCCTCGGGCGAGGCCCCGGACAGCACGGCATCGGACAGCGACATCTCGGGTACCTCATTCACCTTCGGGCGGTTCGATGGACAGCGCGTGCCGGAACACGTTGCGCGGGTCGTACGTCGCCTTGGCGCGCTGGAGCCGGGGGTAGTTGTCCTTGTAGTAGAAGGTCGACCACGGCACCCCCGACGTGTTCTGGGCGGGATCGGCCATGTCGGCGTCGACGTAGTTGATGTAGCAGCCGTCCCAGGTGCCGTCGGGCACGGGCACTCCCCCGGTGTCGGCGTAGACCTCGCGGTACATGCCCCGTACCCAGGAGATGTGCTGGTCGTCGGTGGCCGGGTCGACCCACCAGGCCTGGTACTGCATCTTGACGAACGAGTCGCGCTGCGGGATCGCCGTGGCGTCGGAGGCGACCGTGCCGATCTCCCCGCCGTAGGGGAACAGGATCAGCGAGGCGCCCGGGTTGCTGTAGTCGGACGAGGTCAGATAGCGGTGGATCACCGAGGCCTGCTCGGTGGTGAAGTTGCCCTTGAGGTAGGCGGACCGGGCTTTGACCCGGACGGCGGGAGCCGCGTAGTTCGACGTGGAGATGAAGCGGGTGGCCTGGCCCCAGGTGACCTTGGTGGGTGCGGCGGTCAGGCTGTCGCGGACGGCCTGGGCGGTGCCGGAGCCGATCGCGGTCAGGTGGTCGGCCAGGATCGCCTCGGCATCGGGGGCGTCGGCGTCGACCTGGGTGATCAGGGTCAGGACGCCTGCCGCGACGTGGTTCAGGCCGAACAGGCTGGACAGCGCGTTCTCCGCCGCTCCGGGCGCGCTGTGGGCCTGCTGCCAGGCGCAGAAGTTGCGCAGCAGCCGCCCGAAGTCGGCCTCGTCGACGGAACTCCAGGGAATGGCGACGATGTTGAGCAGGACATGGGAAGGCGGGGCGGGCAGCAGGGTGTCCGGGTCGGTGCCGGTCGCGTCGGGGCTGCGGAACCAATAGCGGGTCACCACGCCGAAGTTGCCGCCGCCCCCTCCGGTGTGCGCCCACCACAGGTCGTGGTGCGGGTCGTCGGGGTCATTGGTCGCGACGACGGCCTTGGCCCGGCCGGCCGCGTCGACGACCACGACCTCCACGGCGTGCAGGTGGTCGACGACGAGGCCGAACTGGCGTGACAGCAGCCCGTATCCGCCGCCGCAGGCGTGGCCGCCCATCCCCACCGAGTAGCACAGACCGCCGGGGAGGGTGACACCCCAGCCGCGGTAGAGGGTGTCGTACACGTTGAGGAGGATGGCGCCCGGCTCCACGCAGAAGGCGCGGCGCGACTCGTCGTAGAAGACCTTGTCCAGGGTCGACAGGTCGAGGACGGTCTCGATCTCGGGGTTGTAGACGAAGTCCTCGAAGCAGCCGCCGCCGCTGCGCACCGAGAGCCGCTTGCCGTCGGTGACCGCGTCCTGGACGGCGGCGACGGCGTCCGCGGTGCTGCGGATCACCCGGATCTGCTCGGGCCGGCCGACCCAGCGTTTGTTGTAGCCGGTGGTCATGTCGTCGTAGCGGCCGTCCTGCGGGGTGACGACGATGGGGGCGCCCGTGGCGTGCTCGGTGCTTGTGGTGTCCTCGGCGCCTTTGCTGTTCTCGGCGCTTGTGGGGTCCTCCGCGGTCGCGGCCTGTGCGGTGCCGCTTCCGCCGGCCGCTGCCGTCGTTCCTGTCACGGTCACCCCCGCGATCGCGTATCCGAGCAGTCTTCTGCGGTCCAGCTCCGGCATGCGGCCTCTCTCTTCCGGGTCTCTTCCTGGAGGGTTGCGGTCAGCGACGCGGGCCGGCCACGGCAGGCATGCTGGTGATCGCGCTGACGAAGTTGCTCGTCACCCGGACCGGCTCACCGATCTCGAAGTCCGGTACGCGGCGCAGGAGTTCGCCGAGCAGCATGCGCAGTTCCATCCGGGCCAGGACGCTGCCGAGGCAGTGGTGCGGCCCGCCGCCGCCGAAGCTGATGTGCCGGTTGGGGGTGCGGGCGAGGTCCAGGGTGTTCGGGTCGGCGAAGACGCGCTCGTCCCGGTTGCCCGAGGGGTAGAACAGGGCGACCTTGTCACCGGCGCTGATCTTCTGGCCGTTCAGCTCGGTGTCGCGGCTCGCGGTGCGGCGCAGGGTGAGCACGGGGGTCGCCCACCGCAGCAGTTCCTCCACGGCCTTGCCGGATCGAGCCTCGAAGTCGGCCGCGAGCAGGGCCCGTTGCGCGGGAAAGTCGGAGAGCGCCTTGCCGGCGTGGCTGATGGTCTGCCGGGGGGTGTCGAAGCCCGCGCCGATGAGCAGCAGGAAGAAGGCGCTGATCTCGGCGTCGGTCAGGCCCTCGCCGTCGACCCTGGCCTGCACGAGGTCGGTCATCACGTCGTCCTGCGGATCGGCGCGGCGGGCCTTGGCCATCTCTACGGCGGTGCCGGAGACCAGGCCGACGACCTCGTTGACCAACTCGGCGCGGTCCTTGCCGAGTTTCTCCGCCTCGTCGCGGCTGGAGAGCATGATGCTGATCGCCTCGGTGAAGCGGTCGATCTCGGCCGTCTCCAGACCCAGCATGTACGTCATGGTCCAGCGGGCCATGGGCATCGACACCTTCGCGACGAAGTCGCACTCGCCTGCCGTCGCGAAGTCCTCGACGATACGCTCCACTTCGGCGGCCATCGACGCGCGCATCTGCTCCATGCGGGCCGGGCTGAACGCGGACGAGACGAGACTGCGCAGCTTCAGATGGCGCGGTGCGTCCAGGGCGACGATCGACTGGGTCGCCTGGAGGATCTCGTCGGGAAGTTCCTCGAACTGCACGCCCTTGCTGGAGATGTACAGGTCGGGCTGGCTGCTGACGGCGACGATGTCGGCGTGCCGGACCACGGCCCAGAATCCGTCGTCGGGCGGGGTGGGCAGCAGGCTTCCCTCGGGCGCCTTGTGCCAGGAGACCGGGCGGGTGTCGCGCAGGGTGCGGAAGGTGTCGTCCCAGGCGGCCGGGGGCTGCGACCAGAACTGGATGGACGATATGTCGGCGGTGTCGAACTGCCGGGACGCGGCGGTTGCCAAGGTCTCCTCCTGGGCGGGAAGCGGCACGTGTGGGGCCACGACGTGCGGACATCGCCGCCGAGCATGCGACGGGCCCCCTGCCGGTGCCTTGTCGGATCGCTTGCCGCTTCCTTGCGACGGGCCGATCGCCTGCTCGGGCGGGTGGGGTTGCCCTCCGGGGGTGGGGTGCGACGGGACGGGGTGCCTGCCCCGGACGGGGTGCGGCAGTGCGGGTGGCTCCCTCGGACGGGGTACGGCGGCGCGGGCGCCTCCCCGGGCGGGGTCCGGTGGGACAGGGCGCCTGCCCCGGGCGGGGTCCGGTGGGACAGGGCGCCTGCCCCGGGCGGGGTGCTGTGGGACGGGGCGCCTCCCTCAGGCGAGGTGCGGCTTCGCAGCCCCCTGCTCAGGCGGAATGCGGCGGCGCAGGCGCGCCGGGACGCGGGCGCCGTTCGGCTTGCCCGGCGCCGCGAGGAGCCGCTCGCCTGCTCGGGCGGGTGCCAGCGGTCTCCCGAGGGACGAGGTGCGACGGGACGGGGGGCCCCGGCGGGGTACGGCGGTGCGGGCGCCTCCACCCGGGCGGGGTGCGGTGGGACAGTGCGGCTCCCCCGGGCGGGGTGCAGTGGGACAGCGCTCCTCCCCCGGGCGGGGTGCGGCAGTGCGGGCGCCTCCCTCACGCGAGGTACGCCTCCGAGAGCCCCCTGCTCAGGCGGAATGCGGCGGCGCAGGCGCCGGGACGCGGGTGCCGTTCGGCTTGGCCGGTGCGGCGAGGAGCCGGGTCGTCCGGCGGACGTGGTCCCGGCGCTGCTCCTGCTCACCGTGCGGCGCTGACCGCCGTTGTGCCAGCGCCCGCGCCACGCTCTCGCGCAGCCGGGCGCGGTCGCAGCCGCTCAGTTCGCCGAGCAGGACCTCCTGGACGAGTTCGTCGTGGAAGGAGAGCAGAAACGGGGGCTGCGCAGCCCGACGGAGCAGCCCGCACCGGGTCGCCGTCTCGATGGCCGACTCCACGTCGGTGCGGCTGCCCATCACGTCGTGGACCAGGTTGAATTCGAAGGCGGAGCCGAGCGTGGAGCAGCAGCGCAGGACGTCGAGCACCGGCCCCGGCAGCCCCGCGAGGCGCCGTCCGAGTGCCTGCCGGACGCCGAGCGGTACGTCGTCGAGGGCGTTCTGTACGGCCGTACGGTCGCCCAGCAGGACAGGGTCGCCGACGGCCGCGATGAACTGGTGCAGGACGTACGGGTTGCCGCGGCTGCGTCCGTGCAGCAGCCCGAGCACGTCGTCGGGCACGTCCGCGGCGGTGTGCCCCGCCACCAGTTCACGGGTGTCCCAGAGGGACAGTCCCGCGAGCCGCACACTGCGGGTCCGTGAGTCACCGAGTGCTTCCGCGACCGCGCTCCCGCCCATGAAGTCGGCGGCGACCGCGGTGTCGTCGGCGGTGACGACGATGCTCAGCGGTTCGCAGTGCAACCGGGTGCGCAGCAGCCCGAGCAGTTCCAGGGAGGACTCGTCGGCCTGGTCGAGGTCTTCGAGTACGACGACCAGCGGGTCGTCGGCGGCGAGCGAGAGCAGGGTCTCGCACATGGCGTCCTGGGTGAGGAAACGGGCGCGCGCCGAGGGATCGTCGCTGTTCACCGTCCGCAGACCTGACTCGGGGTTGAGGATGAGCGGGGCCAGCAGGCTGCCGAAGCGGGCTTCGGCCTTGCGGAACGCCTCGGGGCGCGAGACCGCGAGCTGCCGGAAGATCTGCGCCCACACCCAGTACGCGGGGACACCCTCGCCGGCGGTGCAGCGGCCCCACACCACCTCCTGGAGCAACTCCTGTAACCCGCGGGCCAGTTCCTGCACGAGTTCGGTCTTGCCGACCCCTAACTCCCCCAGCACGGCGGTCAGATGGCTGCCCCCTTCCAGAGCGTCGAGGACATGGCCGCCGAGGACGGTGAGTTCACGGTCGCGGCCCACGAGGGCTCCGCGACTCCGGGCGCCTCGGGGCGGGCGAAGGGTTCGGGAGCCGTTGCTGTCGCCGGTGTCATGGTCGAACACAGGTCGGCGGGGCCTGCGGAGGCGTCGTTCGGACAGGGCCGTGGGGGCGTCGGCCAAGGGGGCCGGTGCGGGTTCCGGGCGGGTCGCGGGCGTCTCGGCGGGTGGCGGTGAGACCGGGGCGGCGCCGCGATCGGTTGTCACGCAGGATCCGGCCGACAGCGGCGGTTCGCTGAGAGGAAGGCGCTGGTTCAGTATGTCGGAGTGCACGCGCTGGAGTTCGGCGCCCGGGTCGACACCGAGTTCGTCGGCGAGGTGGCGGCGGGTCTGCTCGTAGAGGCGTAAGGACTCCGCTTGACGCCCCAGGAGGTACAGGCCGCTCATCAGGTGGCCGACGCAGCGCTCGCGGGTCGGGTTGCGCTGCACTTCCGGGTACAGGGCGGTGACGACGGAGTCCGCCTCGCCGATGGCCAGGCAGGCACCGGCCCTCGTCTCGACTGCGGTCAGCCGCAGTTGCTCCAGCCGTGCGTTCTCGTCGGCGATCGGCCCGTACGAGGTGAGTTCGAGATAGGGGTCGCCGCGCCACAGGGCGAGCGCCCGGGTGAGTTCGTCGCGGGCGCTGCGGAAGCGCTGGTGGGCCAGGTCGCGCCGGCCGCGGTCGACCAGGGTCTCGAAGCGGTGAACGTCGACGAGTTCGGGGTCGATCTCGAGGACGTAGCCAGGCGAGCGGTGGCGGACCCGGGCCTCGGCGCGGCCCTGTTCACTCCCCGACGCCAGCGCGCGGCGCAGATGCGACACATAGGTCTGGAGTGTGGCGATGGGACGGCGGGGCGGCCGCCCGGCCCACAGTTCGTCGACCAGCTGCCCGGTCGCGACGACGCTGCCGAGGCGCACCAGCAGCAGGCCCAGCAGGGCCCGGTGCCGCAGCGGCCCCAGGGGAAGGGAGCGTCCGGCGTGCAGGGCGGTCAGCGATCCGAAGACGCGCAACTCCCACGGCGGGGTGCTCCCGGTCTCCTTCTCGCCGCTTGTCCGCTCCAGAGTCATACCCGTGAACACATCCGACATGCGCTTCCTTTGGTCGCAGGAGGAGGCTGTTGAGGGGAGCGTTTTCACACATCAGAAGGGATTACGAAGGGTAGCTTTCGGCCAGTCGCCCAAGAAGGGGTTGTCCGACCCTCTACCGGTTCTTTCCTCGATGTTTGCGCCGGAGTTTGCAAGTAACGAATCAACCGTCCGAACCCCTATTTTCATTCCCGGACTCAAACCTCCGATCCCCCCGCCGACCACCTCGATACCGCGCTGTCGCGAGATCGTAGAACAGGCACTGTGCCGAAAATGTGACGCGCCTCGGAACCGATTGCATTCAGCCACCACGTGTCTTGTTGCCGCCCCGGCGCTCCGTTCCGCGGACCTTCCCTCCTACCAGTGGAGAAAAGAGAAGCCGGACAAGCCGAGGTTCGCACTTCGACTATTCTCGGATTCGTGTGGTTGACCGTAATGGGGCCCCTGCGGGCTTGGCATGACGACGAAGAACTCGACCTGGGGCCCGCCAAGCGGCAAGCTCTGCTCGCCCTGCTCCTGGTCCGGTCGGGTCAGCCGACGAGCCTGAGCACGATCATCGACGTCCTGTGGGGCGACGCGCCACCGAGCAGCGCCGCGAACGTCGTCTACCGTCACGCCGCCGCCATCCGCAGGCTGCTGGAGAGCCAGTTCGGCACCCGCTCGGGCGCGGGCGGGGACAGGTCGTCCGCGATCCGGCTGGTACGGGTCTCGGGCGGCTACCGGCTGGACGCCTCCCCCGCCACCCTCGACCTGTTGAGATTCCGCGAGCTGCGCGCGGCGGCCGAGGAGACGTCCGGCTCGGGTGCGACGCCGGACCGCCTCCGGCTGCTCGGCCGCGCGTTAGGTCTCTCCCGGGGCCCGACGGCCGCCGGGATCCCGCCGCACATCGCGCAGCACCCGTACTTCGTCGCGGTCGACAGCGAGTACCTGGCCGTGGTGAAGGAGGCCGCAGCGCTCGCCACGGCGCTCGGCGAACAGGCGTCCGTTCTCGACATCCTCCAGCCCGCCGCGGCCCAGCATCCGCTCGACGAGGTGCTCCAGGCACACCTCGTGCAGAGCCTCGCCTCGACCGGCCGCCAGGCCGAGGCGCTCCAGGCCTACCACGCGGTCCGTGCCCGCCTGAACGAACAGCTCGGCATCGCCCCCGGACCCGAACTCCGTTCCGTCTACGAGGAGATACTCCGCCGGGACACGCCAGGAGCACTCCCTCCGGTCCTCACCCCGCCCAAGCCCCCGCATCAGCAGGCGGATCAACGGCCGCATCCCGTGCGACCCGCCCAGCTCCCCCCGGATCTCGCGGTCTTCGCGGGACGCACAGCCGAACTGGCCCAGCTGGACGCACTGTTCCCCTCCGAGTCGGCCACCGGGACTGACATCGCACCCGACTGGGCGCACCCCCGCCCGACCGTGACGATCGGCGCGATCGTCGGCATGGCGGGGGTCGGCAAGACCACCCTCGCCGTGCACTGGGCCCACCGCGTGGCCCACCGGTTTCCCGACGGACAGCTGTACCTCAACATGCGCGGCTTCGACCCCGGTGGCGCCCAGGTCACCCCGAGCGAGGCCCGACGGACCTTCCTCACCGCCCTCGGCGTCCCGGCCCGGGACATCCCGCCGGGCCAGGACGCCCAGCTCGGGCTGTACCGCAGTACCGCGGCCGGCCTGCGGCTGCTGATCGTGCTCGACAACGTTGCCGACTCCGACCATGTACGCCCGCTCCTGGCCGGCGCCCCCGGCACCCTCGTCCTCGTCACCAGCCGCGACCGGCTCAGCGGCCTCGTCGCCACCGAAGGCGCCCACCCGCTGATGCTGACCGAGCTGGACCCGGACGAGGCCCGGCAGGCCCTCGTACGCCGCCTCGGCACCCGCAGGACCGGCGCTGAACCCGCAGCCGTCGACGAGATCGCCGCACACTGCGCCCGGCTGCCCCTCGCGCTGGCCATCGCCGGCGCCCAGGCGGCGCTGTTCCCGGAGCGCCGACTCGCCTCCATCGCAAGCGAGTTCCGCGGGCGCCCCGTCGCCCTCGACGCGTTCGCCGACACCGACCCCAACGCCGACATCCGCAGCGTCTTCTCCTGGTCCTACCGCAAACTCGCCCCCGCCACGGCCAGGATGTTCCGGCTGCTGGCCCTCCACCCCGGCCCCGTCATCGCCGCGAGCACCGCCGCCAGCCTGGCCGGGACAGCACTGGAGCCGACCCGCGAGCTCCTCTCCGAGCTCGTCCGCGCCCACCTGCTGACCGAGGAGGCCACGGACCGGTACGTACTGCACGACCTGCTCGGCGCCTACGCCCGGGAACTCCTGCGCACCACCGACTCCGACGACCAGCGCGAACTGGCCGTGCGCCGCATGCTGGACCACTACGTCCACACCGCCCTCGCGGCAGCGACCCGGCTGGCCCCGCACCGAACCGAACCATGGCCGCTGCCACCCCTCCAGCCGGGCACGACCGTGCAGACGCCCCCCGACCACGAGGGGGCTGCGGACTGGCTGGACCGGCAGCTGCTGCCCGTCCTGCTCGAGGTCGCCGACCAGGCGGCGGCACACGGACTGCACGCCCACGTCTGCCAGTTGGGGCTGGCCCTGGAACGCCACCTGGACCGGCTCGCCCATTGGGAGCAGCAACTGGCGCTCCAGCGCCTCTGTCTGCTGAGCGCCGGGACACAGGGCGACCTGTCCGCCGCCGCGCACGCCCACCGGGCGCTGGGCTTCGCCCACGGACGGCTCGGGCAGCACGACGAGGCCCGCACCCATCTCCTGCGCGCGCTCGGCCTGTTCACCGAGGCGGACGACCCACGCGGCCAGGCCGCCACCCACCGCTCCCTCGCCTTCCGCGCCAACGCCGCCGGGCGACACGACCAGGCCCTCGCCCACTACGACCGCGCGCTCCCGCTGTACCGGCGCGCCGGGGACACCGTCGGTCAGGGCAGTGTGTTCAACGAGATCGGCTGGACCCTCATCCTGACGAACGACCACCGCGCGGCACTCGACCACTGCGCCCGCGCCATCGAACTGTGCAACAGGGCAGGCGACTTGAGCGGGGAGGCAGCCGCGCTGGACAGCCTCGGCTACGCCCACCACCACCTGGGCGAGTACGACCACGCGCTGAAGCACTACCAGCGGGCGCTGACCGTCTACCGTGAGCTGAAGGACCGCTACCTGGAGGCCGACGTCCTCGTCCACATCGGACAGGCACACCTCGCCCGCGGCGAGAACGACCTGGCGGCGAGGTCGTGGGAGCGCGCCCTCAGCATCCTAGACACCCTGCGGCATCCCGACGCGGGCCTCGTGCGCCGGCAACTCAACGAGGTATGAGCGTCCGCCACGCGCCACGCGCCGCACTGACGCACCGCGCAAGCCGTCCGCAAGGTCTTGCGCCAGCGGACCGCAAGCCGCCCCGCGAGCCCTCGGCAAGGACTGCGGCCCATGCTCACCGGAGCAGGGAACCCCGTGGCCAGGAGGGCGCAGTCGTGCAGGAAACCCAGGTGACCGAGGAGCTGGACCTCAGCTTCGTCCAGACGCCCCACGAAGTGCTGAAGCGGCTCCGTGAAGCCGGGCCGGCCGTGAAGGTGATGCTGCCGAACGGCTCACTGGTCTGGATCGTGACCCGCTACGAGGAGGTCAGGCAGGCGCTCAGCGAGACCCGGCTGAGCAAGTCCTTCAAAGGCCTCAACGAGCTCATGGCCCGGCACACCAAGGAGGGCATGGCGCCCAAGCAGTACGACGAGGCCCTCGTCGGCCACATGCTGGCCAGCGACCCGCCGGACCACACCCGGATGCGCAGGCTGGTCAACAAGGCCTTCACGCCGCGCCGGGTCGAGGGCATGCGCCCCATGCTGGAGGAACTGACCAGCAGCCTGCTCGACGAGATGGACAAGCACGACGAGATCGACCTCCTGGAGGCGCTCGCCTTCCCCGTGCCGATGGAGCTGCTGTGCACCCTCCTCGGCGTGCCGCAGGCCGAGCGGCTCGCGTTCGGCCGGTACGCCAGCGTCGTCCTCGCCGACCTAGCCCCCGAGGGTTACGAGGAGGCCACCTCCGCGATGCGTGAGTACCTGGTGAAACTCATCCAGGTCAAGCGCGAGAACCCGGGCGACGACCTGCTGAGCGCGCTGATCGCGGCCCGCGACGAGGACGACAAGCTCAGCGAGGGCGAGCTGCTCGCCACCATCTACCTGATGTTCTCGGCGGGCACCGAGACCGCCGTCAACCTGATCGGCAACGGCGTGCTGGCCCTGCTGACGCACCCCGAGCAGCTCGCCGCGCTGCGTGCGGACAAGTCGTTGCTGCCGCAGGCCGTCGAGGAGTTCCTGCGCTTCGACGGACCGGTCAACCTCGCGACCTTCCGGTTCACGGTGGAGCCGGTGACGCTCGGCGATGTGACCATCCCGGTCGGTGAGGTGGTCATGGTGTCGCTGATGGCGGCGAACCGTGACCCGGAGCGGTTCGACAAACCCGAACTGCTCGACATCACGCGGCCGATCGGGGGCCAGATGACCTTCGGGCACGGCATCCACTACTGCATGGGTGCACCGCTGGCCCGGCTGGAGGCCGAGATCGCCCTCGGTCAGCTCCTCGACCGCTTCCCCGACCTGACGCTCGCGGTCGACCCGGCCGAGTTGAAGTGGCGGCTGAGCACGGTCACCCACGGCCTGGAACGGCTGCCCGTGAGGCCGCACGGCGCCGCCTGACCGCGCAACCGGTGCACGGACCGGGCGGGGTCCGACAAGGGCCCCGTCGCCGGTCGTGCGGTGCGGTGGCCGACAAACGCGATCCGCGAAGGGGAGGAGTGTCCGCTATGGCAGAGGTGACGGTGACGGACTCGATGACGGGCACGGGCGGAGACGAGCCGATCGCGGTGACGGACTCGACGACGGACACGCGCGCACCCGAGCCGATCGCGATGACGGACACGCGCGCACCCGAGCCGATCGCGATGACGGACACGCGCGCATCCGAGCCGATCGCGGTGATCGGCATCGCGTGCCGGCTTCCGGGCGCGCCGGATCCGGCCGCCTTCTGGGAACTCCTGCGCGAGGGCAGGGACGCCATCGGCGAACCCGCCGCGGACCGCCACCCGGCGCCGGACGGAAACGAGCGCCCAGGCGGCTGGCTCGACCGTGTCGACGGCTTCGACGCGGCCTTCTTCGGTGTCTCCCCGCGCGAGGCACTGGCCATGGACCCCCAGCAGCGACTCGCCCTCGAACTGGGCTGGGAAGCACTGGAGGACGCCGGAATCGCCCCCGACTCCGTCGGAGGCACCCCCGCAGGCGTCTATGTCGGCGCGATCTCCGACGACTACGCGACCCTGCTGCGCCGTGGCGGCCCACAAGGCATCACCCGGCACATGTTCACCGGCACCCAGCGAGGCGTCATCGCCAACCGGCTCTCCTACTCGCTGGGGCTGCGGGGGCCGAGCATGACGGTGGACTGCGGCCAGTCCTCTTCTCTGGTCGCAGTCCATCTGGCAGCCGAGAGCCTGCGCCGCGGCGAGTCGGACCTCGTCCTCGCGGGCGGCGTCCACCTCAATCTCGTCCCCGAGAGCACCGTCGCCGTCGAACGCTTCGGCGGCCTGTCCCCCGACGCCCGCTGCTTCACCTTCGACGCCCGCGCCAACGGTTTCGTCCGCGGTGAGGGCGGCGCCCTCGTCGTCCTCAAGCCCCTCACCCGGGCCCTGGCCGACGGCGACCGCGTGTACTGCGTCATCCGCGGCTCCGCCGTCAACCACGACGGCGCGGGCGAGGGCCTGGCGGTCCCCAACGCCGAAGCGCAGCACGAGGTCATCGACGCGGCGCTCGCCGCCGCGGGGGTCCGCCCCGACGCGGTGCAGTACGTCGAACTGCACGGCACCGGCACACCGGTCGGCGACCCGATCGAGGCGGCGGCACTGGGCGCGGCGTTCGGCACCGGGCCCGACAGGCCGGTCCCCCTCACCGTCGGTTCGGCCAAGACGAACGTGGGCCACCTGGAGGGTGCGGCCGGCGTGGTCGGCCTCGTCAAGACCGCCCTGTCCCTGCACCACCGGCAACTCCCCGCGAGCCTCAACTTCGAGACCCCCAACCCGGCCATCCCTCTCGACGCCCTCAACCTGCGGGTACGGACCGAGAGCGGGCCTTGGCCCCAGGACGACCGCCCGCTGCTCGCGGGGGTGTCAGCGTTCGGCGTCGGAGGCACCAACGCCCACCTCGTCCTCGGCGAAGCCCCCACCCCGACGACCGACACCCCGACCGCTCAGGCGTCCGGGCCGGTGCCGCTGGTGGTGTCGGGTGGCAGTACGGCGGCGTTGGCCGCCTACGGGGCGCGGCTCGCCCAGCGTCTGGAAGCCGACGCCGAGCTTCACCTCACCGACATGGCCCACGCGCTGGTCACTGCGCGTGCCTTGCTGTCGCATCGGGCGGTGGTGGTGGCGGAGGACCGCGACAGCGCGATCCACGGGTTGCGCGCCCTGGCCGAGGGGACTCCTCATCCGCAGGTGATCGCCGGGGCGGGACCCGTGACGGCTGCCGGGCATGGTCCGGTTTTCGTGTTTCCGGGGCAGGGCTCGCAGTGGGCGGGCATGGGCGCCGACCTCTACACCACCAGCCCGGTCTTCCGTGACGCACTGGATGCCTGCGCGGCCGCTCTCGACCCGCTCACCGGCTGGTCGCTCATCGCCACCCTGACCGGAGACGACGAGAGCTGGCTGGACCACGTCGACATGGTCCAGCCCGCCCTGTTCGCCGTCATGGTCTCCCTCGCCCGCCTCTGGATGGCCTACGGCATCGAGCCCGCGGCCGTCATCGGTCACTCCCAGGGTGAGATAGCCGCCGCCCACATCGCCGGCATCCTCAGCCTCCACGACGCCGCCCGCATCGTCACCGTCCGCTCCACCGCCATGCGCCACCTCGCCGGACACGGCGTCATGGCCACCGTCAGCCAAAGCGCCCAATGGGTCAGCGACCACATCGACGACCGCGTCACCATCGCCGCCCACAACTCCCCCACCACCACCGTCATCAGCACCACACCCAACACCCTCGACCAGCTCACCGCCCAATGGGCATCCCAAGGCGTCCGGGTACGGCGCATCAACGTCGACTACGCCAGCCACTCCCCCCAAGTCGACGCTCACCAACCCCACATCACAGCCGAGCTGGCCGACATCCAGCCGCGCGCAGCCACCATCCCCATGATCTCCACCGTCACCGGACACCCGGTCGAGGGCACAGAACTGGACGCCGACTACTGGTTCACCAACCTCCGCCACCCCGTCCGCTTCCACCAAGCACTCACCCACCTGATCAACGAGGGCCACCACACCACCATCGAAACCAGCCCCCACCCCGTCCTCACCCCCGCCATCGACGAGACGGCAGAGGCGACCGGAACGGCCGTCAACGCGCTGCACACGCTCCGCCGCAACACCTCGACGCCTTTCGCCACTGCTCTCGCCCACGCCCACACCACCGGCACCACCCCGGACTGGACGGCGTTGCTCCCCACGCCCCACCACCGCACCCCCCTCCCCACCTACCCATTCCAACGTCGCAGCTACTGGCCGGAGTTCATCGACTCCGCGAGTGCCACCGTGCTGGTCGCCGGGAGCGAGGAGCAGGAGGAGGACGGCACGCGGCCTGCCCAGGCCCCGCGGCTGACGGAACTGCTGAACGTCGTACTGACCGAATGTGCCCGGGTGTTGGGACACTCGTCCGCTTCCGATGTCCCGGAAAATCTGCCGTTCAAGGAGCTGGGCTTCGACTCGTTCGCGGGAGTGGAGCTGTGCAAGCGGCTCTCCTCCCTGCTGGGCCACCGGGTGCCGGTCAACGCGACCTACAACCACCCGAGTCCGGCCGAGCTGGCCGCGTTCCTGCGGGACGAGTTGGCCGGGGTCCCGGGCGAGGAGGCACCGGTCACCGGCGCGGACCAGGCCCCGGTGGACGACGATCCGATCGTCGTCGTCGGCATGGCATGCCGGTTCCCCGGAGGGGTCCGAACGCCGGACGACCTGTGGCGCCTGCTGGTGGAGGAGCGGGACGCGATCACGGAGTTCCCCGAGGACCGCGGCTGGGACATCGAGGAGTTGTACGACCCTGATCCGACGCACCCGGGCACCTCCTACGTACGCCAGGGCGGGTTCCTCGACGACATCGCCGGCTTCGACGCTTCGCTGTTCGGCATCGCGCCCCGCGAGGCGCTCGCGATGGACCCGCATCAGCGCCTCCTTCTGGAGACGTCCTGGGAGGCCTTCGAGCGGGCCGGCATCGACCCCGGCTCACTGCGCGGCAGCCGTACGGGGGTGTTCGTCGGGACCAACGAGCAGGACTACGCGACCTACACGGCGCCCCAACAGGCGCAGGGCAGCGACGGGTTCCTGCTGACCGGACACGCGGCGAGCGTAGCGTCCGGGCGGATCGCCTACGTGCTGGGTCTTGAGGGTCCGGCGCTCACGGTCGACACCGCCTGCTCGTCGTCCCTCGTCGCCCTGCACCTGGCGATGCAGTCGCTGCGCAACGGTGAATGCGACCTGGCCGTCGCCGGTGGCGCGAGCGTCATGTCGACGCCCGGGATGTTTCTCGAGTTCTCCCGTCAGGGCGGGCTGTCGCCCGACGGGCGCTGCAAGGCGTTCGACGAGAGCGCGGACGGCACCGGCTGGTCCGAGGGGGTCGGAACCCTGCTGGTCGAGCGTCTCTCCGACGCGCGGCGCAACGGACACCCCGTGCTCGCCGTCGTCCGGGGTTCCGCGATCAACCAGGACGGTGCCTCCAACGGCCTCACCGCCCCCAACGGCCGCTCCCAGTCCCGCCTCATCCGCACCGCCCTGGCCAACGCCGGTCTCGCCCCCACCGACGTCGACAGCGTCGAGGCCCACGGCACCGGGACCCGGCTCGGCGACCCCATCGAGGCCCAGGCCCTCCTCAGCACCTACGGTCAGCAGCGCACGCCCGACGCCCCGTTGTGGCTCGGCTCCCTCAAGTCGAACATCGGTCACACCCAGGCCGCCGCCGGCATCGCGGGGATCATCAAGACGGTCCTGGCCCTGCAACACGGCGTGCTTCCCCGCACCTTGCACCTGACCGAAGCGACTTCCCACGTCGACTGGTCCTCGGGCGCGGTCCAACTCCTCGCCGAGACACGCGCGTGGCCCGACACCGGCCGTGTCCGTCGGGCCGCCGTCTCCGCGTTCGGTATCAGCGGCACGAACGCTCACGTGATCCTTGAGCAGGCCCAAGTGCCTGTCGGGTCGGAGGAGTTCGTACCGTCGTCAGGTGGCCCGGTGCCGCTGGTCGTGTCGGCGGGGAGCCCGGAGGCGCTGGCGGCGGCGGGGGGACAGCTGGCCCAGTGGCTGGATGACCGCACGGAGCTTCCCCTCCCGCACGTTGCCCATGCGCTGGTCACTGCGCGGGCCCTGCTGCCACACCGGGCGGTGGTGGTGGCGCAGAACCGCGACAGCGCGATCGACGGGCTGCGCGCCCTGGCCGAGGGCACCCCGCACCCGCAGGTGATCGCCGGGGCGCGACCCGTGACGGCGACCGGGCATGGTCCGGTGTTCGTGTTTCCGGGGCAGGGCTCGCAGTGGGCGGGCATGGGCGCCGACCTCTACACCACCAACCCCGTCTTCCGCGACGCACTGGACGCCTGCGCCAACGCCCTCGACCCACTCACCGGCTGGTCGCTCATCGCCACCCTCACCGGAGACGACGAGACCTGGCTCGACCACGTCGACAAAGTCCAGCCCGCCCTGTTCGCCGTCATGGTCTCCCTCGCCCGCCTCTGGATCGCCCACGGCATCCAACCCTCCGCCGTCATCGGCCACTCCCAGGGTGAGATAGCCGCCGCGCACATCGCCGGCATCCTCAGCCTCCACGACGCCGCCCGCATCGTCACCGTCCGCTCCACCGCCATGCGCCACCTCGCCGGACACGGCGTCATGGC
>NZ_KB911793.1:0-23457 GCF_000383655.1 Streptomyces sp. 351MFTsu5.1 | reverse complement strand
CCAACCTCCGCCACCCCGTCCGCTTCCACCAAGCACTCACCCACCTCATCAACACCGGCCACCACACCACCATCGAAACCAGCCCCCACCCCGTCCTCACCCCCGCCATCGAAGAAACCGCCGAAACCACCAACACACCCCTCACCGCCCTCCACACCCTCCGCCGCAACACCACCGCCTCCTTCACCACCGCCCTCGCCCACGCCCACACCACCGGCACCACCCCCGACTGGACAGCACAACTCCCCACCCCCCACCACCACACCCCCCTCCCCACCTACCCCTTCCAACACCACCACTACTGGCTCGACCGCCCGCAGCCGACCGCCGCCGCGCAACCCGGTGTCGATGTCGCTGGACACCCTCTGCTCAGCGCGGCTGTCCGGCTCGCGGACGGCGGTGTCGTCCTCACCGGTGGGTTGGGGCCCGCTGCCCCTGAGTGGGTCGCGGACCACGCCGTGATGGGGTCGGTCCTGTTGCCGGGTACGGCTTTCGTCGAGCTGGCGGTGCGCGCCGGTGACGAGGTCGGGTGCGGCACGCTCGAGGAACTCACCCTGCGGGCGCCCCTCGCGCTGCTCGCTCCGGTGGCCGTCCAGGTGGTGGTGGACGAGCCGGACGACTTGGGCCGCAGGCGGGTCACCGTTCATTCCCGCCCCGCATCCGATTCAGGGTCGGTCGACGCCTCCTGGACCCTGCACGCCGAAGGTCTGCTGGCGATCGGTGGCGCCCAACTGAGTTCAGATGATGGCGACTTCGCCGTCTGGCCCCCCTCAGGGGCTCAACCGGTCCCCGTTGACGGGCTCTACGACGGACTCGCCACCCAGGGCTACGACTACGGCCCCGCTTTCCGGGGAGTACGCAGCCTCTGGCGCCGGAGCGACGACGAGGTGTTCGCCGAGGTCCGGTTCCCCGCTGAACTGGACACGGATGCTGAGCAGTTCATCCTCCACCCCGCCCTGCTCGACGCGGCGCTGCACGCGGTAGCGGGGGCCGGGCTACTGCCCGCGTCCGACGGCATCCGTCTGCCGTTCGCCTGGTCCGGCGTGCGCATCCACGCAGCCGGCGCGAGCGCGTTGCGGGTTCGACTGCGTCGTACGGGTGCGGATGCCGTGTCGTTGACCGCCGCGGACGAGTCCGGCGCGACGGTCGTGTCCGTCGATGCGCTCACCCTGCTGCCCATCACCCCCGACCAGCTGCGCGCCGCCTCCCGGGACGCACGCCTGGACGCCCTGCTGGCTCTGCACTGGGAGGAGGTGGCGTCACCGAGCGACCCCCTGGCCATCTCCGTGCCGGACCACTGGGCCGCGGTCATGTCCCGGTCCGAAGACATCGACGAGGTGTGCGGTGCCGTACCGCCCGAGGAGCCGTCCGCGGTGCTCTTCGACGCCTCCGCGCGTCCCGGCTCCCCGTACGAGGCGAAGGACGCGGTGCTGTGCGCCCTTCGCGTCGTACGGCGCTTTGTGACCGACCCCGCGCTGCGGAACTGTGTTCTTGTCGTGCGCACGTGCGGGGCGGTCGCGGCGCTGGCGGAGGACCGGATCACGGCTCCGGCGGACGCGGCCGTGTGGGGACTGGTGCGCTCGGCGCAGAGTGAGCATCCGGGGCGATTCGTTCTCGTCGACGAGGTCGACGGTGCTGAGGCGCCGGTGTCGCCCGGACTCGTGCTGGGGACCGGCGAGCCGCAACTCGCCATCCGTGAGGGGGCGTTCTTCGCTCCGCGGCTCGACCGTCATCGGACGGAGGGCGGGACGCCCACTGCCTTCGACGCCGATCGCACGGTGTTGATCACCGGCGGGACGGGGGCACTGGGCGGTCTCGTGGCCCGGCACCTGGTCACCTCGTACGGGGTACGGCGGTTGCTGTTGCTCAGCCGGTCGGGGCCGGGGTCGGACGAAGTGACGCACCTTGTCACCGACTTGACCGGGGCGGGTGCCCTCGTGGACGTACGCGCCTGTGATGTCGGTGATCGTGCGGCGCTGGCCGGGGTGATCGCCGAGGTGCAGGAGTCGGGACATCCGCTCGGTGCCGTGGTGCACGCGGCCGGAGTGCTCGCGGACGGCACGGTCGAGGGGTTGACCGAGCAGGCCGTGGACGCGGCATTGCGTGCGAAGGCCGAAGCCGCCCTGCATCTACATGAGTTGACGGCCGATCTCGACCTGTCGGCGTTCGTACTGTTCTCGTCGGTCGCTGGAGTGCTGGGGAACGCGGGACAGGCGAACTACGCGGCGGCCAACGCCTACCTGGACGCGCTGGCCGAGCTGCGCGCCGGGCTCGGGCTGCCCGGGCTGTCCCTCGCGTGGGGGCTGTGGGAGCAGCCGAGCGGGATGACGGCCCAGCTGAGCGGCCAGGATCTGGCGCGGATGCGGCGGAGCGGACTGCTGCCCCTGGCGGCCGAGGAGGGGCTGGCGTTGCTCGACGCCGCGCTGACCGGATCGCCCGATGCGGCGGCGCTGGTGCCGGCGCGGATCGATGTCGGAGCACTGGTCCGGGCCGGGCGGGCGGTTCCGGCGCTGCTGTCACGGCTGGCGCCGCGGGTCGGCCGCCGGACGGTCGCGCGGGCGGTCGAGGCGGGCTCCGGTGCGCTGTCGGCGTTCGAGGAGCGGTTGGCGGGTTTGTCCGGGGACGAGCGCGAGCGGCTTCTGCTGTCCGTGGTCCGGGACGAGACCGCTCTGGTGCTGGGGCATGCGCAGGGTGCCGTGCTCGATGTGACGGGCGAGTTCCGGGAGTTGGGCGTCGACTCCCTGATGGCGGTGGAGGTGCGCAACCGGCTGGCGGCGGTCACCGGACTCACGCTGCCCTCCACGGTCGTGTTCGACCATCCGACGCCGCAGGCGCTGGCCCGGCTGCTGCACGAACGGCTCGGCGGTGCGCTGCCCGAGGCGGCCGGGCAGGTAGTCGCGGAGCGGCCTGTGGACGACGATCCCATCGCCGTGGTCGGTATGGCCTGCCGCTACCCCGGCGGGGTCGAAGGCCCGCTCGATCTGTGGCAGTTGGTGCTCGACGAGCGGGACGCGGTCGGAGAGTTCCCGGCCGACCGGGGGTGGGATATGGCCGCCCTGTTAGCGGCCGGCAGCGGTGCGGGAGGGACCAGTGCGACCCGGCACGGGGGTTTCCTGGATGATGCCGCCGGTTTCGATCCCTCCCTGTTCGGGATCTCACCGCGCGAGGCGCTCGCCATGGACCCTCAGCAGCGGCTGCTGCTCGAAGTGTCGTGGGAGGCCCTGGAGAACGCCGGCATCCCGGCGGACGCGGTGCGGGGCTCCCGTACCGGGGTGTTCGCCGGGTTGATGTACCACGACTACGGCACGGGGCTCACGCAGGTGCCGGAGGGGGTCGAGGGATATCTGCTGACCGGGGGTGCGGGCAGTGTGGCCTCGGGGCGGATCGCTTACGCACTGGGACTGGAGGGTCCCGCGCTGACGGTCGACACCGCCTGCTCGTCCTCGCTCGTGGCGCTGCATCTGGCCGTCCAGTCGCTGCGGCGGGGCGAGTCGGATCTCGCGCTCGCGGGCGGGGTGACGGTGATGGTGACACCGGACACCTTCACGGAGTTCTCCCGGCAGGGTGGACTGTCGGGCGACGGGCACTGCAAGTCGTTCGCCGAAGGTGCCGACGGGACCGGTTGGTCCGAGGGCGTGGGCATGCTGCTGGTGGAGCGGCTGTCCGACGCGCGGCGCAACGGGCATCGGGTTCTCGCCGTCGTGCGCGGCACTGCCGTCAACCAGGACGGTGCCTCGAACGGGCTGACCGCGCCCAACGGCCAGGCCCAGCAGCGGGTGATCCGCCAGGCCCTCGCCGACGCGGGACTGTCGCCGGACGACGTGGACGCCGTCGAGGGGCACGGGACCGGCACCGTGCTGGGCGATCCCATCGAGGCACAGGCGCTCCTGGCCACCTACGGTCAGGACCGGCCCGCCGAGCGGCCGCTGTGGCTCGGGTCCGTCAAGTCGAACATCGGGCACACGCAGGCCGCCGCCGGTGTCGCCGGGATCATCAAGATGATCATGGCGATGCGATCCGGAGTGCTTCCGCGCAGCCTGCACTGCGCGACCCCCTCGTCCCATGTCGACTGGGCGTCCGGGGGCGTCGAGCTGCTCACCGGGGCGCGCGCGTGGCCGGACACGGACCGGGTGCGGCGGGCCGGGGTGTCGTCGTTCGGGATCAGCGGGACGAACGCACACATCGTTCTGGAGCAGGCCCCGGCCGGTGACGAGCCGCCCGAGCGGGGTCCCGCGCCGACGGTCGTACCCCTGCCGCTGTCCGCCGCCGGCGACGAGGCGCTGCGCGCGCAGGCGACCCGGCTCGCGGGCGTCCTGGAAGAGGCGGCCGATTCCGCTGCCGCGCTGGTGGATGTCGGGTGGTCGCTGGCCCAGGGACGGACCGCGCTGCCCCGGCGGGCGGCCGTGATCGCCCACCGGCGTGAGGAGGCGATCGAGCGGCTGCGGGCGCTGGCCGAGGGGCGCGCGTCCGCCGGAGTGCTGACCGGGCGGGCCGTGCCGGACGGGCGGCTGGCGGTGGTCTTCAGCGGACAGGGCAGTCAGCGGCTCGACATGGGTCGCGAACTGTACGCCGAACAGCCGGTGTTCGCCGCGGCCTTCGACGAGATCTGCGATCACTTCGCACCGCACTTGCCCCTTCCCCTTCGGGAGGTCGTGTTCGGCGAGTCCGCCGAGTTGCTGAACCGGACCGGTTACGCGCAGGCCGCCCTGTTCGCGGTCGAGGTGGCCCTGTACCGGCTCGTGGAGCACTGGGGTCTCAGGCCCGGTCTGCTGATCGGGCATTCGATCGGGGAGTTCGCCGCCGCCCATGTGGCCGGCGTGTGGACGCTGCCCGACGCCTGCGCCCTGGTCGCCGCGCGGGGCACCCTGATGCAGGCCGTGACGGCGGACGGCGCCATGGCGGCCCTGGCGGTCACTCCTGAGGAGGTCGGGCCCGTACTCGCCGCCTACGGCGACCGGGTCGACGTCGCGGCCGTCAACGGGCCCGTCTCCGTGGTCGTCTCGGGCGACCGGGACGCGGTGGAGGAGGTGACCGCGCGGTTCGAGGCGGCCGGGCGGCGGGTGCAGCGGCTCCGGGTCAGTCATGCCTTCCACTCCGCGCACATGGACACGATGCTGGACGCCTTCGCGGAGGTTCTGGCCGGAGTGCCCTTCCGGCCGCCGACTCTGCCTGTGGTGTCCAACGTGACCGGCGCCTTGGCCGACCCGGGCGAACTGTGCTCCCCCGCGTACTGGGTGCGCCACGCACGGGAGGCCGTACGGTTCGCCGACGGAGTCGCCACCCTGCACGGGGAGTCCGTCACCGCGTATCTCGAACTCGGGCCCGCGGGTGTGCTCACCGGAGCGGTCCGCGACAGCCTGCCGGAGGACGCCCAGCCGGTGATCGTCTCGGCGCTGCGGCGCGACCGGTCGGAGGCGGCGACCTTCGCGGAGGCGATGGCGGCCCTGCACCTGTCCGGCCTGTCCGTCGACTGGTCGGCCGCGTTCGCGCGCACCGGTGCCCGCACGGTCGACCTGCCCACGTACCCCTTCCAGCACAGCCGCTTCTGGCTCCAGGCACCCGAGCAGAGCGCCCGCCCCGCCCCGGAGCGCCTGGTCCTGGAGCGCCTTGCCGGGCTTCAGCCCGACGAGCTGGCACGGACGTTGAACGTCGACGAGGTTCACGCGCGTGCGGTCGTCCCGGCGCTCACGGACTGGTTGCTGGCCCAGGAGAGCCCGCAGCGGGATGAGTTGTCGGGTCGTCAGGTGACCTGGGTGCCCGTGAAAACCCCCAGCGGCCGCCGGCAGCTCCACGGACGCTGGCAGGTCGTCGTGCCCGCCGGTACCGATCACCTCGACACGCGGGTGGTGAGGCTGGCCGGGGCGCTGGAGCGGGCCGGTGCCGAGGTCGTCGTGGGTGATGTCACGGTGGTCGAACCGGAGTTGACGGGGGTTGTTGCCGTGGCCGCGCTCGCCGACGACCCGGGTCTGTTCGCCGTGGAGGTCGTCCGGCGGGCGACGGACGGTGCCGCGCTGTGGTTCGTGACCCACGGCGCCGTCGCCACCGGCAGCGACGATCCCGTGCTGGACCCCCGGCAGGCGGCGGTGTGGGGACTCGGCCAGGCGATGTCGCTCGAACTTCCCGATCGTTGGGGCGGGTTGGTGGATCTGTCGGGCTACGACGACGTGGGCGTACTGGGTGCCGTCCTGAGTCGCGCTGCGGGCGGCGAGGACCAGGTCGCGGTGCGCGCCAGGCGGGTGGTCGGGCGGCGCGTGGTGGCACTGCCCGCCGGGCGGGCGCTCGGACGCAGCGTGGCCGCACCGCCCGCCGGCCCGGAAGGCGGTCGGCCGTGGCGTCCTGCCGGGGCCGTGCTCGTCACCGGGGGGACCGGAGCGCTCGGCTCGCGGATCGCCGAGTGGCTCGTGGACGGCGGTGCCGAGCACGTCGTCCTCACGAGCCGCCGCGGTGAACAGGCTCCGGGTGCGGCCGAGTTGGCGGGGCGTCTGCGTGAGCGCGGGGCGCGGGTGTCCGTCGAGGCGTGCGACGCGGGTGACCGGAGCGCCCTGTCCGAGGTGCTCGGGCGTCATCGGCCCCGGGCCGTGTTTCATGCGGCGGGCGTCTTCGAGGCCTGCGGAGTCGCGGACCTGTCGGCGGACGGCTGGGCGGCGGTGCTGTCCGCCAAGGCGGACGGGGCGATGCATCTGGACGAGCTGAGCCGGGAGTTGGAGCTGGACCTGGACGCGTTCGTGCTGTTCTCGTCCGTCGCCGGAGTGTGGGGCGGTGTCGGGCAGGGTGCCTACGCCGCCGCGAACGCCGTGCTCGACACGCTCGCCCAGCGGCGGCGCGCCGACGGCCTGGCCGGGACCTCCATCGCCTGGGGGCCGTGGGCGGGCGAGGGCATGGCCGCGGACGGCGAGATCGGTGCGGGGCTGCGGCGCAGCGGTCTCGTCCCGATGCAGCCGCGGGACGCGCTCGCCGCACTGCAGGACGTCCTGGACCAGGACGAGACATGCCGCATCGTCGTCGACGCGGACTGGGCGCGGCTGCTCGCGGCGTTCGCGGCCGTGCGGCAGGGCCCGCTGTTCGCCCTGCTGCCCCAGGACGCCCCGCCGGACGTGGACACGGAGGACACGGAGGAGGCGGGCGCCGGCTACGCCCGGCACATCCGCGCACTGCCGCCCGCCGAGCAGGACCGGACGGTGTCCGCGCTGGTGCGGGACGTGGTCGCGGCAGCGCTCGGGCACCCGTCCCCCGACGCGCTCGACATGACCCAGACGTTCAAAACGCTGGGCCTGGACTCGATGACCGCGGTGGAGGTGCGCAACCGGCTCACGGCGGCGACCGGGCTGACGCTGCCCACCACCGTGGTGTTCGACCGTCCCACGCCCCGGGACCTGGCCACGGAGGTACGTGACCGGCTCGTCGGCACCGCTGCGGACACCGCGCCCGTGGCGACGGTCCGCCCGACGGTGGACGAACCTGTAGCGATCATCGGCATGGCCTGCCGCTACCCCGGCGGTGCGAACACCCCGGAGGACATGTGGCGCCTGGTCACTGAGGAGCGGGACGCCGTGTCCGACTTCCCCGAGGACCGCGGCTGGGACCTCGCCACGCTCTACGACCCCGACCCGGCCGCCACCGGAACGTCGTACTCCCGCGAAGGCGGCTTCCTCGACGACATCGCGGGCTTCGACGCGGGGCTGTTCGGGATCTCACCGCGCGAGGCGCTCGCCATGGACCCGCACCAGCGGTTGCTGCTGGAGACCTCGTGGGAGGCGTTCGAACGGGCGGGCATCCCGCCGACCTCCCTGCGCGGCAGCAGCACCGGGGTGTTCATCGGCGCGGGCGAGCAGGACTACGCGGGCGGTGTGACCGACGCGCCGGAGGGGGTGGCCAACCATCTCCTGCTCGGCCACACGGCCAGCGTCCTGTCCGGTCGCCTCGCCTACGTGTTCGGCCTCGAAGGGCCCACCCTCACGCTGGACACGGCGTGCTCGGCGGGGCTGGTGGCCCTGCACCTGGCGGTGCGGGCGCTGCGCTCGGGCGAGTGCGATCTCGCCGTGGCGGGCGGGGCGACGGTGATGTCGACGCCGGGCGGCTTCGTCGAGTTCAGCCGGCAGCAGGTGCTCGGCCGGACCGGGCGGTGCCGCTCGTACTCGGACGACGCGGACGGCTCGGCGTTCTCCGAGGGCATCGGCACCCTCGTGGTGGAGCGGCTGTCCGACGCGCGGCGCAACGGACACCGCGTGCTGGCCGTCATCCGGGGCTCCGCGATCAACCAGGACGGCGCCTCGAACGGGCTCAGCGCCCCGAACGGGCAGTCCCAGCAACGGGTGATCCGCCAGGCCCTCGCCGACGCGGGACTGGCACCCGGGGACGTGGACGCCGTCGAGGGGCACGGGACCGGAACCCCGCTGGGCGACCCCATCGAGGCCGAGGCGCTGCTGGCCACCTACGGTCAGGACCGGCCCGCCGAGCGGCCGCTGTGGCTCGGGTCCGTCAAGTCGAACATCGGGCACACCCAGGCCGCCGCGGGCATCGCCGGGGTCATCAAGATGGTGCAGGCCCTGCGGCACGGGGTTCTCCCGCGCACCCTCCATCTCGACTCCCCGTCGTCGCACGTGAACTGGGCCTCCGGTGGGGTGGAGCTGCTGGATCGGGCGCGTGAGTGGCCGTCCGTGGAGCGGGCGCGCCGTGCGGCCGTCTCGGCCTTCGGGATCAGTGGGACGAACGCGCACGTCATCCTCGAACAGCCCGCACCGGAGACCTCCGAGCCGTCCACCGCCGAGCGCGGCACGGATGTGGTCGGTCCTGTGGTGCTGCCGCTGTCCGCGCACAGCGGGGCCGGCCTGCGCGGCCAGGCGCAACGCCTGCGGGAGCTGCTCGACGCGGCGCCGGATCTCGAACTCGCCGTCGTGGGACGGGCTTTGGCCGAGCACCGGGTGACGGACCTGGAGCACCGGGCCGCCGTGGTCGCCGAGGACCGGAAGACGGCCCTCGCCGCTCTCGGTGCGCTGGCAGAGGACGGGACGCATCCCCAACTGACCACGGGGTCCGGCACTCCGGGCGCCGATCCGGTGCTGGTCTTCCCGGGGCAGGGATCGCAGTGGCCCGGCATGGCACTCGAACTACTCGACTCCTCACCGCAGTTCAGGGACGCGCTCGCCGAGTGCGACGCTGCGCTGGGCGCCTACGTCGACTGGTCCGTGCTCGACGTGCTGCACGAACGGCCGGGCGCCCCGTCCATGGGGCAGCTGGACGTGGTGCAGCCCTTGCTGTTCGCGGTGATGGTGGCACTGGCCAGGACCTGGCAGGCGGCCGGGATCACCCCGGCGGCCGTGGTGGGCCACTCGCAGGGCGAGGTGGCCGCGGCCTGCGTGGCGGGCGCGCTGTCCCTGTCCGACGCGGCCCGGATCATCTGCCTGCGCAGCCGGACCATGCAGGAGAAGCTGTCCGGGCTCGGCGCCATGGCCTCGGTCGCACAACCCCAGGCGTGGGTCGCCGAACGGCTGGAACGCTGGGGCGGCCGCCTCAGCGTGGCCGCGGTCAACGGTCCCACCTCGGTGGTGGTGTCGGGCGAGGCGGCGGCGGTCGACGAGTTCCTCGCGGACGCCGAGGAGGCCGGCGTACGGGCCCGGCGGGTCAAGGGAGCCATCGCCGCCGGCCACTCCGCACAGGTGGAGCTGGTGGAGGACCGGGTCCGGGCCGAACTGGCACCCGTGTCGCCCCGCGCCGGCCAGGTGCCCATAGTCTCCACCGTCACCGGCGAGGCGTGCGACGGGTCGGGAATGGACGCGGACTACTGGTACCGCAACATGCGGGAGCCGGTGCGGTTCGATGCCGCCGTAAGGGAGTTGCTGGCGCGCGGGCATCGGGTGTTCATCGAGGTCAGCCCGCATCCGGTGCTGCTGACCGGGCTCCAGGAGACCGTGGAGGACGCGGGCACCTCGGCGTCCGTGCTGGGCACGCTGCGCCGGGACGAGGGCGGCGCCGACCGGTTCAACGCCTCGCTGGCGGCGGCGTACGTCGCCGGTGTGGACGTGCCCTGGCGGGAGACCCTGTACGCGAGGACGCCGGACACCTTCGTCGACCTGCCCACCTATGCCTTCCAGCACCGGCGGTACTGGCTGGACGCGCCACGGCAGTCGGCGTACTTCGCCACCCCGGCGGGCGGCGGCGCGCAGCCGGACACCTCGGCGGGCGGCATCGCGCGGCCGGACACCCCGGCCGACGAGGCGCAGCGACGCTTCTGGGAGGCCGTCGAGAGCGGGGACCTCGACACCCTCGCAGGCGAACTGCCTCTGATCAACGGACAGTTGGCGTCACTGCGCGATGTGCTTCCGGCGCTCACCGACTGGCGGACGCGATCGCGGGAGGACGCGGCCGTAGACCGCTGGCGGCACCGGGTGGTCTGGGAGCGCATCGGGACGCCCGCCCGTCCCGCGGTCTCCGGGCGCTGGCTGGTGCTGGTGCCCGACGACGCGGAGGCGCGGGCGGTGGCGGATCCGGTGGAGAGCGCGCTGCGGGCGCACGGGGCCGAGGTCACCCGGGTCGGTTTCGCGGCCGACGCCGAACGAGGTGAACTCGCCGAGATCTTGCTGGCGCTGGGCGCGGGCGACGGTGCGCCGGAGACTGTCGGCGTGCTCATGCTGACCGGGCTGCTGACCGGAGCGCACGCCGAGCACGAGGCCGTACCGCGCGGGCTCGCGGCGACCCTGTCCGTGGTGCAGGCGCTCATGGACACGGACTTCGCCGGCGACGCCCCGCTGTGGGTGCTCACACGCGGTGCGATGGCCGCGGATCCGGGCGACCTGGTGCAGGCACCGGAGCACGCCATGGTGTGGGGCCTCGGTGCGACGATGCGGCAGGAGCACCCCGAGCGCTGGGGCGGGGTCGTCGACCTGCCGGGAGGCGCGGACGACCCGCTCGACACCAGGGTGTTGACGCGGCTGGTCGGGATCGTCTCCGGGGCCACCGACGAGGACGAGGTCGCGGTGCGCACGTCGGGGGCCCTGACCCGGCGGCTCGTGCCGGCGCACGGGGACACCGTGTCGACGACCGGACTCGAACTCGCCGCCGAGCGGTCCGAGGAAGGCGCCTCTGCCGACGCCGGGGAGTGGAAGCCCACCGGCACCGTGCTCGTCACCGGCGGTACCGGCGCCCTCGGCGGACAGGTGGCCCGGCATCTCGCGGAACTCGGCGCGCCGCACCTCCTCCTCGTCGGACGGCGGGGCCTCGAGGCCCCGGGGGCCGCCGAACTGGCCGCCCACATAAGCGAGTCGGGGACGAAGGTCACCGTCGTGGCCTGCGACCTGGGCGACCGCAGTGCGCTCGCCCAGCTGTTGGCCTCGATCCCGCCGGAATACCCGCTCACAGCAGTCGTGCACACGGCGGCCGCGGTCGACGACGCGCTGCTGGCCTCCCTGACCGTCCCCCAGCTGGACCGTGCGCTGCGGGTCAAGGCGCTCGCCGCACGCAACCTGGACGAACTCACGCGGGACCTCCCGCTGGAGCTGTTCGTCCTGTTCTCCTCGTTCGCCGGCGTCACAGCGGACGCGGGGCAGGGCGGTTACGCGCCGGGCAACGCGTTCCTCGACGCGCTCGCCCTGCACCGCCGGGCCCTGGGTCTGCCCGCCCTGTCCGTCGGATGGGGGCACTGGGCGGGCGGCAGCGGCCTGGAGGGCGGCGAGGTCATCGCCAACCGGCTGCATCGGTTCGCGATGGAGTCCATGGCGCCGGAGTGGGCGGTGCGCGCGCTGGACCGGGCACTGCGCCTCGATGGCGAGCGCGGGCACGTCGTCGTCGCCGACATCGACTTCGCGCGTCTGGCACCCGGGTCGATCGGGGCGCGGCCGACCCGGCTGTTCCTCGAACAGCCCGGCTACCGGGCCGCGTTGGAGACCGTTGTCACGGGCGGTGCACCCGACGGCCCGGACGACGGTGGTGGCGACGACATGGTGACGCGCTGGCGTTCGGAAGTGGCCATGGCCACCGGCGCCGAACGGGTCGCTCTCGTACGGGATCTCGTGCTCCGCCACCTCGCGTCCGTGCTGGGCCACGCCAACCCGGAGGACCTCTCAGCGACCCGGCTCTTCCGGGACCTGGGGATCGACTCGCTCACCGCGGTCGAGTTCCGTAACCGGCTGGGCGCGGCCACCGGGCTGCGGCTGCCGGTCGGGGTGGTGTTCGACCATCCGACGCCGGAAGCCCTGGCCGCCTTTGTCGGCGCGGAGCTGGCGACGCACGCGCCCGACGCGGACGGCCCGGCCCCGTCACCTGCCGATGACGCGGGTTCCGTCGAGGAGGTGCTCGCCCGTCTCGAAGCAGCGCTCGCCCGTGTCGACCGTGGCGGCCTTCCCACCTCCGCGACGGTCGCGAACCGGCTGAGGGACCTGCTCGCCCGGTGGCCGCAGGAGTCTCCGTCCGGCCCGTCGACGGATGCGGGCGGACTGGAGGCCGCGACGACGGCGGAGGAGGTCCTGGACTTCATCCAGGAACGCTTCGGCACCTGAGCCACCCGGCCACTCCGCCGGCCCCGAACACCCTGCCCGCCCCGGCACCGGGTCCCAGACCCGGTCACTCCGCCCCCCCGCCCTGGCCCTCGTGCAGTCCAGGCGCTCCAGGTGAACGCCGTTGAACGCCGTCCCCCAGCCCCACCGCACCTCAGGAGATGTTTGCAGTGACGAGCGACAGCAGCGCCGGCGCTCCGGCCGGCCGGGACAAGGTCGTCGAGACCCTCAAGTGGATGGCGCGCGAACTCGACAAGACCAAGCGGGACCTGGCCGACCTGCGGGCGCGTCGCTCCGAGCCGGTCGCCGTCGTCGGCATGGGCTGCCGGTTCCCCGGAGACGTCGGCTCGCCGGAGGATCTGTGGCGGCTGCTGTCCTCCGGCACGGACGCGATCGGACCGCTCCCCTCGGACCGGGGCTGGGACCTGGACGCGCTGTACGACCCCGACCCGGCCGCCGCCGGCACGGCGTACGTCCGCGAGGGCGGGTTCCTGGCCTCGGCGGGGGACTTCGACGCCGGGTTCTTCGGGATATCGCCGCGTGAGGCGCTGGCGATGGACCCGCAGCAGCGGCTGCTGCTCGAAGTCGCCTGGGAGACGCTGGAGGACGCGGCGATCGATCCGGCCTCGTTGCGCGGCAGCGACACCGGGGTGTTCGTCGGCACCAACGGCCAGGACTACATCGCGCCGATGATGGACGGGGTCGCCGATCTCGGCGGCTACCTCGGCACCGGCTCCACGCAGAGCGTGCTGTCCGGGCGGCTCGCCTTCACGCTGGGCCTGGAGGGGCCCGCGGTGACCGTGGACACGGCGTGCTCTGCGTCTCTGGTGGCGCTGCACCAGGCGGTCCGGGCGCTGCGGGGCGGCGAGTGCGACCTGGCGCTCGCGGGCGGCGCGACCGTCATGTCCAGCCCCTGGACGCTGGTGGAGTTCTCCCGCCAGCGCGGCCTGGCCGCCGACGGCCGGTGCAAGACCTTCTCCGACCGCGCCGACGGGACGGCGGTCTCCGAGGGCGTCGGCATGCTCCTGCTGGAGCGGCTCTCCGACGCCCGCCGCCACGGTCACCGCGTCCTGGCCGTGGTCCGCGGCACCGCCGTCAACCAGGACGGCGCCTCGAACGGCCTGACCGCGCCCAGCGGTCCGGCCCAGCAGCGCGTCATCCGTCAGGCCCTCACCGACGCGGGTCTCGCACCGGACGACGTCGACGTCGTGGAGGCGCACGGCACCGGCACCCGGCTCGGGGACCCCATCGAGGTCGACGCCCTGCTGGCGACGTACGGGAAGGACCGGCCGGCCGGGCGGCCGCTGTGGCTGGGGTCCGTCAAGTCGAACCTCGGGCACACGCAGGCCGCGGCGGGCGTCGCCGGTGTCATCAAGACGGTGCTCGCCCTGAGGCACGGGATGCTGCCCAGGACGCTGCACGCCGAGCCGCCGACTCCGCACGTCGACTGGTCCTCCGCCGGCATCCGCCTGCTGCACACCGAGCAGCCGTGGCCCGACGCGCAGCGGCCGCGCCGTGCGGCGGTGTCGTCCTTCGGCATCAGTGGAACGAACGCACACGTCGTCCTGGAGGAGGCGGAGCCTGCGCCGGTCGGTGAATCGACCTCGGCCGCAGGGTCCCCGGCACCCCCCTCCGCTCTGCCCTGGCTCCTGTCCGCACGAACTCCGGACGCCCTGCGAGGTCAGGCCGCGCGGCTGGCCGCACATGTCATCGAGCGGCCGGATGCCCGCCCTGCCGACCTCGCCTGGTCCACGGCGGCCACGCGGGCCCGGATGCCGCACCGCGCGGTGGTCGTCGCGGCGGGACGTGAGGATCTCCTCGCCGGACTGCACGCCGTCGCCGTCGGTGCACCGGGGAGCGGGGTGGTCCGCGGCGAGGTCATCGAACAGCCGTCCCCCACCTTCCTGTTCACCGGACAGGGCGCTCAGCACGCCGGTATGGCACGGGGGCTGTACGACGAATTCCCGGTGTTCGCCGAGGCGTTCGACGCGGTGTGCGGACACATGGACGCGCTGCTCGAACGGCCCCTCAAAGAGGTCGTGTTCGCCGAGGCCGGTTCCACCACGGCGGCGCTCCTGGACCAGACCGCCTGCACACAGCCCGCGCTGTTCGCCGTGGAGACGGCCCTGTTCCGGCTGGCCGAGTCCTGGGGGCTCGTGCCGGACCGCCTGATCGGCCACTCCATCGGCGAGTTGACGGCCGCCCACGTCTCCGGCGTCCTCCGCCTCGCGGACGCCTGTGCCCTCGTCGCCGCCCGCGGCCGGGTCATGCAGGCGCTCCCCGAGGGTGGGGTGATGATCTCCGTGCGCGCCGCCGAGGAGGACGTCGTCCCGCTGCTCGCCGAGTTGCGCGGCCAGGTCGATGTGGCGGCGGTCAACGGGCCCACGTCGGTGGTGCTGTCGGGTACGGCGTCCGCAACGGCCGAAGTGGCACGGCTGCTCGCGGACCGCGGGCACAAGACCAAAGAACTCCAGGTCAGCCACGCGTTTCATTCGGTCCTGATGGAGCCGGCGATGGCGGAGTTCCGTCGCATCGCCGCCGGGGTGACCTTCCACGAGCCGCGCATCCCGCTGGTCTCCGCGCTGACCGGCGCGCTCGTGGGCCCCGGCGAGGTGACGGACCCGGAGTACTGGGTCCGTCACCTGCGGAAGCCGGTCCGGTTCCTGGACGCGATCCGTACGGCCGAGGCCCAAGGCTCCCGTGTCTTCCTGGAGTTGGGGCCGGACGGGGTGCTCGCCTCGATGGCGGCGGACTGTCTGCTGGACCGGGACGCGGCGGTGCTGGCACCGACGCTGCGCAAGGACCGCCCCGACACCCGGTCCTTCCTCACCGGAGTCGGCCAGGCGTACGCCGCGGGCGTGGACGTCGACTGGGTGCGGGTCTTCGCCGGCACGAGGGCCGTACGCGCGGAACTGCCGACGTACGCGTTCGACCGTCGCCGGTACTGGATCACCAAGGGCCGCACCTTCGACGGTTCAGCCACACCGACCTCCGACGGCTCGGCCGCCCCGTACAAGGACCCAGCACCGGCACCGGCACCGGAAACCCGCCCGGAATCCGGCCGCACCCACAACGAGTGGGAGATGCTCGACCTGGTCCGAGCGGCAGCCGCAGCCGTGCTCGGGTACGACACGAAAGACGCCGTGGCAGCGAGCCGCCCCTTCTCCGAACTCGGAGTGACCTCGGTCGGGGCGGTGGAACTGTGCGCCGAACTGCGCGCGGTGACAGGCCTGTCGGTGCCCGCGTCCGCCGTCTTCGACCACCCCACGCCCCAGGCGCTCGCCACGCACCTCGGTCGGCAGCGGCGCGGCGAGGCCGACGAGGCGACCGCCGCGCCCACCCGCCACCGCGTGGACGAACCCGTCGCCATCATCGGCATGGGCTGCCGCTTCCCGGGCGGGGTGACCAGCCCCGAGGAGCTGTGGCAGCTCGTGGCCGAGGAGCGCGACGTCCTCGGCGCCTTCCCGGACAACCGCGGCTGGAACCTGGAGGAGTTGTTCAGCCCCGACGGCGCGCCTGGCACCTCCACGGAGGCCCGGGAGAGCGGATTCCTGTACGACGCGGCCGGCTTCGACCCGGCGTTCTTCGGCATCTCGCCCCGGGAGGCGCTGGCGATGGACCCCCAGCACAGGCTGCTGCTGGAGACCGGCTGGGAGGCGATGGAGCAGGCCGGACTGGACCCGGGCAGGCTCCGGGGCAGTCGTACGGGCGTCTTCGCGGGACTGGTGGGGCACGACTATCTGCTCGGTCCCGAGCGGATGCCCGACGACCTCGTGCCGTACTTCGCGACCGGCATCGGCGGTTCGATCGCCACCGGGCGCATCGCGTACACCTTCGGTTTCGAGGGGCCCGCGGTCACCGTCGACACGGCGTGCTCCTCGGCGTTGGTCGCGCTGCACCAGGCGGTGCACGCGCTGCGCTCCGGCGAGTGCGACCTGGCGCTCGCGGGAGCCGCGACGGTGATGTCGACGCCGGGGGCCTTCGTGGGGTTCTCCGGGCAGGGGCTGATGGCGCCGGACGCGCGCAGCAAGTCGTTCGCCGACGGGGCCGACGGCACGATGTGGTCCGAGGGCGTGGGCATGCTCCTGGTGGAGCGGCTGTCCGACGCCGAGCGGCACGGTCATCGCGTCCTGGCGGTGGTCCGCGGCACCGCCGTCAACCAGGACGGCGCCTCCAACGGCCTCACCGCGCCGAACGGAACGGCCCAACAGCGCGTCATCCGGGCCGCGTTGGACAACGCCGGCCTGGCACCCGCCGATGTCGACGCCGTCGAGGCGCACGGCACCGGCACCCGGCTCGGCGACCCCATCGAGGCGCACGCGATCATGGCGACCTACGGCCGCGAGCGGCCCGAGGAGCGGCCGCTGTGGCTGGGGTCCATCAAGTCGAACATCGGCCACGCTCAGGGTGCGGCGGGCGTCGCCGGCGTCATCAAGACCGTGATGGCCCTGCGCCACGGGCTGCTGCCCCGGACGCTGCACGTGGACCGGCCCTCGACCCGGATCGACTGGTCCCTCGGAGCGGTCCGGCTGCTGACCGGGAGCCAGGTGTGGCCCGACGCCGACCGACCGCGCCGGGCGGGCGTGTCGGCGTTCGGCGCGAGCGGCACCAACGCGCATGTGATCCTCGAACAGGCCCCTGCCGCGCCCGCGTCGGCCGAGCCGCGCGTCCCGCTGCCGGTTACTCCGCTGACGCTGTCCGCGCACAGCCCGCAGGCCCTGCGCGGGCAGGCCGCGCGACTGGCCACACAGCTACGGCAGTCCTCCGCGGCGCCGACGGAACTGACCGACATCGCCTGGTCGCTCGCGAACCACCGCGCCGTTCTCCCCCACCGGGCCGTCGTCCTCGCAGACGGGGCACAGGACGCGCTGGCCGGACTCGACGCCCTGGCAGCAGGCGACGAGACCCCGAACGTGATCACCGGGCAGCCGACCGGAGAGGCGGCGGTGTTCGTCTTGCCCGGCCAGGGTTCCCAGTGGATCGGCATGGCCTCGGAGCTGCTGCGGGGATCGGAGGTGTTCCGGGACACGTTCGCCGACTGCGAGCGGGTCTTCACCGAGCTGGTGGGCTGGTCGATCACGGACGCGATGGCCGGCGCCCCCGGGGCACCGTCCCTGGATCAACTGGACGTCGTACAGCCGGTGTTGTTCTCCGTGATGGTGTCCCTGGCCCGCACCTGGCAGGCCGCGGGGGTGCAACCGGCCGCCGTGGTGGGCCACTCGCAGGGCGAGATCGCCGCCGCGTACATCGCGGGCGCGCTCTCCCTGGAGGACGCGGCCCGGGTCGTGGCACTGCGCAGCCGGCTGATCGTGGACGTGGTGGGCCTGGGCGCGATGGCCGGCGTGTCCAAGTCCCACGCCTGGGTGGCCGACCGACTCACGCCCTGGGCGCAGGAGTTGAGCGTCGGAGTGATCAACGGACCCGAGTCGGTCGTCGTCACCGGCGACGTCACGGCCCTGGAGGAGTTCCTCGCGGTCGCCGAGGCGGAGGGTGCCCAGGTGCGGCGGGTGCGCGGCGCCGTGGCACCGGGACACGCCCCGCAGATGGAGCGCCTGCGCGAGCAGTTGATCAGCGCCCTGGCGGAGGTGACACCGCACCCCGGCACCGTGCCGCTGTGCTCGACGGTCACCGGCGAGATCCTGGACAACACGTCGATGCACGCCGACTACTGGTACCGCAACGCCCGTGAGCCGGTGCAGTTCGAGGCCGCGGTACGACACCTGCTGGACCGCGGCCACCGGGTGTTCCTGGAGATGAGCCCGCACCCGCTGCTGCTCAGCGGCATCGCGGACATCGCCGGGAGCCAGGACACCCAGGTCGCCGCGCTGGGCACGCTGCGCCGCGACGACGGCGGACCCGGACGCACCGCGCGGGCTCTTGCCGAGGCCTGGGTGCACGGCATCGCCGTCGACTGGACCACCGCCGTCTTCGACGGGGTCGGAGCACGCCGCGTGGACCTGCCGACGTACGCCTTCCAGCGGGAGCGCTACTGGCTCGAGCCCGTCACCGGGCCGGCGGGCGCCGGGGTGCGGGGCACCGGGCACCCGGTCACCGACACCCAGGTCGACCTCGCCGACGGGGGCGCCCTGCTGACCGGCCGGCTGAGCCGTCGGTCACTGGGCTGGCTGGACGACCACGCGGTGTCCGGGGTGGCGATCCTGCCGGGCGCGGCCTTCGTGGAGCTGGCCGTGCGCGCGGGCGACGCGGTGGGCTGCGCGGCGCTGGAGGATCTCACCTTGCAGGCGCCGCTGGTGGTGCCCGGCGCGGGTGGCGTGGTCGTGCAGGTCGCGGTCGACGCCCCGGACGGCACGGGCCGACGCGCGCTGCGCGTCCACGCGCGCCCGGAGAGCGAGGGCGAGGACGGCTCCTGGGTCCAGCACGCGGAGGGCGTCCTCGCCCCGGTGGCAGCCGACCCCGAACCCCTTGCCGTGTGGCCTCCTCGTGACGCGGAGATCCTGCCGACCGAGGACGCCTACGAGCGGATCGCGACGGCGGGCATCGCGTACGGACCGGCGTTCCGCGGCCTCGGCACCGCCTGGCGGCACGGCGACGAGCTCTTCGCGGAGGTCGAACTCCCCGACTCCGAACGGAAGAACGCCGCGTCGTACGGCCTGCACCCGGCCCTCCTCGACGCCGCCCTGCATGTGGTGGTCCTCGACGGACTGGAGAACAGCGGCCAACTCGCCTTCTCCTGGAGCGGCGTCACCCTGCACGCCCAGGGCGCCACGGCCCTGCGGGTACGGGTGCGACGGCTCTCGGACGGCGCGTTCTCCTTCCATCTCCACGACGGCACCGGGCAGCCGGTGCTCACGGCCGAGTCCGTCGCCGTACGGCCGCTGTCGACGTCCGGTCTGACGGCCGCGCGCACCACGACGGACAACTCCTTGTTCAGGGTGGACTGGACGCCCCTGCCGTCGGCCGAGGTGGCCGCCTCGATGCGCTGGGTGGTGCTCGGCGCACGGTCCGAGGCGGTGTGGCCCGCCGAGGTCGACGCCCGTCGCCGGTACCCCGACCTCGCGGCGCTGGCGGCCGCGGTGGACGCGGGTGCGCCGGTGCCGGACGCGGTCGTGGTGGCCGGAGGCGGTGGCGCACCCGCCAACCGGCACGTGCTCGGAGGCGCCCTGGAGCTGTGCCAGGCCTGGCTGGCCGACGAACGCTGGTCGGAGGCACGCCTGGTGTTCCTCACCCGGGACGCGGTCCAGGCGGTACCGGACGACGTGCTCGGCGACCTCGCGCACGCGCCGCTGTGGGGGCTGGTCCGTTCGGCGCAGCAGGAGCAGCCCGACCGTTTCCTCCTGCTCGACAGCGACACCGCCGAGGTGCCGTCCGTCCTGATCGGCGCGGCACTCGTCTCCGGCGAGCCCCAGCTCGCCGTGCGCGACGGTGTGCTGCGCGCCCCGCGCCTCGCCCGCGCAGCCGTGGAGCAGCAGCGCGAGCGCCCCCTCGACCCCGAGGGCACAGTACTGATCACCGGAGGCACCGGAACCCTCGGCGCCATCCTGGCCCGCCACCTGGTGTCCCGACACGGTGTCCGGCACCTCCTTCTGACCAGCCGTCGGGGAGCGGAGGCACCGGGAGCGTCGGCGCTGTGCACGGAACTCGGCGCGGCCGGCGCGACCGTCACCCTCGCCGCCTGCGACGTGGCCGACCCCGCGGCGCTCACCCGCCTCCTCGCGGACATCCCCGCGGAGCGGCCACTGACCGGCGTGTTCCATCTCGCCGGCGTGCTCGCCGACGGCGCGATCGGCTCGCTCACCCCCGGACACCTGGACACCGTCCTGGGCCCGAAGGCCGACGCCGCCTGGGAGTTGCACCGGCTCACCCAGGATCTGGACCTGGCGGCGTTCGTCCTGTACTCCTCGATGGCGGGCACCTTCGGCGGCGCGGGACAGGGCGCCTACGGCGCCGCCAACGCCTTCCTGGACGCGCTCGCCGCGCACCGCAGGGCAGCGGGACTGCCGGCCCTGTCCATGTCCTGGGGACTGTGGCAGGACCGGTCCGAGATGGGTGCCGGCCTCACCGACCAGGACCTGGCCCGCCGCATGGCCCGCTCCGGCACACGGAGTCTGTCCGGCGAGCAGGGCATGGCCTTGCTGGACGCGGCTCTGACCGGCCCCGACCCCCATCTCGTCGCGGCCCGCTTCGACTTCCCCACGCTGCGCGCCCAGGCGGCCGACGGCACCCTGCCCCCGCTGCTGCGCGGGCTGGTGCGGGCCGTACGCCGCAGCGCGGGTGCGGCCGAACAGTCCGGCCTCCGTGAGCGGCTGGCCGCGCTCGGGGCGGCCGAGCGGGCCGCCGCCCTCCTCGGCACGGTGCGCGCGACCGTCGCCCTCGTCCTGGGACACGGTTCGGCGGACGCGGTGGACGACGGGCGCGCCTTCAAAGAACTGGGGCTCGACTCGCTGACGGCGGTGGACCTGCGCAACCGGCTGACCGCGCTCAGCGGCGTGAAACTCCCCGCCACGCTGGCCTTCGACCATCCCACGCCCCGCGCCATCGCCGACCTCCTCGAAGCAAAGCTGTTCGCGACACCCGTCGAGGTCACCCCGCCCGTCCTCACCGACCTCGACCGGCTCGAACTCGCCCTGCTGGGCGCCGACGACGCCGATCCGGCCCTGCGTGCCAAGGTCACGATGCGGCTGCACTCCCTCGTCGCCAAATGGCGCGCGGCCGACGAGGAACCGGCCTCCCCGGCGCCCGGCGGAGCAGAGGACGGACTCGGCCTGGAGGACGCCTCCGTCGACCAACTCCTCGACTTCATCGACGACATGGGCAGCTTCTGACACCGACGACGGCGGCCGGTCCCGCAGAACCGGCCGCCGAACCGGACGACAGCAGGCGCATCAGCGAGCGGAAAGGAAGCGTTCCGTGGAAGACACGCGGGTCATCGAGTACTTGAAGCGGGTGACGGCCGATCTGCACCGCGCCCGCGCCCGACTCCTGGAGTTGGAGTCCGGCCGCCAGGAGCCCATCGCCGTCGTGTCGGCGGCGTGCCGCTTCCCCGGCGGCATCGACTCCCCCGAGGACCTGTGGCGCGCGGTCACCGAGGAACGCGACCTGATCTCGGCGATGCCCGCGGACCGCGGCTGGGACATCGACGAGCTGTACGACCCCGACCCCGACAGCGTCGGCAAGATGTACGTCAAGGAGGGCGGGTTCCTCCAGGACGCGGGCGGCTTCGACGCGGCACTCTTCGGCATCCCGCCGCGCGAGGCGCTCTCCATGGACCCCCAGCAGCGGCTCCTCCTCGAAGTGACCTGGGAGACGTTCGAACGGGCGGGCCTCGACCCGCACGGCCTCGGCGGCAGCAGGACGGGCGTCTTCGTCGGCGTCCTCTCCCACGACCACGGCACCCGGCTCACCCCGGCCCCCGAAGGCTTCGAGGGCATGATCGGCGCCGGCAGCGCGGGCAGCATCGTGTCCGGACGACTGGCGTACGTCTTCGGTCTGGAAGGGCCCGCTCTCACGATCGACACCGCCTGCTCGTCGTCCCTCGTCGCCCTGCACCTGGCCATGCAGTCACTGCGCAACAAGGAGTGCGACCTGGCCGTCGCCGGCGGCTCCACGGTCATGTCGACGGTCGAGTCGTTCATCGAGTTCTCCCGGCAGCGCGGACTGGCACCCGACGCCCGGATCAAGGCCTTCGACGACGCCGCCGACGGCTCGTCGTGGAGCGAGGGTGTGGGAGCCCTGCTCGTCGAGCGCCTCTCCGACGCCCGACGCCACGGACACCCCGTGCTCGCCGTGATCCGCGGCTCCGCCGTCAACCAGGACGGTGCCTCCAACGGCCTCACCGCTCCCAACGGCCGCTCCCAGGCCCGCCTGCTGCGCGCCGCGCTCGACAACGCCCACCTCGCCGCAGCCGATGTCGACGCGGTGGAGGCCCACGGCACCGGAACCCGGCTCGGCGACCCCATCGAAGCCCAGGCGCTCCTCGCCACCTACGGCCAGAACCGCCCGGCCGAACGGCCCCTGTGGCTGGGCTCCGTGAAGACCAACATCGGCCACACTCAGGCCGCCGCCGGAATCGCTGGCATCATCAAGATGATCTGGGCCATGCGCGAGGGCACCCTCCCCCGAAGTCTCCACCTCACACGGCCCACCAGCCAGGTCGACTGGAGCGAGGGCAACATCCGCCTTCTCGACAGGGCACAGCCCTGGCCGGACACCGACCGCCCCCGACGCGCCGGAGTCTCCTCCTTCGGCATCAGCGGGACGAACGCTCACGTGATCCTGGAGCAGGCCCAAGTGCCTGTTGAGTCCGAGGAGTTCGTACCGTCGGGTGGCCCGGTTCCTCTAGTGGTGTCGGGTGGCAGTACGGCGGCTCTGGCCGCGTACGGCAAGCGGCTCGCCGAACACCTGGAAGCCCGCCCCGAGCTCCATCTCGCCGACATGGCCCACGCGCTGGTCACTGCGCGTGCCTTGCTGCCGCACCGGGCGGTGGTAGTGGCGGAGGACCGCGACAGCGCGATCGACAGGCTGCGCGCCCTGGCCGAGGGCAGCCCGCACCCGCAAGTGATCCTCGGCGCGGGACACGTGACACCATCCCGCCGTGGTCCGGTTTTCGTGTTTCCGGGGCAGGGCTCGCAGTGGGCCGGCATGGGCGCCGACCTCTACACCACCAACCCCGTCTTCCGCGACGCACTGGACACCTGCGCCAACGCCCTCGACCCACTCACCGACTGGTCGCTCATCGCCACCCTCACCGGAGACGACGAGACCTGGCTCGACCACGTCGACATGGTCCAGCCCGCCCTGTTCGCCGTCATGGTCTCCCTCGCCCGCCTCTGGATCGCCCACGGCATCCAACCCGCCGCCGTCATCGGCCACTCCCAGGGCGAAATAGCCGCCGCCCACATCGCCGGCATCCTCACCCTCCACGACGCCGCCCGCATCGTCACCGTCCGCTCCACCGCCATGCGCCACCTCGCCGGACACGGCGTCATGGCCACCGTCAGCCAAAGCGCCC
>NZ_KB911792.1:0-202112 GCF_000383655.1 Streptomyces sp. 351MFTsu5.1 | reverse complement strand
CCCGCGGAGCGGGATATGCAGCGCTGGCGCGCTGCATAGAGAACGGCTCCGCTGACGCTCCGCCAGATTTCCGCGCAAGCGCGGAAATCGAATTCCGCAAGCGGAATTCTGAGTGCGTGTTAATTCGCGCAAGCGCGAATTAAGGAAATCCCGCAAGCGGGATTTCTGAGGCTGGCAGCAAGGCGTGTGCATCACGCGCAGGACTGTGTAGGGCTTGGGATTCCCAGCTATCACCCTAGTAACGGGTGTGACGGACCGTCGGCTTGGACGGGGTGCCGACCTCGTTGTAGTGACGGGTTCCGCTGCGCTCCACCCTGAACCCCTTCCCCACTGTCTACCCGTCCCGGCATGTTCGCGTATCGCCCTGTCAGCATAGAGGGCAGCCGACTGTTCGTGGGTGAGATTGAGTCACTGTGCCACCCGCGGGTGTGAAGTTGGCAGACGGTTGATGCATCATGAGTTCTGGGTGTGTAGAGTCTGGGATCAGATGCTACACCCCTACCACCGCGCACCTGCGCCTGAATTATATTTACTATTACGCGCCGCATTCCGCGAAAAAGGAGAACATGGGGCATGGCCGTGAAGCTGCGTGATCACCAGATCGAGGCCGTTTCCGCCATTGTGCGGGGCCTTGATGTTCCGTCAGGCGGTATTCCCTGGAATGGTCTTCGTGGGCAGGTGCACGCCGCGTGTGGGACGGGGAAGACCGTCATGGCTGCCGCGTCGGCGAAGCGGCTTGTGCCCCGGGGGCGTGTGCTCGTGCTGGTGCCGACGCTGGATCTGCTGGCGCAGACCGTGAGGGCCTGGCACGAGGCCGGCCACAAGGGGCCGGCGGTTGCGGTGTGTTCGCTCCAGGACGATCCGGAGCTGTGGTCGTTGAAGGTGCGCTCCACGACGAATCCGATCCAGTTGGCGCTGTGGCACGGGCAGGGGCCGGTGACCATCTACGCGACGTACGCGTCTTTGGGTGTTCTGGCGGAGGCGTTCGAGGGTGTCTACGGTCAGAAGCTTGATCGAGTAGACCTCGCGGTGGTTGATGAGGCCCACAGGACAAGTGGCTCGATGGGTAAGGCGTGGGCCGACATCCACGATCAGAGCGTCATCCAGGCCTCCCGGCGGCTGTACCTGACGGCCACACCGCGGATCTGGGAGGAGCGGCTCAGCCGCGAGGTCGCCGAGGGAGTCCGTGACCCGCTGCCGCGGGAGATGGCGGCTTCCATGGATGATGAGAAGGTCTTCGGGCCCGTCCTGTACAAGCTCTCGCTCGCATCAGCCGTCTCCCGGGGCCTGTTGGCGCGGTACCAGATCATCGTCCTGGAGGTGAAGGACCCGGTCGTCACGCCCGAGCGGCTGATGGGCGAGGAGCGGCACACGGAAGAGGTCCGCGGTCAGCGCCTCGGGGCGCTCCAGGCCGCGTTGCTGCACACCATGGCTGAGCACGATCTGTCGACGTGCATCACTTTCCACCACCGCACCATCGAGGCTCAGGCGTACGCGGAAGGGCTGGAGCGGGTGGCGGCGAAGCTGCACGCGGATCAGCCCGAGACGTACCCGAAGCGGATCTGGGCCGACTGGCTGTGCGGCGAGCACGTCCCCGAACGCCGGCGAGAGGTTCTTGGTTCGTTCGGGTCCACGGCGCAGCGGGCGGTGCTCTCGAACTGCCGTGTTCTGGGCGAGGGTGTCGATATTCGAAGCGTGGATTCAGTTGCCCTATTGGATCCCAAGGGCGCGCCGCACGACATCGTCCAGGCCATCGGCCGCGCACTCCGCCAGAAGCCCGGAGAAGGCAAACTCGCCTCCCTGATCGTGCCCGTCTTCCTCCAGCCTGGAGAGCAGCCCGAGGACATGTTCACCTCTGGATCGTATCGGCCCCTGGTGAAAGTCCTGGAAGGACTGCGGGCTCACGATGAAGAGGTTGTCGAGCTGCTGGCGATTCCTCAGGAGCCGCAGAAGGACGTCGCGCAACCGTCTGTGAACATCGGCTCTGCGCCCGGGGAAGGCGAGGAAGAATCACGGCTGCTGCTCCGTTTTGCCGCCCCCAGGGATCCGGTGATGGTCGCGGACTGGGTGTCCTTCAACGTGATCGATACCGAGCGCCAGGACTGGGCCCGCGGCTGGGCCAAGCTGAAGACGTACGTCGAGCGGGTCGGGAACGCCCGCGTGCCCTACGGACACCGCGAGGGCGCGACACCGCTCGGGCAATGGGTGGCAGAGCAGCGGCGGGCCTTCTTGGCTGGGGAGATGAGCGGGCTGCGTGCCCGCCGGCTGGAGCAGCTAGGCATGGTGTGGTCCCTGGCCGACGAACGCTTCCAGGAGAACCTGGAAGCCGCCAAGGCGTACTACGACCAGCACTGGACCCTCTGCGCTCCCAGGTCAGCGGCGATGCTGGACAGGCCGTTGGGGATGTGGCTCGCGAATTTGAGGCGGCCCGGTGCGTTGGACGGGCACCCGGAGTGGAAGACCGCGCTGGAAGCCGTGGACAAGGACTGGAACCCGGACTGGCCGGCGGACTGGCAACGGCACTACGCCGCCCTGCGCGAGCTCATGGCCGACGAACACGGACAGGCTGGTGAGACCGAGGTACTGCCCGGGCTCACCGTCCACGGCATGGACATCGGGAAATGGCTCGCCCGGCAACGGAAGCCGGAGGTCTGGCAGGCCCTTCACGACGGGCAGCGCGAGCGCCTGGAACAGCTCGGCATCACGCCGCCAGCCCCGGAGCCGGAGGCACCCGCGGAAGCGTCCACGGCGCCCGTGAGCGCCTTCGAGAAGGGCGTTGCGGCCCTGGCTCAGTACAAGGGCCGGGAAGGGCACCTGGCAGTGCCTAGGGGGCACGTAGAGGTGGTCGAGATCGACGGCCAGGAGCACGCCGTCAAGCTCGGAGTGTGGGTCATGAACCAGAAAACCCGGCGCGCCAAGCTGAGTGCCGACAAGCTCCAGGTACTCGCCACGCTGGGGCTGGGGTGGGCTGGTCAGGGTTAAGGGATGGGCTAAGTTTGCGGTTAAGACGTTTCGGGTCTCGACGTGAAGGTGCAGGGTCATGGCGTCTGAGGAAGAGCTGTTCGCGTCCGTCGACGCTCTGCTGAACGAGGAGCCGCATCTGCCGCCTCCGGCGGAGCGGGCTCGGCTGCGTGAGGCTGCCGGCATCACCCAGGCCCGCCTGGCCAGCGCGTTGAAGACCACGACCCAGTCGGTGAAGAACTGGGAGAACGGCCGCAGCGAGCCGAAGTCGCCGCGCCTTGATGCCTACCAGCGGCTGCTGAACGGGTGGGCGGCAAAGTATCCGGCCCCCGGTGCCGTGTCGGCTGCCGCGACAGTGCCGGCAGCGCCTGCCGCCCCGGCCGCGTCCGAGGCGGCGAGGGCAGACGCCCCGCAGCCTGTCGACGTTCCAAATACGGGGCTGGCGCGCCCCGCCGCCCGGTCCGGCGCGACGTCGCGGCGCCCGGCCCCTCAGAAGGCTGCGAGGCCTGCAGCCGATCCGCGGTTCCCGCACGGTCCGCTCGCGGTGCTGGACGGGGACGGCTGCGCGCACGGCGTCGACGGGATCGTGCTCGACTGCCCGGCGACCACGGTGGTGGAACTGGTGGAGTGGGCGCTGCGCGCCTCCGGCCTGGGTGCGCCGCGTCTGCACCGCAACGGCAAGGACAGCGACCCGCTGATCGTGCTCACCGCAGCGGCCGCCGTGAAGCTCGGCCTGCCCGAGCGCCTGGAAGGCCACGAACAGCGCCGCTCCCTGCGCCTGCCGGAGGACCACCCGGTGGTCAAGCAGGTGGTGAAGGCGAAGTGGCGGCTCACTCAGCGCGGGTTCGGTCCGTGGGCAAGGATCTACCGCAAGGTCCAGGGGCACGAACGGCAGTGCGTGCAACTCGCCATCCTGTCGTGGGACGCCCTCGATGAGCGGTCCTGGCTCGGCGTCTCCGAGATGGAACCTGCTGATGTCGCCCGCGTCCTCGGCACCTACGCCCAGCGGGTCATCACGCCGCGCGGCTCCACGGCCGTGTCCGGGCTGGAGCTGATGACGGCGCTGCGACCGCCCACGCGTGCGGTGCGCGACGAAGCGAGCGGGAACTGGGTGCCCGGCCACAACCCCGGCAGCCTCGGGACCGAGCCGATGGATCCGGCGCCGCCGGAGGCTACACCGGAGCACCCCGTCGTCGTGGACAGCGGCTGGACGGGCGGGTTCCTGAATGAGGAGGCGTACCAGTGGGTGCGCGACGTCAGCCTGCTGAGCGATGAGGAGTGCACGCTGCCCTACGTGGTCGGGCTGGACCTCAACACCGCCTTTCTTGCCGCGGCGGCCCGCCTGGTCGTCGGTCTGTCCGCCCCGGACCACTTCCGCGCCCCGGCGTTCAACCCGAAGATCCCCGGCTCCTGGCTGGTCGACCTCTCCCACGTCGAGGTGGACCCGCGTCTGCCCTCGCCCTTCACGCCGGACGGCGTCCGGCCGGCAGGTCCTGCCTGGTACCAGACGCACACCGTCGCCTATGCCCAGGAGCTCGGCTACAACGTCGCCCCGATCGAGGCGTACCTGCGCCGGGAGACCGGCGCCTACCTGGACCCGTGGCACGACCGGCTCAAGACCGCCTACGTCGATACCCTCGCCGACCTCGGCGTCACCAAGGACCTGTCGGACGCGGAGTTCCTGGCGGCGATGGAGCAGCACAAGGACGTCGACCCGGCGATGGCGGCCGTCCTGGCCGCGATCAAGGCGACCGTGAAGGGCGGCATCGGCAAACTGCGGGAGCGTCCGCAGGGCAGGAAGTACAAGGAGGGCGAGCGGTGGCCGGCCCTCCAGCGTCCTACCTGGCGCCCCGACGTCCGCGCTGCTGTCATCTCCAAAGCGCGCGTCAACATGCACCGCAAGCTGCGCAACATGGCGGCGATGACGGGCCTGTACCCCCTCGCCGTGCTCTCCGACTGCGTCGTCTACCCCTCACCGGGCGACTCGCCGCTGGACTTCCTGCCCTATGCGGCCTCCGGCAAGCCCCAGCCCGGTGGTTTCCGTCTCGGGCCGACCCCCGGCCTGGCCAAACTCGAGGGTGTGCAGTCGATGCTGTGGGCGGTCGACCTCATGGAACAGGGCTACAACCCCGCCCGGCACATCAAGGGCGGCGACGCCGTCCTCGACGAAGGAGAGTAAGCGCTGTGGCCGGAGAGATCGACGACGCCATCGAACGCGCCGATCAGGAGAGCTTCACCCGCCAGCCGCCCAAGACACTCCAGGCACGCATCAACTTCCTGATGAAGCAGCTCAAGACGACCAAAGCCGTCGCCCAGGAGATCGGTGTCAGCCAGCGGTCGGTGGAGCGCTACCGCACAGGCGAACGCAAGCACCCGCCCAAGGCCATCGCCGAACGGATCGACGCCGCCGTACGGGCCCGCTGGCAGCCACAGGTCCGCAAACGCCGCCAGAAACAGGCCGCGACCACCGGCGGGATCACCGTAGAAACCCGCGCCCGCTTCGGATACACCGCACCCATCGGCACCACCGACGACGGACGCTTCCGCCGCCTCACCGTCCACCTCCCCCCGCACTACGCACAACGCCTCTTCAACGCCCGCAACACAGGCGCCGGCGACCAGGAGATGCGCCAGATCATCGCCGACGGCCTCAAAGACATCTACTTCCAAGACAGCGGAAACCGCGCCCAAGGGCTCTCCGACGTCACCCTCAACGACATCGACTACCTCGACCTCGACTACTAACCTCACGGGACTCCGGGCCAGGGTCAGTGGCTGAGTCCGCCGACCGCTGCGCGGGCTCGGCCGGTCTCGAACCGGTCCAACGTCTTCAGAGGCGTGCCAGGACTCGCTGCAAATCGTCTCGGTCGAATGCGTGGCCAGAGACCAACAGAGTTCGGGTGTAGGCGTCCAGAGCAGAGATAAGGTTTTGCGAGAATCCCGCTACTGCGGGTAGATCCCAGGCACCGGTGAGCAGGTCGTCGAGGCGGCTAGGGTCCGCTGGCAGGTGGATGTAGATCTCCCACGGCGGGACACCCTTGAGTCTGGCCCGCTCGGAGCGCGGGAACATCCGGTTTCCCACTCGCTCCAGAGCCCGCAGCACCGCCAATTCAGGTGCAGCTGTCATGTCTAGTGCTGTCGCCATCGCTCGGGTCCATTCGTTCGAGTAACGCCTCAGCAGCGCTCGCCCGGGAGCACTGCCAACCTGACGTTAGGCGGGAGCCGAAGCGGACAGTCGGGTCGCACCGAATTTTGACTCGATTGAGTGGGGGCCACTGCTCTCGCCTTCGCCGTACCCGTCCCCGCCTCGCCCGCGTGGCGGATGGGCGATTGGGCCGATCACCCAGATGGAGGCTGGTCTGCGGTAACGCGTGTCGTGGGTGTTCGGGACGTGCGCTCAGCACCGACTGTCAGCACAGGTGGACATCATGGTCAGCATGGAGTTGAGTGCGAAGCTGCCGCGGCAGCGTGGTGATCGCCTGGTCCTGTATGCAGAGACGGCAGAAGAGCAGCGCTCCGGCGCCGAATGCGACCTCAAGATTCGGGACTCAGGTCGTGCACGACGGAGCGTGAGTGGTTGGTGGGATGACTGGCTGCCATTCGAGGGGGGACTCCCCGACCTTGCAGAGGCCACCTTCGTCAGCGGGCAGCAGCTGGTCAGGGCTCTTGAGGCTCGTTATCCGAGCGTGAAAGTAACTTTGCGTTTCGGGCCACGTGCGGCTTGGTGCTCGGCGAAAGAGCGACGGCAGGGCTCGTGGGCTGAGATGAAGATGAAGCGGCCTCCGCTCCATCCGGATACGGAACGGCTGATCCACGCCCTGAGCCCGGAGTGCATGATCTGTGGAACGACCGCACGGAAGCTGGAGATCGCTCACATCCTGGACTGGCCGACCATCCGCAGCCTGATCGAGACGCACCCCCTGTTCAGCAAGGACGATCACGACCTGCGGCGGGCCGCATTGATGTTCCACGACCCTTGGAACATGGGAGTGCTGTGCCGCGACAAGCGCCGCCGCTCTGGCTGTCATGACCAGCAGGAGGACTCCAGGATCACAACAGAGCAGGTACGGCGAGCGAGGGTCTAATTGGATCGTCAGCCTGGCGCCGAACGCTTCTATGGGCGCTATCTCGATCAGAGCCTTGTCGAAGAACGCAGACGGTTTGGCCTCGACATGAACGTGATGGCCAGGGTGCTAGCGCTCTTGTCGGAGGCCGCGAAGGGCAGGGACCCCGATCTCTATGTCCTCAAGCACGGTGAAGTGAGGGTGAACCGGGCACTTGGTGCCATGTGGTTGGGGGAGCATGACTGTCCGGACCACGGCCCCGGCGATGGTGATCGCTAGGGGGCATTGACAGCCGGCAGCCAATTGCCGGAGAGGCACCCGTGGTCGCCCGGATCTTGATCGAGACGGTGGGCACCCGGATGTTCCCTCCACAGGGCCTCCGTTGGGCCCTGGCGCACTGCGGACACACCGCGCTCTCTGCAATCCACTGATCATTCATGCGCGCATGCTGACGGCTCGATCCGCTTACGTCCTGCGCAGCGACGGTGCGCCGTCGCGACCGCGCCGTCACTCTCCGGTGAACGGACGCTGCCCACGCTGTCCAGGAGCCGCACCTCACGTGAGGAGGGGGGTGAGGGCGGCACGGGTCAGGGCTCTGGGCCAGGTGCTGCCCTTGAGGCGAGCCAACGTGGCGGCACCGGCGGCGGCCATCAGCGCAAAAACGGTGACGCCAGCGACAGCGAGGAGGACGACGGCGACGGTCACGGCAAGCTCCCTGCACACCGTGGGGTGTTGACAGGGATCAACCTCCCGGAATGCCTGTGCGCCATGGTTCAGCGAGACGAAAATGAACACGGCGCACACACCACCTGGGGGGCCAGCACATGCACGAGGCGGACAACAGCCGAGGCCTGGCACTCCTGAGCTGCGCGGACGGCTGGAAGAGGCACGAGCCCGGGCCAGGCTGAATCAGACAGAGCTCGCGGGGTTAGCCGGGCTGGGCCGAGCGACAGTGGGCAAGGCTCTTGCACTTGATGAGGGCGTTCCGTCGGCGAATACGGTGGCCCGTCTGGCACGCGCGTCGAAGCTGTCGGCGGGGGGAGCTGCTGGAGTTGCGGCGGACCGCGATGGAGGAAGCGGATGGGCACCCGACCGACATGCCGGGTCCGGGGCGTCCGATCGAGCAGTGGGAGCCGCACGAGCTGGAAGTCCACCCTGCCGGTCCGTGCTCCATCGCGGTCGGCGAGCGGGCCCTGCCGGGATACGTGGAGCGCCGGCATGACGAAGTGCTGGCCGCGGCGGTACGGGAGGCGGCTCAAGGCCGCAGCCGGATCGTGGTCCTGGTGGGCAGCTCGTCGACGGGCAAAGGACCATGCGCTGGAAGCCCGCCGTGAACGCCTTCGGCATCCCCTTCGACGGCCGACTCTCAGCGGCCCGTCAGTCATCATCAACTACCCCAGTTACACCGTTCGTTTGACAGTCCCACAGCTCGCAGGACTTGTTCATCGCCTTCATCGACTACGGCCAGGGACCTTCGAGTCCGCTGATAGATTCCTTCGGTGAGCGAGCAACTGCCCAGCGGCGGAATCGAGTTGTCACCCGACGAGATCGAAGCCCTCCCCGCCAGGTGGTCGTCATGCTGGGCTCCGAGGGAGGTCGCGCAGCGGCTGGCCGGGATCAGCACGCCCTGGTACGTAGCCGCGGGCTGGGCGCTGGACTTGTTCCGGGGCATGCAGACGCGCGCTCATGGAGACATCGAGATCGCGGTTCCGGCAGCGCGCTTTCCCGAGGTCCGCCAGCGCTTCCCCGGATACGCCTTCGACGCCGTAGGCAGCGGCCGGATCTGGGAGAACGCCGCACCGGAGGTGCTGGCCGCCGTGCACCAGACCTGGCTCCGCGATCCGGCCACCGGCAACTACCTGCTCGACGTGTTCCGCGAACCACACGACGGCGACACCTGGATCTGCCGCCGCGATGAGAGGATCCGGCTGCCCTACCACCACATCGTCCATCACACCCAGGACGGCATCCCGTATCTGGCGCCCGAACTGGTCCTGCTGTTCAAGGCCAAACACGCCCGCCGAAAGGATCAAACAGACTTCGAGGCGACCGTCCCGCACATGACCTCGGCTCAGCGCGAGACCCTCGCCGAGCTACTCGCCCGCGTACACCCGGGACACCCCTGGATCGAGGGCCTGTAGCCAGCGGTTTACCGGTGTGACCGCCTCATCGGCTGTCGCCGGCTCTCGGGGAAGCCAGCCTGCTGGAGACCTTGCGTGGTCTCCCACAACGGGGCCGGGCAGTTCCAGGAGTTGCTGTCGGATGGCAGCATCGCGGGCAGCTGCGGCCGGGGCTCCGACCTCTTTCACGAGCGCAGACAGACGGTCGGGACGACTGAATCCAGGCGCAAGGTCCGTGGCGGCAAGGAAATTGGGTCTGATCCTGTGCCGCCCCGGCCGTCGTGGACGGCCGGGGCGTACGCGTGTTCACCCGTGGGTCAGCAGTTGCGGATGGACCAGACCGGCGTCCAGTCGTAGCTGTACACGGTGTTGTCCGGCGTGAACCGCTTGAGCACGTTGCCGCTCTGACCGTAGAAGTACGAGGTGACCCCGCCGGTCTGCGAGTCGACGTAATAGCCGCCGCCGTTCCAGTACGACAGCGAGTACCGGGCGCAGTTGTAGAGGAAGAAGACCTTCCAGTCACCCGTCGTGGGGTCCCACACGGCGGTACAGAGGCTGCCGCTGGTGCAGTTGACCGAGCTGCCGCTGGCCACGTGGACGACCCTGCTCGCAGTCGGCGAGGTGGTCGGCGAGTTCGCCGCGGCGGATTTGGGCGTCACCCCGGCCGGTGCCGCAGGCAGCACCAGCACGTGGCCGCCCTTGGCCCCGCCCTGCTGCGGAGCGGCCTGGGCCGGGCCCGCGACGAACAGGGCCGCCAGCGCCACAGCCAGCGCGCCGAGGAGCCCGATGATGGATCGTTTGTCACTCATTCTGCCTTCAACCCCCTGAGAAAAAAGGCGACTTGGACGCCATCAGACTGTGCGCGTCCGCCGTTGCCCCACAACACGTTTAAGCCGTGGCTTCAGGGCCGGCTGTCGCTCTTCCTGCCAGTGATCCGGCACGTGAAGGACAGCTGCCGAATCCTGCCGGGACCTGTTACAGGGACGGCCTGGGACGGGCCTCGAACAGGGCGATCCCGACCTGCGTGATGGTGTGGAGGACGTACCTGCCGTGCCGGACGCTGACCAGCAAGCCGGCCCGGCGCAGCACCGCGGTGTGCTGGCTGACAGCGGCGCCGGAGATGCCGAACCGCGCAGCGAGCTCGCCGGTGGTCCGGCCGGTGACGACATCCTCCAGGATCGCAGCCCGGGTCCGGCCGAGCAGCGCACCCAACTCCGTACCCTGCCGGCTGCCGCTGCCCACCCAGTGCGGGGTGTGCTCGACCGGATAGACCAGCACCGGCGTCCAGTCGGCCGCGGGAAGGGCCAGGGTGACCGGTCTGCGGATGCAGAAGAAAGAGGGCTGCAGCACCACCCCTCGCCCCTGAAGGCGGACTTCGTGGTCGACGGGATAGTCGGCCTCCAGCACCGGCGAACGCCAGCGCAGCACAGGACTGAAGCTCGCCAGCAGCCCGTCGGTGCCGCCCGCCAGGACGGCACGGGCGCGGACGGCCCGGTCGGCGTCGACCTGGGCACTGATCTGCGGCCAGAACGGGGCGATGGCCCGCCGGTGGTAGCCGTGCAGGGCAGCGCCCAGCCGACGCAGGGCCTCGGGTTCGCCGTCGGCGAGCGACCGCGCCAGGTCAGGTAACGGTCGGCGCAGGTGCGGAGAGGCGGCGAGCAGCGCAAGGTCGCGGCGCAGGGCGGTGGGGGACGTGCCGAGCACGCTGTCGAGGCCGGCGGCCAGATCGTGCCCGTTGCCCGCAGCGGGTGTGAGGAAGTCCGGGAAGTAGCCGCGCCCGGGGAGCAGCCCGGCCAGCAGCCGGTCCGCCGGGCCGCCCAGGCAGGGCCGCACCAACTGCCGCCACAGCCCGAACGAAAGGGCGTCGCCGCCCCTGAACAGGCCCTGGAAACTGTTGGCGATCTCCCAGAGGTGGTCCGGCCCGGCGGCAACGCGCACACGCGCGACGTCGTCAGGCGTGAAGTGCACACGCAACATAGGGAGTTCCCTCCAACGGTGATCGGTCATCGGGGGCGGTGGTCCTGGCAATAGCCACGGGATCGCTCCATGAACGTCACCCGTCCCCTGGGATACGGACAAGGGCCTGTTCAGTTGCCTGGACCCGCCGAGCATCGACACACCCGGACGAACGGCGCCCCGATGGTGTGTGCGGCTGCTGCGCCATCTCGTGTCTGCGGGGCGACCTCCCCGGTTTCCTCACCCCGCAGCAAACGGAGCAGGGGCTGGTGACAGGGACCGAGGCGTTACGCGGCGCCCCGCGCGTCCGGCTGCGACGGGAGCTGTCGGCACTGCCGGAGGGCTCCGGCGTGGCTGCGGCCGTTGACGGAAGCCGAGCCGGCAGCGCTAGCACGGCTCGGCTCGGCTCGGCACTTCGTGCGTACCACCATGTGGCAATCGCCCCCTTCTCGCCGCGGGTGCCGTCACTCGACGACGCAAAACGCGCCGCCGGGCCCGCACGGGCTCGGCCAAGGCACCGAAGGGCTGCTGGCCGCGATGCACCCTGCGATGCCGTGGCAGGCAGCAGTGCTTGAGACGGCCCACCCGGCGGCGCGCGAGATACGGCTGGCCGGACGGGAGCCGGCGCTGGTGCCCTCCGCGTCCTGCCGGCGCCGGCCCGTGGCCGTCCCCCGGCCGGGGCTGCCGCCCGTGCTGATGTGTCCGGTCGAGCGGGAACCGAAGTGGTGGACCGGCCCCGACCACGCCCCTCGGGGTCCGAGCGCCGGCGGTGCTGCTGGGACCGACGAGGGCCGCGTGCCCCACGGCCCTCGGAGACAGCGGCACCACCGGTCAACTGGCCCGCCGCACGGGGTCCCAGCACCCACGGCGAGTCTGCACGCCACGACGCCGCGGGCGGCGGGCCCGACCACGTCGACACGTCGGGGCAACAGCCTGGTGCACACCCCGGCCCCGTTGGGATCGGCACGGCTCAGGGCACCCGGCTCGTGACGCCTAGGCCATGTCGCAGGTGCGTAGTGCGGCCCAGGTCCGGGGGCCGACGATACCGTCATAGGGGATGCCGTAGTCGTTCTGGAAGGCACGGACAGCGGCCGCTGTCGCCCCGTCGAAGACACCGCTGACGGGACCCGTGTAGTAGGCGCACTGAGTCAGCAGGCACTGCAGTTCCCTGACCGTGTTGCCGGTGCCGCCGGGGCTTACGGAGGGTGGGATGGGACGGTTGTCGTAGCCGCAGTAAAAGGCGGACGCAGGGACAGGGCCGGAGGCAGCCCCTTCACGAGCCGGCGCAGCCAGGGCCGAGCTGGCCGCCGGTACCGTGCCGCCGGCTATGACGATCGCGGTCAAGGCGGTCGACACCGCGGCATTGCGGATTCGCTTCATGGATTCCCCTCATCGCGGGCTTCGCAGGAGTGCTGTGCCCCCACCCTCACCTCCCCGCACAGCATGGTCCGACAGGCGAAGGCCTGGCCAGGTCCTTGCTTCCTGACCGAAAAACGCAGGTCAGCGCAGCGCAAAGGCCCGTTTGCTGCACAACCGGAAGCTGACCGGGCAGCCGGGCCCCCGACGACCGACGGTCCAGAGCGGGCCGCCCCGGGGGTGCTAGGGCGGCGCCACTTGGCTCCACCCGGGGCGAGGGCGACGCCTCCACCTGCCCTTGCACAGACACTCCGGCACACTGGACCGTATGGAAGAGGCAGACCGACGGCTCGGTCAACGGCTGGAGAAGGCCATCATGAGCCTGCTCGATCGCCGCGCCGACACCGCGTCGATCTGTCCGTCCGACGCGGCGCGCGAGGTCTACGACGGTGAGGACGACGGCTGGCGAGCCCTGATGGAACCGGCCCGCCGCGCGGCATGGCGCCTGGTGGACCACGGCGAGGTCGAGGTGACGCAGGGCGGCCAGGCCGTCGCGGAAACGGAGACGCGCGGGCCCGTCCGTATTCGCCGCGCACGCCGGTAGGACCGGACGGCACCTGCCGGGAGTGATCTTCTCCCGGCCCCCGCGGTATCACCGGTATCCCCCGTCACGTCATCGTGCTCCACCTCTACGGTCGTGAAGCGGGCCGGAGTGTGTCCGGCCCGCCTGAGCGGCGAGCGCCGCGTCCTCACCGTGCTCCGGTCAGCGGTCGAAGGCTTCAGACGTGGGCAAGCCGGACTGACGCATTGCGGACGACGGGACGACTGCCAGCCGTTGAACCGCTGGTCCATCCGGCGGCTTCCTGACCAGCGGTCTGCCATCGGACGGGCGTCACGTCGCGAGCCCCCGCCCGAGCCGGGACAGCCGAGCGCCGGGGCGCTGCTAGGGGGTGAAGACCTCGTCGAGGCGGTCGATGGCGCCGTCGGCACCCAGGTGGTAGGTGAAGACGAGCCCCGAGTTCGGGTGCGCCTCCAGCCAGTCGAGGAACTCCTGAACACCGATGTGCTGGTTCTCGGTGCTCTCCACGATGGGGTTGGTCACGGTGACGTCAGCGGCCTGGTCCATCGGGATGAACGTCTCCTTGCCGACCGTCTCGAACGGCGCGCCGTCGGAGTCGGGCGACCCGCAGCCCCAGTTGCCGTATTTGACGATCAGGCTGAGGGACCCCCCTTCGGGGGTGTAGCGGTAGACCGCGACTTCGTCGGGCGAGATCGGCATCTTGTGGTCACAGCCGTCGTCGTCGGTGCCGCCCGCTGGGGAGGCAGTGGCAACGGGAGACTTGGAAGCGGCCGGAACGGCTCCGGGGGACTTGGCAGCGCTGATCGATCCCGCAGACGCTGTGGCGAGCGGCGCTTTGCTCGCCGCGCTGGTGGCCGTCTCCTTGCCGCCGGTGGCCGCCGCTTTCGTCGGGTTCGTGCCGGCGACCGAACTCGTCGTCGCTTCCTTGCCGTTGCATCCGGTCAGGAGCAACGCACCGGCCATGCAGGCTCCCAGTACGGTCGCCCCGACCGCCATCGGTCTGCGTCGGTTCTTCTTCGACGTGACGTTCATGCTGCGTCCCCCCGTTGTCCGAGTTCTTGGTGTGCCTCGACGGCTCGCCGCAAAGGACGACTTTCGGCCGCCGTCAGTTGCACGTATGCGCCGCTTCTTCACGCATCACCGCTTGTGCAACGGACATCGGCGTATGCCGCTTGTCGTCTTGGCGTCTGGTCTTGGCCAGTTTTCGACTGCTGACCCTAGCGTGACGGCGCGGTCGTGCGTCGCGCACCCGCGGCTTTGATGTCTGATCGCGAGATCCGCCCCTTGCCAGGAGCCGACGGTTCCCTGGGGGCGTCGGTGGTAGTGGTCGTCGACGAGGCGCGGGATCGGATGCCGGACCTTTCGGAAAGCCAGGTACCTGTGGTGTTCCTCCCTGTGATGTTCCTCCCTGTGGACGGGGTCTCTCCGGGGTCGGGGGTGAAGAAGGCTGGAGGTAGGCACACAGGACGTCGATGCAGGTGCCCGACGTCGCATGACGCAAGTTGTCGTCGAGGGCGTCGTCGACAGGTCCGGCCAGGGCGTGGACACCACCAAGCCGGACGGCTGGGGAGTCCGAGCCGAGTTTGTCGACGGCCCGGGAGAAGCGCCCGGCATGAAGCTGGGTGGCATCGGGGTGGGCACCACCCTCATCGACGCGCTGGCCGCGGTAGGCGACGACCGGGAGCGAGAATGTGAGGAGCCGTGACGCAGATGGAATTGCGCCCGCATCAGGTCGAGGCCGTCGAAAACGTGGTCCGCGTTCTCGGGAGCCAACCAGTGGAGCTGTGCCTCTCGAGGGATTGAGAACACAGGTAATCGCAGCCACTGGAACCGGTAAGACCCTCATCGCCGCAGAGCCGGCGCAGCGGCCTGCGGCACGACGTGTCCTCGTTCTGGTGCCGTCATGATCCTCGGCTGCGCAACAGCCGCCTTGCCGCCGAAGACGGCAGCGAGACGAGCGAGTTGGCAAGAACGAGGCCAACCGGCTCGACGTCATGTCGAGCCGGTTTCTGGCTGTCGGTCGCCCGCCCCGTGAGATGAGAGGCTGCGCAGACGAGCAGCCCTGCCATCGGTCGTCACCGAGATCATCCCGACAGGGCCGTTGCGGTGACAACCGTGCCTCGCCTGTCCCCTGGGCTGGGCCTTCTTCAGGTGGGGAAGAGCATCCGATAGCGGGGAGCTCGGTTGTCACCGCCGGCGCAGTCGGCCCCTCAGCAGGGCTTCACCCACCAGACCCATCCCCAGTCGGCGGAGGCGTCCGAGTCGTAGGCACCATCATCCGTCCAGCGCGTCACGTGGTCGCTGCTCCTGAACTGCGCGCGGGTTCCAGGGGTCTGATTGTTGATCCATGAACCCAGACCCGACCACGGAATGTCGTATTCCCTGCAGTTGTACATGAGTATGGGCGTGCCCCCGAAATTCGGTTCGGGGTAGGCACAGAAGTACTGGTACGGGCAGCTGGCCGCCGCTGCCGTACCGGCGCTTTGTGTCGCTGCATCGGCGGTAGCAGCCATGGTGAGGACCGCCGAAAAACCGGAGGCGACCGCCACCGTGCTGCGCACCCATGTCCGACGGCTCCCGCCGCGGTTTTTGGTCATAGTCACACTCTCCTCGAAGAGCACTTGTCGGTTGACTTCACCGAGGACTTGGTCATGTTCACTTGCGCGTACGTGTCTTGGATTTGGGCTTGGCTGACTGAACAGGCCCTAGTTTTGAGTGCCGACCGCCGGGAGTCTTGTACGAAGACGCAATCGCAGCGGGGGAACGCCAACAGTGTCCGAACCGATCGACCAGCCCGGCGAGTACATCGGCCGTCCGTCCACCTCATTGCGCGGCATCGTGATCCGCTATCGAGGGCACCGCATGGGCGGCGCACAACCCACGAAGGTCACCCTGCCCTCGGCAGCCGTCACCCTGCTCCTGGGCTGGGGGCAGCCGCTGACCATCCACAGCGGTCCGGAAAACGAGGGGGCAGCAGGTCCGTGGCCTGCGATGATCGCGGGTCTGCAGACCGCGCCCATGCTGGCGGGCTTCATCGGATCGGCATCTGCCGTCGAGATCGAACTCACGCCGCTCGGCGCCTATCGGCTCCTGAACCTCCCTCTGCACCACCTGGCGAAGACCGTCATCGACCCGGACCTCATCATGGGAGCCGGCTGGGCTTTGAACGCCACCGAACAGCTGGCCGCCACACCGCACTGGCCCCGCCGCTGGCAGATCCTCAACGCCCTGCTCACCCGGCGACTCAGCGACAAAGCGCTGGCCCCCTCACCTGCCGCCGCCCAGGCATGGGCCCTGCTGCGTGAGCGCGATGGCGCCGTGTCCTTACGCGACCTGACCCTGGCCACGGGTCTCGGCCAGCGCCGCGTCCAGGGACTGCTACGGGAGCACATAGGGCTGCCTGCCCAAACACTCTCCCGCATCATCCGCTTCCACCACGCGCTGGCCGTGGCATCGACCGGCCTGAACTCGCTCGCCGACCTGGCCAACCAGGCCGGATACCACGACCAGTCCCACATGAACCGAGACTTCCGGGCCCTTTCCGGCCAGACACCGGGCACGCTGCTCGACATCATGGACCGAGCACCAGCACGAAACAGCACAGGGCACATCCAGTCCTTCAACGACTTCGCCCTCTGCACCCCAGCGAGCCGCCCTGCCTGAGATCTTTTGATCACCGACTCGCAAAGGCGTCCGCCGACGAACGGTTCCTCCGCACAGCCACTCGTGGGAGGGGACCTCCTCGATGGCACCGGTGGCGATCCAGGGTGCGTGGAGCCCGGCCTCGCTGGTTGGTCGGTGAAGGGGATGCACGGATGCCCGGTGCTGCCCGCCGCCGGCTCCCCGAGAACATGGTGCCCGAGGAACTCGGTGCTGCCGGCGTATCGCGTCGGCCGACGACCCGCGAGACGCCTGTCCACCACCAGTTGCCTCCGTCCATCCGCACGCGGCGCCGCGCCGAGCCTGCCGGCCTCCAGCCAGACCCGCAACCTCGTCCTAGTCCCCAGCCTCGAACGCCTCGCGATCGGCGACGGCATCGGCCATCGGGGACGTCAAGCCTTGATTGCTGCAGCCGTTCTGGCGGCCTGGTCGATCCTCGCGTGCTGGGTTGCACGGGCTTCCTCGTCGATCTGCTTCTCGCGTTCGGCGCGCAACCCGGTCCGGCCGTCGAGGCCGTCGCACAGAATGTCGGCATACCCGGCATGCCGGACCGTCTCGGCGAGCACGTGGGTTCCCACCCGCGCCGGTAGAACTCGATGATCTGATCGCGGGTCTCGTCCACAGCCGCCCACTGATCATTACCGTCGGGGTCCTGCCACCGACACAGCGGGTCCGGGGAACGGCGGTCGAAGACCTCGCCGAAGTATCCGGCCTCGACGGTGGCCACGTACTTGACCACGCCGAGGCGGATGGCCTGGCTGGCCGCAGGCTGTCTTCAACACGGTCCATAGCGCACAGCAGCACGCCCAGAATCGGCACCAGCAGCACCGTAACGGGATCCACGCTGCGCGACTGCGCCTACAACTTCTCAACTCACCGCCACCATGACGGACTTGCCCGGCCACACCTCTTGACGGCTTTGGTGTAGACCTTTAGGTTCACCAGCCAGCAGCCCACCACACATACGCCCCCCACTCATATATGTGAACGACCGTGTTCATCTCTCACCGCCCTCAGGCAGGCGGCGTCCACCCCCACCCAGGACGAAAGGCTCCACCATGCAACGCCTCGCTCTGCGCTGCGCTCTGGCCCTCTCCCTCGGCCTCACCACCGTCGGTACGCTCGCAGCCCCCTCCGCCTCGGCCGCCACCGGCACGATCACCGGCCTGGCCGGCAAATGCCTCGACGTGGCCGGCGCGAGCACGGCCGACGGTACGGCCGTGCAGATCTACGACTGCAACGGCACGGCCGCCCAGCAGTGGACGGTCGGCTCCGACGGCACCATCCGGGCGCTCGGCAAGTGCCTTGACGTCACCGGCAGTTCGACGGAAAACGGCGCTCAGCTCCAGCTCTGGACCTGCAGTGGCGGCACCAACCAGAAGTGGACGGTCGGCGCCGCGCGCGACATCGCCAACCCGGCCGCCGACAAGTGCCTGGACGTCACCGGCAACTCCTCCGCCAACGGCACCCGCGCCCAGATCTGGACCTGCACCGGAGCCGCCAACCAGAAGTGGAACGCACCCGCCGCGGATGGCGGCACGACGCCGCCCGCCTCCTCGCCGATGGCCGTGGCACCCTACCTCTACAACGGCTGGGGCAATCCACCCAGCCCTACAACTGTCATGAACGCGACCGGCGTGAAGTGGTTCACCCTGGCGTTCGTCCTGAGCAACGGCTACTGCAACCCCCAGTGGGACGGCGGCCGGGCACTGACGGGTGGAGTCGACCAGCAGACCATCAACACCGTGCGCGCCAACGGCGGTGACGTCGTCCCGTCCTTCGGCGGCTACAGCGGCAACAAGCTGGAGAGTTCCTGCTCCAGCGCCGGCGAGCTGGCGGCGGCGTACCAGAAGGTCATCAGCGCCTACTCGTTGAAGGCGATCGACATCGACCTCGAGGCCGACGCGTACAGCAACGGCACCGTGCAACAGCGGACCGTGGACGCGCTCAAGACCGTCAAGGCCAACAACCCCGGCCTCAAGGTGTACGTCACCATCGGCACCGGCCAGAGCGGCCCCGACGCCGGTCTGATCAACAGGGCCGCGTCCTCCGGGCTGACCGTGGACGCCTGGACGATCATGCCGTTCGACTTCGGCGGCGCGGGCCAGAACATGGGCACCCTCACCCAGCGGGCGGCCGAGGGTCTGAAGAGCGCGCTCAAGAACGCGTACGGCTACAGCGACGACGCGGCCTACCGCCACATGGGCATCTCGTCGATGAACGGCATCACCGACGACCACGAGACCGTCACCACCGCCGACTTCCAGACCATCCTCGGCTACGCGCAGACCCATCACCTGGCGCGGCTGACGTTCTGGTCCGCGAACCGCGACCGACCCTGCCCCGGCGCCTACCCGAACGACGACACCTGCTCGGGCGTGAGCCAGAGCAACTGGCAGTTCACCAGCATCTTCGCCCGGTACACCGGCTGACGTCCGCGCTTCGCAGACTCCACGGAAAGGATCGACCAGAGGATGAGCACCTTCAGATCCGGCCCCACCCGCGTACTCCTGCGGGTCCTGCTCCTGCTGGCCACGCTGCTGGGCCTCGCGGCCGTACCCTCCGCCGCCCAGGCGGGCACCACCGCCACCCCCTTCAAGGTCCTCGCCCTCTACAGCGGCACCTACGACGCGGCGCACATCGACTTCGACAAGGAGGCCAACGTCTGGTTCCCGCAGCAGGCGGCCGCCAACGGCTTCACCTACACCGCCAGCACCAACTGGGACCTGCTCGCCAACGGCGGGGTCAACGCCTACCAGGTCGTCCTGTTCCTGGATGATCTGCCCCAGACCTCCGCCCAACGCTCCGGCTTCGAGACGTACATGAGGGGCGGGGGCGGCTTCATGGGCTTCCACGTCTCGGCGTTCACCACCGACGCGGCAAGCTGGTCCTGGTACCACAACACCTTCCTCGGCACGGGCAACTTCGCGTCCAACACGTGGGGTCCGACCGCGGTGACGCTCAAGGTGGAGGACCGTACCAGCCCGGCGACCGTGAACCTGCCGGCCACGTTCACCTCGTCGGTCAGCGAGTGGTACAGCTGGTCCAGGGACCTGCGGCAGAACCCGGACATCAAGATCCTGGCGTCGATCGACCCGAGCAGCTTCCCGGTCGGCACAGACCCCAACCAGTCCTGGTACAGCGGCTATTACCCGATCCTGTGGACCAACACGAAGTACAAGATGCTCTACGCCAACTTCGGCCACAACGCGATGAACTACACGACCAACACACGGCTGTCGTCGACGTTCGCCAGCGCGACCCAGAACCGGTTCCTGCTGGACGGGCTCAAGTGGCTGGGCGGTGGCGGCACCACGACCCCGCCGACCGGCGACCCGATCTCCGAGACCGCCTGGTACAGCGTGCAGAACGGCGGCAACAGCACCTGCGTGGACGCCCGTTCGGCAGCCACCGCGAACGGGACGGCCATCCAGCAGTACGCCTGCAACGGAACGACAGCGCAGCAGTACCAGTTCCGGAGCACCGACAGCGGATACGTGCGGATCGCCGCCCGCGGAAACCCCGCCCAGGTGATCGATGTGACCGACCGCTCGACGGCGGACAACGCGCCATTGCAGCTCTGGGCCTACTCCGGCGGAACGAACCAGCAGTGGCAGCCGGTACGCGAGCCCAGCGGACGCTACCACTTCGTCGCCCGGCACAGCAGCAAGTGCCTGACGGCCGCCGCAGCGGCGACGAACAGTGTCCAACTCACCCAGCGGACGTGCGACGGTACGGCAGCGCAGGCCTTCCAGCTCGCCGTGCAGTCCTGAGCTCGGCGGCAACCTCTACTGCTGACAGGGAGACATTGTGCGCACGTTGAGACCCCTGGCCACACTACTGGGCGCGCTGGCGCTCGTCGTGGCACTGCCCGCGTCCGCCCACGCGAGCGTCCTGACCCTGCTCCCCCAGAACGCCGACGGTCTGGAGCAGACCTTCTCCCCTGCCTACGACTACGACGGCGACGGCTGCTACGCCACGGCGGCGATCGGCGCCGACGGCACGATCAACCCAGGGCTGAAGCTCGGCGGCGACGTCAACGGGCACTGCCACGACTACGCCCAGCTCGCCAACGCCAACACGTACTCGCGCGAGAAGTGCAACAACGGCTGGTGTGCGGTGATGTACGCCAGCTACTTCGAGAAGGACCAGGCCACCCTGGGCCCCGCGGCCATCGGGCACACCCACGACTGGGAGCACGTGGTCGTGTGGATCAGCGACAACCAGGTGCGGTACGTGTCGGTGTCCCAGCACTCCGGCTACCAGGTGGCCGCGGCCTCGACCATCCGCTTCGACGGCACCCACCCGAAGATCGTGTACCACAAGGACGGTGTCTCCACGCACGACTTCCGCTTCGCCAACGGCAATGACGACCCGCCGGAGAACGCCACCGGCGGCTGGTTCTTCCCGCGACTCGTCGGCTGGAACGGCTATCCGGCCGGCTACCGCGAGAAGCTCCTCGCGGCCGACTTCGGCTCGGCCACGCTGAAGATCGACGATGGGGACTTCCAGTACGCCCTCGACCACTCCAAGCCGTCCGGGATCGCCTTCGACCCGTACGCGTGACGCGAGAAGCGGCACAGGGGCGCCGTGACGCCGCGGGCCCTGGGGGGTGCCGACAGCCGTCCCCCAGGGCCCGCTCAGCCCAGCCCGGCCCGGGCTTGGCGCACAGCGTTTCGGTGTCCAGCCCGGCCGTCGTGCCGACGGGCGCGGCACACGGTCGAACGGCCCGCGTCCGCCCCTGAGTTGTCGGCGCTCGCGTTCGTCAACGGTGGGTTCGTGGTTCTCGCGCACGCACTGGGCCTCCCTAACACCGGCGAGGGACACATCGAGCGGGTCGCCGTGCAGCGCGACCACGGCAAACGCGGGCATCGCCCGCCACCTGCTCCTCAACCACGTTCCGCGCCGCGGACGGGGCGTCGAGTCTGCGTAGCCATGTGAGGTCGTGGTCGTCGAGCAGGCTGACAGCACCCTTTGTCCCGCCGCTGACGTGAAGCTCACTCTGCCCGTTCGCTGTACGGCACGCTGGCCGGCGGGATGGCTATAAAGGACCGGCCCAGTCGGTGTGCATGCCGCCCGGCTCGGTGACGGTGACCTTGATGCAGAGAGGGGCCACCTCCTCGGCCAGGACCTCGGAGAAGCCGCCCACCGCCCACAAGGCACCCACTTTTAAGAGGCCACTGGAAACTTACGGGATCGGAAACAAGAGACCAGCGGCCTCATGTCGACTTGCGAGAGCCCGCGGTGAGGAGGGGCGCGTCGCGCAGCAACCCTGGACGTAACCCTCTTGACAGGTGACGAAACAACATGGGAATGTCGCGTCACCATTCAAGACGGTTACTTTTCGGTGAGGACACCCCATGGCAGTCGTACGCTTCCACCTCGTCTCCCAGCTCGCCCCCAAAAACGTGCTCGGGGTCCTCACCGACTTCGGTCCCTCCCGGGTCCAGGCCTGGCCCTCGATCGATGCCGAGCACTTCGAGGTCCACGATCTCGGTGACACCTGGGCCGAGGTCACCGAAGGGACCGCGGCCGCCTGGGAGCGGGCGCGCTACGACTGGGAGCCCGCAGGCGACACGGTCACCGTCACCACCCTGGACTCCAAGCTCTTCGGTGCCGGCGGCGGCTGGGTGTTCAGGATGACCCCCGAGGGTGACGGCACCCGGGTCGACGTCGAACTGACGCGGGAGCCGAGCACCGTCAAGGGCAGGATGCTCGCCTCGCTCCTGCCCCTGGCCTCCGGATCGCTGCGCAAGTCCCTCGCGGGGCCGCTCCAGGCGAGGTGACGCGTCCACATGTGCGGGAGGGGCCGACAGTGTGTGCTGTCGGCCCCTCCCGCATGTATCCCGTGCCTGGCTCAGCCGGTCACTTGTCGAGGTGGGAGGTGAAGTAGTCGGTGAGCCTCTGGACGGCCTGGTCGATGTACTCGCGCTTGTCGTAGAGGTCGACGTGGCTGGCGCCCGGGATGCGGTGGAGTTCCTTGGGGCCGGTGCCCGCCTGGTGGGCCTCGATCGCCATCCACGCGGTCACCGCGCGCTCGCCGATGATCTGCAGCATGGGGCGGGGCCCGATGAGGGGGACGGCACGGAAGACGTCACTGGAGGCCATCTTGTCGACGCTGTCCCAGGTGAGGAACTTCGCGGAGCGCTCGTGGTGGCCCCGGGGGCCGCAGTAGTACTCCCAGCCCTCGATCCCGTGCTCGCCGCCCAGGGCGCCGGCCTCCTCGGCGGTGTCGGGGAACATCGTCAGCACACCCGGGTCCTCGCCGCGGGCCGCCCGGGTGCGGGCCTGGGCGGCGGCGTCCAACAGGGCCTGGAAGACGGCCGGGTCCTGGGAGCCGTCGGCGCCGAAGCGGAACTGGCGGGCGGGCTCGGCGGTGCAGACCGTGGCGACGGCCTTGACGCGGTGGTCGCCTCCGGTGGCGGCCAGCGAGTAGCCGCCGGAGGCGCAGATGCCGAGCAGGCCGATGCGCTCGGGATCCACTTCCTCGCGGGTGGTCAGGTAGGAGACGGCGGCCTTGAAGTCCTCGATGCGCTGGGCGGGGTCCTCCAGGCCGCGGGGCAGACCGCCGGACTCGCCCTGGTGGGCGGCGTCGAAGGCGAGGGTGACGAATCCGCGCTCGGCCATCAGCGCCGCGTAGGTGCCGGAGGTCTGTTCCTTCACCCCGGTGCCGGGGTGGCCGACCACCAGCGCAGGACGGGGGCCGGTGGCCGGGGTGCCGGGGGTGTGGAGGTGGGCGGCGATCTGGATGCCGGCGCTGTCGAAGCCGACACGGGTGAAGGACATGGAGAACACTCCTGAGAGACATGAGGGACGAAGTCCGGGAGCACCCGGTCTCCGCCGGGCACACACCCACCATCCGCCGTCCGTCCCGTACGCGGGAGAGGCAGGTTTCTGCCTGGGAAGGATCCTGCCCCCTCACACCTGTGTCGCGCCGGGCTCGGCCGCACGACACTGGAAAACATGAAATCCACACCCGACCCACGTGCGCTCGGTGTCTTTCTGCGGGCCCGCCGGGCACAACTGGACCCCCAGCAGTGCGGCCTGCCCACCACCGACACCCCACGCAGGGTCACCGGACTGCGCCGCGAAGAAGTCGCCACACTCGCCGCCATCAGCGTCGACTACTACACCCGCCTCGAACAGGGCCGCGTCCGCGCCTCCACCCCCGTCCTGACCACCCTCGCCCGCGCCCTGCGCCTGGACCAGGACCAGGAGCGCTACCTGTACGAACTCGCCGGCCGCACCGACGACCGTCCGGGCCGTCGCCGCCCCGTGCAGCGGATACGTCCCGCCATGCGCCGCCTCCTCGGCCAACTCGCCCACGCTCCCGCCCTCGTCCTCGGCAAACACCTCGACATCCTCGCCTGGAACCCCACCGCCACCGCCCTCTACACCGACTTCGCCGCCGTTCCGGCCCACCACCGCAACTACTTGCGCCTCATCTTCACGGACCCCGCAGTCCGGGGGTTGCACACGAAGTGGTCCCACGACGCCCGAGAAGCGGTGGCCGCCCTGCGCATGGAGGCCGCGACCGACCCCACCCACCCCGAACTCGCCCGCCTGGTCGGCGACCTGACCATCCAGGACGCGGACTTCCGCACCTGGTGGGCCGAACACCGGGTCAGCAGCGCGACGTACGGCACCAAGCACTACCGCCACCCCCTCGTCGGCAACCTCACCCTGGACTGCGACACCTGGGCCGCCAACGACGGCTCCGGCCAACACCTCATGGTCCTCACCGCCGAACCCGGCAGCCCCTCCCACGACGCCCTGCGCATCCTCGCCTCCTGGACCGCGCAGACACCCAGCACCGAGGACCTGAACCGATGACCGCCTGGACACCCGCGGACCGGACCCTCCTGACCGATACCTACTCCCTCGTCCTGACGGTCAGGGATTGCAGTCAGCCCGGGGTGGAGGTCGGCATGGTCGTCGTCGACGGCGCACTGTACGTCCGCGCCTACCGGGGCGTGCGCTCCCGCTGGTACCGGGCGGCCCAGCAGCACGGCCACGGAACGATCCGCCTGGGCACCGTCCACCGTGACGTCCTGCTCACGACCGGCGGCCTCGAACCGTCCGCCACGCTCGACGCCGCCTTCCGCGCCAAGTACGGCCCGGTCGCCGAAGCTCTCGTCGCGAGCCCGGAGGCCCGGGCCGCCACGGTCCGCATCGACCCGGCATCCGCCCCGTCCCCTGAGGGCTTCTCCCCGCCCGGTCGGTGAGTCACGCAGGGGGCGATGACTTAGGTCACCGCACTCCCCTGCCACCTCTTCCACTGCCCCTGGGCGGCCGCCGCGCTCTCCCCAGCGAGGGACGCCTACCGTCAACTGACAGATGTGCGGGTGCCGTTCCCGGCGAAGAGTGGGACACACAGACTTCGTCCCACGGAGGGAACTCCCGTCATGCACCGCGATCAGTCATCCTTGCAGGCACCCACGGCGTCCCAGGAAGCGGTCGCTCCGCTGTTCCTTGACCTCGATCAGATGCTCGACGAGTTCACCCCGCTGCCGGTACGTGCGGAGTTCCACTTCGACGCGGACATGCCCGCTGTGATCACGGTGGAGTTCCTGGCGGAGCGCGGGCCGAGCCTCGTCTGGCGTATCGGCCGCGAGCTCCTGCACCGCGGCGTGACGGCGATGAGCGGCTGCGGGGACGTACGGATGTGGCCTGCGCTGCCCAGGGAGCGGCCCTCGTCCTGGCTGCTCGTCGAATCGCAGGAGGTGGAGGCCCTGTTCGAGGTTCCCACCACGCCGCTGACGCAGTGGCTGGACGCGACGTACCGGATCTGCCCGGCCGAGACGGAGATGGACGGTCTGAACTGGGACGGCTTTCTCAGGCAGCTTCTCGACGGACCGGCGACACCGACCGCCGACTGACCGCTGCCGTGTGATGACCTCGGACGACCCCACGACCCACCCCTACCCCCCGGAGCGGACACCGCGCCCCCGACCGCCGGAACCGCGGTGACCATGGACGACGTCGTCGTCCGCACCGCGGCGACGCTCGGCACCGTGGCCCTCACGGCCGTCCTGTCCTGGCTCCTGCTCCCCGTCGACGAGGCGAACCTCAGCCGGTCGTACGGCATCGCCAGGGGCGCGGCCCTCGTCGCCTTCGCACTGTCGCTGGTCCAGTCCTTCAAGCGGACCCCGTCCCCGGCGCTGATCCTCGGGTATGTGGCGCTCGAAGGTGTCTTCCTCGGTGTGCTCTCCAGCACGATCTCGACGTATGTCGTGCCGGGTGTGGTGGTGCAGGCGGTACTCGGCACCTTCGCGGTGTCCGCGGGTGTGCACCTGGCGTACCGGATGCGGTGGATCAGGGTGACGCAGCGGCTCACCGGGATCGTCGCCGCCGCGACCGGCTTCGTACTGCTGCTCCTCGCCGACCTGATCTTCTCCGCCTTCGGCGCGGTCGTCGTGCCTGCCGCGCCCCACGCCCTGTCCCAGTGGGCCGACTGGTGCCGCAACTCGTCCTGATGCGGGTCGAGTTGTCGTCGGTTTCCATGAGATGCGGCCCCAGTGCCACGCGCCACTGACACGGGCGGCCGGCACACGCCGAGGGCCCCCGACGCACACCGATGGACCCCCGCAACGCACAACGCCCCGCGGCCAAGGAGGCCGCGGGGCGACAGAGCGGGACGGGGGCAGGTCACGTGGTCCGGGTGCGGAGTCGGCGGGACTTCCAGCCCAGCAGCAGCGCCTGGAGGATGAACCACACGCCGCCGCCCGTGGCGTACACCGACAGCACGTCGAGGGAGGGGTGGTCGCCCGCGGCCTGGATGTTGTAGGTGATGCCGACGAGGAAGGACAGTCCGCCCGAGATCAGGGTCGGCCACTGCTTGCCCAGTTCGGGCCCGCGCCGCCGTAGTCCGACGATGACCTGGGCGGCTCCGGAGACGATCGCCCAGGCGCCGAACACGTGGAGCACGGACGCCACGCCCCCGTCACCGGCAAAGGCACCGGCGATGCCGAGTGCGACGGCGGCGAGCGTGCTGAGCACCCCGTTGAACGCGATGACCCGGTGCTCGGGGCCGTTCGGGGTGGCCCGATGGTCGAGCAGCGAGGACACGGCGTCGATCAGCGGGTAGGCGACCAGGAGTGTGATCGCCACGGCGTCGATGTCCTCGTGGGCTCCGGCGAACGCCAGGGCCCAGGCCAGGGCCAGGAGACCTCGGCTCAGGTACAGCCTCAGCAGGGAGGAGCGTTCGTCCGTGGCCGCCGCGGGCGCGGGGGCCGATGTCTGGGTGCTCATGGGAGTTCGGCCTTTCTCAGGTCGGTCGTCGTCCGGCGGGTCAGTGCCGGGACGGGGAGACGCACGTGAAGCTGGAGGCGGCGGCAGGATCGCCGTGGCCCTTGTAGCGGGACACCTGCGGGTAGCTGCAGAGGTCGCGGGAGACGTTCTGCCCCTGGTCGTTGACCAAGGTGGCCGGCAGGGTCCTGGGAGCCTTGCCGTGCTCGACCCAGGCGGTCAGTGCGGCGAGGCCGTCCGCCGAGCCGTCGAGGCCGTTGAGACCGCAGTGGCTGGTGCCCGGCGCGAGGAAGAGACGGTAGAAGTCGTCGGTCTTCTTGGTGCCGCCCAGCTCCCGTTCGACCCTCTGGCGGTACTGCACCGTGCCCTGTGTGGGGATGTACTGGTCGGCGTCGCCGTGCCAAGTGATCAGCTTGCCGCCGGACTTGCGGAAGCCGGAGAGGTCCGGGTCGTCGGTGCCGATGACCTTGTCGTACTCGGCCTGGGACTGCTTGAACAACTGCGCGAACCGGCTGTAGGTGATCGCGGAGAGGTCGAGGTTCGGGTCCTTCGCCACCCAGAGCTTGAGCCAGGCGGCGGGAACCGGGAACGGCGAACCGACGACGTTGCCTTCGGCGTCGGGGTCGGTGTGCGCGGCCAGGGCCCAGATGTCGGCGCCGACGGGGACGCCGTACCAGAGCTTCTTGCCGGCGGCGGTGCGCGGACCGTCCCAGATCTTGCGTACGACGGTGGCGTCGGCCGCTGTGACGGTCAGCTCCTTGCCCTCGCACAGGATTTTGGTGCCGATGAGCCGGCGTGGGTCGAAGTCACACCGGGCGGCGTCGTCGACCAGACCGTCCTTGACGCCGTCGAGGGAGTCGCAGGCCTTGACGGCGGCGTTGGTGAAGGCGGTGAACTCGCACTGGGACGGGTAGGTCCTCTCGTTGTTCATGACGATCTGCGGCCACAGGGTGGCGACCTCGAACTCGTCCCAGTTGACGGCGGGCGCGTCGGCGAGGATGCCGTCGTAGTCGTCGGGGTGGCGCTGGGCTTCCATGTAGCCCTGGCGGCCACCGGTCGAGCAGCCGGTGAAGTAGGAGTACGAGGGACGCTTGCCGTAGACCGCGTCGACGACCTCCTTGCCGACGACGGCCGCCTCGTGCTGGGAGCGGGAGGCGAAGTTCTCCAGCAGGGCGTTGTTGACGCGTCCTTCGCTGTTCAGCGCCCAGCTCGTGTCGAGGGCGTCGCCGACACCGGCGTCGGTGCTGACGGCGGCGTAGCCGCTCTTGACCGCGGTGCCCAGGCCGACGTTGTTGTCGCCTGCGAGGTAGGCGGCGCCGCCCAGGCCCTGGAAGCGGCCGTTCCAGCCGGTGACGGGCAGCCAGGTCCGCACCTTGGCGTGGTCGTTGTCCCCGGGGTGGGTGAGGGTGACAGTGACCTCGCAGTAGGCGGGAACGCCGGAGACGGATCCGCCGAGGACGCCGGTACCGGCGATGGTGCCGCCCTCCCGGCCGACCGCCGTCACGGACTCCACCTCGGTGCCGGCGGGTGCTTTCACGGAGGGTGCCGAGCAGGCGTAGGCGGGTGTGGCGGAGGCGTCCTTGGTCTCCGCCGAGGCCGTCGGCAGGTACACCGCGGCGGCCAGTGGCACAGCGGCCGCGAGGACAGTCAGAAGTCGTCTCATGGGTTTCCCATCGGAGAAGGAGAGGTTGTCCGGCCGCGGGCGACACATGTGCGGGGCACACGGGGCGGGCCGAGAACTGACCGGACTTTATCACCAGTTAGAGCGGTGACGAAAGAAGATGTGCATCCAGAAAGGCGCGTATTCAGGGCCGTCGGTCGCGCTCGGTGCGGGACGCGTCAGGGTCAGGTCGTCCGACGGTCCGCCGTGTCCGCGGAAGCGTCACCCTCCTGCTCCTCGCGCAGCCACCGCGAGTGGTGCCGCCGAGCCCAGGAGGGGCTGACGTATCCGGTGCGCATGCCCAGCCGCGCCTCGGGATCCTCGAACGCCTTGCGCAGATGTCCGAGGACGACGAAGGTGATCGCCCAGGCCAGGATGTCGTGGACGAAGATCGCGCTGGTGCGGGAGATCAGGGGCAGCAGCCCCGTGAACCACATCAGCAGGCCGGTGAACATCATCACGAGTACGGCGCCGGCGATCCAGCCCGCGTAGAGCTTCTGTCCCGCGTTGAACTTGCCGGCCGGGCGCGCCTCGGGCGAGGTACGGCGCCTGCGGACGGCGCGCAGCCACTGGCGGTCGTACACCGCGAAGCGGTTGAGGCGGCGCAGGTCCGCGCGGAAGGCGGGCGAGAGGAGCCCGAGCAGGAAAGGCACGGGCAGCGTGATGCCGGACCACTCGTGGACGGTGACCATCAGATGCCGCCGCCCGACGAGTTGCGCAAGTGGTCCGAGGTAGAGGCAGGCGGCGGTGACCAGGCAGAGGAGCATCAGGTAACCGGTGGCCCGGTGGACCATGCGCTCGGCGGTGCTGAACCGGCGTATGCGGCCCTCGTGTTCAGGCCGCGCCGCCGCGCCGGTCGGCTCCGTCGAGCCAGCCGTCGACCGCATAACCGCGCTCCTCCCAGTAGCCGGGAACGACCTTGTCGGTGACCGAGATGCCGGACAGCCACTTGGCCGACTTGTAGAAGTACATGGGTGCCACATAGAGGCGGACCGGGCCGCCGTGTGCGTGGGTGATGGGCTTGTCCTGCATGGTGAGCGCCACCAGGACGTCCGAGCGGCGGGCCTGTTCCAGGGTGAGGCTCTCGCTGTAGGCACCGTCGAAGCAGGTGAACCGGATCGCGGCGCCCGAGGAGCGCACGCCGGCGTCGTCGAGGAGGTCCGCGAGCCGCACCCCGTCGAACGGCGTCTTCTCGACACGCCATCCGTCGGTGCAGACGACGTCGTGGACGACCCGGGTCCGGGGCATCGCGCGCAACTGGTCGAGCGTGTAGGTTCTCGGCCGGTCCACGAGTCCGCCGAGGGTGAGCGCGTAGTTCGTCTCGTCCTTGTGCGGGACCGAGCCGACGACGCTGTAGTAACGGAAGCCGCCCGGGTTGGGCAGCAGTCCGGTCAGGCCCGTCGCGTCGACCTCCGAGGCTGCGGCCAGGAAGTTCTCCCAGCCCTTCTGGAGGTAGGGCGCGGCGGCGAGCCCCGCGGCGCCCGCGCCGAGCATGCCCAGCATCGCCCGCCGCCCCACCGGGGCGCCCCCGGTCCGAGGTTTCGGCTTGTCCGCCATGGCGTGGCGCTCCTTCCGGCACATGTGACTCCTGTCGAGCGGACCCGGCAGCATCACCTGTTCAACTGGTGACGATGCTGGCATGCGTCCATGGAGCTGTCAAACAGTCGGGTGCGTTCGCGCACACGTGTGAGGCCACCCCGCGGCAAAACCCGTCGACCGGTCGGAGGGACGGCTGTTAGGCTTGTGGAGACATTGACCGTCGATCGAGGAGTCACAGACGTGGTGGGTGAAGACGACATCTCCGGATGAGATCCGGATCTGACGGCCACCGGCCGGCGCTCAGGAGCGCTGCCGAGGTGGTCCGTTTCGTCGACCCCTTTTCCCACGTCTGCCCAGGGCAGAAGTATCCGCTCTGCCCTCCGTCCTTTCGAGGTCGCCTCCATGTCCGACGCCGCGATCGTCTGCTCGAACCTCTCCTTCGCCTGGCCCGACGACACCCCGGTCTTCCAGGACCTGTCCTTCACCGTGACCAGCGGCCGCACCGGCCTGGTCGCCCCCAACGGCTCCGGCAAGAGCACCCTGCTCAGGCTGCTCGCCGGCGAACTCCGTCCCGCCACCGGCTCGTTGACCGTGAGCGGCACCCTCGGCCACCTCCCGCAGAGCCTTCCGCTGACCAACGACCTCACCGTCGCCGAGGTCCTGGGCATCGCCGACGTGGTCCGCGCCCTGGACGCCGTCGAGTCCGGCGACGTCGACGAGAAGCACTTCGCCACCATCGGCGACGACTGGGACATCGAGGAGCGCACCCGAGCCCAGCTCGACCGCCTGGGCCTGGCCGGCCTCGCCCTGTACCGCACCCTGCGCACGCTCAGCGGCGGCCAGGTCGTCTCCCTCGGCCTCGCCGCCCAGCTGCTCAAGCGCCCCGACGTCCTGCTGCTCGACGAACCCACCAACAATCTCGACAGCGAGGCCCGCCACAAGCTCTACGACGTCCTCTCGGACTTCACCGGCTGCCTGCTGCTGGTCAGCCACGACCGCGCACTCCTCGACCGCATGGAGCGCATCGCCGAGCTGGACAGCGACGAACTCCGCTTCTACGGCGGCAACTTCACCGAGTACGAGGAAGCCGTGCGGGCCGAGCAGGAGGTCGCCGAGAAGAACGTCCGCAACGCCGAGCAGGAGCTCAAGCGGGAGAAGCGGGAGATGCAGCAGGCCCGCGAGCGCGCCGAGCGCCGCATGAGCAACGCCTCCAGGAACCTCAAGAACGCGGGTCTGCCCAAGATCTTCGCCGGCACCATGAAGCGCGGCGCGCAGGAGGCCGCGGGCAGGTCCGGCACCCTGCACGCCTCCCGCGTCAGCGACGCCAAGACCCGCCTGGACGAGGCCGGACGTGCCCTGCGCGACGAACAGCGCCTCACCCTGGAACTGCCCGACACGCAGGTGCCCTCCGGACGCAACCTCTTCATCGGCGAGGGCATGCAGGTCCGCCTCGCCGACAAACCCGTGTTCGCCGACCACGGGCTCGACCTCACCGTCCGCGGCCCCGAACGCATCGCCCTCACCGGCCCCAACGGCGCCGGAAAGACCACCCTGATGCGTCTGATCACCGGTGACCTCGCCCCGGACGGCGGCGAGGTCAGGCGTGGTGACGGCCGGATCGCCTACCTCTCGCAGCGCCTGGACCTGCTGGACCTGGACCGCACGGTGGCGGAGAACTTCGCCGCCTTCGCTCCCGGGCGGCCCGAGGCGGAGCGCATGAACCTGCTCGCCCGCTTCCTCTTCCGGGGCGCCCGCGCCCACCTGCCGGTCGGCGTGCTGTCCGGTGGCGAACGCCTGCGCGCCACCCTGGCCTGTGTGCTGTGCGCCGAACCGGCCCCGCACCTGCTGCTGCTCGACGAGCCGACCAACAACCTCGACCTGGTCAGCGCCGGGCAGTTGGAGGGCGCGCTCAACTCCTACCGGGGCGCTTTCATCGTGGTGAGCCACGACGAGCGGTTCCTCGCGGAGATCGGTGTGAACCGCCGGCTGCGGCTGGCCGACGGCAACCTCACGGAGACGGGGGCTCCCGAGGTGTGAACCGCCGACGTGTGACGTGGCCCGCGTCCGAGGCGAGATGCCCCGCGGGCCGTACATCTAACACGTTGGACGGTTCCCCATGCCCCAGCACCACCCTGTGCAGCCCGCGCTGCTCGCCCACGACGTCGTCCGCACACTCGGCGACCGCCGCGTCCTCGACGGCATCTCCCTGACCGCCGCTCCCGGCCGGCGCATCGGCCTGATCGGCGAGAACGGCGTCGGCAAGTCCACGCTGCTGCGCGTCCTCGCCGGCGTGGACACCCCCGACGCGGGCAGCGTCACCCGCCCCGCCGACCTGGGCTTCCTGCACCAGGAGATGCCCTACGACGCCGGCGCCACCATCGCCGTAGTGCTGGACGAGGCACTGCGCGAGGCTCGCGAGGACCTCGCGGAGCTGGACCGGCTCGGCACGGAACTCGCTCACGTCCCCGAGGACGACCCCACCCACCAGGATCTCCTCGACTCCTACGGCAGGCGCCTGGAGCAGGCCCAGGACCGCGAGTCCTGGGACGCCGACCGACGTGCGGCCCTGGTGCTGGACGGCCTGGGCCTCGGCGCGCTCGGTCACGACCGCACGCTCGGTTCGCTCTCCGGCGGGCAGCGCGGCCGTCTCGCCCTGGCCGCCCTGCTCGTACGGCGGCCGTCAGCGCTGCTGCTGGACGAGCCGACGAACCACCTCGACGACGACGCCGCGGGCTTCCTGGAGGCGCAGCTGCGCGACCTGCCCGGAACCATGGTCGCCGCCAGTCATGACCGGGCCTTCCTCGACGCCGTCTGCACCGACCTGATCGACCTCGACCCGGCGGTGGACGGCCCGGTCCGTTACGGCGGCGGTTACAGCGCTTACCTCGCGGAGAAGCGGGCCGAGCGGCAACGCTGGGAACGGCGGTACGCCGAGGAACAGGAGGAGCTGGCTCAACTGCGGCAGGCGGCGGGTGTGACCGCGCACCGGGTCGCGCCGGACCGGGGCCCTACCGACAACGAGAAGATGGGCTACGGCCACCGGGCGGGCCGGGTGCAGAGCCAGATCTCCCGCCGGGTCCGCAACGCCACCCGGCGTCTGGAGGAGCTGGAGCGCAACCGGGTCGGTGAGCCGCCGCGCCCGCTCCGATTCACCCCCGGGGAACTGGCGACGTGCGGTGCGGACGATTCCGGTCCCCTGGTCTCGCTGCTCGACGTGCGGATCCCGGGGCGACTCCCACTGAGCGGCCTGGAGGTGTCACCGGCCGACCGGCTGCTGGTCACCGGGGGCAACGGCGCGGGCAAGTCGACGCTCCTGGCCGTACTCGCCGGACGTCTCCCGATCGAGGGCGAGGTGCACCGGCGGCGCGGGCTGACGGTGGGGCTGCTCACGCAGGACACCGCGTTCGAGCGCCCCGAGCGCACGGTCCGCGACACCTACGAGCGGACGCTGGGCGCCCGGTGGGCCGAGAAGGTGCCGCTGAGCTCACTCGGGCTGATCCACGAGACGGATCGGGACAAGCCGGTCGGCCAGCTGTCCGTGGGCCAGCGCAGGCGCCTCGCGCTGGCCCTGCTCGTCGCGCGTCCGCCGCAGCTCCTCCTTCTCGACGAACCCACCAACCATCTCTCCCCGGCCCTGTGCGACGAACTGGAGGCCGCCCTGGGTCCGGGACCCGGCGCGATCGTGGTCGCCAGTCACGATCGATGGCTGCGGCGCCGCTGGCAGGGCCGCGCACTGCAGCTGAAGTCATGAGCCGCACACCAGGAGGCCCTCATGGCAGCTCCGACCGGCGAGGCTGCGCCCCGCGCGGCACGACTCGCGGGGCGCGCACCCCGAGCAGAACCGGTTGGAGGGGTGACGGCTCTTGCGTGCCCGATGAGTCACCTGTCAAGATGGTGATGTGAATCTTGACCATGTCTTCGTATGCGGACACCCGGCTCTCGACTTCGCGGCCACGCTCCGGGCCCGACGCTCGACCCGGTTCGAGATGTTCGTGACGCCGGAGCGCCTGAACGCCTGGTACCTCGAGTCCGGGCTGGTGGATGCGATCACGCCGGGGAAGGAGGCCGACGTCCAGGAGGCCACCACCGTACGCGAAGCCGTCTACCGGCTCGTCACCGACCGCCGGCTCGGCGAGCAGTTCGACCGGGAGGCGCTCGCCGTGCTCAACGCTGCCGCACGCAAGGCGCCCGTGACTCCGCAGCTCACCCTGGCGGGCCGGCACACCGACGCGACGCCCGAGCAGGCACTCGCGACCGTCGCCCGTCAGGCCGTCGAGCTGCTCACCGGCCCCGACATGCCCCTGATGAAGGAGTGCGGCAACCCCGAGTGCACCCGGGTCTACATCGACCGCTCCCGGGGCATGCGGCGCCAGTGGTGCGGCATGGAGTCCTGCGGCAACAAGATCAAGGCCGCCGCCTACCGCGCCCGGAAGAAGTCCGCGCCGGCCACGGCCACCCGCTGACCTTCCCGAAGAGTCCACGAGCCCGGCGCACCGGTGGTGCGCCGGGCTCGTGGCGTTTCCGTAGGTGAGCTACGGCGAGCGACATGTGCCAGAAAGCCACACACCCAGCAGTGCGACCGGGGGTGAAGACCCACATGTCGTCACAGGTCTTGACAGGAACGTGTCCGCCACCACAGCCTATGGCAACGTTGTCAAAGCGGAGGGCGCCCCCGCAGTCGACGATCCGCACCATCCTTTCTCACCCGTTGTGATTGGACGACTACACATGGTCGAACAGGCGTGTCCGCGACACCCCTCCCGACGCACTCTCGTCGCGACCGGCTCGACGCTGCTGGCCGGGTTCGGCCTCGGCGCGGTCTTCGCACCGGCCGCCGAAGGCGCCCCCCGAACCGCCGACGCCACCGCCTCCGCCGCACCGGGTGAGCTCGCTGCCTACCGCCCGGTCCGGGTCTCCTCGCAGGCCTACGCCCCGACTCCCCCCGAGTTCGCGGTGGACGCGCTCCCCGGACAGGGGGTGCGCGGCACCGGATGGCGGGCCGAGGCGGGCGACCCGCAGTGGATCGAGGTCGACCTGCAGGCGGCCTGCCGCATCGACCGCGTACGGCTGACCTTCGAAGCCGACGCGGGCGACCCGGTGTTCACGCCTCCGAGCGAGGGCAACCCCCGGTCGGGCACCACCGGAAAGGAGATCCTCTCCAGCTACGCCAGGGAATTCGTCGTCGAGACGTCTCGCGACCGCGAGTCCTGGAGCAGCGTCTACCGCACCTCGGCCGGCACCGGCGGCGTCGTGGACATCCCCCTGTCGGTCCCCGTCACGGCGCGCTGGGTACGGATGACGGCCCGTCGGCGATCCAGCCCCAACCCCCTTGGCCTCAACGGCTTCGCGGTGTACGGCACCGCCCCGGGCCGGCGTCCCGAGGCCACCGGCTGGACCGACTGGGGCACCCACCGTCACGACGCGCCCCGGCTCACGGTGGCCGCCGACGGCACGGTGCCGCTGGAGTCGGGATGGACGCTCACGATGGACGACTGGGCGAACGGCGACGGCCCGGCCCTGTCGCGGACCGGCACGGACACCAGCCGCTGGCTGCCCGCGACCGTGCCCGGCACCGTCCTGGGCACCCTGGTCGACCAGGGCAGGTTGCCCGACCCGGTCGCGGGGCTGAACAACCTGCGCATCCCCGAGGCGCTGTCCCGTCACTCCTGGTGGTACCGGCGGGACTTCGACCTCCCCCGCGGTCTGCGCACCGGCAGCGGACGGCACGTCTGGCTGGAGTTCGACGGCGTCAACCACAAGGCCGAGATCTGGCTCAACGGACACGGAGTGGGCGAGGTGACGTTCCCCTTCGCCCGCTCCGCCCACAACATCACCGGCCTGCTGGCCGCCGACGGCGGCAACGCGCTCGCCGTCCGTATCTCCCCCATGCCGGTGCCCGGCAGCCCCGGTGACAAGGGCCCCGCGGGCGAGGCCTGGGTGGACGCCGGAGCCAACACGATGAACCTCAACTCGCCGACGTACCTCGCCTCTTCGGGATGGGACTGGATGCCCGCGGTCCGTGACCGGGCGGCCGGCATCTGGAACCACGTACGGCTGAGATCGACCGGCCACATCGTCATCGGCGACCCGCGCGTGGACACCGTGCTGCACGCGCTGCCGGACCTGTCGGTCGCCGAGCTGACCCTGACGGTCCCGGTGCGCAACGCCGACACCACCGACCACGAGGCCACCGTCTCCGCCGCCTTCGGCGACGTCCGCGTCTCGCGCACGGTCACCATCCCGGCGGGGAATGACATCGATGTCATCTTCACGCCAGACGCGTTCGGCGCCCTGCGGGTGAAGAACCCCGACCTGTGGTGGCCCAACGATCTGGGCGAGCCCACCCTGCACGAGCTCACCCTGGTCGCCCGCACCGGCGGCACCGAGAGCGACCGGCGCACTACCCGTTTCGGCATACGGCAGTTCGGCTACGAGTACGACACCTCGCTGAAGTTCGCCCCGTCCTCCGACGCGTACACCCAGACCGTCCAGCTCGGCGACCAGCGCGCCCGGCACGTCCGCGTGCGCTGCCTGACCCGAGCCACCGACTGGGGCAGTTCCCTGTGGACCCTGTCGGTGTCCGACAGCGCCCGCCCCGGCACCGACCTCGCCCTGCACGCCCCCGCCGAAGCCTCCACCACCGACGAGGACGGCCACGCGGCCGCCAACGCCACCGACGGCGACCCGGGCACCCGCTGGTCCTCCGCCTTCGCCGACGACCAGTGGATCCGCGTCGACCTCGGCTCGGTGCAGTCCTTCGACCGGGTCGACCTCGTCTGGGAGCAGGCCTACGCACGGACCTTCGTCGTGCAGGTCTCCGCGGACGGCGACCAGTGGACGGACGCCGCGTCCGTGGACAACACGGCCGTGCCGCTGCCCTTCAACAGCGGTGACGCCAGCCTGCGGGTGACCGACTTCGAGCCCCGTACGGCCCGTTACGTCCGGCTGTCCTGCGGCGTGCGCAACACCAGCTGGGGCAACTCCCTGTGGTCACTCGCCGTCATCGACAGCGCGGAACCGGGCACCGACCTGGCCCTGCACCGGGACGCGAGGGCCTCCAGCGAGGCGGACGGCCACCTGGCGGCCCACGCCACCGACGGCGACCCCGGCACCCGCTGGTCCTCCGCCTACGAGGACCACCAGTGGCTCCAGGTCGACCTGGGCGCCGGCCGGCGTTTCGACCGGGTGGCGGTCGTCTGGGAGCAGGCGTACCCGAAGACGTACACCATCCAGGTCTCCGACGACGGCGACACCTGGACCGATGTCACCACGGTCACCAACACCCCCGACCCGCTGAAGATCAGCGTCAACGGCGTCCGGGTGCTGGTGCGCGGCGGCAACTGGGGCTGGGACGAACTGCTGCGCCGGATGCCCGCCGAGCGGATGGACGCCGCGGTGCGCATGCACCGGGCCATGAACTTCACGATGATCCGCAACTGGGTCGGCAGCAGCAACCGCGAGGAGTTCTACGCCGCCTGCGACGCCCACGGCATCCTGGTGTGGAACGACTTCCCCAACGCCTGGGGCATGGACCCGCCGGACCACGAGGCGTTCGTGTCCGTGGCCCGCGACACCGTGCTGCGTTACCGCATCCACCCGAGCGTGGCGGTGTGGTGCGGCGCCAACGAGGGCAACCCGCCGGCCGCAGTGGACGAGGGCATGCGCCAGGCGGTCGAGAGCCAGGTGCCCGGCGTGCTCTACCAGAACAACTCCGCCGGCGGCATCGTCACCGGTGGCGGCCCCTACGGCTGGGTCGAGCCGGAGCGCTACTTCGACCCGTCGACGTACGGCAGCAAGGACTTCGGTTTCCATACCGAGATCGGCATGCCCGTCGTGTCCACCGCCGCCAGTACCCGCGCGATGGTCGGCGAGGACGGGCCCGAGTGGCCCATCGGGGGCGCCTGGTACCTCCACGACTGGAGCGAGCGCGGCAACCAGGCCCCGCAGAACTACAAGGCGGCCGTCGAGACCCGCCTCGGCACCGCCCGCGACCTGGACGACTTCACCCGCAAGGCACAGTTCGTCAACTACGAGAACTTCCGCGCCATGTTCGAAGCGTGGAACGCCAACCTGTGGGACAACGCCAGCGGACTGATGCTGTGGATGTCCCACCCGGCCTGGCACAGCACGGTCTGGCAGACGTACGACTACGACTTCGACGTCAACGGCGCCTACTTTGGCTGCCGGAGCGCCTGCGAGCCCCTGCACGTCCAGGCAGACCCGGTGAAGTGGCAGGTCATCGCGGTCAACCACACCCGCCAGGCGCTCAAGGGGGCGACGGTCAGGGCGGAGACGTACGACCTGTCCGGCCGCCGGATCGCCGACACACGGACCGCACGGGTGGACGTGGAGCCCGCCGCCTCGGTCCCGGCGTTCACCACGGCGCCCACGGAGGACCTGCCGGATCTGCACCTGCTGCGGCTGACCCTCACGGACGGAGCCGGCCAGGTCCGCTCACGCAACACCTACTGGCGCTGCCGCACACCCGAGGCCCTGCGCGCCCTCAACCAGGTCCAGCAGGCCAAGCTGTCCGCCTCCCTCACGAAGGTGTCGCGTGACGGGGAGAGGCGTACGGCGACCGCCACGGTCCGCAACCGCGGGTCCAAGGTCGCGGCGATGGTCCGGCTCTCCCTGCTCGACGAGGACGGCACCAGGGTGCTGCCGACGCTCTACGACGACAACTACCTGTGGCTGCTGCCCGGTGAGAGCCGGACGGTCACCGTGTCGTGGCCGGCGTCCGCCCTGCCCTCGAACCGGCCGAGGCTGCGGGCCGAGGGATACAACGCTCCCCCGGTCACGGTGCGCGGCTGAGCCGCAGGAGGGTCCGGCCCTCCCACCTCACCCACGCGGGCGCCCTTTCCAGGGCGCCCGCTTTCGTTTCCCGTCAACCGGTCGCGACGGCTGCCCGAGACACATCGGAGTGACATGTGGACCGGGCGCGCAATGGAGGGCGCCGTGGAGGATCGCCTCGGCGGCGGTTCTGCGACACACTTACCGGGCAGTACAAACGAAGGGCGAACCAGTCGGCGGTGACACTTGTCCCACGGGCACCTGGAGCGTGGGTACGATGCGCAACGTCATTCATATCGAGGGAGTGAACGGTTGTGACCAGCCAATCAGCCGCCACGCTCCGATCGCGGTACGTGGCACAGGCCGCATCGGACCTGGAGGAGAACCGTCGGCGACAGAAGGAGCTGGAGGACAGGCTCACTGTCCTGAAGCAGGAGGCGGCCCTCCTCGCGGACATCATCAACCTGGCCGAGCGGTACGAGGGTTTCGCGGACGCGAACCGTCTGCCCGAGCAGGTGCAGGACGAGCCGGCCGTCACGAGGGCGAATCAGAAGCCGGCCCGGGCCTCGTCACGACGTTCCGCACCGGCGAAGTCCTCCACGGCCACCACCACGGTGAAGGCCGGTGCGAAGAGGAAGTCGCACCAGCCGCTGCTCGGTGACCTGTTGTCGGAGCTGCTCGGCCAGTACGAGCAGCCGCGCCCGGCGAAGGAGTTGCGGGAGGAACTCCTGCAGAAACACCCGGACCGCAATCCCACCCCGCAGGTGGTGCGCAACACCCTCGAGTCCCTGGTCGCCAAGGGCCGTATCCGGCGCCACAAGCAGGAGCGGTCCGTCATGTACAGCCTGGTCGAGAACGACTCCGACTGACACCGACGACGGTCGATCGGCCGGCAGTACTTCCGGAGGCCCACCAGATCGGCGGCTCCCAGGGCTCCTGGCACACATGTGCGTGAGACGGGTGTGCAGACTCGGTGCGCTCACTGAAGAGTGTCTACGCTCGCCATACGTTGTCGAACGCCGCGTTCTCCACGTCCCGCCGCAGCCGTACGGCCTCCAACTGGGCCACCGCGTCGCCGACCGCGGCCAGCACGGTGGTGACGGCGTCCCCGGTGAGGCTTTCGACGGCCTTGTCCGGTTCCCCTTCGATGCCCGTGGCTGCCAGCAGCGCGGCGAGCACCGGCTCCCCGTCCGCCCTGCGTGCCTCCGCCGCACGGTGAGCCGGCGAGTCGACCAGGACGGTACGGGCGGACCGGAACCCGAAGTGGCCCCGTGGGTGGCTGACGAGACCGTCCCGCTCCAGGTCGCCGGCGTAGGCGGCGGCGAGTTCGGTGCCGCGCCGCCACGGCCATTCAGCGACCGTGTCGTACGGCTCCCGCCGGGTGAGCGAGGCGGCCGCCGCGTCCAGGAGGCGGTCACCGGTCGTCGGCTCAGGGCCCGGCACCATGCGGTCGCCGTCCAGGGTCAGCGCCCCGCTCTCCAGGAGGTCGATCGCCTCGGCACCGGCGAGGGCGAGGGACAGGTCGCCCTGTGCCACGGGCCGCTCGGCGGACAGTCCGAGTACGACCAGGACGAGGTCGCGTGCGGTGCTCATGAGTCTCTCCTCGTCTCCAGCAGGCGCAGCCACACCTCGCTGATGGTGGGGAAGGCCGGTACGGCGTGCCACAGACGCTCGACCGGCACCTCCCCGGTGATGGCGACGGTCGCCGAGTACAGCAGCTCGGCGACGCCCGGCCCCACGAAGGTGGCGCCGACGACGACCTGCCGTTCCCGGTCGATGAGGATGCGCGCCCGGCCCCGGTAGCCGGGGCGGTACTGGACGGCACCCGCGAGCCGGCCGATGTCGTAGTCGACGACCTCGACGTCCCGTCCGGTGCGCTCGGCCTCGCGGACGGTCAGCCCGACGGAGGCGATCTCGGGGTCGGTGAAGACGACGCCGGGGACGGCCTCGATGTCGGCGGTGCTGCTGTGGGGCGCCCAGCGGCCGGTGTCCAGCCGTTCGCCCCGGGCGCGGGCTGCGATGACGGCTCCGGCGACGCGGGCCTGGTACTTGCCCTGGTGGGTGAACAGGGCCCGGTGGTTGACGTCACCCACGGCGTACAGCCAGTTCCCGGGGACGGCGGTGACGGTGAGGCTGTCGTCGGTGGCGAGCCAGTCCCCCGGTCGCAGCCCGACGGTGTCGAGACCGATGTCCTGCGAGCGGGGGGCGCGGCCGGTGGCGAAGAGGATCTCGTCGGCGGTGATCACCCCGCCGTCCGACATGGTCACCCGGACTTCTCCGTCACCGTCGCCGACCCGTTGCGCGGCGACCACCGAGACGTCGAACCGTACGTCCGCGCCGGCCTCCCGCAGCCGTTCGGTGACCAGTTCACCCGCGAAGGGCTCCAGCTTGGGCAGGAGTGTGTCCTCCCGGGCGAGCAGGGTCACCCGGCTGCCCAGGGCCTGCCAGGCGGTGGCCATCTCGACGCCCACCACCCCGGCGCCGACGATGACGAGGCGGTGCGGCGGCCGCTGGGCGCTGGTCGCCTCCCGGCTGGTCCAGGGCCGCAGTTCCGCCATCCCCGGAAGCGGGGGCAGGGCCGCGCTGCTGCCGGTGCACACGGCGACCGCGTGCCGGGCCCGCAGTCGTACGGTGTCGCCCTCGGGGGTCGACACGGACACCTCCCGCTCCCCCGCCAGCCGGCCGTGACCGCGTAGGAACTCGATGCCCGCCGACTTGATCCACTCGACCTGGCCGTCGTCCTTCCAGTCGGCGGACATGCGGTCGCGGTGGGCCAGGACGGCCTCGACGTCCAGGAGTTGCTCGGCGGCGGCCGCCAGACCCGGGACGTGCGCGGCGTCGGCGCGCAGCAGCACGGGGCGCAGCAGGGCCTTGCTGGGTTCGCAGGCCCAGTAGGAGCATTCGCCGCCGGCCAGTTCGCTCTCCACGAGGACGGTGCTCAGTCCTGCGGCGGTGGTGCGGTCCGCGACGTTCTCGCCGACCGGGCCCGCGCCGATCACTATGACGTCGTAGGTGTGGGTGTTCTCGGTCGGCATGTGTCCTCCGCCGGCAGGTTGCGGGTGGGTAGGGGTTGGCGGGCTCAGCGGCCGGGGGCGCGCTCGGTGACCTCCTGCAGGAACCACTCGTTGCCGTCGAGGTCCTTGAAGGCGGCGAAGGTGCCGTAGCTGGCCCGGTCGGGATGTGTGCCGGGCACGCGGTGGGTGTCGCCGGCGTGGTGGAAGGCGCCGGTCCCGTCGCGGAACGGGCCGGAGACCTCCACACCGCGCGCGGTCAGCTCCTTCCGGGCGTCGAGGATGTCGGTGACGGTCAGTTGGAGGCCGTGGAGCGTGCCCGCCTCCTGCTGGGTGAGGCCGTCGCCGAAGATGACGGAGCACTCGGAGCCGGGCGGGGTGACCTGGACGATCCGGTACCCGTCGTTGACCGGAAAGTCGGCGTCGAGGCGCCAGCCGAGCTGTTCCACGTAGAAGCCCTTGGCCCGGTCCACGTCGGAGACGGGCAGGATGACGACTTCGAGCCTCATGTGCATGGCTGTGATCTCGCTTTCGGTGGTCGTTCTTCGGGTCGTTCGTCGGTCTGGCGCCGGCTCACAGGAAGTCGAGGGCGGACGGGCCGTGTCCGGCGAGGACCGCGCTCTCCGCCCAGTTCCACACCTGTGTGTCGGCCGGCCGGTCCCGGCGCTCGGGTGTCGCCTCGGCCCGGGACAGCCGTTCGTCGCCGGCACGTGCGCGACCCGAGCGGGGCCGGGCGGCGATCCGTACGTGGGTGTGCGTGGTGGCGGCCATGTCCTGCCCTCGCTCGTTCGGTCTGTGGTGCGGCTGGGAAGGGGGCGCGGGTCCCGCGCAGGGGACACGGGACCCGCGGTCAGGGGCCGCTCAGGCGGCGGAGGCGGTGATGGTGACGGGGATGTTGTCGCGCGTGGCCTTGGAGTACGGGCAGATCTGGTGCGCGGCCTCGGCGAGCTCCTGTGCGGTTGCCTGGTCGACGCCGCCGAGGACGGGGCTGAGGACCGCGGAGAGGGAGAACTCGCCGTCGTCGCCGTGGGTGAGCGTTATCTCGGCGGTGATGGTCGTGCCGACGAGCCGGATCCTGCGGGTGGCGGCCGCTCTGCGCAGGGCGCCGAGGAAGCACGCGGCCCAGCCGGCGGCCAGGAGCTGCTCGGGGTTGGTCGCGGTGCCGGCCCCGCCGAGTTCCTTGGGGAGGGCGAGAGAGGTGTCCAGCAGACCGTCGGAAGAGCGGACGTGGCCGCCGTTCCGGCCCTCTCCGTCGACGTCGACAACGGCGGTGTAGCTGACTGCCATGGCTGATGCTCCCCAGCTGGTCGAATGGGCGTGAACACCTCCGGACCGCACACTTCTTGTGTCACCGGTTGAGGCGGTGACGTAATCATGACAGTGGCTGCATCACCCGTCAAGGTGGTGACGGATGATGCGACCACGCTTCGGGACACATATCGCGCACTCGGCAGATTCGATGAAGTCACACTTCATCGAATGTCCCGGACTCCGCACATGCGCATCCTCTTCTCGAGCACTCCGCAGCACGGACATCTTTGGGCCCTTGTTCGCAGCCGAAGGCACCTCCCTGCTCCCCGTCGGCCCCGAGATCCCCGAACTCCTCGTGGAGGTGGCCCGGTTGGCCGGTGTGCCTGACGGGGCGGTTGCGGACCGATGTGTTTCACCGCACGAACAGGTAACTACGCGCGTCGGGACCAGGCTTACGGTTCCCAGTCAGACCGTGATGGTCTTGTACTCCGTGTAGGTGCCGAGTCCGACCGCGCCGTACTCCCTGCCGATGCCGCTGGCCTTGAACCCGCCGAACGGGCCGTCGAAGGCGACGGACGCCCCGTTGACCGTGATGGTGCCGGTGCGTACCCGGCGCGCCACCTCCAGGGCGTGGGACTCGTCGGCGGACCAGACTCCCCCGGACAGGCCGTACTCGGAGTCGTTGGCGATGCCGACCGCCTCGTCCTCGTCGTCGTAGGCGATGACCACCAGGACCGGACCGAAGATCTCCTCCTGGGCGATCCGCATGGAGTTGTCGACGTCAGCGAAGACGGTCGGGGTGACGTAGTTGCCCTTCTCCAGACCCTCGGGAACATGCGGGCCACCGGTGACCAGGCGGGCACCCTCGTCGATGCCGAGCTGGATGTAGTCGCGCACCCGCTCCTGCTGGTCGGGGCGGATCATCGGGCCGATGAAGGTGTCGGGGTCGTTCGGGTCGCCGACCTTCAGGGACTCGACCAGCCCCTTGAGCCCGGCCACGACCTCCTCGTACCGACTGCGCGGGGCCAGGATGCGGGTCTGGGCGATGCAGGACTCTCCGTTGTTGAGGAGAGAGCCGAACTTCACGCCCGCGACCGCCTGGGCGATGTCCGCGTCGGGCAGGATGATCGTGGCGGACTTGCCCCCCAGCTCCAGACTCACCCGCTTGAGCTGCTCACCGGCGATCGCGGCGATGCGGCGGCCGGCCCGGGTGGAGCCGGTGAAGGCGATCTTGTCGACGTCCTGGTGCGAGACCAGGTACTCGCTGGTCTCGCGGTCCGCGGGCAAGATGCTGATCACACCCTGGGGCAGGCCCACCTGTTCGAGGAGTTCGGCCAGGAAGCCCATGCTCAGCGAGTTCTCCGGGGACACCTTCAGGACCACCGAGTTACCCGCGAGAAGCGAGGGGATGATCTTCGAAGTGGCCGAGGAGAAGGGCGAGTTCCAGGGGATGACGGCGGCCACGACGCCGATCGCCTCACGGCGCACCACACTGCGCACCGGGGACGCCGGGTCGGAGGGTGCGAGCGACTCCTCCCACGCGAACTCCTCCGCAGCCTTCAGGTAGGCGTTCGCCTGCCGGGTCAGGCCGGGCTGGCCCGCGCGGGTGAACCAGCCCGCCGAGCCGTTCTCCAGTGAGATCAGGTGGGCGATTTTCTCGGCGTTCTCCTCCCGCAGGGTGTTGAACCGCCGCAGGGTGGCGATGCGTTCGGCGGGCGGGGTCAGGCGCCACTCCCCCTTCTCGAAGGAGGCCCGTGCCGCGGCGACAGCGCGGTCGATGTCCGCCGGCTGCGCCTGGGCGGCGCGGCCGATCACCGACCGGTCGTGCGGGGAGGAGATGTCGAGCAGCTCCGGGTTGCTCGGCTCGGCCCAGGCGCCTCCGATGAAAAGTCGGCCGTAGGTGATCATGTGCGTTCTCTCTTCCGGTGTGGTTCGTGGACCATTGCTTCTAATTGCCACTTCAATGTAGCACTTAGGTGAGTTAAATGCTCATGAGAGTGCCATAACTGGTTCGAGCTTCTACACCATCGATACCCTTGTGCGGCGAGAGCTGATGCAGCGCGCACTCTCGAGTGCCGCCCTGACCGCCGCCGCACCGCGGGGCCACTGCCGCCCGAGCTGGTGCACCTGGCGGCACATCGGCTCGCCCACCCGAGTCGGTGGTTCATCTGGGTCGAATGACTGACCGTGCAACGCGCCGCACACCTGCGCCGACCCTGCGGATCCGACCGTCACATGACTGATGTGTCCGGTTTCCATGTGGGCGAGAGTATGACGAACAAACCCCGCTCGTCACCTGTTTGACAGGTGATACACGCTGTGCGAGAGTCGTCGCGCCGCGGGCTCGACGAGCGCGGGCCGGTCATCTCGAACACACCACGGAGGACTTCACATGATCAACAGGCGTACGTTCAGCAAGGCAATCGGCCTGGGCACCGGCGCGGCCGCGGTCTCCCTGGGCGGGTTGCAGACCCAGGCGTCCGCAGCGACCGCCTCGCAGCGGCCGAGCAGCGCCGCCGTTCCCACGGTGCCGACCATTGAGCCCGGCAGCCACACCGAGTTCAGCACGCTGAAGCACGTCAAGGCGGGGGTCCTGGACATCGGTTACGCCGAAGCCGGCCCCGCGCACGGCCCGGTCGTCGTCCTCCTGCACGGATGGCCGTACGACATCCACAGCTTCGTCGACGTCGCCCCGCTCCTGGCCGACCTGGGCTACCGCGTCCTCGTCCCGTACCTGCGCGGCCACGGCAGCACCCGATTCCTGTCCCGGCACACCCCCCGCACCGCCGAGCAGTCCGCGATCGCGCTGGACGTCATCGCGTTCATGGACGCCCTGAAGATCGACAAGGCGGTCCTCGCGGGCTTCGACTGGGGGTCGCGGACCGCCGACATCATCGCCGCCCTGTGGCCTGAGCGCGTCAAGTCCCTCGTGTCGACGAGCGGTTACCTCATCACGGACCGCAAGGCGCAGCTGGAGCCCGCCGCTCCGGGCGTCGAGCACAACTGGTGGTACCAGTGGTACTTCGCCACCGACCGCGGCGTGAAGACCATGGAGAACGTCGACGAGCGCATCGCGCTGTGCCGCTACGTGTGGACCCTCGTCTCCCCGAACTGGGACTTCTCCGACGCCACCTTCGCGCGCACCGCCGAGGCCTTCAAGAACCCCGACTACGCCGCGATCGTCCTCTACAACTACCGCTGGCGCATCAGCCTGATCGAGGGTGACCGGCGCTACGACCGCTACGAGCGCCGACTGGCCGCGCAGCCCTCCATCGGGGTCCCCACCCTCACCCTCGACGCGGCCCTGGACCCGTTCACGGCGCCGGGCGACGGCACCTCGTACCGCAACCACTTCACCGGTCCCTACCTGCACCGGACGATCGCGAACATCGGCCACGACCTGCCGCAGGAGGCGCCCACCGCCTTCGCCCAGGCCGTGGTGGACGCCGACCACCTCTCAATCACGGCCACCGTCGGTGGTACAGCCTCAGCCGCACGTCACCGTCTTGACAAGTGACGATCTTACATAGAGGATTCGTCACCTATCAGAGCGGTGACTAGCGCCGGTGAGCCGGAGCACCGTAAGTACCGAGACCGATAAGCATTCCTGAGAGGGGTTTTGTCGTGGTGAGCATCAAGGGTGGACGCAAGCGGCTGATGACGGGCGCGGTCGCGACGGCCACTGCGGGGCTCGCGCTCGGCGCGTTCGCCCTCAGCGGCACCGCCAACGGCGCGACCGAGAGCACCGAAGCGGCCGCCGCCGGCAAGCACGCCAAGCCCACCGTCATCCTGGAGCACGGTGCCTTCGCCGACGGCTCCAGCTGGAACGGCGTCATCGCCGACCTGCGCGCGGACGGCTACCCGGTTGTCGCCGCCGCCAACCCCCTGCGCGGCCCGGCCTCCGACGCCGCCGCCCTGCGCACCGTCCTCGACCACGTCAAGGGCCCGAAGATCGTCGTCGGCCACTCCTACGGCGGCAACGTCATCAGCGAGGCCGCCACCGACGACCCCGAGGTCAAGGCCCTGGTCTACGTGGCCGCTTTCCTGCCCGCCCCCGGCGAGAGCGCCCTGGAGCTCACGAACAAGTACCCGGGCTCCACCCTCCCCGGCACCCTGGACCCGGTCAGCTACCAGCAGGCCGACGGCACCACCGCCACCGACCTGTACATCCGGCAGGACAAGTTCCACCACCAGTTCGCCGCCGACGTGCCGGCGGGACAGGCCGCCCTGATGGCCGCCGAGCAGCGTCCCATCGCCCAGGCCGCCCTGGAGGAGAAGGCCACCACCGCGGCCTGGAAGACCATCCCGAGCTGGGACATCGTCACCACCGAAGATCTCAACATCCCCCCGGCCGTGCAGCGCTTCATGGCCAAGCGTGCCCACGCGCACACCACCGAGATCGCCGCCTCCCACTCGGTCGCCGTCTCCCACCCGCACCTGGTGGCCGACGTGATCGAGCGCGCGGCCCGCGCCACCGTCCGCTGACACCCCCAGGAGGGCGGCGGGACTCATCGGAGTCCCGCCGCCCTCGGCCGTTTCCCGATCCCATCGACACATCGCCGAGGTGTGTGACCCGCAGGAGAATCAACGACATGAGCTCACATCCCGACCCGCGTGCGTTCGGTGCCTTTCTGCGGGCCCGCCGGGCACAACTGGACCCCCAGCAGTGCGGCCTGCCCACCATGAACACCCCCCGCCGGGTCACCGGACTGCGCCGCGAAGAAGTCGCCACACTCGCCGCCATCAGCGTCGACTACTACACCCGCCTCGAACAGGGCCGCGTCCGCGCCTCCACCCCCGTCCTGACCACCCTCGCCCGCGCCCTGCGCCTCGACGACGACCAACAGCACTACCTCTACCAACTCGCCGGCCGCACCGACGACCGCCCACAACGCCGCCGACAACCCCAGTACCTACGCCCCGCCATGCGCCGGCTCCTCGACCAACTCACCCACACCCCCGCCCTCGCCCTCGGCAAACACCTCGACATCCTCGCCTGGAACCCCACCGCCACCGCCCTCTACACCGACTTCGCCGCCGTTCCGGCCCACCACCGCAACTACTTGCGCCTCATGTTCACGGACCCCGCTGTCCGGGGGTTGCACACGGAGTGGTCCCACGACGCCCGAGAAGCGGTGGCCGCCCTGCGCATGGAGGCCGCGACCGACCCCACCCACCCCGAACTCGCCCGCCTGGTCGGGGACCTGACCATCCAGGACGCGGACTTCCGCACATGGTGGGCACAGCAGCGCGTCAACAGCGCGACGTACGGCACCAAGCACTACCGCCACCCCCTCGTCGGCAACCTCACCCTGGACTGCGACACCTGGGCCGCCAACGACGGCTCCGGCCAACGCCTCATGGTCCTCACCGCCGAACCCGGCAGCCCCTCCCACGACGCCCTGCGCATCCTCGCCTCCTGGACCGCTGGGCAGACGGAACCGGACTCCACGCGGCACACATCCCGGTAGGCTCCGGCCGGCTGAACCTGCGGACGCTCCTCCCTCGTGGTCCTGGGAAAGCTCGTGCTCGGCGGACACCTGTGAGCTGTTACTGACTGATCCGGCGGCCGAACACACGGTCGTGTCGATCGACCTCCCGGGATTGGGTTGCCACCCCTTGCCCGAAGGCCCGCTGAGGGTCGGCGTCGTGGCCGACCAGTTGGTGGCCACCGCGCGCGAGGCCGGGCTGGCGGAGTTCGTGATCGCCGCGACCTCGCTGGGCGCGGCCGTCGCCGTCGCGGCCCGCCGTCCCCGCCCGGTGCGCAACCCGTTCACCCGCTGCGGATACGCCCGGCCCCGCACCACACTCCGGCTCGGTCTGGAAATGTGGGCGTCAGTGCTGGTCCGCGACGAGGCCGAGCTGAACGCCTTTGTCGCCTAGGCGTCGACCTGCGCGGCGATCTCGCCTCCGTCACCGCTCCCACCCTGGTCGTCGCGGCCACGGGGGCCAGTTGGTGGCCCGGAGCACTCGGTGGAACTCGTCGGCGGGATAGCCGGCGTACGGCCGGCCGCGGTCAAGGGCGGGCACGCAACAACCTTCGAGGAACCGGAACGGATGCTGGAGCTCCTCACCGCCATGAACGCTGACCCCGTCACCGGCCGCGATGCGGAGGGGGCTCAGGTCCTGGTGCCACCCGTTCCAACAGCCGCGCGGCGACTGCCAGTTCGACGCCCGCGTCGAGCCCCGCGTGTGAGGTCACCTCGTGCAGTTCGGAGAGCCAGACCCCGCCTGCCCTGGTGTTCGCGTTGCTCATGGATGTGCCGCGGTGGCCGGAGTGGTTACCGGGCCTCTCCGAGGTCCGGGCCGGGCCGCTCGAGCGGAGTTTCGAGGTGTGGTTCGACGGCCGCCGGTTCGAGATGTTCGCGGGAGAGCATGTGCCGTACACGAGGCTCGGCTGGTCGGGTGTCGGCGCCGGAGTGCATCTCTACCAGGCGTGGCTGCTCAGTCCGGTGGCGGGCGAACCCACGTGGTGACCGAGAACGTGGTCCGGGGGCCCGCCGCCAGGTCTCTGACGGAGCCGCCCCCGCTGTGGGCGCAGCGTCTGAACGCCCTGTGGATCACCCAGCTCAAGCGGCTTTCGCAGGCCACTCCGCAGGAGGACGGGGTGTAGCCGCGTTCCGCGCGACACGCCGCTGGCCGGCACCCGGTGGGGCGTCGGCCGGTCGGGGGCGTGCGGGTCAGGCGGTCCGGACGGGATCCTGGGTGGGCCCAGCCGCGGGCGCGTGCTCGGAGTGGTCGGCGGTCGCGGAGTGGTCGGCGGTCGGGGTCTCGCCGCTCTCGGGTGCCGGCTTCAGGAACAGGGCGAGGACGATCCCGACGGCGAGGGCGGGCGCGATCCAGAGGTAGCCGCCGGCCGTGGCGTGGGCGAAGGCGTCCAGTGCGGTGTCACGCAGGGCGCCGGGGAGGCGGCCGATGGTGTCGGGGCGGGTGGCGTCGAAACCGCCCGCGGTCGGCAGGCCGCTCGTGCGATCGGCGAAGCCGGTGTTGAGGAGGGTGCCGAAGACGGCGACGCCGAAGGCCGCGCCGATCGAGCGGGCGAAGGTGACGACGGCGCTGGCGGCACCGAGGTCGGCGGTGGGCACGCTGTTCTGGACGGTGGTCAGCACGACCATGGGCACCATGCCGATGCCGACGCCGGTGATCAGGAAGTAGACGCTCAGCACGAGGGTGTCGGTGGCCGCTCCGAGGGTGCCGAGCAGGAGAAGTCCGGCGAGGTTGGCGACCAGGCCCGCGAGCAGGATCGTCCGCAGCCGCTCGACGTGTGCGGCCCAGCGTCCGGCCAGGGACTGGCTCACGACGAGTCCGGCGACCAGGGGCAGCATGTGGATGCCGGAGAGGGTGGCCGAGACGCCGTGGACGATCTGGAGGTAGGTCGGCAGGTAGACCAGTACGGAGAACATCGCGGCGTTCGCGAAGAAGGCGATCAGCGAGGAGAACACCACGGTCCGGGAGGCGAACATGGCCGGCGGCAGGACCGGGGCGGCGGCGCGGCGCTCGATGGGCACCAGCGCCACGGCCAACGCGGCGGTTGCGGCGATCAGACCGACGATGGCCGGTGAGCCCCAGCCCCAGCGCTCCCCGAAGGACGTGACAAGGACCAGGCCGGTGGCGATGGCGGCCAGCAGGGTAGCGCCGAGGTAGTCGATACGGGCCCGGGTGCCCCGGGTGGCGGCGGGCAGGAACCGCGCGGCGATGGCCAGTGCGACGATGCCGACCGGCAGGTTCACCAGGAACGCCCACCGCCAGGACAGCTGGTCGGTGAAGACGCCGCCGAGCAGGGGGCCGACGATGCTGGCGACGCCGTAGACCGAGCCGAACATGCCCTGGTAGCGGCCGCGTTCGCTCGGGGTGACGATGTCTCCGACGAGGGCGAAGGTCAGCACGATCATGCCGCCGCCGCCCACGCCCTGCAGTACGCGGGCGCCGACGAGTTCGGGCAGGTTCTGTGCCAGGCCGCAGGCCACGGAGGCGATGAGGAAGACCGAGGTCGAGGCCAGGTACAGCCTCTTGCGGCCGAACATGTCTCCGAGCTTGCCCCACAGAGGTGTGACCGCGGTCGAGGCGAGCAGGTAGGCGGCGCTGACCCACGCGATGTCGTCGAAGCCGTTCAGGTCCTCGGCTATCCGGGGCAGTGCGGTCGAGACGATCGTCTGGTCCAGGGCGGCGAGGAGGACGGCCAGGACCAGCGCGCTCATCGCGGCGGTGACACCATCCGCCCTGGGTGAGGAGGAGTTGTCTGCCTTAGACATCAGCAGGCGCCTTTCTAGAAGACTCAGCGATCTGGCATTACCAGATATATCTGTCACTTCAATGTAGCATTTAAGGCTCGGCCTTCTACTCCCTAGAGGCGCTAGATGTCTCAGGCATCACATTCCGCCACTAGAATCAGTGCGGTGAGAGCTGATGCAGCGCGCAATCTCGAAGCCGTCCTGACCACCGGCGCACGCATGCTCGCCGCCGACCCCGGCACCAGCATCGCGAGCATCGCCACCGCGGCAGGAGTCGACCGACGCACCGTCTACCGACGCTTCGCCTCCCGCGAAGACCTCCTCGCGGCGATCTACGACGCCCGCCTCACCGCCATCGAGCACGCCATCCAGGACGCCCGACTACGCGAAGCACCCGTCACCGTCGCCCTGCACCGCTACGTCGAGAACATCATCACCGTCAACCGCACCTGGCCCGTCGACCTCACCCACATGCTCACCGACGACAGCGTCCACGCCCGCCGCGACGCGGCCATCGAGGAGGTCGACACCTTCCTCCGGCGTGCCACCGACGAGGGCCTGCTGCGGCCGGGTCTCCCACAGGGCTGGGCGAGCGCACTGCTGCCCCAGCTCATGCACCTGGTGTCCCGGCAGTTGCCCGAACTGAGCGCGGGTCAGGCGGCGGACGTCGTGGTCGACACCCTTCTCAACGGTCTCGGGACGTCCTGACACACCTACCCGGTCAGGTGAGAGGGAGGCGGTTGCCTGCCCGAAGTCCACGACCAGTTCGTGCACACCCGCCTCGGAGGGGGTCGGCCGCGGGTTCTCGCGGAGCCCCATGTGCGGGCGGAGGCGTCGCGGTCCGCTTCGACCTCCTCCTTCGTGAGGACCTCCCGCATCCCCATCAGCCGCGGGATCGGCATTGCCACCGGCAGCCGGCCGTCGAGCCGCCGCCCGATGCGGCGCAGTCCCCCTGGGGTGAACGCCGCGAGCAGCACGGCGGACCGGGCCGCTGACGCGGTTTGAGCCGAAGGGTGAACACCGGTCACTGGTGCGCGAGGACGTCGTCGGCCCAGTACTCCCAGCCCAGGCCAAGGCTCACGATCAGTCGTCCCCGGTTGAGCAGCTCGACGGTGGTCAGGCTTCGGGTCGGCATCACCGGCGGCGGGCGCAGGCGCCGGCGGGTCCATGTGGTTGTTAGGCGTGCGGCATCTCACCGTCGGCGCTCGCGCGGAGGGGGGCGCCCGGCACAAGCGGGGCGAGGACGCGGCCGCCGGTCCTCAAGGTGTGACCCGCTCCGGGTCCTGGTCCTGGTCCTGGTCCTGGTCCGTCAACGGGATGCCGAGCAGGGCTTCCATCGCCGCCACCGTCCGTGCCGGCTCCACGGCGTGGACGGTGGCGAATCCCAGCGCGGCCGCGGGTGCCAGATACCGCTCGCTGTCGTCCACGAACACGCACTCCCCGGCCGCCAGGCCGAGTTCGTCCAGCACGATCCGGAAGATCTCCGCCTCGGGCTTGCGCGTTCCGTGCTCCTCCGACAGCACCAGGGCGTCGTAGCGCTTCTCCAACTCGTAACCCTCGTACAGGTTCCAGGGTGCCGGGCCGATGGAGTTGGAGAGGATCCCGACCTTGACGCCCGCCCGGCGGGCTGCGGCGGCCGCGGCGATCACGGAGGACTCGGGACGCAGATCGGCGAAGACACGGCCCATCAGGTTGTCCGGCCGGACACCGAGAAGCCCGGCAGCCTCCTCGTTCCATTCGGCCTGAGTGAGATTGCCGCGCTCGAGCTCCTCGGTGAGCCGGATGCCCACGGGATCGAGGTAGAGACCTGTGAGCAGGGTTCCCTCGGCGAGTCCCTCACGGCGTTCGAAGGCCAGGGCGGCGGGCAGCAGCGGGGTGGTCAGCACACCACCGAAGTCGAGAACGAGGCCCTTGCGGTGCAGAGTCATGGCCCACACTGTAGACATGTTTCTCGGTGGCCGATCACATGGTCGATTCACATGTGTCGCTGGGGACTCCGCATCTCCGCCGGGTGGAGGACCTGGTCGCGGCAGCCGCACGGCATCGAAGTGTGTCTGACGCGCAAGAGTCCTTTTCAGCCATACCGGGTGACGTGAACCCGCCGGGGCATCTACTCTGCTGCGACAGGTGTGAGTGACCGGTGGGCGAACGGGCCTGCTGTCATACACGCAGCCGCCCGGCATGTGGCTGCCCGGGACGACGACGTACCCTCGCCCTGCGCCCGGCGTGATCCGCACGCACGGACGCGAGACCGCTCGGGCCGGGCCGGTTCAGCGGTGAAGGGAGTGGGGGGCGTGGAGTCGATCGTCGGAACCATGGTCGGTCGTGAAAGCGAGCAGGAGGCACTGTCGGCGTTCGTGGCGGCCACCGGGGGGCGCGCGCTCCTGCTGCGCGGCGACGCGGGGGTGGGCAAGAGCGCCCTGCTGGACCACGTCGTCGGCCTGGCGGTGGCCGAGAACCACCGGGTGATCAGGGCGGCAGGTGTCGAGGCCGAGTCGGAGTTGCCGTTCGCCGGGCTGCATCAGTTCCTGTATCCGCTGCTCGGCCACCTCGAACGGCTGGACGAAACGCACCGAAGGGTCTTCGACGTCGTCTTCGGCAGGGCCACGGACGCTCCCCCCTCGGTCATGACGCTCGGGATCGCCGTCCTCGACCTGCTCTCCCTCGCAGCCTCGCAGCAGCCCCTCCTGCTGGTGCTCGACGACGGCCAGTGGCTCGACACCTCCAGCACGGAGGTGTGCGGTTTCGTGGGACGCAGGCTGACCGGCAGTTCCATCAAGCTCGTCGTCGGCCTGCGCTCAGGTGTGCCCTCCGGCTTCGACACGGCCGCGCTGCCGGAACTTCCGGTCACCACGCTGCCGACGGAGATCGCCGAGCGGCTCCTTGACCTGCGCCACCCCGGGCTCGATCCGCAGATCCGCCACCTGGTCCTGGACGAGGCCCGGGGCAACCCGCTGGCGCTGCTCGAACTCCCGCCCCACGTGCGCCGCGGCCGGGCGGGGCGCAGCGCCGGGGAGTTGCTCGGATACACCGGCGTCCCGTTGCCCCAGCGGCTGCAACAGGTGTACGGCGCGCGCATCGAGTCACTCGGCGAGGCCGTGCGCGCCGAACTGCTGCGCGGCGCGCTGGACGGCGTCGGAGCCGGTACGGCCGCCGACCGCACCCGGGGCACCCGCTACCGCATGCGGGACGCCGACGAGGCCGCCGCCTGCGGGCTGCTGGACATCGACCCGCTCAGCGGCGACTTCGTCTTCCGGCACCCGCTGGTCCGCTCGACGGTGGTCCAGACGGCCACCCCCAACGAGCGGCGCGCGGCCCACGCGACCCTCGCCGAGCTGCACCGCGACGACATCGAGCGGCGCGCCTCGCACCTGGCGGCCTCGACGGTCGACCCGGACGAACAGGTGGCCTCGGCACTGGAGGCGGCCGCGGACTCCGCGACCCGGCGCGGCGGTGCGGTGACCGCCGTCGCCTGGCTGACCCGTGCCGCCGAGCTCAGCGAGAGCCGCGAGGAACGGTCCAGGCGACTGGGCAGCGCGGCGTACGTCGCCGGACACTCCGGGCGGCTCGACCACGCCCGACAGCTCGTCCTCTCGGACACCGGGTCCGGCGCAACTGAAACCCCCTCCTCGGTGGTCGCTTCGGGATACGTCGCGTTCTTCGAGGACGGGGACGTACGGTCCTCGCAGCGCCAGGTGTTCGCGGCGATCGAGGACATGCGCGACAGCGGGGTGGACGAGCCGAACGAGGTGCTCACCCGGCTGATCGACCTGCTGCTGGCGATCAACCAGTACGCGAGCGACCAGGACGCGTGGGAACGGTCTCACGCACTGCTGGACTCGCTGGGCGACCTCGTCCCGTCCCACTCGCGGATCTACCAGGACGCGTGGGGCGACGTGGTGCGGCGCGGTGCTGGTGTGGCGGAGCGGGTGGAACGCGCCTTCGCCGCTCCGGGCGAGCTGGAGCCGTGGGACGTCACCCGCCTGGCGGTGGCCGCCTACCACGTGGACACCCTGAGCCGGTACCGGCCGCATCTCCAGCGCACTGTGGACCGTGAGGTGGAGACGGGGGCCCTGGCCGATGCCATGACCATGCTGCACCTGATCATGCTGGACCAGACGGCGGTCGGCGAGTGGGACGAGGCCGAGCGCACGGGGCAGCGCTGCCTGGACCTGACGACGACGCACCGGCACACTCTGTTCGTCCATCACACGCAGGCCTATCTGGGGCTGTTGGCCGCCCTGCGCGGTCAGGTCGACCGCGCCCGCGAACTCCAGGCCGGCGTCGACGCCTGGGCCCGCCCTCGCGGCATCGGCTTCCTCACCCAGATCACCGACACCATCGGCACCATCGCGGCCCTCGCCGAAGGCGACTACGAGGCCGCCTACCTGCACGCCATCGGCATCACACCCCCCGGAACCTTCACCCCCTACGCCCACCAGGCCCCCCGCACCCTCCTCGACCTCACCGAAGCAGCCCTGCACACCGGACGCACCCAACAAGCACACCAACACGCCCAAGCCGCCCACATGCAGGGCCTGCACCACCTCTCCCCCCGCCTCCACCTCCTCACCCACGGCGCCCTCGCCCTCACCAGCCCCGACCCCGCCCAAGCCGACACCCACTACCACCACGCCCAGAACCACCCCGACGCCACCACCTTCCCCTTCGAACTCGCCCGCATCCGGCTCGCCCACGGCACCCGCCGGCGCCACACCCAGGGACGCAAGGCAGCACGTCCTCTCCTCGTGCAGGCCCTGGAGACGTTCGAACGGCTGGGCGCCGTCACCTGGGCCGCACGCGCCCACGACGAGCTGCGGGCCACCGGCGCGACCCTCCACGCCTCCACCCCCCACCTCGCGGCGCTGACCTGGCAGGAACGCCGGATCGCCGACCTCGCCGCGGGCGGCCTGACCAACAAGGAGATCGGCGAACGCATGCACCTCTCGCCTCGCACCGTCAGCTCACACCTGTACCGCGTCTTCCCGAAACTCGGCATCACCAGCCGCGCCGCCCTGCGTGACGCCCTGGGCAGGATGTCCGACGACCAGAAGGTGTGACCTCGCGCCAGCCGTGCCGGGAGGGCAGTCCGTACTCGTCCAGCCAGCCGAGCACGTAGTCGGCGACGAACCGCCATCCGTTGTCGATGACCAGGGAGTGCGCGCGGTCCGCGAACTGCTTGAGGTCGGTGACGGCCGTGGAGTCGCCGTACTGCTTGTACGCCGCGCGCGTCGCGGAGTCGGGTACCAGCAGATCCTCCTGGCCGGAGATCAGCAGCAGCGGGCCGCGGTCGGGGTTGGCGACATCCACCACGGCGTGCTGCTTGCGCGCCGCGCTCGCGTGCCCGAGGTCGTCGAGCAGACGGCGGGGGGCCGGGACGACGTAACGCTCGAAGAGGCGGTCCGACTCCTGCGCCGTGGCGGTGTTGGCGAAGACCCGGTGGAACTGCCGCGGGGAGAGCGTCACCAGAGGTTCGGCGTCAGCCCGGTCCGGGGTCCACAACCGGGCCGAAGCGTCGGGCAGTGCGATGTCGTTGAGCGGGGCGGGCGCGATGGCCACGGCGGCCCGGCCGATGTCGGCGGCGAGGAGACGCTGCGCGATGAGACCGCCGACGGAGTGGCCGACGATCACCGGAGCGGTGTCGAAGGAGCGGACGATGCCGGCGTAGTGGTCGGTCAGCACGTCGAGACCGATGCCCGCGACGGCCCCGGCCGACGTGCGTGACTCCCCTACGGCGGCCGCCTCCCCCGGCCAGCCGGGCGTGAACGCGAGGAACCCCCGACTGGCGAAACGCTCCGCCCATGACTCCCAGGACAGCGCGTGCAGCCAGGTGCCGTGGATGAAGACGACGGGAGTGTGGTTCACAGCGGGCTCCTCCGAGCATGACGATCATCCGGCTCCGGCACGCCGGCGACGGCCTCAGCATCGTTCAGACGCCGGCCGGGGGGCGACAGTCGAATGACTGAAGAAGTCACCGGACAGGGGTGACTGACGAGGTCTCGGAGGCAAGCTCAGCGGTCTGCCGGCCGTGCTCCGCCACCGTGACGCGCCACGCGACTCAGGCGAAGTGGACGGTCAAGTGACTTATGAACGGCGCGTCCGAGGCGACCAGGGTGGATGACGTCAGCTTTCGCCACGGGGAAGGATCCACCCGCAATGAGCAGCAACCAGCCCGGTGTACAGTCCCGGCCGACGTCGTACGCCTGCCCGGAGCTGTTCCTGGACATCGAACGCGTACTGGGTGTCGCAGCCCGGCAGACGATCAGGGCGGCGTTCGGTTTCGACCCGGCGGCTCCCCTGGTCGTGTCCTTGGTGCTGGTCGTCGAGGGCGGCCCGCGGGTCCTGTGGCGGATCGGCCGCGACCTCATGAAGCAAGGGCTCCGCTCGGCCAGCGGCCTCGGCGACGTGCAGATGTGGCCGGCGCGTCCCGGTGAGGGAGGCACCGCATGGCTCCAACTGGCCTCCCAGGACATGGCCGCCCTCTTCGAACTGCCCGTTCCCCCGCTGGAGGAGTGGCTGGAGCACACCTACGAGCTCGTACCCGCGGGTCGCGAACTGGCGCAGGTCGACTGGGACATCACCACGGCGAATCTGCCGGCGGGCTCTTGAGGGGTGGGGTCGGGGCGGGGGGGGCTCCCTGTCTGATGCGCCGGGCGGCCTCGGCATCTGCTACGGCGCGGAGTGTGGGGTCGTCGTAGCTGTCCTGGTCCGCGACGAGTTGTCCCGTCAGGCCTCCGTCGCCGGGGCGCCCTGCTCCCTGCTCCCTGCTCCCTGCGTCCTACGACACGGCCTGCGCGGCGCCCTGTTCTGTGCCGTGCCGGACCGGTTCAGTCGCGGTGCGCGCTGACCCCGCCGATCAGGCCCCACGGGTCGATGCGGACCGTCGGGCCGTCGGGCTCGGTGGGGTTCTTTCCCATGTCAGCACGGTGGTGCCGGTGGGTTGCTCACGCCCTGCAAGGAGTCGCTCATGCCGTACGGCAATCGCTTCAGCGCCGCCCAAGGCCTGACCGCAGGTGATCCGGCGGGACCTCTTCGTTTCGTGGGCCTCCCGTCCAGACGCCTGTTCGTGGCCAGGTTTCGACAGGCAGGACCCCTCCAATGAGTCGCCGCCCGCCGGCAGTCGGAACGCCGGTACAGACCGATGCGGGCACAGCACCTCATCCGGCGCTGCGCCCACCGGGCGGGTCATGACTACAAGCGCAGGCCCGTGAGCTTTTCGGAGGTTTCCCAGACACGAGTGGCTTCTTGCGTGCTGGTGAGGCGGCTGTACGGCTTCTGCGCGGCGGGTGGGCCGCCCAGGTGGAGCGGTCCGCTGGGGCCGTAGAACCGGCCGGGCTCGGCGTCCGGGGACGTGGCGGCGTACAGGGCGGGGAGTTTCGCGCTCTCGACGGTTCCGAGGAGGATGCCGCGGGCGGACAGGAAACGGATCACGCGCACACCGAGGGTGTCCTTGTCACGCCCCACCTCGGGCCGGGCGGCCAGCAGGCTGGTCGGTGCGACACCAGGGTGGGAGATGTTGCTGGTGATGCCCCAACCGCCTGACTCACTGCGCCGGTTCAGCTCCAGACCGAACAGTCCGAACGCGATCTTCGACTGGCTGTAGGCGCGCTGACCGTTGTACGAGCGCTCCCAGTTCAGGTCCTCCCAGTTGATGGCGTTCTGGTTCGCCGCAATGCTGACCTGAGACGTCACCCGGGCCCGGCCGACCCGCAGCAGCGGCAGCAGATGGGCCACCAGAGCGAAGTGCCCCAGGTGGTTGGTGCCGAACTGCAACTCGAACCCGTCCGCGGTGGTCTGCCGGTTCGGCGGCGTCATGACACCCGCATTGTTGATCAGCAGGTGGACCGGCCGGCTCTCTTCGATCAGCGTCTTGCCGAACGCCTCCACCGAGGCGAGCGAGGACAGATCGAGGCTGCGCAGCGACACCTGCCCGCCCGGCACCAGCTGACGGATCCGCGCCAGCGCCGCCTCACCCTTGGCCTCGTTACGGACCGGCATCACCACCTCCGCACCTGCGGCGGCAAGCCATACCGCCATGCCGAACCCCATACCGTCACTCGCGCCGGTCACCACGGCGCGCCTCCCGGACAGATCGGCGACGGGAATGTCAATGGAATCACGCGGCATGCGAACCCACTCCAGATCGTTGCGTCATTTCCTCCACTGTCACGGACGCCGACATCGTTATGCAGGGCCTGCCAATCCCCCGCTGCGGCACCGGGTGCCGCAGCTCGGGGCGGGTCCAAGGGGGGATTGCCAGGCCGTGGCTACCACCCTGTACGGGCGGTAGACATAGCGATCCAAGGAAAGCGGATGGTGAATGAGGAACAGATGCTGATCGACCGGACCGGGCTGGCGGAGTTTCTCAGGCGCCGCCGGGAGGCGCTGCAACCCGAAGACGTGGGTCTCCCGCGTGGGCAACGGCGCAGGACGAGCGGGCTGCGGCGCGAGGAAGTGGCTTTCCTGTGCCACATGTCGACCGACTACTACGCACGGCTGGAGCGGGAGCGTGGCCCTCAGCCTTCCGAGCGGATGATCGCCTCCATCGCGCAGGGGCTCCACCTCTCTCTCGATGAACGCGACCACCTGTTCCGGCTCGCCGGACACGCCTCGCCACCCCGCGGTGCGGCGAGCGACCACATCAGTCCCGGCATGCTGCGCATCCTCGACCGCCTTCAGGACACCCCTGCGGAGATCGTCACCGAGCTCGGCGAGACCCTGCGGCAGACGCCCCTGGCCGTCGCACTCACCGGTGACCTGACCGCCTACGAGGGGCCGGCCCGCAGCCTCGGCTACCGCTGGTTCACCGACCCCGCGACCCGGGCGCTCTACGCCCCCGACGATCACCCGTTCCTGACCCGCATGTTCGCCTCAGGCCTGCGCGGGCTGGTCACCCTGCGCGGGCGCCGGTCCCGCGCGGCTCAGCTCGCCGAACTGCTGCTGGCCCAGAGCGAGGAGTTACGGCAGGCGTGGCAGGCCCACGAGGTCGGCATCCGCCCCCGCGAGACCAAGCGCTTCATCCACCCCGAAGTCGGAGAGATGGAACTGACCTGCCAGACACTTCTGGACCCGGAGCAGTCACACATACTGCTCGTCCACACCGCCACCCCCGGCAGCGAGAGCTACGAACGGCTGCGTTTGCTGTCCGTCGTCGGACCGCAAACGACCCCCTGAGCGTCAGCACGGACGAAGCTCGGGCAGAGAGACATACGTTTCAAAGTCACCAACGCCTCGGCACGCTTGCGACGAAGCCGAGGAGGGTGGGACTCCGGCGGTCCCGCCGGGTCTCGGCGACAGCCTCCAGCCGGTCGAGGTTCCGCAGCTGACGCCGAAGCTCTACGACGAGTGCCTGGTCGAGGTGGGGAACGTCTGCCTCCTCAGTGAGTCGCTCCGAGTGCGCCTCAACGCCGGGCAACGCTCCCTCACGCCTCTTCTGGATGCCGCCCTCCGCCTCCACTCTGAGGCATCGGCCACCGCGCGTGGCCTTGATGGGGGGGCGGATGCACCACACACGAGGACATCTTCGCGGTCGGTCGGCTCATCTCTGCGGGAGGCTTCTGGTTCTGATCACGGCCGTCTGCACGATGGTCGTGATGAGTACTGCGTCGGCGCAGGCTGAGCAGCACCAAGATGCCAACGAGTACGCGTTGTGGGACTTCCATGGCGCCAATGGGTTCTGGAACATCGACCAGCGTGTGCAAATCACCCGCAAGGCCCACCACTCGTACTGGGCGATGATGTGGGACTTCACGACCACGCCGGGCAAGGGCGGCTACATGGGCCTGCAGACCAACGGCACGCGCTTCAACCACACCTCCGGCGAGACAGCGATCTTCTCACTGTGGAACGCGAACGGCAGCAGAGGAGGGAACTGCGGACCCTTCGACGGCGAGGGGACCGGCCTCAGCTGCAGGATCCCGTACGCCATCGACCGGCAGTCCGACTACCGTCTGCGTGTATGGCGGCTGACGGCCGACTCCGGGGGCCAGTGGTGGGGTGCCTGGGTGCGCAACATGAAGACCGGCATCGACACACCCATCGGAAGTCTTCGTGTGCCGGCCGGTCAGCGGCTGTTGGGCACACCGGCCAACTTCAGCGAGTACTACGGCGACGCCGTCCCCTGCCATAGGGTCCCGCTGTCGGTGGCGTACTTCACGCAGCCTGCGGCCAATGCTCTCGGAGGCGGCCGGTACCAGTACACCTCGACGTATGGGTCCTCCAGCCGGGGAGCCTGTACTGGTGGCTCGGTGTCCTTGGTGGATCTCGGGTGGACCAAAGCGGCAAAGGTGACCCTCGGCGGGCCGTGACCCGATTGAGCCTGGGAGTCGGTGCGGAAGCGTGGCATGGATGACTCTTCCTCGGCGGCCAGGTGTCAGGCATTTTGAGAGACCCCGGGCTACGGACGCCCGGGGTCTTGTGCGGCTCGACCTGCGGCTGCGACCTGGCGATCTCCGTGCTGGAAATGAAGACGCAGCCTCACCCGGGCTTTCGGTAGACGCACCACCCGAGCCGGCCACTGAACCCCGCTTCGGATCCTCGAAGCCGCTGAAGAGCCCGTTCCGCCTCGCCGAGCGTGGCCTGCACCCGCTCGCCCTCCTCTTGCAACCGTGTGATCTCTTCCCACGCCTTCTTCTCCAGCGGGCGGTTGTGTGGCGATCACCGCATAACCGCCCGCTGCTCGGCGGACCCGCAGACTCAGGATGTCGATCAGAGTTCGGCAGGGATCCTGTCAGGTCCGGACGTGTCCTTCTCCAGGCTGCTGCCCTCGACATCGAGATCGGGCAGCAGTCGGTCCAGCCAGGCGGGGAGCCACCAGGCCCGTCGTCCGGCCAGGGCCAGGATCGCGGGGACCAGGGTCAGGCGTACGGCGAAGGCGTCGATCGCCACGCCGACGGCCAGCGCGAAGGCGATGGGCTTGATCAAGGCGTCGTCCAGCGGGAAGAAGCCCGCGAAGACAGTGAACATGATCAGCGCGGCAGCGGTGACGACGCGGACACTGTGCCGGGCGCCGTCGACGATCGACTGCCGGGCCCGACCCGAGTGGGTCCACTCCTCCCGTATCCCGGAGACGAGGAACACCTCGTAGTCCATGGCGAGTCCGAAGAGAACGCCGATGAGGATGATCGGCAGAAAGCTGACGACGGGACCGGTGTGCGGAACGCCGAGGACATCCGCGAGCCAGCCCCATTGGAAGAGAGCGACGACCAGGCCGAGCGAGGCGGCCACGGAGAGCAGGAATCCGGCCGCGGCCTTGAGCGGGACGACGAGCGAACGGAACACCGCCATCAGCAGGATCAGGCTGAGTCCGACGACGATGGCGACGAACGGGAGCAGGGAGTCTCCTAGCCGCGTGGAGACGTCGATGTTGACGGCGGTGGTGCCGGTGACGGCGACAGCAGCGCCGGTTGCGGCGCGCAGGTCGGATTCGCTGTTGCGGATGTCCCGGACGAGTTGGTCGGTGTGCACGCTGTCGGGACCGGTCGTGGGGATGACCGTGATGACGGCCCGGCCCGGGTCTTGGGTGGGCTGGGGCGGGAGGACCGCCTTGACGTTCCTGAAGTCGCCCAGCCGCTGGGCGACTTGAGCGGCCGCTCGGCTGCCGCTGCCGTCGTGGGTGCTGGTCAGGATGAGCAGCGGGCCGTTGAACCCGGGGCCGAACTTTTCGCTCACGGTGTCGTACGCCACCCGCTGCGTCGACCCCTTCGCGGCCGATCCGTCGTCGGGCAGGGCGAGGCGCAGGTCGGCGGCGGGCAGGGCAAGGGCGAGCAGGACGCCCGCGGTGCCCAGGACCGCGAGCAGGGGCCTGGCGACGACGGCCTTCACCCAGCGAGCGCCGATGGACGGCTTGCCGGCGCTCTTCTCGGCGTCGGTGGCACGGAGCGCGGCCGCGCTGTCGGCCTTGGGGGCGAGCTTCGCTCCGGCGAAACCGGCAAGCGCGGGCAGCAGGGTGATCGAGGCGAGGACGGCCACGAGAACGGCTCCGGCGGCGCCCAGGCCCATCGTGGTCAGAAAGGGAATGCCTATGACGCTCAGCGCGGCCAGAGCGATGATCACGGTGCCACCGGCGAAGACGACGGCGCTGCCCGCGGTGCCGTTGGCGAGCGCTGCGGACTCCTGGGGATCGGTGCCGCGAGCGAGTTGCTGGCGGTGGCGGGAGAGGATGAACAGGGCGTAGTCGATGCCGACGGCCAGCCCCAGCATCAGCGCAAGGGTGAGGGCCGTCGAGGAGATGCCGGCCAGGGGTGTCAGAGCCAGCAAGCCGGTGAGCCCGACCGCGACCCCTGCCAGGGCGGGCAGCAGTGCCATGCCGGCGGCCAGCAGGGAGCCGAAGGTGAGCACGAGGACGAGGACGGCGACGATCACGCCGATGACCTCCGAGGCGCCGACGTGCACACCCTTGCTGCTGAACACCGAGCCGCCCACCGACGCCGTGAGTCCTTGGCGTTCGGCGGTCTTCGCCACGTCCTTGAGAGCGTTGACGGAGGCGCTGCTCACCTCGGCGTTCGGCACAGAGTACTGGACCTGAACGATGGCCGTGGTCCGGTCCGGCGAGACGGCCCCGGAGGTCCGCGGATCCACCACCGCGCTGACCTGTGGTGCCCTGTCCGCGGCGGCCACGGCCCGGGCGATCGCGGTGGTGTACGGCGTCTGGGAGACGTGGTGCCCCTTGGGCGCTGTGAGAACGATCTGGGCGTTCGCGCCGGACACCTGCGGCAGGGTCGAGCGCAGGGTGTCCAGCGCTTGCTGCGACTCGGTGCCCGGCACGGAGAAGCGGTCGTCGAGCTTGCCGCCGAAGAGCCCGACGCAGGTGACGAGCGCGGCGAGGACGGCGAGCCAGATGCCGAGGACCAGCTTTCGGTGGTGGTAGGCGCGGTGGCCCAGACGGTGGAGCAGGACAGCCATGACGGGCTCCTGTGCGTGAGGGGATACAGCGGCGCCACAGATCAGGCGCACAGATCGCGAGGAGGACGACCTCCACTTGATCATAGGACTTTATCAAGTGCTCAAGTCAAGTGACTAGGTCTCGCGATGTGACGAGAGTCGCCCACCCTGACACCGTCCCGAACAGCGACGATGAACGCAGTCACACAACTGAATAGCTCGACCTTGTCACTCGACAATGTCGTGTGTATGGTCAGGGTTCTACCGGCTCCCGCCGCCCTGCGGAGGAGCGGCCCGCGGGCGTCCCCACGCCTGGACATCACCAAGGAGTGACGATGAACGACCACTGGAGCCATCGGACCGACGTCGTCGTGATCGGCGCAGGTCTCGCGGGACTGAGCGCGGCACGGGACCTGGTGGCGGCCGGCAAGTCGGTCGCCGTACTGGAGGCGCGTGACCGGGTGGGCGGGCGCCTGCTCAACCACGAGCTCGGCGACGGCCAGGTCACCGAGATCGGCGGCCAGTTCGTGGGGCCCACCCAGGACCGCATCCTGGCCCTGGCCAAGGACGTCGGCGTCGAGACCTACCGAGCCGAGGTCCCGGGCGAGAACGTCTATGTGCACCACGGCCGGGCCAGGCGCTTTTCCGGACACACTCCCCCGGACCTGCTCGCCCTTCCCGACATGGGTCTCGCGCTGGCCCGCATCGGCAAGGCGGCCGCCAGGATCGACCCGGCAGCGCCCTGGAAAGCGCCCAACGCACCGGAGCTCGACGGGATGACGTACGAGACGTGGCTGCGCAAGGCCGAGATCACCGGCGGGGCGGTCGACCTGGTCAACATCTTCCTCAACTCCGCCTACGGCGGCGAGGCGCGCGACGCGTCCGCGCTGTTCAGCCTCTGGTACGTGGCCACGTTCGGCGACGAGACGCACCCGGGCACCATGGAACGCGGCACGGGGACCACCGGGGGCGCCCAGGACAGCCGGTTCGTCGGGGGTTCACAGCGTGTCGCCCAGCGGCTGGCCGTCGAGCTCGACGGACGGGTCCACCTCTCGGCGCCGGTACGGCGCGTCACCCAGGACTCCACCGGCGTCACCGTCGTCTCGGACGCGGGTGAGTGGCACGCCGGGCAGGTCATCGTCGCCGTACCTCCGCTGCTGGCCTCACGGATCGTGTGGGATCCGCTCCTGCCGTCGCAGCAGGACCAGCTGTTCCAGCGGCTCCCGTTCGGCACGCTCATGAAGTGTGTGGCCGTCTACGACAAGCCGTTCTGGCGATCGGAAGGCCTGTCCGGCATGGGCCTGCTGCGCGACGGCTCACCGATCCGCGAGATGTTCGACAACACCCCGCCGGACGGCGGACCGGGCGTCCTCATGGGCTTCCTCGGCGGCAAGGAGTGGCGCAGGTGGGCCCACCGACCGGCCGGTGAACGCCGCGGCGCCGTGCTGCGCTGCTTCGCCCAGGTCGTCGGGGAGCGCGCATTCGAGACGGCCGACTACGTCGAGCAGGACTGGACGGCCGAGCAGTGGACCCAGGGCGGCCCCACCTCGGTCGCCGCTCCTGGCGTGCTCACCTCCTACGGCGCGTGGATGGGCCGCGCGTTCGGGCGGGTCCACTGGGCGGGCGCCGAGTTCTCCCCGTACTGGAACGGCTTCATGGACGGCGCGGTCCGCTCCGGCCAGGACGCCGCCGCCGAACTGCTGGGACAGAGCTGACCAACCACCAACGACCAACGACCTACAAGCGAGGACTGCCTCCGTGAACACGTACACCGTCACCGAAACAGCCGTCATCAACGCCCCCGTGGAACGAGTCTGGGAGGTCATCTCCCGCACCGACCGCTATGCGGAGTGGGTCGCCGGAGCGATCGAGGTCACCGAGCACCACGGGGTGGCCGCCCTCGGCAGGACCTATGCCGAACGCAACCGCACCGTCGGGCCACTGCGCACCAACTCGGTGTGGACGGTCAAGGAGATCGACCCGCCACGGCGCCGAGTCGACACCGGCACCGGTTTCGCACCCTTGCAGCAGGTGACCAGCATCTTCGAACTCCACCCGGCAGCCCGCCGGGACGGCGGCCCCGAGGCGACGGAGATGACCTACCAGGTGGAGTACGCCATCGGCCTCGGCCCGATCGGGATCCTCATCAACGCCATCCAGGAACCCGGCATGCGGGCCGGGATGCGGACCTCCATGGCCAATCTCGACCGGCTGATCCGGTCCGAGGACTCCTCGCTCGCCCGGTGAGCAGCGTTCTGCCCAGGCCGACGGCGACCCCCTTCACACCCTGGTCGGCGGCGGTCCTCTTCCGCCCGCCGTCGGCCTGTCCGCCTTACTGCACCGACCTTGTCGTGCGACCCGTTCGAAAGACTGAGTCGAATAGAGTGTCCTCATGGCTCACGTGACCGCGGCCGAACGCCGCCCCCAACTGATCAAAGCGGCGATCGACCTCATGACCAGGGAGGGCGTCGCCGCCGGCAGCACCAGGGCCATCTCCGCCGAGCTGGGTGTCGCCCAGGCGACCGTGCACTACACCTTCGGCACCAAGGAAGAGCTGTACCGGGCCGTCATGGAACAGCTCACCGAGGACCTGGTCTCCCAGGTCGAGCAGGCCGCGCCCACGCACGGCAACTTCGAGGAGTCCGTCCTCGCACTCGTCGAGGCTCTCTGGCGGACTGTGCTGGCCCAGCCGGAGTCGTACCAGCTGCTCACCGAGCTGACCATGTTCGCCCTGCGGACCCCTCACCTCAGCGAGGCCCTCGACAACCACTTCGCCGGCATCACGGCCGTGACCTCCAAGCTCATCGAGCAAGCCGCCGAACGTACCGGTCACCGTCTGCGGCAACCCACCGCGACCACCGCGCGGTTCTTCCTCGCCGCCTTCGACGGCATGAGCATGCAGCACCTGTCGATGCCCGACGAGAAGGCCGAACAGGCCTGCCTCAAGGCGCTCGTGTCAGCCGTGGTGGCCATGGCCTGACGTCGGTACGGGCCTGACCGTGCTCCTCGCACCCCTGCGCACGGTCTTTCACGGCGTGCCACCCCACTCCGGTCCGGGCCCTGGCTCGCCGTAACCGTCGGCCGCGCCCCACAACCTGATCCGGCACCATGTCCCGCACCGGCACCTCCGTCCGCGCAAGCCCTCCCCGCGCTCCGCACCGCGGGCACAGCTGCTCTTTCCGGAGGCGGGCCGACGTATAGCGGAACCGGACGCGAGCGCGGGACGCACCGGGCCGGCCCAGGACCTCGGCAGGCCCGGTGCGCCCGTCCACGCGCATCGCTGGAGTCGCCCTGGGCACAGGCGCCGACAACCCAACCCCCTTGTCCCTGGCGCCAGTTGACCCACAGACGAATGTGCTCCACGTCACCCTGCCGTCAGTGCAGATGTGGCCCCCGCCGCGCCGTCGGCCTGGCATGCTCATGCACATCTACTGACAGGTAACAATCGTCAGCGCACTGTCACCACCACAGCTGCGCCGCTCGACCACGCCCACCCCCTCACGTAGTCGCTCTACGGAATGCCGCCAGGGCACCTACGCGGTGCCCTCACGTCATTCCGTCTCGCAGCACACCCCCCTGCCACCGCCACCGCCCCCGAGGACTCACGCGTGCACAGACGCAGAACGCATGCCCTGATTTCGGCTCTGTCGACCATCACCGTCGCAGCACTGCTGGCCACCGGCTGCTCCGCCCACTCCCCCGCCGCCACCGGCGCCGGTGCCGCCCCGAAGGCCGAAGCGTCAACGCCCGGCACCGGCGAGGATCGACTCGCTGTCGTCTCCGCCCCGACCGGCGACGTCGCCACCCCGACCGCCGTGGCCGCCGCGAACACGCCCGACAAGACCCGGGCCCGGAAGTCCGCGCTCAAGGTCGCGTCGTACGACAGGAAGAGCGGCCGGGCGGTCATCGCGGCACCGCCGTCCGGCTCGGGTGCGGCACCGTCGCCCACTTCGACGGCAACGACCGCCTCCCCGTCCGACGGCTCCGGCACTGTCCCGGACACGGGCTCGGGCTCGGGCTCGGGCGGAGCGAAGTCCAAGGCCGCTGTGGCCGTCGGCGACGTCATAGCCAGCGCCCCCGCCCCCGGCGCCCCCGACGGCGTGCTGGCCAAGGTGACAGACATCGTCGACACCTCGGCGGACGGCAGTGCGACCGTCCAGACGGAACCGGCCAAGCTCAACTCCGTCCTGGGCCAGAGCACAGCGGACGGGGCGGTCCCCGTGGACCCGTCCACCGTGAAGGTCGATCCGCTCGTCGAGGGCGTGAAGATCTCCTGGGCGAAGACCGGTGACCTCACCTTCGGGCCCGAGGGCGCGAAGCTCCCGCTGGGCAGCCTGCGCATCGACGTCGCAACCGCTGTGCAGAGCGCCGCAGGCGCCCCCGCATCGGCCGCCGCCTCGCTCAGGGGATTCGTTCAGCTGGCCCCCGAGGTCGCCTTCTCCTACGACGGATCCGGCGCCGCCGCGAGCTCCTCGCCCAGCGGCGCGTTCCTGGGGCTGACCGGCGCATGGACCTCCCAGTGGCAACTGAAGGGCCGCGCGGCCGGCACGACGAACGGCAAGCCGATCCGCATTCCCTTCGCCGAACTGCACGCCGATCCCGTGATCCAGGTCGGCCCGGTCCCGGTCGTCGTCAATCTCGATCTCGTCTGCTACTTCCGGGTGGACGCCGACGGCCGCGTCACGGTCGACGCCGAACAGGACCTCAAGGGCGACTTCCGCGTAGGCGGCAACTTCACGTGGGCCAAGGGCTGGAGCGGTGTCAGTGAATCCCACATGAGCGGTGAGCCCCTGAAGACGACGGTCACCGCGGTCGGTGATGTGAAAGCCGCCATGGGTGCCGAAGCGACGGTGGGCCTCTACGGCACAGTGGGCGTCACCGCCGACCTCGCCCCCTACCTCCGCGCCGCGAGCACCGCGACCGCCGACGGCTCGGCGGACGGCACCGGATCCGCCTACGGCTCCTGGGCCCTGTACGGCGGCGTCGACCTCACCGGCACGCTGAATCTGCAGCTCTCCATCTTCGGCACACCCGTCTTCCAGACGCGAATCCCTCTGGGCGCTCTGCACAAGGAGTGGTTGCTGACCAAGGGCGAGGTGAAAACGTAGAAACCCCGGCGCGGTCCGCTGCCGGTCCGTGGAGTGGCGCGGCCGGTACGCACGGGGTGGTCCTCTTCGGTCTCCCCGTGGGTGATCCCGTGGCGGCCGCACCCCGCGTCGTAGCTGATGCGTCAGCACCCGCCGCAGATCCTGTCGTTGCGCTCAACGAGCGCGGCGTAGCCCTCCCGGGCGGAGGCGTCCAAGGGCCGGACCTGGCAGGGCCCTGGCTCAGGCGTCCGCGGCCGCCGCGGCCAGCAGCCTGGCGAGTTCGGCCGGCTTGGTGAACATCGGCCAGTGGCCCGAGTCGATGTCGACGAAGTCCAGGTGCCGGGTACGGCTGATCTCGGGCGCGTCGCCGGCGTCGATCCATTCCCGGGCCTGGGCGGGGGTGAACTCGGGGCACACGAGCAGCATCGGGACGTCGAACCTCCGCTCGTCCTTCCACCGCACCGTCCCCTTGGCCACGCTCTCGGGCACGGGGATCGCGGCCGAGGCGATGCGGTTGCGCGTCTCCTCGTCGAGGTCGGCGCTGTCCGGCCCTTCGAACGGGCCCCAGCCGGGAAAGGGCGTCACGCCGTCCTTTGTCTCGAAGAAGTCGGCGTACGGCTGACCGTCGGTGGACGGAAAGCCTCCGATGAGGGCCACCTTGGCGACCCGCTCCGGCCGCGCATCGGCGGCAAGCCAGGCCAGGGTGCAGGCGGCGGAGTGCCCGACCACCATGGGCTTGTCCGTCGCCGCGTCCACGGCGGCGAGCACCGCCGCGACCTGGTCCTCCAGCGTGGCGGACCCGGATCCCTCACCCTGACCAGGAAGGGTGAGGGCCACGGGGCGGTGGCCGAGTTCCTCGAGCACGGGCACGACGTCGTCCCAGGCGGATCCGTCGAGCCACAGGCCGGCGATGAGCAGGATGTCCATGGATCAGTTCTCTTTCCCTTGGAGCCGTAAGGCTGGCTTCCCTTGAAACCGTGAGGTCGGTTTCCCGTGAAGCCGTGAAGCCGGTTTCCCGGGAGGCCGGTGCCCTCACGCTATGCCTGGTTCCGGACAATCTACTTCCGGTACATCCCGTGACCACTTAATCTGCTCGGGTGCCGACCGAGCTCAGTCCCACCGCGCGAGCCCTGCGCACCCTCGAGATCCTCCAGTCCCGTACCGCGGGAGTGACGGCCGACGAGATAGCCGCCTCGCTGGGTGTCACGGAGCGGGCCGCGCGCCGCTACATCGGCATCCTCCGCGAGGCGGGCATCCCCGTGCACTCGACCCGGGGCCCGTGGGGCGGCTACCGACTGGGGCGCGGTGCGCGGCTACCACCAGTCGTCTTCACCGAGCCCGAGGCCCTGGGCCTGGTCATGGCGGTCCTCGACGGACAGCCGGCGGCCGCCGACCCCGACGCCGACGACCTCGTCGGCACCGCCCTGGGCAAGGTCATCCGGGCGCTGCCCGAGAAGGTCGGCCGGCAGGCGGCCGCCCTGCGCGTGCACGCGTCGGCCGCGCCCGACCGTTACGCGTCCCGTCCGGATCCCGCCCTGACCAGCACCCTCGTCGCGGCGAGCGCGGTGCGACGCCGCGTGCTGCTCACGTACCGCAGCGAGTCCGGCAACGAATGGGAGGCCGAGGTGGATCCCTGGGCGGTCGTCGTCCGCTACGGCCGCTGGTATCTCCTGTGCCACGCACACCACGCGGACGCGATCCGCACCTACCGGATCGACCGGGTCCGCGCGGTCCGCGAGACCGCCCGCCGCTTCGAGATGCCCAACGGCCTCGACCCGGTGGCGGCGCTGGAGGAGAACCTCGGCCAGGGCTGGGCGTTTCCCACGCGGGTCGTGTTCGAGGCCCCGCTGGCCGAGGTACTGCCGTCGATCCGCCCGCCCATGGGACGCCTCGAACCGTCAGGAGACGGGTGCGTGCTCGTCGGCAGCACCAGGAACCCGACTATGTACGCGCAGGAATGGCTGGCACAGCTGCCACACGCCTTCCGCGTCGAGGGCGGACAGGAACTGCGCGCGGCAGTAAGGGCGCTCGCCACCCGCTTCACCAACGCCGTCACGGACAAGACCTGAACTTCCAACGCGAACAACCCACACCTGCCGGGCGCGTGGTCCTGCTGGCGTGACGGCCTATACCCGCTCCTCGTACACATCGATCTCACCGGGCACTCGAGCTAGCACCAGTTCGAGGTGCCCCTCCATGGCGGCGAACCACTCGTCAAGGTTCGTATCGGCGTCGTGGAAGAACCAGGAATCGAAGCTCCCCAGGGCATCCAGGACGGGTTCGCACTCGTAGCGGATTTCGCAGTGAACCTGCACGTAGTGCTCGTGCTCACCCTCGTCGTCAGTGATCTCGAACTGTCGAGTGAGATCCACAGTGAACTTCGGTCGCCCGCTGAAGGCGTACGTGCCGTACTGGAAGAGCAAGCCGTCCGAGTCGCGGGTGGGTGCGGTGGCAAAGCGCTGCCGCGCAAATCGCATGAACGCCGACCATGCAGCACGAGCGGTCAACTCGGTCTGCGTCGAGCGCTCGACCTCCAGCTCAGCACGCAGGACATCAAGGGCTTTCTCCATCCGTGGGCTGTCGTGCACGTCGGCGCTCCTCGGTCCGTGAATCAGCACCCTAGCCTCGGGCCGGATCACGTCCAGCCCTGACCACAGAGGCAGCTACCTCCCGACACGTAACGCTCAATCACTGCGGTACGCGGCTGTCGCGATGTCGATGAAGGATCGGATCAACGGGTTGGGGTCACCCTCGTTCCATACGGCCACCACTCGGCTCGGCGCCATGTCGGCCAGCGGTACGACGGCCAACTCGGCGGGCAGGTCGTGCCCGAGCGGAGCCATGCCGACTGTGCCGTTCCACAGCACGGCCTGCAGGCATTCCTGGACGGCGCGTACCACTGGACCTTCGCGCCGGATGCCGCCGTTCCAGTACGACTGCCAGATCGGGTCGGTTCCCTGCGGGAACTGAAACCAGCGGCGATCACTCAGGTCGGCCAGGTGCAGCCGGTCGCGGCAGGCCAGCGGATCATCGGCCCGCAGGACCACGCCGACCGGATCGGTCCGCAGGACACGCACTGTCAGTGCGGTCTCGTCGAACGGCGCTCGAGTCAGGGCCACATCGACCAGTCCGGTGCGTAGCCCACACGTCGGGTCGGTCAGATCGGTGTCGCGGATGCGGATGTCGATGCCGGGGTGGCGCCGGCGGTACGCAGCGGCCAGCCTGGTCATTCCCGGGTCGGTACCGTCCCCCAGGATGCCGACGGTCATGGTCGCGGCGCCGGCCGCCGCGCTGACGCGCCCACGGACGCGATCAGCATGGTCGAGGAGGGCCCTAGCCTCTTCGAGCAGCACGCTGCCCACCGCAGTGAGCCTGACGCCGGCAGACGACCGGGCGAACAGCAAGGCACCGACCTCGGCCTCCAACTGCTTGATCGCCCGGCTCAGCGGCGGCTGGCTCATGTGCAGTCGCGTGGCGGCCCGGCCGAAGTGCAACTCCTCGGCGACCGCCACGAAGTAACGCAGGATCCGCAACTCCACGCTGCAACAATACCGACGAGGTATCGGCCCTGCGAGATGGGTCTTGGACACCGACAGGGCCCCGGCGGTGCACTCGTCGACATGACCGAAGAAACCAAGACCGGCCCGGCGCAAGCCCACCCCTCCGTATCAGTGGTCGGCCCCCACGACGGCGAGACGATCGTCCTGGGCACCACGCGCATGCGCGTTCTGGAGGACGGCAGCCACACAGGTCATCGCCTCGCGATCGCCGAGTCCGTCCTCGCCCCGCACACCCAGGGACCACCGCAGCACCGCCATGCCCGCCACGACGAGGGCTTCTACATCATCTCCGGCACCGTGCGGTTCACCGTCGGCGACGAGGACCACGACGCCACCGCGGGCACGTTCGTGATGGTTCCGCCCGGCAGCCCGCACACCTTCGCCAACCTCACCGACCAACCCGCCGTCATGCTCAGTACGTTCACGCCCGACTTCTACGTGCAGTACTTCCGTGACCTCCAGGACGTGCTCGCCAGCGGCCGGCCGCTGACACCCCAGGCCAACATCGACACGATGAGCCGCTACGCGACCGAGTCCGCCACCGACCTCGCCTGACGACGGACCGGGCCCTCTCCAGGGCTCTTCCGGCAAGCGACGCCATCGACGGGTCCCCGGAAACCGGTGGCCCAGAACGGGAACAATGAACCTCTCCTATTGGATCGCGGCGGGACTTCTCGCCCTCTTCTACTTCTACGCGGGCGCGATGAAGGTGAGCCGCAGCCGCGATCAACTCCGCCCGATGATGGCCTGGGTCGACCGCATACCGTTGTCCGCCGTAAGGGCACTGGGAGCGGTCGAAATACTGGGCGCGACCGGACTGGTCCTGCCGCCGCTGACCGGCATCGCTCCCTCGCTGGCGATGGCCGCGGCCATCGGCTTCGTGCTCCTGCAGATCGGTGCGATCGCTGTCCACCTGACCGGCGAGGACCGCCGGATCACGCTCAACGTTGTCCTTCTGGCCACCGCAGCCGTGACCACATGGCTGGCCACCGGACTGTGACCGCGCACCGCTCCTCCATAGCCTTGGCGGGCGTACCTCTGCCCAGCGGTCCTTCCACGACGTCCGTGCCAGCACGCTCGCCACCTGCAGCTTGATGCCCCCCCAGCGGGAGGTGGCCCCGGTAGTACTGCGAGGCCGAATAGGTTTGTCACGAGGTTGGACGTCAAGGATGATCAGCTCATGACGACCAGAAAGGGCCATGCCGTCTAGGCATCCCGCGCACCCCGCTCCCCTCTCCTCCGCTCGCGCGCCACCGACCGCCGCTCACCGCAGCGCCCGATGGCCGTGACCGCCCACCAGGAGAGCCCGCCCATGCAGAAGACCGCCCTCGTTCCCTACGCCCACCTCCCCCGATCGCACCACGACCGCCACGTTCTGACCAGTACCGTCGACGTCTTCGGCGCCGCCCACTGGCTGCTTACCGAACGCCCTCCGCAGCGCGGCGGCGACGTGCTGCCCTTCGCCGCCCTGGTCGTCTCCGTCCACCCGGGCGGCGACGTCGAACTCACCGAACTGAGTGCCGTGCGGGCCCGCTGGCCGCACCTGGACCGCCTGCCAGATGGCAGGTTCGTCGTCGCCGCGTCGCGCGCTCGCCGGTACGAGGACGCGGACCAGGTCCAGGTCTTCGACGCACTGGGCCGCGAGACCTCGTCCTTCTCCGTCGGGGACGCCATCGAGCACCTGCTCGTGGACGAGACGAGCCACATCTGGGTCGGGCACTTCGACGAGAACCCGGCCGGGATCCGCCGCTGGAGCGCCACGGGCCGGCTCGCCTGGACGTCAGACGGCGCCCACATCCCCGGTCTCTTCGACTGCTACGCCCTGAACGTGTCGGGCACCGCCGCCTGGGCCTGCCCATACACGGATTTTCCGCTCGTCGAGATACGCCCCGACCGGCCTGTAACGGTGTGGGCGAACCGCGTGCGGGGCGCCAAAGCGGTGGCCGTCCACGGCGATCGGGTCGCCTTCTACGGCGGCTACGGCGAAGAGCGGGACTGGCTTACCCACGGAGAACTCACCGAAGCTTTCGTCGAGCCAACGGACGTCGGGCTGCTCACCCTGCCCCATGGCCCTGCCCCCGGCCGTCGGCGCGTCGTCAGCCGAGGAAGCAGGATCTACGTCCAGGCCGAGCCGTTCACCGCGTGGGGTGTGTTCGACCTCAGCAGTTGATACCCAGCACGAGCCAAATTGTGCTCGGCGCCGCTGTCGGTGTGTTCGATGACTCGCCGCCCTTCCTGGACCGCCTGCACGGTCTAGAAGTTACGTGGAATCAGCCCGGGTGATCCTGTAACCCGGCTTCGTCCACGGCCCTGGGGGCGGCTCGGCTACAGACCTGGGAAGACCTCGCCCGCACCACGGACGGTGGACGCATACGCCCGGGGGCCGACCGAATACCTGGACCTGTGTGAGCGAGAAGGAGTCGATCCGCTGGCCGCAGACAGACTGCACGTCGCGTCGTTCGTCCGCGTCCTGACCACCCGGCCTCACAGGCGAGGGGCGAAAGTTGTCTTCACCGAATCGGGGGCAGGGTTGGCCCACGCGACGATCCAGCAGCGTCTGGTGCCCGTTCGTCTATTCTACGACTTCCTCGTGGAGGTAGGCCTGCGCGAGTCGCACCCTGTGGGCCGCGGCCGATACACGCCCGGTCGGCGCGGGGGCGGTGGTCCAGGCCGCCGCTGAGTCTGTGGACCTGGTTGAAGATGGTGTGGCATCTCGCTCTGGCGGCCGGTGTCGAGCGGTTCTCCACGCACACCACCGCCATCTGTGCCTTACCGATCTGGCCTGCATGGGCTAGGAGTTGCATGCCATCGCATCGTTCGCCGGGCACCGCCACACCGACGCGACCTTGCCGAGAAGCTGAAGTACGGCATGGACCACATCCACGCCTGGCGGATCCAGATGCTCGCCGCCGGGGATACACCAAAGGTCGCCGAGTCGCTGCTGGACCGGCTGATCAGCTCCAGCCACCAGGTCATCATGAACGGCGCCAGCCATCGGCCCAACAAGCGGCCCAAGGGCTCGACCGACAAGCCGGGCACACCCTCGAACGGTTGACGCGATGCCAGTCCGCCATTGTCACAGGCCTCCGCTAGTCTCACGGCGTCGAGATCAAGGAGGACCAGGTGCTTGAAGGCGTGCTGATCGCGGAAAGTCTGCAGCTCGGAACGGAATTGGCCGGAGCCCGGCTGCACATCACCAAGATCGCCAGAGTGGAGGTGAACAACGCGGCGGTCGAGCAGCCGCAGCAGTGGACTCTCCTGGACTTCACCGCCGAGGAGGCCGACGCCGAGCGTCTGGCCGAGCAGCTGGCTGCCTGCCTGGCCCCGACCGGGGGCTGGTATGTCAACTACAACACCACCACGCAGGCGTTCGTGATCTTCGCCGAGAAGATCTTCCGCTATCCGCGCAAGCAGGCAGAGGGCCGTCGGCAGGCACAGGACTACGCCCGCTCCATCGGTATCCCCGAGCCACAGCTGGACTGGCAGGACTGACCCGACGGGCCCCACCAGCGGGGCCGACCGCAGCTACGGCCGCCACCTGGGGAATTACGTCAACACGGGGGAGATGGGGAATCAGCTGAACGTCGACAGTAAACAATCTGCTGCTGTCCCAGTTCGGCTTGGTGAACGAGTACTCCCCATTGCTGCTGACACGGGCGCTTATGACGAGGGGGAAGATGATGGCGGCACCAAGAGGAAGTGAATCGCACGAGAGCGTGAACTCGGCGGGTGCTTCGCAGGTAGTCGGCGGACTGGTCATCTTTCTGAACGGCACGTCGAGTTCTGGGAAGTCGAGCATCGCCGAGGCGCTCCTCACCGCCTTGGACGACATGTACTTCCACATGCCGGTGGACATGCTTGATGCCATGCGGCCCCAGCGGGCCATCGCTTCGGAGGAATTACCCTCGCTGCTCAGGCGTGCATTGATGGGCTTCCACCGTGCGGTCGCCGGAATGGCCGCAGCAGGCAACAACATCGTGGTCGACCACGTCCTGAGCGAGCCGTGGCACCTGCTCGACTGCGTCTCGCTCTTTGCCCCCAAGGACGTGATTCTGGTCGGAGTGCACTGTCCTCTGCCCGAACTCCAACGGCGCGAGCAGGAGCGCGCAGACCGCACACCGGGGCTGGCCGCACGCCAGATCGCCCAGGTCCATGCCCACGGCCTTTACGACATCGAGTGCGACACGAGTACCGCCAGCCCGGCCGACTGTGCTCAACAGATCAAGAACTTCCTGTCGCACCGCTCGACGCCCACCGCCTTCGAGAGGCTCAAAACGAACCTCCCTGCCAAGCCGCCACCTTCCGCCTAACCCCCGGCCCGCCCGAACGCCTGGCTCCGGCGAGCACGAACAACAGGTGGGGAAGTACTCGCCTGCATCACATCCCCCGTAATCGCCGTCCTACGAGACGGTGCTGGGTCCGCTAGAAGTGACGTCTCATGAGGTTGGTTCCACGGCGTCTTCGAACGTGAGCTACTGCAGAAGGTTGTCGAGCGGTTCCGGCGGTTGATCGTAGACAGCCTCCTAGAGCGGCTCGCGGCGTGTCCACTCCTTCTGGTGCCACCCCGCGCTAGCTCTTGCCACTTACTGATCGTTTCAGAATGCGGTGCGCAGTCGCCTCAAACAGATGATTCTGCAGGCGAGTTGAAGGAGGCCCTGGTGGAGGTCGGCGCGTATCTCGTAGCGGATGCGGAGTCGTTGAACTGGTGGAGCCATGCGGAACTCCGCCTCTACCACTCAGCGGATCTTGCCCAAGCCGGAGCCGTGTAGGGCACTTCGGCGAGCGATCTTCGGAGTGATCCCTCGACCACGAAGGAGTCGCCGGTACATGTCGAAGTCGTAGCCGCGGTCGGCGAACAGCCACTTGGGCCGGTGTCGGGGACGCCCGCGGTGGCCGCCGATTCGGGGACCGCGTCGAGCAAGGGGATCAGTCGGGTGACATCGTGTCGATTTCCGCCGGTCAGCGATACCGCGAGCGGAGTACCGAGCTGGTCGACGATCAGGTGATGCTTACTGCCGGGACGGCCACAGTCGACCGACGACGGCCCAGTGTGAAGCCCCCTTTGAGACCGCGGACATGCGAGCCGTCAACGGCGCATTTGTCCATCTCCAGCAGGCCGGCGCCTCGGAGTTCGGCGAGCAGGGCGGCGTGCAGCCGGGGCCAGATGCCGGCTTCCGTCCAGTCCCGCAAGCGGCGCCAGGCTGTGACACCGGAGCAGCCCACCACCTGACGTGGCGCGTCGCGCCAGGCCACTCCGGTACGCAGCACGTTGAGGATGCCGGCCAGGACGATGCGGTCGGCTATCCGATGCCGTCCCGCATGCCGGTGCCGCCGCTCAGGGTGTCGCGGGAGTAATGGAGCCACGCGCGCCCACAAGTCATCCGGCACAAGATCGCCGTTCATGGCGGGAAGCGTGCCAGAAGAACGCAGTTGAGGTGATCCGTTCAGCCCTGCACACTCGTCCGGTGAGTCACAGCACACAGCCGGGCATGTGGGACGGGCCCTGGTACCGCGTCCACACGGAGCACTTCGAGGCAGCATTCCTGCCGAACGCCGGCGAGGGCCTGGAGACCGTGGACAACGTCGATGTCTTCGTGGACCTTGAGGACGGCTCGCGCTGGAGCGCGACCATAATCACCCTTGCCCAGGTCGAGGTCATCATGGCGAGATGGGCCGAAAGCGGGGAAGCCCTCGGAAGCCGCTACTTCTGGTGCTCAGACGGACTCATCGTCCGGGACGCCGGCATCAGCAAGATGACCGAGGTCCTGGTCGGTCTGACTGAGAACGGCGAGCTCACGCAAGTCCTTCACCGCCTCGATGACTGACCGCGGTTGCCTCGGCCGGGGCAACCGCATTCTGAAACGATCAGTTACTGAGCTGCCGCCCTCTTGAAACGGCAGATCTGGGACACACAGTGGCGTTGCTGGGTGGCCCGCACTGATCGACGGCGGCAGTAGGCCGCACCGATCGTGCCCGTGCATTGGGCGCCGTGATCGGGAGGCAGCTTGACCTTGACGCAGGGTCAACCCTTCATGCTTCCGGGCGGAGCTTCCTCGCAGTCGCTTGGAGCAACTCCATGAAGGAGGCAGATGACCATGACGGCCCAATCGATCGCCGGTCCGGTGATTCGCGTGCAAGGCTTGGAGAAGTCGTACGGGAAGCTCGAAGTCCTGCGCGGTGTGGACTTCGACGTGGTGCCGGGCAGCATCTTCGCCCTGCTCGGTTCCAACGGGGCGGGCAAGACCACGACCGTGAGGATCCTCGCCACGCTCCTGAAAGCCGACGCGGGGGCGGCGAGCGTCAATGGGTTCGACGTCGCCACGCAAGCGGCGAACGTGCGGGGGTCCATCAGTCTCACCGGGCAGTTCGCGGCCGTCGACGGGATCCTCAGCGGTCGGGAGAACCTGTCCCTGGTCGCCAGGCTGCGCCACCTCAAAGACCCTGGCGCGACTGCGGACGATCTGCTGAGGCGCTTCTCGTTGAGCGAGGCGGGCGCGCGGCGAGTGTCCACGTACTCGGGTGGGATGCGCCGCCGGCTGGATATCGCGATGAGCCTCATCGGAAACTCGCCGGTGATATTCCTGGACGAGCCGACGGCCGGACTCGACCCCGAGGCCCGTAACGAGGTGTGGGATGCGGTCAAGGAGCTCGCCGGCCACGGCACGACGGTGCTGCTCACCACGCAGTACCTGGAGGAGGCCGAGCAGCTCGCCGACCGGATCGCGATCCTCCACCAGGGCCGGATCATCGTGAACGGCACCCTCGCCGAGCTCAAGCAGCTCTTCCCGCCCGCCAAGGTCGAGTACGTCGAGAAGCAGCCGACGCTGGAGGAGATCTTCCTCGCGGTCATCGGCAGGGACGACAAGAGCAACGCCACCAGCACGACCCCCGGGGGACAACGATGACCGCGTACTTCTTCAGCGACACCGCCGCGCTCACGGGGCGGACTCTGCGCCACGTCACACGCAGCCTGGACACCATCATCACGACCGTCATCACGCCGGTCGCCATGATGCTGATGTTCGTCTACGTGTTCGGAGGCGCCATCGATACCGGGTCGGTCCCGTACGTGAACTACATGCTGCCCGGCATCCTGCTCATGACCATCGCATCGGGCATCTCCTACACCGCGTACCGGCTGTTCACCGACGTGAAGAGCGGGATCTTCGAGCGATCCCAGTCCATGCCGATCGCTCGGTCGGGTGTGCTGTGGGCCCACGTCGTCACCTCGCTGGTCGCCAACCTGATCGCGCTCGTGCTCGTCGTGGGCGTCGCTGTGCTCATGGGCTTCCGCTCCGGCGCAGGAGTGTCGGCATGGCTCGCGGTCGCCGGCATCCTCTTCTTGTTCACCCTGGCGTTGACCTGGCTCGCCGTGATCCCCGGGCTCTCCGCGTCCTCGGTCGAGGGAGCGGGCGCGTTCGCCTACCCGCTCATCTTCCTTCCGTTCGTCAGTTCGGCGTTCGTGCCCACCAAGACGATGCCCGGCCCGGTGCGCTGGTTCGCGGAACATCAGCCGGTGACGTCGATCGTCAACACGATCCGCAATCTGTTCGCCCAGCAGCCGGTCGGCGACACCATCTGGACCGCCCTCGCCTGGTGCGTCGGCATCCTCGTCCTGGCGTACGTCTTCGCGATGGCCGCCTATCGCCGGAAGATCGTCTGAGGCAGGCTGGGACCCATGCTCACCATCAGCCAGCTTGCGGCGTACGCCGGGGTGACAGTGCGGGCGGTACGCCACTATCACCGGATCGGGTTGCTGCCAGAACCCGAGCGCGACCGGTCCGGATACCGGACCTATGACGCTGTCGCGGTCGTGCGACTGATCCGGATCCGCACCCTGGCTGATGCAGGCGTGCCACTGGCGCGGGTGCAGGAACTCCTCGACGCCGACCCGGAGGAGTTCGCCGGCAGAGTACAGGAGATCGACAAGGCCCTGCGCGCCGAGATCCGGCGGCTGCAGGACACTCGCAGCCGACTGGCCAGGCTCGCCGCCGGAGAGCACCTGGCGCTCCCGCCGAGCGTGGTGGACTACCTCGAGCGGCTGCGCGGTCTCGGCGTTGAGGAGCGGTACATCGAGATGGAACGGGACGCCTGGATCATGATCGCCGCCCAGGTGCCGCACTCGATCGACTCCGTCATCGCCAAGAAGCACGAGGAGCTGAACGACCCCGACATGGTGAAGCTCTACAGCCTTCTCAGCGGGGCACTCGACTGGCCGGTCGACGATCCTCGGCTCGTCGAGGTCGCCGACATCATGGAGCGCTTGATGATTCGCGCCCTTGAGGCCGGCGAGGTCGGTGCCGACGACGGCATCGACGACCAGTTCGTCGACCTGCTGGACTCGACCATGGCCGAGTCCTCACCGCACGCCGCGCGGCTGTTGGCGATCCTGGAGAAGCGGGGCTGGAGCGGCTGGACCCGGATCAAGCGGGTACCGGCCGACAGACTCAACACCCCCAGGTGACGTCGCCCGGCTCATGCCGACCCCGGCCGTCATCCGCCGCGCCCAGCAAGACAGTTGACGCATTTGATTCCACAGGATCCGGGTCTGGCACGCCCTGTGGCTGCACCGGATCGACGCCAAGATCACCCGCCTGGAACTGCAAGCAGTCGAGCTGCGGGCGTCGCTGGACGAACGCGAGGCTGCACGGACTGCCAACCGGCACCTAACCCGATCGTGGAACCGACCAGACCGCCCTCGACGTGCACCACGACAGCCGTGGAGACTCCATGGACAGGCGTGAGGCCGTAGAAGGTCGCGCAGTCGGCGGTGGCAGGGCGAGACGCTGGGCCGTACGCGGGTGGCCGACTCGGTGATCGTCAGACGGCCGTCCTGTCAGCCCTTCCCCCGGGGGCTGGCATCGCCCCCATTGGCCGGCTCACGAGGTGAGGTCCGCGTCGCGGGCCGCGAGGGCTGCCTGCACGCGGTTGCTGACGTCCAGTGTGGTCAGGATGCGGCTGACGTGGGCCTTGACGGTGCTCTCGCGCATGGTGAGGCGGGCGGCGATCTCGGCGTTGGTCTCGCCGTGGGCAAGGAGGGCGAGTACGTCGCGTTCCCGGGGCGTGAGCCGGTCGATGCGGGCCTGGGCCCGGGCGGCCTGGGGCCGGGTGGTGGCGTGGTAGCGGTCGATGAGACGGCGGGCCGCTGTGGGGTGGAGCATCGCGGAGCCCGCCGCGACCAGGTGGACGGCGCGCAGGATCTCGGCCGGGTCGGTGTCCTTGAGGAGGAAGCCGTCGGCTCCGGCACCGAGGGCGTCGTAGACGTACTGGTCGAGGTCGAAGGTGGTCAGGGTGATGACCTTCGGCGGGTGCGGCAGTGCCCTCAGCCGGGCGGTGGCGGTGATGCCGTCCATGCGGGGCATGCGTACGTCGACCAGGGCGACGTCGATGCGGTGGGCGGAGGCCCGCTCGATGGCCTGGAGGCCGTCGGCGGCCTCGGCGACGAGGTCGATGCCCGGGTCGCTGTCGAGGAGGTCGGCCAGGCCGAGGCGGACCAGGGCGTCGTCGTCGACGATCATTGCGCGGATCATGCGGGAGTCTCGTTCTCTTCCGTGCCGTTCCTGTCCGTGCCGTTCTTGTCCGTTCCGGCCGGGTGGGGGATGCGGGCGGCCAGGCGCCAGGAGCCCGCGCCGGCCGGTCCCGCGTCCAGTCGGCCGTGGAGGGCATGGACGCGTTCGCGCAGGCCGACGAGCCCGTAGCCGGAACTGACGGCGGCCGCCTGTCCGGGAGCACCGACGGGGTTGGTGACCTCCACCCGGGTGGCCGGCGGCCGGTAGTCGATCGTCATGGTCACCAGGGTGCCGTCGGCGTGCTTGCGGGCGTTGGTCAGGGCTTCCTGCGCGATGCGGTACACGGCGAGGCGGTGGGTGGTGGTCGCGTCCTCGGGTCGGCCGTGGATCGTCAGGGCGATGGACTGGGAGGCGGCGCGGGCGTCGGCCACCAGTTGCAGGACGTCGCCGGGAACCGGTGCGGGCACCACGCCGGTACCGTTCGGGGTCGCGCCCGAAGTACGCAGCACGCCGAGCACGTCCCGCAGGTCGGTGAGCGCTTCCGTGGAGGCGCCCCGCAGCAGGGCCAGTCGTTCGGCGACCGGCTCTGGCAGGGTGTCGCTGCGGGTGGCCAGCACGCCCGTGTGCAGGGCGATCAGGCTGAGCCGGTGGGCGAGGACGTCGTGCATCTCCGCCGCGATCCGGGACCGCTCCGCCATCCGCGCGGTCTCCTCGCGCAGCTGGGCCTCCACGCGCAGGTGCTCGACATCGGCGGCCAGCGCCCGCACCAGACGCCGACGGCCGCCGATCCACATGCCGACGACATACGCGAAGGCCCACAGGAACAGCGCGGTGACGTAGTCCTGTTGGTGCCACAGACGGGTGGATGGATAGCCGAGGAGGTTGGCGCCGAGCGCGGCGGCGACACACAGGACCGCCGCCTTCGTCCGGCGGGCCGCGGCCAGGTCGTACAGGACAACGGTCAGCAGCAGCGTGCCGAGCCACCCCCACCACGCGGTGACCGCGGTGACCACGACGGGCGCGACGGGCCACCGCAGCCGCGGCACGAGCAGCACCACCGCGCACGCCACGGCCGAGGCACCGATGGGAACCACATACCGGCCGTCGCTGACCAACTGCGCGCCGTTCACCGCCGCGACGCCTGCGAAGAACGTCACGACCGCGCCGCGCCCGACTGCGGCCGTCCTCGCCTGGATCCTGCTGCTGTTCACCGTCAGAATCCTAGGCGGGCACGCGCCTGCCGCCCCTCGACGACCGGCGACGCCCACCCCCTACTTTCGTCGGGGGAAGCCGTCGAAGAACGGCGGATCCGCTGCCGGGCGGCGATTCCTAGCGTCATATGCATGGATGACTGGACCACCTCCCACGAACGCGTCCTGGCGCAGCGCGAAGCCGACGGCTGGATGTTTCTGATCGAAGCAGCCCGTGATCTGCGCACCACCGGCGCGATCGCACCCAGCGGCAAAGCCCTCGCCCGCGCCCTGACCGAACCCGTCCGGGCCCAGGCGTCCCGTCCGCTGGCCGTCCTGGAAGCGGGTGCCGGCACCGGCCCCATCACCAGGGCCCTGATACCCCATCTGACCGGTGGCAGCCGCCTGGACGTCGTGGAGGCCAACTCGCGCTTCGCCGCCCAGTTGCGTCGCCTGGTGGACGGGCACCCGGACCTGGTCCGTGCCTCCGGCCGGGTCAAGGTGCACGAGATGTTCGTCGAGCAGCTCGACACCGACCAGCGCTACGACGTCATCGTCTCCGGACTGCCCCTGACCAACTTCGCCCCCGCCCAGGTCGAGCGGATCATGGCCCGTTACATGGACCTGCTGCACCCCGGCGGCACGCTCACCTACTTCGCCTACGTCGGAACCCGCAGGGCACGCGCCCTGACCGCCACCCGGGCCGAAGCCCGCCGTCATACCGCGGTGGACGAGGTCATGGCCGCCTACCAGCGCGCCTACGCCACCGGCCGCTGGACGGTCTGGGCCAACCTGCCGCCCGCCCACGTCTGGCACCTGCGCCGGCCCCTCACGGCCGAGGAATCCTCCGACCGGCCTCTCGCGGAGGCGCGGCGGTGACCGCGGTCTCCGACATCCTCGGCCACCTCCCGCCGGTCGCGGTCTACGTGGTCGTGACCACTGCGGTGCTGGCCGAGTCGGTCCTGCTGGTGGGCGCGTTCGTCCCCACCCTGACCCTGCTCCTGACCGCGGGCGCACTCGCCCGGATCGGGCACCTCAGCCTGCCTTTGATCATCGCCGTGGCGGCCGGTGCCGTCGTGGCCGGTGACTTCCTCGCCCACCGCACCGGCCGGTTCCTCGCCGACGGGCTGCGCACCGGCCGGGCCGGCCGCCGCATCCCGCCTGTCCTCTGGACACGGGCAGAGACGCTGATGGCCCGTCACGGCGGCCGCACCGTCTTCCTGGCCCGCTTCGTCCCCGTGGTCCGCACTCTTGCCCCCCACTGCGCGGGCGCCGCCCATCTGCCCTACCACCGCATCGCGCCGTACAGCGTGACCGCGGCCTGCGTCTGGGCGACCGCTGAGGCATCGGCCGGATACGCAGCCGCTTCCTCCCTCCAGCACGTGCTCACCCTGGCGGGTCCTGCCGCGGCCGTGATCGTCCTGACCGCGACCGCAGCCGTGCTCGCCGTGCGGCGAAGCAGACCGCACCAGGAGGAAGGATCGGCCTGACCCGCCAAGTCCGGCGTGCTGAGCCGGCGTTCCGCCGTCGGCGTCCTGCGCTCGTGCCCGGGACTCGCACGGGCTGGACGGGGAAGACGGCGGACCGTACTCAGCGTCCAGTACGCCTGGTGATCAGCCGAATGAGCCTGCCCCGCGCTTCGGTTGCTGCCGCAGGACTGACGGGCTGCCCCTCCTGGATGTGCCCGCCCGTCGTCGCGGATGCTTTCCCGTGCGCTTCGAGCGGATGGAGCCGGGAGACCCGGGGAGTTGTGGCTCATATGGACCCAACTCCCGCGCGGCGTGGCTTCACCTCGCCGAGTTGCACCTGGTGAACATCGAGGTCGGTCGCTCACCGCCGGTTCCTCCTCTGGTCCCGCACCCGCCTGGTCATTGTCGGCCTTGCCGCCTCCGTGCTGCTCCAGGCAACTCGTCCGCCTCGCCCCGTAGGACGCGGTCCGAGGAGCTCAGAGGAGGTTGAGAACTTCCTGTGCGAGGCTGGCGCGCCTTCGACACTTCGTGTCCGACCAACCTGCTGGAGGAACACCTATGAGCCTGATCAACGGCCTGCCTGCGCATGTCCTGATCGTGCATTTCGTCGTCGTGCTCGTTCCGCTCACCGCGCTGGCACTCGCGGTCTGCGCGATCTGGCCGAGCGCGGCGCAGCGCATGGGCATCGTGCTGCCGCTGCTGGCCCTGGTCACCCTCGTGAGCGTCCCGCTGGCCACGCAGGCCGGGGAGTGGCTGGAGGCACACGTCGACAGCAATGCACTGGTGCGTCGGCACGCCGACCTCGGCGACGGCCTGCTGCCCTGGGCCGGAGGCCTGTTCCTGCTGGCGGTCCTCGTCTGGTGGGCGACCCGCCCCAACACCACGTCCGGGTCCGAGACGTCGCGCGGCATACGCCGGTCCGCCGCGCCGGTGCGCATCGCGATTGCCGTTCTGTCCCTCGCGGTAGCCGCTGGAGCCTCCGTGGACGTGTACCGCATCGGTGATTCTGGGGCGAAGGCCGCGTGGCACGACGGCTACTCCAAGACGGCTTCGGGCGGCGAGGGAGACGATCACTGACCCGCATCCGCTCGCCCCGGCATTCGGGGCGAGCGGATGCGGATGCCGGTGCGCGCACGCCCCCGGCCTGTGTCACGGGACACAAGGGTGTGTCACCCGGGAGCGTCGTCGGCGTGGAGAGCCAGGCGGGGGCACGCGGCGACGGCCCGGCGGGCGTGGGCGCGCAGATGGTCGGGGACAGCTTGGTCCTTGATGACGGGGTAGCCCCATTCGTCGAGGCCGATCAGCTCGGGGAGCAGTTCGCCGCACAGTCCCTGGCCCGTGCAGGCGATGCGGTCGACGCGCAGGGTCTTGGTGGAGGTCATCGCCACGTCTCCGGGGGTTCGGCGGGCGGCACCGGGATCCGGGCCGGCCGGTGGGCGGCGGCGCAGGCACCGTGGGTGAGGTGCTGATCGACGTCGTCGGCGAAGACACGCAGCGCGGAGGCAGCCAGGCGGGCCGCGCCGTCGGGATGACGGCAGGCACCACGGTCCGGCAGCAGAGCGGTCCGGCGGTGCAGCCGGGACAGCAGGTCCCGGTCGGCGCGTCCGGCGGCCAGTGAGGTGAAGTCCTCGGCCACTGCGGGTAGTCCGAAGTGGCAGGGACCGCACTGGAGGGCGCTGTGGGCCGCCAGGTAGGCGAGCATCCGGGCCGTCTCGCTGAGCCCGCACGCAGAGTGCGGGAGTGCCACGAGGACGCCCGCGCCGGGTGATGCGCCCAAGGGGTCCAGGTCGCGCCGGGTGAGAGGCGTGCGCACGTCCGCCGCCGGGAGCCAGGTGCCGGCGAAGCCACCGATGAGGACCGCCCGCAGAGCTTCGGTGGGTCCGCCGGCACAGCCGATGATCGTGGTGAGCGGCGTTCCGATGCCGACCTCTTGCACGCCCGGGCCGGCGACGGCGCCGGAGACGGTGACGAGTGTGGTGCCGGGCTCCTCCGGGGTTCCTGCCCGACGGAACCAGTCGGGGCCGCGGCGTGCGATGAGCGCGAGGTGGGCGAGGGTCTCGGCGTTGTGCACGAGGGTGGGGCGGCGGGCGACACCGCGTTCATGGGTGCGTGGCGGGTTGCCCTGCGGGCGGGCCGGGCCTTTGTTGAGCCAGTTCACCAGCGAGGTCGACTCGCTGGAGACGTACGCGTGCGGAAGGGCGTGAAGGCGCCACCGCACCGGGTCCAGGCGGGCACGCAGGCGGTCGTTCAGGGCAGCGCCTAGCTGCGCGTGCTGGACGGCGCGGGTGCGGGGCAGGCACACGTGGACGGTGTCGGCGCCGACCACGTTCGCGGCCAGGACGGCACCGTCGAGGACGAGATGAGGTGCGACGGCCAGCAGGAACTGGTCCTTGCGGCTGGCCGGTTCGCTCTCCATGGCATTGACGACCACCACGGTCCGGCCACCCCGTTCCGCCACGGTGCGCAGCTTGCGGGCGGTGGGGAATCCGGCGCCGCCGCGCCCGGTGAGCCCGGCCCGCTCGACGGCCTCCACCAGTGGCATCGACGTACGGCCGCCGGGAGTCGGCGCGAGGGGTGCCGGTCCGTAGCGCACGAGGTGATCGGCGAGGGTGGCCGGCACCCCGGTGGCGTACCAACCGGCGAGCAGCCGGGCTGCGGTGGTGTCGTCCCGCTGAGGCTCGCGGTACCAGGAAGCCTCGGGCGCCGCGGCGGAGGAGTTCATCGTCCGCCTCCGAGCAGGACCGTGGTCACAGCGGCACGCTGGGCCCAGCCCGGTTGCAGTGGCCCCGCGGCGAGGAACCCGGCCAGCGCGACCGGTACGGCGAGTGCGGTCGCGGCGGCCAGCAGGCGTCCGACCAGTCGCCCCGGTCCGGCCTGCGCGAGCCGCCACCACACCGCACCGACCACCGACACCAGGCAGGCCGCGTAGAGCCACAGCTGGAGGGGTAGCCGGGTGTCGGTGCCGGTTCCGGCGCTGTGGAAGAGGGCGAACGGCCAGGCCGCGTAGGCCAGCCAGTGCACCGCCTTCCAGCGCCGCACCCCGATCCGGCGCCGCAGCGCGCTGGTGACCAGCACCGCGAGCAGCAGATCGAGCGCGACCGTGCCCAGCCCGAGCCAGAGCGGCCGGTAAGAGGCTCCGAACGGGATGACGGACACCGTCCAGCTCAGGTGCACGAACGGATCGAGCACCGCGGTCACCACGTGGACGAGGAGGAACACCACGGTGAGCAGGGACAGGTTGCGGTGCAGCAGCCCGACCTCGAAACGGCCGATCCGCCGGGGCTCGGAACGTCCGCCGGAGGCGATGCCGAGCACCACCGTGGCGGTGAGCAGGATGAAGGCGAGGGTTCCGCCCACGCGGCTGGCGTACCACAGAGGGCTGCCGGTCAGGGCGAGTGTCGTCATCGCGAGCCTCCTGGGGCCGTGCCGCGGGACTCAGCGGGGGCGGGAGCGTGGGAGTCGGGCGGCCAGCCGCCCAGGCGCAGGACCGTGCCGTCGAGGCCGGTCAGCCGGGCCGGCAGGGCGGTGGCCCGCAGCCAGTCCGCGGCACGGTCGCCGAGCACGATCGCCGCGGTACTGGCCGCATTGGCGTCCACGCAGGTGGCGGCCGCGACGGTGACCGTGCGCCACACGGACGTGGCGGGCTCTCCGGTGGCCGGGTCGACAATGTGGTGCAGGACCCGTCCGTCGCGCCGCCAGGTACGCACACGGATGCCGGAGGTCGCCAGCGCCCCGCCGGTCACCGCCACGGCGGGACCGCCCTCGGGGGCGGGGTGGGCGTGGTCGTCGGCGAGGGCGATCCGCCAGCCGCCCGCGGGTGCCGGTCCGGCTGTCGCCAGGTCGCCGCCGAGGCTGACCAGCACCCCGCAGCCGGTCACCGCGGCGGCCTGTCGGACGGCGCGGTCGGCGGCCAGCGCCTTGCCTGTGGCACCCAGGTCGAGGCGGGTGCCCGGGGGCAGGCACAGCCGGCGGGTACGCGGGTCGAAGGCGATCCGACGCCAGCCGGACGCCGGTCGGGACACGGGCACGGGGCGGGCGTCCTCGGGTGCGAGGGAGGCGAAAGTGCGGTCGTAGCCGACCGCGATCACCGCGCTGCCCACCGTCGGGTCCACGGCACCGCCGGTGAGGCGGGCGGCGCGCAGAGCGGCCTGCAGGGCCTCGGCGAAGTAGGCGCTGACCGTCGTCGTGACACCCGCGCCGGCATTGACCCGCGTGAGCTCGGAGTCGGGCCGGAAGCGGCTGCAGCTGCGGTCGACGGCGGCCAGCTCGGCGCGCAGCACCGCTTCCGCTGCGGGCAGCGCGACCGAGTCCGTGACCAGTACGGCAGCCGTCGTACCGAGGGCCGGGAAGACGACCTGGCAACGGGGCCGGTCCGGGGTGCGCGTGGTCATGACGCCCCCGTCGTGGTCTGCGGCTGCTGCCGGGTCGCGGCGGGCGGCTGCGCCGGAGGCTGTGGAGCCGGTTGTGCCGCGGGGGCGGCAGCCTCCTCTTCGTCGTTCTCGTCGTCCTCGTCACCGTTCGGCTCCTCCCGCCCCTTGTCGTCCTTGCCCGTGGTGACGGGATTCGACGTGGCGGGCTGGTGCACCGGTGCGTTCGCCGGGGCGGGGGCCGGGGCGGGGGAACCGCCCGGAATCAGGTGCGTGTAGACGCCGCCGAGAGCGGCCGCACCGGCCGCGGCCGTGGCCGCGATCCACAAGGTGGTGCGGCGGCTGCGGCGCAGGCCGCGGTCGCGTGCGTGCGCGGAGAAGGCGGGGCCGGGTGTCGGCCGGAACTCGTCGGGCGAGGGGGACATGGCAGCGCTCCTGGAGGGTCGGCGGCCCGGATCGGCTGCGTACATCTCCAGGCTGTGCTCACGGCACCCTGGAACGTCCTCACGTCTTCTTCAGAACGGGTAAAGATCTCTCCGCCCTGCCCCGTCCGGGCCCGCTCTCCGGCCACAGCGGCAGATCCAGCACGACGGTCAGGCCACCACCGGGCGTGTCCTCCAGCCGTGCGGTGCCGCCGTTGACGGTGACCAGCCGGTGCACGATCGCCAGCCCCAGGCCCGCACCCCGGGCCTCCGGGTTGCCGAACCGGCGGAAGGCGACCGCCTTCGCCTCGTCCGACATCCCGGGACCGTCGTCCCGTACGTGCACCCGTACCGCGTTCCTCGTCCATTCATGGTCGAGGGTGATGCTTCCGCCATCGGGCACGGCATCCACGGCGTTGGCGATCAGGTTGTCGAGGATCTGCTCCAGATGCCCCGCGCCCAGCGCGACGGCCGGCGCCCGCCCCGCCGAAACGGCTCTCAGCCGGACACCCCGCTCCTCGCAGACGGGCGACCAGGCTGTCACCCGCTCGGCCACCACCTCGCCCACGCGCACCGCGGTGCGACGTGGCGTCGTCTGCTCGGCGCGCGCGACCGCCAGCAGCCCGTCGACCAGCCGGGACAACCGTGCGATCTCCTCCTGCGCGGCGCCCAGTTCCGCGGCCGTGGCGCCCTCGGCACCGGCGGCCAGGACGTCGAGCCGCAGCCGCAGCGCGGTCAACGGGGTGCGCAGCTGATGGGACACATCGGCGATCACGGCCCGGTGACCGTGGACGAGGGCTTCCATACGTGCGGCCATGGTGTTGAAGGTGGCCGCCAGCCGGCGCACTTCCGGCGGACCGGGCCCGACGTCGGCCCGCTCGTTGAGGGCACCCTCGCCCAGTCGCCGGGCGCTGGCGTCCAGCGTCGACAGCGGATGGCCGACCCAGCGGGCCAGGCGCACGGACAGCAGCGCGGACGCGGCCACCCCCGCAGCACCGATGGCGGCGGACCAGCCCCAGATCGCCGCGACCCGGGCGTCCAGCGGGCCGGCCGAGCGGGCCAGGACGACGGCTCCGGCGGGTCGGTGCACCTCGCCGGCCGGTTCCGCGGCCAGCAGCCGTCCCTCGTTCTCCGGTGGCTCGGGCTCGTGCCCGGCCAGCACGTCCTTCACGAGTTCCGCCGCCTCCTCGCCCTGAGCGGCCGCACAGGACGTACTGGCCACGAGGCGCCCGGAGCGGTCGTACACCGCGGCGCAGTCTCCTGCCCGTGCCGCGGCGGCCAGCTCCTGGCGCATGGCGGTCGGCGGCTTGTCGTCCGAGAGGTGTTCCTCGGCCGCCGCCGCGATCACCCGGGTGGCCGCCCGCTGCCCGTCGCGGTAGGCGACCCGCTCACGCGCCGTCAGCGACACCGCCAGCGGCACGACCGCCAGCAACAGCAGCACGGACGTCAGGACCAGGAGCGTCCAGGTGATCCGGCGCTTCACGACCGCTCCCGCGGCTCCTGGACCGCCCCGAGCCGGAAACCCTGCCCGTAGACCGTCTCGATCAGCCCGGGCACGCCGAGCTTGCGGCGCAGCGCCGCCACGTGGACGTCCAGCACCTTGGTGGGCCCGTACCAGTGGGCGTCCCACGCCCGTTCCAGGATCTGCTGCCGGGTCACCGCTCGGCCGGGGTCCGCGGCCAGGCACTCCAGGATGCCGAACTCCTTGGGTGTGAGGGCGACTTCACGGCCGTCGAGGAGGACCTGCCGGGTGCGCAGGTCCAGCGCCAGCGGGCCGTGCCGCAGGATCTCCGGTCCGGCCGGGCGGCGACGGCGCAGTACTGCCCGTATCCGCGCCAGCAGCTCGGCGAGCCCGAAAGGCTTGACGAGGTAGTCGTCGGCGCCCTCGTCCAAGGCGACCACCCGGTCGGCCTCCTCGCCGCGCGCGGTCACCGCGATGATCGCGGCGTCCGACCGGGCACGCAGCCTCCGGCACACCTCGACACCGTCGATGTCCGGCAGACCCAGGTCCAGCAGGACGACGTCGGGGGTGGGCGCCGCCAGGGCCGCCCGCCCGGTCCGGACGCCTTCGGCTCCGTATCCCGCCTGCCGCAGGCCGCGCACCAGGGACTCGGCGATGCCCCGGTCGTCCTCCACGACCAGCACACGAGTCTCCTCGGCACCACCTCTGGTCCGAGCGTTCACGGCCTCTGCCCGCCTTCCCGGGTGAGGGCGACCCAGCGTCCGCCGTCGAGGGATCACCTCGTATCGCTGGTGCCCGTGGTGTCGAGGAGTGCCGCCCGGCCGGCCTCCAGACGCGCCGCCGGGAGACGGAAGGGCGAGCAGGAGACGTAGTTCAGGCCTGCTCGGTGGAAGAAGTGGATGGAGCGCGGGTCGCCGCCGTGCTCGCCGCACACGCCCGTCTCCAGTCCCGGGTCGACCTCGTGGGCCGCCGTGACGGCGAGCTCCACCAGCCTGCCGACGCCCTCCTGGTCGATCGACTCGAAGGGCGAGACCGCGAAGACGCCCTTGTCCAGATACAGCGGGAAGAAGGACGCCTCGGCGTCGTCGCGGGACAGCCCCCAGGTCGTCTGTGTCAGGTCGTTCGTGCCGAAGGAGAAGAAGTCGGCGGCCTCGGCGATCCGGGCCGCGGTCAGCGCGGCGCGCGGCAGCTCGATCATCGTGCCGATCGGGCAGTCCAGCGGCATGCCGGTCTCGGCGGCGACCTCGGCGAGGACGCGTTCGGTCTCCGCGCGGGCCAGGCGGAGTTCCTCCACCGTGCCGACCAGCGGGATCATGATCTCGGCGCACGGTCGGCCGCCGTCGCGCAGGCGCCGTACGACCGCCTCGGCGATCGCCCGCACCTGCATGGCCATCAGACCGGGCACGGCCAGGCCCAGACGGACTCCGCGCAGACCCAGCATGGGGTTCTGCTCGTGCATCCGCTCGACTGCCTCCAGGAGTTCACGGTCGTGGAGGTCCGGGTGGACGGCCTGGGCGAGGCGGACGGCGAGTTCGGTGCGGTCGGGCAGGAACTCGTGAAGCGGCGGGTCGATGAGGCGGATGGTCACGGGCAGGCCGTCCATCGCCTCCAGGATGGCGGTGAAGTCGGCGCGCTGGAGCGGCAGAAGGGCCTCCAGGGCCTCCTCGCGCGCGGTGTCGTCGCGGGCCAGGATCATCGCCTCGACCAGGGCCCTGCGCTCGCCGAGGAACATGTGCTCGGTGCGGCACAGCCCTATGCCCTGGGCACCCAACGCCCTTGCCCGTACGGCGTCTTCGGGCGTGTCGGCGTTGGCGCGCACCTGAAGGCGACGCACCGTGTCGGCATGTGCCAGTGCGCCGAGGACGGCCTCGGTGAGTGCCCCCTCGCCCGTGCCGGACTCCAGTGCGCGACCGACGTCGGACGCGGTCAGCGGCAGGGCGCCGAGGTGGACGGTGCCCTCGGTGCCGTCGACGGAGATGGTGTCGCCCTCGCGGACCGCCGTGCCGGAGGGCGTGGTGAAGCGGCGCGCGACGGGGTCGACGGCGAGTTCCTCGGCGCCGCACACGCACACCTTGCCCATTCCCCGGGCCACGACCGCCGCGTGGCTGGTCTTGCCGCCCCGGCTGGTCAGCACCGCCTGGGCGGCGATCATGCCGGGCAGGTCGTCGGGGGTGGTCTCCCGGCGGACCAGGACCACCTGCTGGCCGGCGGCGGCCCGCCGTACGGCCTCGGCGGAGTCGAAGACGACGGCGCCGACTGCGGCGCCCGGCGAGGCGGGGATCCCGTGCGCGAGCGGGGCGTCGGTGGCCCTGGCGTCGAAGCGGGGGAACATCAGGCGGGAGAGTTCGGCGCCGCTCACCCGGGCGAGGGCTTCGTCCGCCGTGACGGTGCCCTCCTCGCGCAGATCGTGGGCGATGCGGAAGGCGGCCTCGGCGGTGCGCTTGCCGACGCGGGTCTGCAGGATCCACAGCCGTCCGCGCTCCACGGTGAACTCGACGTCGCACAGGTCGCGGTAGTGGCCCTCCAACGTCCGCAGGTGGTCGCCCAGTTCGACGTAGGAGCGGGGGTCGAGCTGCTTCATCTCGCTGATCGGCAGCGCGTCGCGGACGCCCGCGACGACGTCCTCGCCCTGGGCGTCCGGCAGGTAGTCGCCGTAGAGTCCGCGTGCGCCGGTGGCGGGATCGCGGGTGAAGGCGACTCCGGTACCGGAGTCCGGACCGAGGTTGCCGAAGACCATGGCCTGCACGTTGACGGCCGTGCCGAGGTCCTCGGGGATGTGCTCGCGGTGGCGGTAGACGCGGGCGCGTTCGCCGTTCCAGGAGTCGAAGACGGCACGGACCGCGCGGGCGAGCTGCTCGGCCGGGTCCTGGGGGAAGTCCTCACCTGTCTCCCTGCGGATCAGCTCCTTGAACTCCCCTACCAGCGCGACGAGTTCGGTGGTGGCGAGTTCGTGGTCGGTGGCCACTCCCAGCGCGGTCCGGTGTGCGGCGATGGCTTCCTCGAAGAGGTCGCCGTCCACGCCCATCACGGTGTGGCCGAACATCTGCACGAGGCGCCGGTAGGAGTCCCAGGCGGAGCGTTCGTCACCGGTGACCTTGGCGAACCCGGCGACGGACTCGTCGTTCAGGCCGATGTCGAGGATCGTGTCCATCATGCCGGGCATCGAGAAGCGGGCGCCCGAGCGGACGGACACCAGCAGCGGGTCGTCGGCGGCGCCGAGGGTGCGGCCCATGGTGTGTTCCAGTCCGGCCAGGGCCCGGGCGGCCTCGACCCCCAGTTCGGGCGGCTCCTCGCCGGTGGCCAGATAGACCTTGCATGCCTCGGTCGTGACCGTGAACCCGGGCGGCACGGGGAGCCCCAGCCGGGTCATCTCGGCCAGTCCGGCGCCCTTGCCGCCCAGGAGTCCGGCCATCTCCCGGCTGCCCTCGGCGAACGTGTACACGTACTTCGTCGGCGTGCTCATCACGGCTCCAGACCTCTCGCTCGCGGGATCTCGCTCATGGCTCTCGTTCATGGATCTCACTCATGGGGAACGACGGCCACGGGGCAGCCGGCGTGGTGGATGACGGCGTGTGCGACGGGCCCGGTACGGGCGAGCGCCGGACCGTGGGCGATCCGGCGGCCCACGACGAGCAGGCCCGCTCCGGAGGCCGCGTGGATCAATGGCGCGGCGGGCCGGTCCTCGGTGAGGGTCTCGACGACTTCGACGGCGGGGTACTTGTCGCGCCAGGTCTGCAGGACGGCGGCCATGAAGTCCCGCCATTCGTCAGCGCGCCACGGCTCCTCGATCAGACCGATCTCCCCGGGACCGAATCCGAACGGCACAGGCGGCTGCCAGGCGTGCACCGCCCGCAGCCGGCTCCCACGATCCCGTGCGGCCTCGAAGGCGAACTCGATCACCTCGTCGCACGGGTCCGCCAGGTCGAGCCCCAGGACCACGTCCCGCCGAGCACTCCCCCGGGGCCCGGCGGTCTCGTACCCGTCCGCGCGCGTTCCGGCCGCCGGTACGAGGACGACGGGCCGAGCGGCCCGCGCGACGACGCCGAGGGCGACCGACCCCACCAGGAATCCCGTGAAACCGCTCAGCCCCCGTGAGCCCAGCACCAGCACGTCAGCCTGTGCGGCCGCCCGCAACAGGGCCGCCGTGGCGGGCCCCTCCACCTGCTCCTCCTCGAAGCGCGCCTGCGGACAGGCACGGCCGATGCGCTCCCGCGCCTGCCGCAGAGCCCGACGCGCCGCCAGACGCTGGGCCGCCGTGGCGGGTTCACCGTCCTGGCGGGGATGCCAGCTCCAGACGTGCACGAGCCGCAGCGGCCTCCTGCGCCGTACGGCCTCGCGAGCGGCCCACGCGGCCGCCGCGAGGCTCTCGGCCGAACCGTCGACTCCGACGATGACGGACGGGGGCATGGCGCGCACCTCCTGCGCTTCGACTCACCCTGCGATTCGACTGTTCCTCGCTGCCAGCGTCGCTCCGACGCCCCTCCCCCGGTATGGGCCGCCAGGGCTCGGGCCGGGTCCGTTCGGCCCCCTTGCCGAACCCGCCCGCCGCGACGGGTGCGGGGCGGGGAGACCCGGCCCGGAACAGGGGTCGTTCGGCCCCTGTGGGGCCGGCCGGCGGCGGGGCACCGTGTCGGTATGAGGGCGTGTACGCGGATCGCCGTCGTCGGCGTGGGCAACGAGTTCCGGCGCGACGACGGGGTGGGCTGGGCCGTCGTGGCCCGGCTGAGGGAGCGGGCCACGCGGCGGTCGTGGCCGCCGGACGTCGTGCTGGCCACCTGCGACGGAGACCCCGCGCGACTGATCGGCCTGTGGGAGGGCGTGGATCTGGCCGTCGTCGTGGACGCGGCCCACGCCCATCCGGGCACGCCGGGCCGGGTCCACCGCCTCGCGCTGCGCAACGCCCGCCTGTCCGGGCCGACGACCACCAGTTCGCACGGCCTGGGGCTCGGTGAGGCCGTGGAGCTCGCGCGTGTGCTCGGCCTCCTGCCGCGCGAACTCGTCGTCTACGCCGTGGAAGGCGCCGACGGCGACTTCGGTACCGGTCTGTCCCCCGCCGTGGCCGCCGCCGTGAACCCGCTCGCCGACGCCGTCGAGGCCGACATCGCCCGCCTGCGGCTACCGGTGTCCCGGAGCCGGCCGTGAGAGCCCGGCGCTTCGAGGTGTACGGCACCGTCCAGGGCGTCGGCTTCCGTCCCTTCGTGTACCGCACCGCGGCCGAGCTCGGGCTGACCGGCTGGGTGGCCAACGTCAACGGTCATGTGGAGGGCGAGGTCGCCGGACCCGCCGGCCGCATCGAGGCGTTCGCCGACCGGCTGCGGTCCGACGCGCCGGCCCTGGCCCGGGTGCGCCGGGTCCGGCTGACCGAGGGCACCCGGCCGTCGTACGGCGACGGGTTCCGGGTGCGCCACAGCGTGCCCGCCTCCTCGGACCCGGCCGCGCGCGAGATCCCGCCCGACGTCGCGATCTGCGACGCCTGCCTGCGCGAGCTGCGTGACCCGGGCGACCGCCGGCACCGCTATCCGTTCGTCAACTGCACGGACTGCGGGCCCCGCGCCACGATCATCGAGGACCTGCCCTACGACCGGATCCGCACCACGATGCGATCGTTTCCGCTGTGCCGCGACTGCGCCGCCGAGTACGCCGATCCCCGGGACCGGCGCTTCCACGCCGAACCGGTGGCGTGCCCGGTGTGCGGTCCCCGGCTGGCGTGGCAGGACCTGCGCGGCGAGGAGGCGCTGCGGGCGGCGGTCGAGACGATCGCCCGCGGCGGGATCGTCGCCCTGAAGGGCCTGGGCGGTTACCAGCTCGTGTGCGACGCCGGCGATCCGCGCGCGGTGGCCGAGCTGAGGCGCCGCAAGCACCGTCCGGCGAAGCCGTTGGCCGTGATGGTCGACGGGCTGCGCACCGCGTCGCGCCTGGCCATGGTCGGGGCGACGGAGGAGCGCGCCCTGACGGGTCCGGAACGTCCCGTCGTCCTGCTGGCCTGCCGCCGCTCGCGCGGGACTCCCCCGCTCGCCCCGCAGGTGCACCCCGGACTGTCGCGCGTCGGCCTGTTCCTGCCGACCACGGGCCTGCACCACCTCCTCCTCGACGACTTGGCCCGACCCCTCGTGGTCACCAGCGGCAACCTGAGCGACGAGCCCATCGCCGTGGACGACGCCGAGGGCCGCCGTGCCCTGTCGGGTGTGGCGGACGGGTTCCTCACCCACGACCGCCCGATCCGGGCCCGCTACGACGACTCCGTGGTGCAGTTCGCCGGCCGGACCCGCATCACCGTCCGCCGCGCCCGCGGCCTGGCACCCGCACCGCTGCCCCTGCGCGTGCGCGAACCGGTCGCCGGAGCCGGGGCCCAGCTCAAGCACACCTTCACGCTCGCCGCGGACGGCCGTGCCGTGCTCGGCCCGCACACCGGTGACCTGTCCGGTGTGGCGTCCCACGAGGCGTTCCAGGCGTCGTACCGGCACTTGAGGCACCTCACCGGCATCGAGCCGCGTGTCCTGGCGCACGATCTCCACCCCGGCTACCTGTCCACGCAGTGGGCCCGGGCGCAGCCGCTGCACCGCATCGCCGTGCAGCACCACCACGCGCACGTGGCCGCTTGCGCGGCCGAGCACGGGGTGCGCGGGCCGTTCCTCGGCGTCGCCTACGACGGACTCGGGCTCGGGGACGACGGCACCCTGTGGGGCGGCGAGATCCTCGTCGCCGATCTGACCGGCTACCGCCGCGTGGGCAGGTTCGCGACCGCGCCCCTGCCCGGCGGCGACGCGGCGGTACGCCATCCCTCCCGCACCGCCCTCGGCCAGCTGCTCGGCGGCGAGCCGCTGGGCTCGCCCCGGCCGTACCCGTGGCTGACCCGGGCCTTCACCGACCGGCTCGACCCGCGCGAGGTCACGGCTGTGACCGCCATGGTCGCCAGGAACGTCAACTGCCCCCGTGCTTCCAGCGCCGGACGGCTCTTCGACACGGTCGCCTCCCTGCTCGGCCTCGCCGACCGCGTCGGCTACGAGGGCGAGGCGGCCGTCCTGCTGGAGGCGGCGGCCGGTGACGCGCGCGCCGTGCCGCTCGACCACCGGCTGGTGCGGGTGAACGGGCTGTGGGTGTACGACCCGGCCCCCACCCTCACCGACCTGCTGGCACGACAGCACGACGGGGAGCCGGTCGCCCCGCTGGCCGCGGCCTTCCATCTGACCCTGGCGATCGTCACCGCCGACCTCGTCGCCCACGCGGTCGCCGAGGGCGCGCCGCACACCGTGTGCCTGGGCGGCGGCTGCTTCGTCAACCGGCGGCTGCTGACCGAGGTACGGCGCCAGCTGCGCGCGCAGGGGCTGCGAGTGCTGGTCGGCGGACAGGTGCCCGTCGGGGACGGCGGGATCAGCTACGGCCAGGCGGCGGTCGCGGCCGCGCGGCTGGCCGGGAGGGAGTGAGGGCGGATGTGTCTGGGGATCCCGGGGCTGGTGCTGGAGGTCCACGACGACGCGGGGCTGCGGATGGGAACCGTGGACTTCGGGGGGATACGCCGTGAGGCGTGCCTGAGCTGCACGCCGGAGGCGGACGTCGGCTCGTACGTGATCGTCCACGTCGGGTTCGCCATCACGCTGGTCGACGAGGCGGAGGCCCGGCGGACGCTCGATGTGCTGCGGGCGATGGCGGGGGCGGTGGAGGGGGAACTGGGCGAGCCGTTGCCGTCCGCCGGGAAACAGGCCGTGAGCGGTCCGGACGACTGAACAGCGCACGAATTCCGTGGCCCCGGGACCTGACGGTCCCATAAGGGGACGGTTGGCCCATGCCCGCGACGCCGGTCCGGTCCCAGGCTGGAAATGGAACCGTCCGAGGCGAGGAGGACCACCATGACCACCGCCGTCGACACCGCCGTACTGGACCGGGACGGACTCGGTTCTCTGGTCGACGCTCTCGTCGGCGACGGGCGGACCGTCGTCGGGCCGACCGTCAGGGACGGGGCCGTCGTCCTCGCCGAGCTGGCCTCCGCGGACGAGCTGCCCTACGGGTGGGGCGTCGAGCTGGACGCCGGGCGGTACCGGCTGGTCCCCCGCGACGACGGGGCCGTCTTCGCGCACAGCGCGGGGCCGCAGTCCTGGAAGTCCTATCTGCATCCGGCACGGGAACGGTTGTGGAGCGCGGACCGCACGCCGGAGGGTGACGTGTCCTTCGAGCGGCACACGCCGGACGCGCCGGCCTACGCGTTCCTCGGGGTGAGGCCCTGCGACCTGCGGGCCATCGCGATCCAGGACCGTGTCCTGACCGGCGGACGGTACGCGGACGAGGGGTACGGCGCCCGCAGGCGGCGCGCCCTGCTCATCGCCGCCGAGTGCACCGAGCCCGGCGCGACCTGCTTCTGCGTCTCCACGGGCGGCGGCCCGGCGGTCGACCCCGGCTACGACCTCGCACTCACCGAAGTCATCGATGACGACGGGCACCGGTTCTTCGTACGGGTCGGCAGCGAGGAGGGCGCACGGCTGCTGGACCAGGTGCCCCACCACGACGCCGACATGGTCACCGAGGCCCTCGCGCGCGCTTCGGTCGACTCCGCCCGGGACCGCATGGGCCGGGCGCTGCCGCCGGTCGACCTGCGCACGCTGCTGGGCGGGAGCCTGGAGGCCGACCGCTGGGACGATGTCGCGGAGCGCTGTCTGACCTGCGGCAACTGCACCCTGGTCTGCCCCACCTGCTTCTGCACCACCACCGAGGAGGTCACCGATCTCACCGGCGACCACACCGAGCGCTGGCAGCGCTGGGACTCCTGCTTCGACCTGGACTTCTCCTTCCTGCACGAAGGGCCGGTGCGTCCCTCGGCGCGGTCCCGCTACCGGCAGTGGCTCACCCACAAACTCTCCACCTGGCACGACCAGTTCGACAGCTCCGGCTGCGTCGGCTGCGGGCGGTGCATCGCCTGGTGCCCGGTCGGCATCGACATCACGGAGGAAGTCGCCGCCCTGCACGCCGAGTCCGAGTCCGAGACGGAGGCTTGAGCGATGGCCCCCTCGATCGCCCTGCGCCTGACCCACGCGCTGTCCCCCGCGCACCGGGAGCGGCTCCTGCGGGTGGCCCACGAAGTGGACCTTCCGCCGGGCACCCGGCTCTTCGACGAGGGCGGGCACGCCGACCGGTTCTGGATCGTCCGCGAGGGCACGGTCGCCCTCGACCTGCACGTGCCCGGTCATCGCACACCCGTCATCGAGACGGTGGGTACCGGGGATCTCGTGGGCTGGTCCTGGCTGTTCGCGCCGTACGTCTGGCAGCTGGGCGCCCGCACCGTGACGCGGGTGGCGGCCTACGAGTTCGACGCCGTGGCCGTACGCCTGCTGTGCGCGGACGACGCCGAGTTCGGCCGGGACGTCGCCGTGTGGCTCGGCCGGGTGCTGTCCCAGCGGCTGAGCGCGGCCCGGACCCGGCTGGTCGACCTGTACGGGGCACCGGCGGGCGGTGACGGGCGATGACCGCCGTACCCGTCCCGTATCTCGTGGTCGACCGCAAGCGGGAGACCTCGGAGTCGGTCACGCTGTGGGTCGAACCGCTGACCGAGGCGCTGGACGACTTCGTGCCGGGGCAGTTCGCGATGGTGCACTGCTTCGGGCGCGGGGAGATACCGCTGTCCGTGAGCTCCGTGCAGGCCACGGGCGGGCTCGCCCACACGGTCCGCAGCGTCGGCGCGGTCTCCGCGGGCCTGTGCGAGGCCCGCACCGGGGACGTCCTCGGGCTGCGTGGACCGTACGGCACCGGCTGGGACCTCGCACAGGCCCGCGGCCGGGACCTGCTGGTCGTCGCGGGCGGCATCGGGCTCGCCCCGCTGCGGCCACTGGTCCTGAGCGCGCTGGCCGAGCCGGAGGCCTACGGGCGGATCAGTGTGCTGATCGGCGCCCGGACCCCGGCCGACCTGATCGCCCGCGAGGAGCCGAAGCTCTGGCGCACGGCGTACACCGGGACGACCGTCGACCGGCCCGACGCCGGCTGGCGCGGCGATGTCGGCGTGGTCACGCAGCTCGTGGACCGGGCGCCCTTCGAACCGGCGGACACCACCGCGTTCGTCTGCGGCCCCGAGCCCATGATCCGCGCCACCGCACGCGAACTCGCCCGGCTGGGCCTGCCCCCGCACCGGATACAGGTCTCCCTGGAACGGAACATGCGCTGCGCCACCGGGCACTGCGGACACTGCCAGCTCGGCCCGCTGCTGGTGTGCCGGGACGGTCCGGTCGTCGGCTGGAACCAGGCAGAAGACCTGCTGTCCGTAAGGGAGTTGTGAGATGAGCACCCCCACCCTCGCCGTGTTCAAACTGGCCTCCTGCGACGGCTGCCAGCTCACCCTGCTGGACTGCGAGGACGAACTCCTGACGCTGGCGGGTGGGGTGCGCATCGCCCACTTCCTGGAGGCGTCCAGCGCGGTGGAGCCCGGACCGTACGACCTGACGCTCGTCGAGGGCTCGGTCACCACGCCCGACGACGCCGAACGGATCCGCGCGATCCGTGCCGCCTCCCGCCGCCTGGTGACGATCGGCGCCTGCGCGACGGCGGGCGGCATCCAGGCCCTCAGGAACTACGCGGACGTGGACGAGTTCCGGCGCGTGGTCTACGCCCACCCCGAGTACATCTCCACGCTCGCCACCTCCACGCCGGTCTCCGCCCATGTGGACGTCGACTTCGAGCTGCGCGGCTGCCCCGTCGACCGGCGTCAGCTCCTCGAAGTGATCACGGCGTTCCTCGCCGGGCGCAAGCCGGACGTGCCGAACCACAGTGTCTGCTTCGAGTGCAAGCAGCGCGGCACGGTGTGCGTCACCGTCGCGCACGGCACGCCCTGCCTCGGCCCGGTCACCCATGCCGGCTGCGGGGCGCTGTGTCCGGCGTACCGGCGCGGCTGCTTCGGCTGCTTCGGGCCGTCCGGATCCGTCAACCTGCCCGCACTCATCCCCCTGCTGCGCCGCGACGGCCTCGACGAGGAAGACGTGGAACGCTTCCTGCACACCTTCAACGCCGCCGCTTTCGACGAGGAGTTGAGGACGCCGTGACGCACCGCGGATCCCGTGTGCTGCATGTCGGCTCGCTGTCCCGAGTCGAGGGCGAAGGTGCGCTGCGCCTGCGCGTCGAGGGCCGCACGGTCACCGAGGCGCACCTGGAGATCTACGAACCGCCGCGCTTCTTCGAGGCGTTCCTGCGCGGCCGTTCCTACACGGAGCCTCCGGACATCACCGCGCGGGTGTGCGGGATCTGCCCGGTGGCCTACCAGATGAGCGCCTGCGCGGCGATCGAGGACGCCTGCGGAGTGAGCGTCGACCCGGTGATCCGTGATCTGCGGCGGCTGCTGTACTGCGGGGAGTGGATCGAGAGCCAGGCCCTGCACCTCTATCTGCTGCACGCCCCGGACTTCCTGGGACGGGCGAGCGCCATCGAACTGGCGCGGACCCACCGGACCGAGGTCGAGCGGGGGCTGCGGCTGAAGAAGGCCGGCAACTCGCTGATGGAGGTGCTCGGGGGGCGGGCCGTCCATCCCGTGAACGTGCGCCTCGGCGGCTTCCACCGGGCCCCGGCCCGCAGCGAACTCCGCTCCCTTTCGGAGGAGTTGAAGCGGGCCCTCGACGACGCCTGGGCCACCGTGCGCTGGGTGTCCGGGTTCGAGTTCCCGGACGCGCACACCGACGCCGCCCTGCTCGCGCTCGCCCGCCCCGACACGTACGCGATAGAGAGCGGCACCCCGACCGTGCTGCGCGCCGACGGCACCTGGGGCTCCTTCCCGGTACGGGACTTCACCGAGCGGGTCCGCGAGAGCCATGTCCCGCACTCCACCGCGCTGCACTCCCGGCTCGACGGACAGCTGCACCTGACCGGTTCCCTCGCCCGCTTCGCCGTCGGTGGCAGACGACTGTCGTCGGTGGCGATCCAGGCCGCGATCGAGGCCGGTCTGGGCGACCCACGCGAAGGCGTCGTGTGCCGCAACCCCTACCGGTCCATCCTGGTGCGGGCGGTCGAGATCGTCTACGCCGTCGGTGAGGCGCTGCGCATCATCCAGGCGTACGAGCCCCCCGGGCATTCCTTCGTCGAGGTGCCGCCCCTCGCAGGCGTCGGGCACGGCGCCACCGAGGCGCCCCGCGGGCTCCTCTACCACCGCTACGAACTGGCCGCGGACGGGACGGTGACCGACGCGCTGCTGATCCCGCCCACCGCCCAGAACCAGGGCGCGATCGAACACGACCTGCTCCGGCTCGCGCAGCGTGCCCTGGCCGAACACGAGCCAGGAGACGAGGAGTTGACGGCGCTGTGCGAGCGGGCGATCCGCAACCACGACCCGTGCATCTCCTGCTCCACCCACTTCCTCGACCTGACGGTCGTCCGCACCCCGGGAGGCCCTCATGCCTGAATCCCCCTACACCGTGAGCGACGTGATGACCCACACCGTCATCGCCGTCGGACGCGACGCGCCCTTCAAGGAGGTCGTCGGACTCATCGACCAGTGGAAGGTCAGCGCCCTGCCCGTCGTGGTGGGTGAGGGCCGGGTGATCGGAGTGGTCTCCGAGGCCGACCTGCTGCCCAAGGAGGAGTTCCGCGACACCGACGAGGGCGATCCGGCGGAGCGGGCCAAGGCGGACGGCGTCACCGCGGGCGAGCTGATGAGCACGCCTGCCGTGACCGTGCACGCGGACGCCTCGCTCGCCGAGGCCGCCCGGATCATGGCCCGGCGGCACGTCAAGCGGCTGCCCGTGGTGGACGCCGTGGGCATCCTCCAGGGCGTGGTGAGCCGCAGTGACCTGCTGAAGGTCTTCCTGCGTGAGGACGAGGAGATCGCCGAGGAGATACGGCACGCCGTGCTGTCCCGGCTCCCGGTCACCACCGGCGCCCTGCACGTGGCGGTGGCCGAGGGCGTGGTCACCCTGGGCGGCTCCCTTCCCGAGCGGACCCTGGTCCCGGTGGTGGCCCGAGCGGTCCGGGCGGTCGAGGGGGTCGTGGACGTGCGACTGGACCTGACGCATCGATGAAGTACCTCGACGAGTACCGGGACCCCGTGCTCGCCCGGCGTCTGCTGGGCGAGCTGCGGGAGGTCGCCACGCGCCCCTGGCGGATCATGGAGGTGTGCGGCGGGCAGACCCACACGCTCGTCCGTCAGGGCATCGACGAACTGCTGCCCGCCGGCATGCGTATGATCCACGGCCCCGGCTGTCCCGTCTGCGTCACGCCGCTGGAGACCCTGGACCGGGCCATGGCCGTAGCCGCACGCCCCGGCGTGATCTTCACCAGCTTCGGCGACATGCTGCGCGTCCCCGGCACCGACACCGACCTGCTGTCCCTGCGGGCGCGGGGCGCGGACGTACGGGTGGTGTACGCCCCGATGGACGCCGTACGCCTGGCCGCCGAGCATCCCGACCGCGACGTGGTCTTCCTCGCGGTCGGATTCGAGACGACGGCCCCCGCCAACGCCATGGCCGTGCTGCACGCGGCCCGCCTGGGCCTCGCCAACTTCTCGGTGCTCGTCAGCCATGTCCTGGTGCCGCCCGCCATGACCGCACTCCTCGACGACCCGGACTGCGAGGTCCAGGCCTTCCTGGCGGCCGGACATGTGTGCGCGGTGATGGGGTGGCGCGAGTACGAACCGATCGCCGACCGCTACCGCGTGCCGATCGTGGTCACCGGCTTCGAGCCGCTGGACCTTCTGGAGGGCATCCTGATGTCCGTGCGACAGCTGGAGGCGGGCCGGCACGAGGTGGAGAACCAGTACGTACGGGCCGTGCGGAGGTCCGGCAACACCGCCGCCCAGGACGCGGTCCGCGAGGTCTTCCGGGTCACCGACCGGTCCTGGCGGGGGATCGGCGCCCTGCCTGCGAGCGGCCTCGAACTCACCGACGCCTACGCCCGGTTCGACGCCTCCCGCCGCTTCGACGTGTCCGGGCTGTGCCCGGTCGAGGACTCCGAGTGCGTCGCGGGCGCCATCCTCACCGGGGCGAAGCTGCCCACCGACTGCACCGCGTACGGCACCCGCTGCACGCCCCGTCATCCGCTCGGCGCGCCGATGGTGTCGTCCGAGGGCACCTGTGCCGCGTTCTTCGCGGCCGGACGTACCAGGAGTGCGACATGAGCGTCGAATGCCCCACCCCGAACCATGAGGACGAGGTCGTACTGCTGGGGCACGGGGCCGGCGGCCGGCTCACGGCGGAGCTGCTCGACGAGATCGTCCTGCCGTCCCTGGACGGTGAGCGGGGTCCCATGGAGGACGCGGCTCTGCTGCCCGGGTACCGGGAACTGGTGATCAGTACGGACAGCTTCGTCGTGAGCCCGCTGTTCTTCCCCGGCGGCGACATCGGCTCCCTGGCTGTCCACGGCACGGTCAACGACCTGGCCATGCGGGGCGCCCGGCCCGTCGCCCTGTCGGTCTCGCTCATCATCGAGGAGGGCCTTCCGCTGGCCGAACTCCGTTCCGTGATGCACTCGTTGGGCAAGGCCGCGCAGAGCGTCGGGGTGCCGGTCGTCACCGGGGACACCAAGGTCGTGGGGCGGGGCGCGGCGGACCGGCTGTTCGTCAACACCACCGGCGTCGGGCGGCGGCACGGCTCACTGCACCCGTCCGCCGCGCTGGCCCGGCCCGGGGACGCGGTGCTGCTGTCCGGCCCGATCGGGCTGCACGGCACGACCGTGCTCAGCACCCGCGAAGGTCTCGGCTTCGAGGGCGACATCGCCTCCGACAGCCGGCCGCTGCACCGGCTGGTGGGCGCGCTGACGCCGCTCGGTGCGGCGGTGCACGTGCTGCGGGACCCGACGCGTGGCGGCCTCGCCGCCGCCCTGAACGAGATAGCCCGCGACTCGTCCGTGGCCGTGGAGATCGAGGAGAGCGCCGTGCCCGTGCCCGGACCGGTCGCCGCCGCCTGCGACCTGCTCGGTCTGGACCCGCTGGTCGTCGCCAACGAGGGCTGTCTGGTCGCCTTCATGGAGGCGGCTGCCGCCGAGGAGGCACTGGTCGCACTGCGGTCACTGCCCGAGGGCTCCGGGTCCGTACGCATCGGCGAGGTACTGCCCGAGGGCCCGCCCGGGCGGGTGACCCTGCGCACCCTCGTGGGTGCCCGGCGGATCGTGGACATGCCGTTGGGCGAGCAACTCCCCCGTATCTGCTGACGTGTCCGATGGACCCGGTCAGCGGACGAGCGGAGCCGGGCGCTGTGTGAGCACCCGGTCGAGCGGGCGCCGTGGCGTCGGGCAGACATGCGGAGGGCGCCCCAGGCGCAACACCATCTGCGGGCAGCGGCCCGCCGTGACCGTCCGACGCACCTCTTCGCGCAGCTCGGGCCGTTCGAGGGGCTGGGTGTGGAAGGCTGCCATGACGCCGTGCCCGGCCGCATGCAGCAGAAGGCGCTGGAGCGCCTGCCCCGCGAGCAGCCAGTCGGCCCGTTGGTCGTAGGGCGTGCACAGGACGGCGACGATTCCCGTTCCGACGGCGCGTCGGCGCTCCGAAACGGTGTACCGGCGGGACAGCCCGAGGTAGTCACGGCCCGCCAGGAGGGTGAGGTCGGGGTGAGCGCGGCACGCCCCGACCGGTACGCCGGTCGGCCCCACCCGGTGCGCCAGCTCGACGGCGCGCCACAGGTCCCTCCGGTCCGCCCGTTCCGCGGTGTCCACCAGTCGGGCGAGCAGCTCCACCTTTTCCCGGACGTCGAGCACCTGGAGGACCGCGCCCTCCGCCCGCGCCCGGTCGCGCAGTTCCGCGAGGAGCGCCTCGGTCACCGGCTCGGGCCCGAACGGCCCCCGATGGGTGTGCCGCAGGGACAGGGCGCGTGCCGGCGATTCCTCGTCGTCGGCGGGCGTGGCATGGGCCCCGAAGGAGACCCGGGCCAGGAAGTGCTGGTCCGCGGCCTCGGGCAGCACGTCCACGACGGGGCGGAACCCCAGATGCCGTACGGCCGTCCGGACGTTGAAGAGAGCAGCCCCGCAGGCGATGACCATCTCCCTCCCGCCCGGATCGGTCAGGGGCATCCGGCGTCCGGCGTCCGCGTGCACCTCGAACGCCCGGTCATGGCCCTCCTCGACGAAGAACCAGGGCTGGCTGTTGTGCGGCGAGGGAGCGAGGGATGCGGCGCGAGCGAGGTGGAGCGCCGCGCGACCGGGTTTCCCGCCTGTGACGGTCATGGTGGGTACCGCCCTTCGTGGAAGCCAGGGCACCTGGCCTCGGTGCCGTGGCTCGAGGCCGGACGGGCTATTAGCCCTCGGAACACCTGCTGTTGGGGCCGTGGGCAGGGCTCACGACGCGGAGACACCCCGGCGCGGGCCCGTGCGCCGGGGGTCGTCCGTGCGTCGGCGTCATCGCGCGGTCAGTCCTTCCGCGTTCCGGCCAGTTCCTGGGCGACCTGTGCCGCCCACTGCTCGATCGCGGTGCAGTCGCGGAAGTCGCCGCCTTTTCCGTTGCGCAGGATCATGCCCGCTACGCGGCCCTTGGCGCCCTCCTCCAGGCAGCCTCCGAAGGTGACGTGCCCGCGGACGTCGAACCGGGTCATGGCCCGCCGTACCGCCGGAACGGGTGGAATGTCGCGCTCGGAGGCCGAGGCGTCGAGCGGGCCGCTGCTGAACAGCCACAGCGGGCGTTCGGCCAGGGCGCGGCGGTGCCGGCGCAGGAAGCGGCGGGCGTCCTTGTGCCAGCGGCCGGCGTACAGGGCGCCGCCGACCACGACGGCCTCGCAGTCGCCGAGGTCCTCGACGGATCCGGCGGGGCGCGCCCGGGCCGTGAGCCCTTCCTTGTTCAGCACTTCGGCCACGGCCTCGGCGATCTGTGCGGTGGATCCGTTCTTGGTGCCGTAGGCGACCAGCACTTCGGTGGTCATGGCGGTGCGCCTCCTCTCGGGTCAGGTCCGGCGCAGCCAGTCGTCGGCCACACCGTGGAACGCCTGCTGGTCGGGCTCGATCCGGGCGTCGTCGAGCCGGTAGGTGAGCTTGTCCACGACGGCGACCACTCCGTCGACACGCGTCGTCATCGCGGTCGCGATCTCCTTCTCGCTCTTGCGTTCCGTCTGGCCGGTCAGCGTGACCACGCCGTCGGTGACCGAGACGTCCACGCTGCGTGGCGCCAGCCACAGCGCCCGCACCAGGACCTCGTCGATCACTTCCTTGCGGATCTCGGCGTCCGGGCGCAGGAACACCTGGAGCAGGTCGCGCCGGGTGACGATGCCGACCAGTCGGCCCTCCTCGTCGAGGACGGGCAGTCGTTCCACGCGGTTCTTGGCCATGGTGCGGGCCGCCTCGACGATCGTGTCGTCGGCGTGGACCGTGACGGGCGGTTGGCTCATCAGCTGTCCGGCGGTGCGTGCCTTCGCCTTCGCCGCCTGCCGGCGCGCGGCGGGTGTGAGGGCGGTGAGCCGGAAGCGCCTCTGGGTCTCGTACGGATCGGGCAGTTGAGCTTGATGGGTCATCAGGTCGGTTTCGGAGATGACTCCGATGACCTTGTCGTCCTCGTCGACGACCGGCAGTCCGCTGATGCGGTGTTCGCGGAGCAGACGGGCCACTTCCTTGAACGGGGTGCCGTACGTGGCGCGGACGACCTCCATCGTCATGACGGAGCCCACTTTGCTGTGCTTCATGGCTGTCTCCTCCTCAACGGAGCCGGCGAAGGTAGGGGTCCTGCGGCCGGCGCGGCAGCAGGCGGACACGCGCGTCCAGGACGGTCACCGCGCCCGGCTCGGCGAGTACGGGGTTGAAGTCGGCCTCGGCGAGTTGCGCCAGGTCGCTCGCCATCCGGGAGAGCCGGTGCAGCAGCTGTTCGAGACCCGGCAGGTCGACGGGGCCGCCGCCGGCCGCGCCGAAGAGCAGGGGGGCGCAGCGCGGGGAGGTGATCAGGTCGTGCACGTCGTGGTCGGTGAGCGGTGCGAGGCGGGCGGCGTGGTCGGCGAGGATCTCGGTGGCGGTGCCGCCGAGGCCGAACAGGACGAGCGGTCCGAAGACCTCGTCCTGGACGACTCCGGCGAACAGCTCGGTGCCGCGGGCCGCGAGCGGCTGGACCACCACGCCGGTGAGCAGGCCGGCGAACCGGGTCTCCAGGTCGCGGAAGGCGGCGCGGACCTGGCTGTCGCCGCGCAGGTCCAGATGGACCGCGTGCTGCGTGCTCTTGTGGAGCAGACCGGGCCAGTAGCCCTTCATGACCACCAGGCCGTCGGGGCCACGCATCCGGTCGGCGGCCAGGACGGCCTCGTCCTCGGTCGTGGCCCAGGCCCAGGGCAGCTGCGGGATGCCGTAGCAGTCGAGGAGCTCGGCACAGGTGCGCGGGTCGAGCCAGCCTCCGTCGGGGTGGGCCTCGAGGTAGGTCTCGACGCAGGCGTGGGCACGGGCCGAGTCGATGCCGTCGAGCCCGGGGACGGTACCGGCGGGGCGGGCGAGCCAGGCCGCCCGGCGGCCGGCGTGGGCCAGCGCCCGCGCCGCCGCCTGGGGTTCGGCGTACGCGGGCACGGTGCCGCCGTCGGCGCGGGACAACAGCTCGACGGGCAGCGCCTGTTCGAGGCGTACGACGACGACCGGCTTCGGTCGGTGACCCGGCCCTGCGGTGACTGCCCTGACGAGGTCGTCACCGGTGGCGGTCGCGACCGCGGTGGGGACGAGGGCCACCAGGACGGCGTCCACGCCCGGGTGCCGCATGATCCGGTCCACGCAGTCGGCCAGTTGGTCCTCCGTGACGGCGGCCGTCGCGTCCACGGGGTTCCCGATCGCGGCGCCCTCGGGCAGCACGGCGACCAGGTCGTCGACGAGCTTGGCGGGGGGCGCCGGCAGGGTGAGTCCGGCTTCCGCGCAGGCGTCGGCGCTGAGCACACCCGCGCCGCCGGCGTTGGTGACGATCGCCACCCGCGATCCGGCCGGAAGCGGTTGGGAGTGCAACAGGGCCGCGGTCTCCAGGAGTTCACCCACCGAATGGGCGGCGGTGATGCCTGCCTGGGTGAACAGGGCCTGTCGGGTCATCGTGCGGGTGGCGGCCGCGGCCGTGTGCGAGGCGGCGGCGCGGCGCCCGGCGTCGGTGCGCCCGGCGTCCACGGTGAGCACCGGCATGCGCCGGGTCACCCGGCGCGCGGTGTGGGAGAAGGCACGCGGGTTGCCGAACGACTCGAGGTGCAGCAGGGCGATGTCGGTGCGTGTGTCGCTCTCCCACCACTGGAGCATGTCGTTGCCGCTGACGTCGTACTTGTCGCCGAGCGAGACGAAGGAGGACACGCCGATGCCGAGCCGGGACATTCCGTCGAGCAGGGCGATGCCGACTCCGCCGGACTGCACGGCCACGCCGGCGGTGCCGGGGCGTGGGTGGTGCGCGGCGAAGGTCGCGTCGAGGCGGTGCTGCGGGTCGGTGTTCGAGATGCCCAGGCAGTTGGGTCCGACCATGCGCATTCCGTAGGTGCGGCAAGCGGCCAGCAGGGCCTGCGCCTGATGCGCGTCCAGTCCGGCGGTCACGACGAGCAGCGCGCGTACGCCCGCCTTGCCGCACTCCTCGGCGGTCGCCGGAACGGCCGCGGCGGGTACGGCCACCACCACGAGGTCGGGAGTCCTGGGCAGTGCGCTGACGCTCGGGTGGGAGGGGACGCCGAGGACGGAGGTCGCCGCGGGGTTCACCGCCCACAGTCGGCCGGTGTAACCACCGGCCTTCAGCTGGTGCAGGACGGCGCGGCCCACGGAGCCCGGCTTGCGGCCGGCGCCGACCACGGCGACCGCGCCCGGCCGCAGCAAGGGGCGCAGGCTCTCGACATCGGCGGCCCGACCACGCTCCTCCACCGCCGTCAGATAGGTGTCGTCCTCGTCGAGCGCGATGGTGCAGCGCACTTCCGGTCCCTCGAAGCGCCGGGCCGTGCGCAGACCGAGGTCGGCGAAGAGACGCAGCACTTCCTGGTTCTCGCTCAGGGCGTCGGCGGTGAAGGAGGTGACGCCGTCCGCGCGGGCCGCGGAGACCAGGTGCTCGAGCAGGAGCGTGCCCACGCCGCGGTGGTGCAGTCCGTCGGCGACCGCGATGGAGATCTCGGCCGCTGTTCCGGTACCTCCGGTGTCGTACTCGGCGAGGCCGATCACCTGTCCGGACCGCTCGGCGAGCAGGGCACGGTAGCCGACGTGAGGTGTGGCGCAGGCGCGGTCGGCGGCCATCTCGGCGGAGCGTCGGCTCGCCGCGAAGAACCTCAGGCGCAGGTTCTCCGGGGACATCTCCTCGTACAGGCCCTGCAGCTGGTCGTGGTCGGCCGCCGCCACGGGGCGGATGCACACGATGGTGCCGTCCGCGAGCAGGGCATGGGTCCGGGGACCGCTGAGCGTTTCGTTCTTCATCGCGGCTCTCCTCCAGGTCTCTGTGCACTTCGAGCGTCCAGCGGAACGGGGCGGGGGCCCATGGGCTGAGCGGCGGTGATGTGAGGGCCGGTCGGCCCTCGGTGACCGCGCCTCGGGGCCGGCCCGGGACCCGGGCGAGCCCCACCACGCTCGGCGTCAGTGGTGCGGGAGCACGGCGACCGGGACGGCGGAGTGGTGCAGGACCGCGTGGGTGACGGGTCCGATGTGGGCGCCGACGGACCTGCGCCGGACCCGGCGGCCCACGACGACCAGGGAGGCCTCGCGGGACGCGTCGACCAGCTGGCGGCCCGGGCTGTCGGGACGGGACACCTCGGTCACCTCGACCGACGGATACTTCTGCCGCCAGGGGCGCAGGACCTCGCTCAGCCGGGCGGCCTTCTGGCGGGTGATCTCGTCGTGGTACTGCGGGTCGAGGGAGAGGCCGTACACGTAGTACGGCGGCAGGTTCCAGGCGGAGACGGCCCGTAGGGCGGTCTCGCGTCGGGCGGCCTCCTCGAAGGCGAACTCGATCATCGAGTCATCGGGGTCGTCGACGTCGAGGCCCAGCACGACGGGGCGGAACGCGGTGCCCGGCGACGGGACGCCCACGGGGTCCGGCTCGTGCTCGTCGGCGGCCTGTTCCCCGGCACGGACCAGGACGACCGGCCGCTCGGCATGCGCCACGACCGCCAGGCCGACGGAACCGGGCAGGAACCCGCTGATCCCGCTGAGCCTGCCCGAGCCGAGCACCAGCAGTTCGGCGTCCCTTCCCGCCTCCGCCAGGATTTCGGCCGGCCGGCCTGCCACGTCCTGCATGTCGACTTCGAGGCCCGGATGCCGCAGGCGGATGCCGTCCGCCGCGTCTCGTGGGACCTTCTCACTCCAGTACTGCAAGGTCTCACCGCCGAGGAGCGGTGCCTGGGCCATCGGCTCCGGAACGGGCTCCGAGACGTGGACCAGCTTCAGCGGCAGGCCGCGCGAGGCGGCTTCGCGGGCCGCCCACTCGGCGGCCGCGCGGCTTTCGGCGGAGCCGTCGAGACCTGCGACAACGGTGCGGACCATGATTCTGCCTCCTGATCTGGATGTCTGTCTCCAGCGTCGTGCGGTCAGGTTCGGCGAGGCAGGGGCCGCTGGTCCCGGAAGCCGGCCGACCGGCCCCACCGGGCGTGACACGGCGGGCCCCGGCCGGGACCCGCCGTGCCGTTGCGGGGTCACTGCATCCAGCGGTTGCGGCTGACGAAGGGCAGGCGGGCCCACACCTTGCCCAGCCCCCAGACCGCACCGGCGCCCGCGGCCGCCAGGGCGATGAGGACGACGGCGTAGATCAGGTGGTAGTCCACGAACGGGTTCGTCGACATGCTCGGTGAGCCGTCCGAAAGGTGCTTGGCAGGCGGCCACTCCGCGATCCACATCAGCGCCATCATGGCGGTGCCGGCGACAGCGGCGAGCCGCAGGCCGATCCCGGCCATCAGGGCCAGGCCGACGCCCAGCAGACCGAGCATGAAGAGCCAGTCGGCCCAGGCGTCCCCTGCCCACGCGTGGAACGTGGACTCCATCGGGCCCGCGGCGACGCCGCTCAGGAAGCCCTTGGTCGGCGAGCCGCCGTCGATCCAGCCCTTGCCGGACGGGGTCGCGTAGCCGAAGCCGAACGTCTTGTCCAGGAACGCCCACAGGAAGACGAACCCGGTCAGCAGCCGCAGTCCGGCGAGTACGTACGCGCTGGTCGCCGTGGTCGTGACGGCCGCGTCGGCCGTTCCCGTCCTCCGCAGCGACGGGAACCGGAAACCTGCGTGTCGGTGCGGGGTGTCGTGGACAGCCATGGTCGTGATCCTTTCGGGAGTCGGTGCGTTCGCTTGTTCCTTGCACGTCCAATCTGCTCGCCTCAGGGCAGCAGCGCCGCAGGCCGAAGGTCTGGGGCCGGTGGGCTGAACGGCCCCTTCCGCAGGACCTGTTGGGCCCGGCCGAATGGAGTGCGACCGTGAGCGAGGGAGATGAGACGACCGAGGCACGCACCTTCACCGTCCGTCGTCAGTGCACGAGCCGCTTGACTCCGCGCACGAGGAGCTCGACCAGGAGCACCGTGGCTGCGGTCCCCAGGCACAGGGCCCATTGGACCGGGTCGAGCGGCTGCGTGCCGAATACCTCGCGTGCCCAGGGCAGATGGACGGCGGCGATCTGTACGACGAGGACGCCCGCCAGACACCACCACAAAGTGCGGTTGCGCAGTTGGTGACGACCGAACAACGGGCCCTGGTCGGCGCGGGCGTTGAACGAGTTGAAGAGCTGGAACAGGACGAACGCGGTGAACGCCATCGTCAGCGCGGTGTCGGTACCGGCCCACGGCCGGGCGAAGGCCAGCAGACCGACGGTGCCGAGGGCCATGACGGCGCCGGCCCTGCCGATCGTGATCAGGCGGCGGGCGTCCAGGATCCGCTCGCCGGAGTCCCTCGGCGGGTGTCGCATCACGTCGTCCTCGGCCGGGTCGACCGCCAGTGCCATGGCCGGCGGCCCGTCCATGATGATGTTGATCCACAGGAGTTGGGCCGCGGTGAGGGGCGCGGGCAGTCCGGCCGCCGCAGCACCCAGCAGGGTCAGGATGGCGCCGATGTTGGTGGCCAGCTGGAAGCGGACGAACTTGACGATGTTCGCGTAGATGGCGCGCCCTTCCCGCACGGCACGCACGATCGTGGAGAAGTCGTCGTCGGTGAGCACCATGTCGGCGGCTTCCTTGGCCACGTCGGTCCCGGTGACTCCCATGGCCACGCCGATGTGTGCGGCCCGCAGCGCTGCCGCGTCGTTGACGCCGTCACCGGTCATGGCGACGACATGGCCCCGCTCGGACAGCGCCCGCACGATGGCCACCTTGTGCTCCGGGACGACGCGGGCGAACACACCGATGTCGTCGATGCGTCGGGAGAGCTCTTCCGGTGTCATCCGGTCCAGCTCCGCCCCCGTCACCACGTCCCCGTCGATGTCCAGTTCGCGCGCGACGGCCTCCGCGGTGTCCGCGTGGTCGCCGGTGATCATCTTGACGGTCACCCCCGCCGTGCGGCACAGGGCGATCGCGTCCCGTGCCTGCGCGCGCGGTGGATCGGCGATTCCGGCGACGGACACCAAGGTCAGGCCGGTCAGCGACACCTGATCGGACACACCGTCCACGAGGGCCGTGGCGGCGCCGAGGACGCGCAGTCCCGAGCCGCCCAGTTGCCGGGTCACGTCCAGCACCTCGCCGCGGCACCGGTCGTCCAGTTCGCTCACGCCGTCCTCGGTCACCACCTCGGAGCACAGCCCCAGCAGCACGTCCACGGCACCCTTGACGTAGACACGCGTACGACCGTCCGGTTCGGTGTGGAAGGTGGCCATGTACTTGGTGGCCGCGTCGAAGGGCAGTTCGCCGGTGCGCGGCAGTTCGGCCCGCAGCCCGTCGGCGTCCAGGCCCGCCTTCGCCGCGAGGACGACCAGAGCGGCCTCGGTGGGATCACCGACGAAGCCGTCGTCGGTAAGGTGCGCGTCGTTGCAGAGGGCGAACGGCAGGAGCGCGGACAGCGACGTCGCCTCGGCACCTCGCACCACGCCTTTCGTGCCGTAGCCCTCGCCGGTGACCTCGTGCAGACGTCCGCCGGCCCAAAGAGCCCGTACGGTCATCTCGTTGAGGGTCAGGGTCCCGGTCTTGTCGCTGCACACGACCGTGGCCGAGCCCAGCGACTCCACCGAGGCCAGTCGTTTCACGATGGCTCCGCGGCGGGCCATGCGGTACACACCGAGTGCCAGCGTCAGCGCCAGGACGGCCGGCAGTCCTTCGGGGATCGCCGCCACGGCCAGGGCGACGGCACGCAGCGCAATGTCCGCGAGGCTCTCGCCCCGGATCAGGGCGACGAGCGCGTAGGCGACGACCGCGACCCCGCTGACCAGGGCGAGCCGTCGGCCCAGGCTGTCCAACTGGACCTGGAGCGGGCTGGGTGGTTCCGCGTCGGCACGCAACGCCGCGGCTATGGAACCGAGTTCGGTGCGCATGCCGGTAGCCGTGACGATCATCTCGGCACGGCCGCGAGTGAGCGCGGTGTTCATGAACAGCATGCCGGTCCGCTCGGCCAGCGGCACCGGGCCGGTGACGGCAGTGCTCTTGGCGACCGGCAGGGACTCGCCGGTCAGGGCCGCCTCGGCTGCCTCCACCGTCTGCGCGACGATCAGCCGCCCGTCGGCCGGCACCCGGTCGCCCGCCTCCAGCAGGACCACGTCCCCGGGCACCAGGGCGTCCGCCTCCACCAGCCGCTCCATGCCGTCGCGGCGAACCCTGGCGGTCGGCACCAGCATCCGGCGCAACGCCTCCAGGCTCCGCTCGGCACGCCGCTCCTGGAGGTAGCCGAGGACCGCGTTGATCTGCAGGACGACGGTGATCACCAGTGCGTCCCTGATGTCGCCGATCGCTCCGGCGACCACGGCCGCGATGATCAGAATTCCGATGAGCCAGTTGCGGAACTGGTCCAGGAATTTCAGCCATTCCGGCCGCCGGGCGGGTTCGGCCAACTGGTTCGGGCCGTGGACGGCGAGGCGTTCGGCGGCCTCCCGGGAGTTCAGGCCGACGCGCGGGTCGACGTCGAGGCCTGCCGCCGACTGGGCCGGGGTCAACAGATGAGCGTCCAAGGCGTCCGCCCGCGGCGGGATCGGCTCGGTCTGCGCGGCGGTCGGGCCGTCCACGGTCACGTCTTCCGGTGCGGGATCACGGCGACGGGGCAGTGCGCGTGGTCGACGAGGGTCCGGGCGGCGGAGACCCGCAGCGTGTCAGCGACGGTGTGCCGGGCCCCGATCACCACGAGTTGGGCGGTGCCGCTCGCCTCGACGAGGGCGTGCCCGGTCCAGGAGCTCGTCCGACGTTCGTGGACGACGACGTGGGGATGCTTCTTCCGCAGCGCGGACAGCGATCGTGCGGTCCTGGTGCGCGAGTGCAGGACGACCAGGTCGGTGCCGCGTCGGGTGGCCTCCGAGAAAGCGAACTCGGCCGCCTCACGTGACGCGTCGTCACCGATTACCACTGGGCCGTCCGGGTCGCTCCTGCCCCGAATCACGAGCAGCGGGCCACGGCTGCGGGCGGCGAGCCGTCCGGCGACAGAGGCCCGGAGACGACCGCCGACCCCGGCCACCGGACTGCCGCCCACAACGGTGAGCGACGCTGTACGTGACTCCGATTCCAGTACGGCCGAAGGCTCACCGACCAGGACGTCCTGCGTGACGGCCACCCCGGGGGCGATACGCCGGGCCGCTCGCCGGGCCTCGGTCAGCGGGCCCGTGAGCCTGGCACGTGTCGCGGCCCCGTCCCGGTCCCAGGGCGGCACGCCGGGCGGGAGGTGCGTCGACGAGCAGGTCAGGGCGTGGGTCAGCCTGAGCCCCGTGCCCAACCGCTCGGCCTGCCTCGCCGCGGCCTCCACGGCGGCCAGGCTCGACGACCCGTCGACTCCCACAACGACCGGACCACTCATGACGGCCCTCCCCTTCCCTTGTCCGGCTGTCTCCGCCCCACGGGACGACGGCAGTATCGAGCGGCCGGGGCCAGGCGATTCACCATTGGCCGGCCCCGTCCGGCGTCCACGGCTCCAGCCTCCGCTCGACGGGACGGCACCGCAGTGGGCCGTATGGGCCCGAGGAGCACACCGTCCGGCCCTGCCTCGACGGACGAGGGACGACGACCCTTGGGGTGGGAGGCAGATGCGCGACGCTCTTGCGCCGCACCGAGCACCGGAGGTGCGCCATGACCGGATCCGGAGTGAAGGGACCTGTCGTCGTCGGGCTCGACGGCTCCCCCGCGAGTGTCACCGCCGCGTGGTGGGCGGCCCGTTCGGCCGTGGAGCGGCGGCTGCCCGTCCTGCTGCTGCACTCCTGGACCACTCAGCCGCTCGCTACGCCCATCGCCCAGGAAGCTCTCAGCAAGCAGCGCTACGGCGGTGAGGTGCTCGAGCGCATGGAGGCCGAGCTGCTGCACCGCCACGACGACCTGAAGGTGACCACCGAGCTCGTGTCCGCACCCGCCTCGAAGGCCCTCGTGGACCTCGGCGGCACAGCTGCCATGCTGGTGCTCGGCTCCCGCGGGCACGGTTCGATCGCAAGCTTCTTCCTGGGCTCCGTCAGCCTGCACGTTCTGGGTCTGGCCCGGTGTCCCGTGGTGGCGGTGCGGGCGCAGGACACCGACGACGCCGAGCGGTACGAGATCGTCGTCGGGGTGCGGGAGGCGGGGGCGGCCTCCGATCCCCTGTTGGAGTTCGGCTTCACCGCGGCCGAGGCACGGGGAGCGCGAGTGCGCGCGGTTCGGGCGCTGCCTTTGTCGTCCCTGGTGGCCCACCCCCGTGGCACGCATCCGGACGAGGGCTACGAAGTGGACGAACAGGCCCGTCTCGCCGCCGCCGTGGCACCGTGGCGGGAGCGGTTCCCCACGGTCGCCGTCACCTATGAGGTGGCCAGGGGAACCGCCGCGCACGTGCTGCTGACTGCCTCGGCCCACAGCGCGCTCACCGTGGTGGGCCGAAGGCGGCATCCGGCTCCGCTCTCCTGGAAGCTCGGGCCGGTCGCGCACGCGGCCCTGCACCACGTCCCGTGCCCCGTCGCCGTCGTCCCGCACGACTGAGCCCGGCGAAGGGGACTGTCATGGGCCGTACCGATGCGAGGCGTCCGCTGCGCCGGCTGCTCCGGCCACCGGGGCTTGAGAGCGCTCTCCTCGTCGTCACGGCTGCCGCGCTCGCCGCCGGTGTCGTCTGCCGGCTCGTCGGCGCCGCCGGACTGGCCGATCTGTGCTGGGGTCTCGGCACGGTCGCCGCCGTCCTCCCGGCCGTCGGCTGGGTGCTGGACGCGCTGCGGCGCGGACACGCGGGCGTGGACCTGATCGCCGTGCTGGCTCTGGGCGGCACCCTCGCCGTGGGCGAGTACCTGGCGGGCGCGCTCATCGCGCTGATGCTCGCCTCGGGCCGTGCTCTGGAGTCGGCGGCGCAGCGGCGGGCCTCGCGCGATCTGCGCGCGCTGCTGGAACGCGCCCCCCGCACCGCCCGGCTGCGCGTCGGCGAGGAGGTGCGTACCGTGCCGTCGGCCGAGGTCGAGGCCGGCGACCTGCTGGTGGTGGGGCCGGGAGAGGTGGTGGCCGTGGACGGCCTGGTGGCGGGGGAGCCGGCCGTCCTGGACGAGTCCGCGCTCACCGGTGAGTCCCTCGGGGTGCGGCGCGCCCAGGGAGAGCCGGTGCGCAGCGGGGTGGTCAACGCGGGCGGCGCCTTCGAACTGCGCGCCACCGCCCGGGAGCAGGACAGCACCTATGCGGGGATCGTGCGGCTGGCCCAGGAGGCGGGCGCCGAGTCGGCCCCCGTGGTGCGGCTGGCCGACCGTTACGCGGCCTGGTTCCTGCCGCTCTCGGTCGTGGTCGCGGGGCTGGCCTGGCTGCTCAGCGGTTCCGCCGTCCGGGCCGTGGCGGTCCTGGTCGTCGCCACGCCCTGTCCGCTGTTGCTGGCGGCTCCGGTCGCCGTCGTCTCGGGTCTGTCACGGGCCTCCCGCCTCGGGGTCGTGGTCCGTGACGGAGGGGCGCTGGAGAACCTCGGCCGCGCCCGGACCCTGCTGCTCGACAAGACGGGCACCCTCACCGGCGGCCGCCCGCGGGTGCTGGACGTGGTCGCCGCGCCCGGCTGGCAGTCGGCCCAGGTGCTACGCCTGGCGGCCTCACTCGACCAGTACTCCCCGCACGTCCTCGCCCAGGCCGTGGTGGAGGAGGCAAGGCGGCGCGGGCTGCGGCTGTCGGTGCCGGCGGACGTGTCCGAGGAACCGGGCCGCGGTGCGGTCGGCACCGTTGCCGGGCGTCGGATGGGCGTGGGGCGTCTCAGCGACGGCGCCGAACGGCCGTCCTGGGCCCGCTCGGTGGACAACCGTGCCGTGCTCGACGGGGCGTCCGTCGCCTGGCTGACGGTGGACACCATGCCTGTCGGCGCCGTCCTGCTGCGGGATCCGCTGCGCTCGGACGCGTCCCGTACGCTGCGACGGCTGCGCGCTGCGGGCGTCGACCGGTTGGTGATGCTCACCGGCGACCGTCGCGAACCCGCGCGCGAGGTCGGTGCCGTGCTCGGCCTGGACGATGTGCGAGCCGGTCTCACGCCTGCCGGCAAGGTCGCCGCGGTACGCGCCGAACGGGGGCGTGCGGTCACCGTGATGGTCGGCGACGGTGTCAACGACGCGCCCGCCCTCGCCGCCGCGGACATCGGGGTGGCGATGGGCGCCCGAGGGGCCACGGCTTCCTCCGAGGCCGCCGACGTCGTCCTGACCACCGACCGGGTGGACCGCCTGGCCGACGCCGTCGCCATCGCCGTCCGGTCCCGGCGCATCGCCGTGCAGAGCGCGCTGGGCGGCATGGCACTGTCGCTGGCCGCGATGGCCGCGGCGGCGTGCGGTGTGCTGCCGCCGGCCCTGGGTGCCCTGCTCCAGGAGGGCATCGACGTCGCGGTGATCCTCAACGCACTGCGTGTGCTGCGCGACGACCGCGCGGGCAGGCCGGCCCTGACTCCCGCGACCGAGGCCCTCATCCACCGCTTCGCGAGCGAGCACGACGACCTGCGGGACGTCCTCGACGCTGTACGGGAAGCGGCCGACCGGCTGACCGACGACAGCGGGCCGAAGTCCCTCGCCGCCGTGGCCGACGTGCACCGGCTGCTCACCGAACGGCTGTTGCCGCACGAGTACGCCGAGGAGCACGAGTTGTATCCGGCGCTCGCCCCGACGCTCGGCGGTCCCGAGGCGACGGCCACCATGAGCCGCGCGCACTCCGAGATCGACCGCCTCTCCCGGAGGATCGCCACCCACCTCACGCTCGCGGGACCGGACGGCGAACTGGACCCGGAGCAACTCGACGACCTGCGCGCCTGCCTGTACGGGCTGCACACCGTGCTGCGCCTGCACTTCATACAGGAAGAGGAGAACTACTTCTCACTTGCGCCGTGAGGCGTCGCCATGAGTGTCGCCCAGGGGATACCGACGTCCGGACGAAGGCGCCCTGGCCGAACTGAACGCGTCACTTCGCTGCCGACTGCGCCGTCGGCGTCGCGGGAGACATAACCGCGCTGCCCCTTGAGGCCGCCTTCAGAGCCGGATGGGCATGCTCGGCGGCTGCTTGTGGCCCTTGGCCCCCGTTCCGCGCCGCCTGACCGTCGGCTCGGGGATGCGACCGCGCGCGCACCGCACTGCTCATCCGACAACGGGCAGGTCCGGGCGGACCAGCGTGCCCGCGCGGCCGTGCAGCATCTCGTACGCGGCGTCCAGGGAGCCGATGGCCGCCAGGCCGCCGGTGCGTTCGACGAAGCGGGCGGCGGCCTCGGTCTTGGGACCCATCGAGGCGGCGTCGAAGTACCCGTGGCGCAAGGTGGTGGGGGTGGCGTCGTGGAGCGGTTTCTGTCGAGGAGTGCCGTAGTGGGCGTAGACGTTGGGTACGTCGGTGAGGACGAGGAGGAAGTCCGCCTTGAGGTCCTCGGCGAGCAGGGCGGCCGTGAGGTCCTTGTCGAGGACGGCTTCCGCCCCGGTGAGAGAGCCGGTGTCGGTGTCCGCGATCACGGGGATGCCGCCGCCGCCGGCACAGATCACGAGGGTGCCGCCGGCCAGGAGGTCGTGGATGGTGTCCGTCTCCACGATCCGCTCGGGCAACGGTGAGGCGACCACGCGCCGCCAGCCGGTCGTGTCCTCGGCGACCCGCCAGCCATGGTCACGCGCGAGCCTGCCCGCCACGTCCTGCGGGTACACCTGACCGATGAACTTCGTCGGCCGCTGGAAAGCCGGATCGTCCGCCCGGACCACCGTGTGGGTGACCAGCGCTGCGATGCGGTGCCCCGGCAGGGTGTCGTACAGGCCGCGCAGCAGCAGGGAGCCGATCATGCCCTGGGTCTGGGCGCCGAGGAGGTCGAGCGGGTAGGAGGCGCTCAGGGCCGGGTCGGTGGCGCTTTCCAGGGCGAGCAGGCCGATCTGGGGGCCGTTGCCGTGGGTGAGGACGACCTCGTGGTCGATGGCGAGGGCGGCGATCGCCGTGGCCACCCGGTCGATGTCGGCGATCTGAACCTCCGCGTCGGGGCGTTCGCCACGGCGGAGCAGGGCGTTGCCGCCGAGAGCGACGACGATGCGCATGGTTCAGTCCTCCAATGTGGCGACGAGAACGGCCTTGACGGTGTGCAGCCGGTTCTCCGCCTGATCGAAGACGATCGAGGCGGGGGACGAGAAGACGGCGTCGGTGATCTCCCGTGCGTCCACGCCGTGGTTGTGCAGGACGTCCCGGCCGAGACGGGTGCCGCAGTCGTGCAGGTCAGACGGGCAGTGCATGAACCGGACGTCAGGGTTGCCAGTCAGCGCGAGCGCCTTGTCGTCGACCTGGTACGGCAGCGGGAGGTCGGTCCTCCCCCGGCTTTCGGCCGGGGGACCCCCATCTCGCTTCCGCTCGCCCCACGCCTCGGCCGGTTCGCCCATGGAGACCCAGACGTCGGTGTACAGGAAGTCGGCGCCGCGGACGGCGGTCTCGACATGTTTTTGCGGGCGTCGCCGAGGTAGCAGTAGGCGATGTCGGTCAGAGGTTTGCGGCAGTGCTCGCGCATGGTGAACACGTCGCACAGGCTCTCGGTGGGGTGCGTGGCATCGGTCAGGCCGTTGCAGACGGGAACACCCGCGTGCGTGGCGAGGTCCGTGACAAGCGTGTGGGCCGTACCGCGGTAGGCGACCGCGTCGAACATCCGGCCGAGAACGCGGGCGGTGTCTGCGACGGACTCCTTGACTCCGACATGAGTGTCGCCAGGACCGAGGAAGATCAGCGCGAGGTGGCGACCGGTGAGCCGGGGCTCTTCGGTGCCTGTACGCCTGTGCGCCTTCAACCGGGCCGCGAAGCATGATGTCCCCCTCCACTCCGTCACCCGGCCGCGTCGCGCTCGATCGGGCAGCTCATGCAGCGCGGTCCGCCTCGGCTGCGCCCGAGTTCGGCGCCGCTGATGGTGACGATCTCGATGCCCTGCCGGCGCAGGTGGGTGTTGGTGGTGACGTTGCGCTCGTAGCCGACGATCACGCCGGGGGCGACGGCGAGGAAGTTGCTGCCGTCGTCCCACTGTTCGCTCTCGGCGCCCCGGATGTCCGGGGGTGCCGAGAGCATGCGCACCTTGTCCAGGCCGAGGGCTTCGGACAGTGCTGTGGCCAGGTCGAAGTTCGGCCTGACGTCGAACCCGGTGGCGAGCGCGGAGCTCGGGGCGAGCGTCCAGGAGCGCAGGGAGTCCGCGAGACCCGGAGCGATGGTGAAGGCGTCCCGGTCGACCATGGTGAGCACGGTGTCGAGGTGCAGGTGCGCCCGGGTCGGAGGCAGTTGGACCGCGAGCAGTCGCTGTGCCGTGCCTGTGGTGAACAGCCGGGACGCCAGGTTCTCCACGGCCTGTGCGGTGGTCCGCTCCCCCATGCCGACCATGACGGCTCCGTTGCCGAGGACATGGACATCCCCGCCTTCGAGGGTACCGACCGGGCCTTCCAGGAGCGGCGGGGTCGCGAGGGCGGCGAACATGGGATGGAAGCGGTAGACGGCTTGGGCGTGCAGGCTCTCGCGGCGCCGGGCGGGCACGGCCATCGGGTTGACCGACAGACGGTCGTACACCCAGCAGGAGGTGTCCCGCGGAAAGAGGTGCCGGGGCAGCGGGGTGAGCACGAAGTCGTCCACGTCCAGGGCGCTCCACAGCAGACTGCGCGGCGCGGCGATCCTCAGGTCGCTCTTGAGGATTCCGCCGATCAGGTAGTCCGCGAGGGTCTCCCCGTCCGCTTCCGTGCAGAGCCGGCGCACGGGATCGACCAGCGCCGGGCCGACGGTCGCGGGGGTGACGACCCGTTCGAGCAGCCAGTCGCGGGCGTCCGGCACGTCCAGGGTCTGGGCCAGCAGCTCAGCGAAGTAGTGCACCCGGGCCCCGTGGTCACGCAGTACCCGGGCGAAGGCGTCGTGCTCCTCGCGGGCCCGCTCGGCCCACAGGATGCCGTCGAAGAGGAGCGCGTCGACGTTGCGCGGGGTCAGCCGGGACAGTTCGAGTCCGGGTCGGTGCAGGATCACCTGGCGGAGCCGGCCGACCTCGGAGTCGACGTGGAAGCGGTTCATGGTGTGCCTTCCCAAGGCCGTACGCACGGATCAGCCCTCGCGGGCATGCGCAGCGGGGCCGCCGGCCTCGACAGGCCGAGTCGCGCAGCGGCAGCGGGCTGTGCCTCGCCTGCTCTGCGACCTCGACATTGCTCTACTCCTGGTTCTCCGCAGTGCCCGCAGTGCCCGCAGTGCCCGCAGTGCTGCGGAAGTTCCCTCCTGCTTCGATCCTTCTCCGCCGCATCCACCCCGGTGAGCGGCCACAGGTCCCTTTCCCCCGCCATTGGTCCTGGTCCGGCAGGTCCGCTCGGCCCACGCCACCACTCACATCAGGTCGAGCACCTCGGACACGGGCCGGCGGGGCGATGCGGTGCCGGGGGTGCCGTAGCCGAGGCGCAGCACCATGTGCACGAACCCCATGCCGGATGCGGGGTCCCGGGCCAGCTCGCGCAGGTCGGGCTCTTCCAGGGCGTGTGAACTGAGGGCCGTGGCCAGTCCGTTCAGTGTGGCCAGCAGCAGGACCCGCTCCAGCGCCTGCCCTGCCCGCAGCCAGTCGGCGGGGCGGTCGCGGCCGGTGCCCAGGAGCGCGAGGTTCGGGGCGGCCTCGAAGGCGGCCGTGGGGCGGCCGGGAACGTGCCGGCGACCCGCGAAGTCCCGAACCGGGGCCCGGCCGGAGCCCACGCGCGGTCCGAAAGCGTATTCCGGGATCCCGTCGCCGGTCCGCTGGTCCCGGTGCGTCCAGCGCTGCATGTCAGCGAGGCGCCCGGGTTCCAGGGTGTCGCGTCCTTCGGCGTCCCGGACGTGGTCCAGCAGTGCCTCCAGGTGCCAGACACCGGGGAAGACGAGCTGTGCGCCCTCCTGGGCGGCGGCGGCCCGCAGCGCCTGCTGCACGTCGGCCGGTATCGGCCGGTCCGCGAACGGATGACGGCTGGTGTGGCGCCGCTCGATCGCCGGGAACAGTGCGGACACTTCGCGGTCGGGCGGGCCGGTGCCGCCGACCCGGACCGTGGCGAGCAGGTACGGGTCGGACGGATCGGGCAGCAGCCGGGGGTGGCTCTCCAGGCCCCGGTGTGCCGCGGCCACTCGGAGGTTGAACAGGGCCGCGCCGCAGCCGAGGTGCAGGGCCCGGTGGTCGGGGTCGGTGCGGGGCATCGCGCGGCCGAGGTCGGCACGCAGTTCGAGGACGCGTCCGGCGGAGCGCCAGCAGAAGTGCCACGGCTGGGCGTTGTGCAGCGAAGGAGCGGCCGTCGCGGCCGTGACCAGTTCCGTGACGGTCCTCTCGTCGTACGGAGACACCTGCATGGGGCGCACCCCTTTCAGGATTTGGTGAGGCCCACGTCGTCGGAGGCCAGCACGGACAGACGCCGCCGGTACTCCTCCTCGTCGATCTCGCCCCGGGCGAAGCGCTCGGCGAGCAGTTGCTCGGGGGTCGGCGGGACGTGGGTGCGCGGCTGCTGCGGAGCACCGGTCAGGGATCGGTGCAGCAGCACGGCGACCGTGACGAGCAGGGCCCAGAACAGGACCGTGCCGACCGATGTGGCGAACCAGTCCCAGCCCGTCATGTCGTGGTGGTTCCAGTACACGGCGGTCACTCCCTTTCTGTCGTGCTCTCAGTGGTGCGGGACCACGGCGACCGGACAGTCGACGTGGTGGACGGCCGCGTGGGTGACGGAACCGGTTCGGGGTCCCACGGGCCGGTCGGCGAGCCGGTGACCGACGACGAGGAGGGAGGCACCGGACGCGGCGCGCACCAGCACGGACCGTGCCCGGCCTGTGGCCGCCGTCGCCAGGACCTCGACGTCGGGGTACTTCTCCCGCCACGGCCTCAGCAGATCGTCGAGGAGTGCGCGCGGGGCGGCAGGGGTGGATCCGTGGTGTTGCGGACCGCGCGGTCCGCCGGGCTGCCCGGCATACACCGCACGCAGCCGGGCGCCCCGCAGCCGGGCCTCGCCGAAGGCGAACTCGATCGTCTCCTCACTCGGGTCGGCGACATCGACACCCACCACCACGTCGCGACAGCCGGTGCGCGTGGACGCGCTGCCGTCCGCCGCGGGCAGATGCTCGTCCGCGGCAACCTCACCGGCCCGGACCAGCACCACGGGACATTCGGCCTCGGCGATCACGCCCAACGCGACGGATCCCACGAGGAAGCCCGTGAAACCGCTCAGGCCGCGCGACCCCAGCACCAGCAGGTCCGCCTGTGCGGCCGCGAGCAGCAGCACCTCGGTGGCCGGGCCCCGGGCCTGCTCGTCGTCGACGCGCGTGCCGGGGCTCGCCGCACGGACACGGTCCTCCGCCTGTCGCAGTACGCGCCGTGCCAGGTGGCGCTGCACCGCGCCCGTCGAAGACTCCCCGACAGGACGCGGTCCCCGCTCCCAGGCGTGCACCAGCCGCAGCCTCCGGCCGCGGCGCTCCGCCTCACGCACGGCCCATTCCGCCGCGGCGAGACTCTCGGCGGACCCGTCCACCCCCACGATCACCGGCGCGAGCATCATGACGTACACCTCACCCCCACGCGAACTGCCTGTCATGGCCAGCCTCGCGTCCAGCGCCCTCGGCCGGTATGGGCTGCCTGGGTCTGTCCGAGGGCCGTCCGGCCCCGGCAGTGCCCGGTGGCCATCCGTCACCCGGTCCGGCCTGCGCCGTCAGGCCGACCGCGGACGCCCGGGCGCATCGGGTGGGTCGGTGAGGCGACGCCGGGTCACACCTGCTGGGGCACGATCGCCACCGGGCAGTGCGCGTGGTGCAGGAGCGTGTGGCTCACGCGGCCCAGTTGCAGGCCGAAGTGACCGGTACGGCGGCGGGCTCCGACGATCACGAGGTCAGCGGCGGCGGTGCGGTTCAGCAGCACCTTGCGGGCCGGGCCCTCCACCGTGTGACGACTCACCTGGACTCCGGGGTGGTCGGCCACCGCGTCGTGCAACAGGGCGTCGAGCTGCGCCACTGCACGCTCCTCGTGGAGATGCGCCGGGTCCTCGGCCAGCCGGGGCTCGTCGGCGCTCTCGTGCGCCGGGCAGCGCCAGGCGCGTACGACGTCGAGTACGCCGCCGCGCGCCGCGGCCTCGCGGAAGGCGAACCGCACGGCCTCGGCGCCGGACGCGGGTTCACCCACCCCGAGCAGGATCCGTTCGTGCGATCCCTCCACACCGGCCTTGTCGCCCCGGACCACGATCACCGGGCAGTGTGCCCGGGCTGCCACGGTCAGACCCACCGAACCGAGCAGCAGGCCCTTCAGCTCGCCGCGTCCACGCGAACCCGTCACCAGCGCGGAGGCGTCGTGGCCCGCACGCAACAGCGCGTCCGCCGCTTCCTCGGGAACCACGTCCGCGGACACCTTCACCTCGGGACTGCGCCGCTGGACGCGCTCCACGGCGGTCCCCACGATGTTCTCCGCCATCACCTGCTCGGACGGACGGTCGAGATCCCTGGCCGGGACCACATCCTCGTATCGCTCCCACAAGGAGGCATACACCAGCCGCAGCGGCAGGCCCTGCCGGGCCGCTTCGTCCGCGGCCCAGTCGAGCGCGACCAGGCTCGAGTCCGATCCGTCGACTCCCACGACCAGGGGCAGCTCCATCGTCCCCACCACCTTTCGTCGGACCGCACGGGTGTGCGGCACAAGGCTCCACCTTCACCGTCGCGCCGGTGAGCGGACTCTGCCAGGGGCCGTTCGGCCCTCGCGCGGGGCAGGGGGAACAAGCGCCCGCTCGCCAGTGCCGCTCGGCCCGCCGGCCTGCCCGCTCAGCCCCTGGGCCGGATCCGGCTCCGGCCGGACGCTGCACATGAAGCAGCGAAGGAGGACACACCATGAAAGCCACGAAGATCGGCTCTGTGATGGTCGGGGAGGTAGTCACCGTCGACCGCGGAACCCCGTTCAAGCAAGTCGCCCGCGTGCTGGGTGAGCACCGCATCAGCGGGGTGCCGGTCGTCGACGGCGACGGCAAGGTCCTCGGGGTGGTCTCGGAGACGGACCTGATGCTCCGGCAGGCCCAGGGCTCGCAGGCCCGCTCATGGCTCGGCCGGCTGCGCCGCGGTGTCCGCCGGTCCGTGGCGAAGAGCCGTGCCCGGACAGCCGGCGCACTCATGTCGGCGCCCGCCGTGACCGTGCGGGCCGACGACACCGTTCCCGAAGCCGCCCGGCTCATGGTCCGTCGTCGCGTCGAACGGCTGCCCGTCGTGGACGAGGAGGACCGGCTCGTCGGCATCGTGACCCGCCGCGACCTCCTCGAGGTGTTCCTGCGCAGCGACGAGGAGATCCGCCGGGCCGTGGAGCAGGAGGTTCTCCTCAACACCCTGTGGCTGGCGCCGCAGAACATCGATGTCTCCGTCCGCAACGGTGTCGTGACCCTCGCCGGGGAGTTGGAACGACGCAGCGAGAAGTCCATCGCCCTGCGCACCACAGGGCGGGTGGACGGAGTCGTCGGCGTGGTCGACCGCCTGACGAACCGGCTCGACGACGCCCGGCTCCAGTCGGCCGAACAGGCCCTGAACGGCGTGGCCGGCGACTGGCTGCGGACGTTGTGACCCCCTTTTCGGGCGCACAGAAGAGTGGAGAAAGTCATGGTTCCTCTCCTGCTGATCGGAGCCGCCGTCCTGGGTGCCTGCCTGGTGTTCGGGTACAGCTCCTTCGTCGTCGGCTTCTTCCTGATGGCCGCCGGCGTACTGGGCCTGATCGCGTTCATGGCCACGCCGGGCGTGGTCCGGCGGCCCGGCGAGCACGAGGTGGTCATCGAGAAGCACTTCATCGGTGACGGCGACGACCACCGCCACTACCGCACATGACGGTGTTCAGGCGCGCACCAGGGGCCGGTCGGCACCGATGCGGTGCCGACCGGCCCGGGCGGCGTCCGGGCCTCCCGGGGCACCGTGTCGGCAGGAGCGGCTTTACGGGAGGCGGCCATGACGGAGCACGCCGACGGCGGCGACCGCATCGTGGTGGGTGTCGACGGGTCCAGGGCGTCCCGGGCGGCGTTGCGCTGGGCGGCTCAACAGGCGCCCCGGCTCGGGGCGGAGGTCGTCGCCGTGCACGCCTGGACACCGGCCTCCCTCGCCCCCTACGCCTGTGTGCGGGGCCGTCCCACGCCGGCGGCACAGCGGGAGCGGGCCGCGCAGCTGCTCGCCGACGCCGTCCGGGAGACCTTCGGCCCCCGCGTGGACCCCGCGGTACGAGCCGTCCTGCTGGAGGGTGATCCCGCGCGCGTCCTGGTCCGGCAGGCGCGCGGCGCCTTGCTGCTGGCCCTGGGGCTCAGTCGCCTCGGACCGGACCGACTGCTGCCCGCGGTCGGCCCCGTGGGACGCGAGTGCCTTCGGTGCTCCCCGATTCCCGTGGTGACCGTGCCCTCCTCCGACCGGCCCGCGGCACCGCTCCGGGCCGTGGGACAACACCCGGTCGTCGCATAGCCGACCGGGGGACCCTGCCCCCTCCGAAGCCAGGCCCCCCGGTCTCCGCTGCCTCGGCGGCCCGGCGCCCGGCAGCGGGTATCACCGATTCACGGGCGTTCTCAGTGGCGCACGGGGGTGCGGTCGTGCTTCACCGCGGGCCGGGGCCGGACCTGTGCGGTCGGCGGTGTGGGCGGCGTCTTCGCGCGGCGCCGTGCGATCCGCAGCGCGAGTGCGTCGAAGAACGCGGTGAGGACGATGGTCACGCCCATCGCCGCGAACAGCAGGAGCACGAACCTCTCCCAGAACTCCGGTGTGAGACTGGTACCCACGGTCCTCTCCCCCTCGCGGATCGGTGTCGTTGTCCTCATGTCTCCAGCGAACTCCGCCCTGGTCTCCGGCGCATGAGGCGACCGGCCCGTAGACAGGGCCGCAGGGGCCCTTGAACCGCGGCCAGGGTTCTCATGTCACCGGACCAGGACCCGCTCGCCCGAGCGGGGCACGGCCGCGGTCCAACCCAGGGAGCGGTCGATGCGGTCGCGCAGTGCGGCGGCTGCCTCGGGCTCACCGTGCACGAGATAGGTGACGTTCGGGGCGGGGGCGCCGCGCAGCCAGTCGATGATCTGCGCGGCGTCGGCATGGGCCGAGAAGTGCGGGACGTCGGCGACGAGGGCGCGGACCGGGACGTACTCGCCGAACATCTTGAGCACCTTGGCGCCGTCGACGAGGTCACGTGCCCGGGTGCCCTGGGCGGCGAAGCCCACCACGACGACGGCGTTGCGCGGATCGGGCAGCAGGCGCCGAAGATGATGCAGCACCCGCCCGCCGGTGGCCATTCCGGAGGCCGACACGATCACGGCCGGTCCGCCCGAGCGGCTCAGCTCGGCGGATTCCTCGATCGAGCGTACGGCGCGGAACGGATCGGGGCTCAGAGCGGCCGTACCAGCGACGATGACCTCGGGGCGCAGTTCGGGTGCCCGGGCGGCGATGGCGTCACGGTAGACGTCGAGGGCGGCGAGGGCCATGGGGCTGTCGACGTAGACCGGCACCTCCGCGGGAAGGACGCCCTCGCGGCGCAGTCCGGCGAGTTCGTGCAGGAGGATCTCCGTGCGGTCGAGAGCGAACGCCGGGATGACGACGGTGCCGCCCCGGGCGAGCGTACGGGTGAGCACACTGGCGAAGTGGGTCCGTCCGGCCTTCTCCTCGTGGCGCCGGTTGCCGTAGGTCGACTCCATGAGCAGGACGTCGGCTCCGGTGAAGGGCTCCGGCGGGAGGAGCAGCGGGTGGCCGGGGCGGCCGAGGTCACCGCTGACGGCCAGGGTGCGGCCGTCCTCCAGAGTGAGCCGGGCCCAGGACGATCCGAGGATGTGCCCGGCCGGCCGCAGGCTGAGACTGGTCCCGGTGGCGATGTCCGTGGTCGCGCGGGGCGGCACCGCGTCGATCAGCTTCAGGGTGCGGTCCACGTCGAAGTCGTCGTACAGCGGTTTCGCGGGGCGGTGCTTGGACCATCCGTGCTCGTTGGCGTGCCGGGCGGTCTCCGTCTGGAGTTTGGCGCTGTCGCGCAGCACGATCTCCATGAGCCGCGCGGTGTACTCCGTCGTGACGACACGCCCTCGGAAACCGTGCCGTACGAGCCGGGGCAGGTAGCCGCAGTGGTCCAGGTGGGCGTGGGTGATCACGACCGTCTCGATGTCCGCGGCGTCGCAGGGCAGTCCGCGCCAGTTGCGCCTGCGCAGTTCCGCCACGCCCTGGAAGAGGCCGCAGTCGACGAGCACACGGGCGTGGTCGCTCTCGATCAGGAACTTGCTGCCGGTCACGGTCCCCACAGCGCCGAGGAAGGTCAGCAGAGCGGGCCGGGACGCGCCTGTCGTCCGGCCGGCCGGTCGCGGTTCCACGATGGTCATGATGCCCATCTCCTTCCAAGGTGCCCGTTCCTCCCTCCAGCGTGCGGTCTCACGGATGGTCTGACATGGGCCGACCGGGCTTGAGCGCGGGCCCGGACGGCACCGCTCGTCACGGGGTGCGGGCGCCGGGGTGTACCGAACGGCCGCAGAGCATGCCGCATGCATCGGACGTGCACCGGATCGAGGTCACGGCCACCGGCTCCTGGTCGACCAGCCCGTGAAGGCGGGCGGCACGGACGTCCTGTCCGCTCCTCGTGCTGGAGCCCCAGGACACGTGAGTGGGTGTGCGGCCGGACAGTCGTCCGGCCGCACACCCCTTGGACCGCTCACCGCCGCGGGCGTTCAGCCTTTCTGCACGGGAATGGTCCTGGTCTCCGTCTTCACCTCCGGGACCGGAACCGTGATGGTGAGCACGCCGTCCTTGTACTCCGCCGTGGCATCGTCACCCCTGGCTCCGGCCGGAAGCCGGACGGAACGGGTGAAGGTGCCGTAGCGGAATTCGGTGTGGTGCTTGTCCTCGGTCTCCTCGGTCCGCTCCGCGCGCAGTACGAGCACCCCCTCCGTGACGGTGATCTCGACGTCCTTCGCAGGGTCGACTCCGGGCAGTTCCGCACGCAGGACGTACGTGCCGCCCGTCAACCGCTCCTCGATGCGGATACCGTGCGTCCCCGGCGCGGCGTGCGCCGCGGGAAGCCCGGTCTCGACCCAGCCGAACAGGTCGGGCAGTGCCGGCCAGCCGGTGAGCCGCTCGATCATGTTGCTCATGTCACCCTCCTCTTCGCTCCTGACGATTCAAGGGTCACGCGCGAGGACGGCCACGCGCGTGAGTCGACCGGTCCCGCGAGGGACCCGGTCGGCTCTTTCGCCCGGTCACGTCCTCGCCCTTCTGCCGGACCGGTCACGTCCTTCCCCCGCTCGGCGCGACACGCGTCCACTCCGTCTCCCAGTCGCGCATCCGACGACGGTCCAGCGGGAGCCGGGCCAGCCGGCCGCAGCCGAAGGCAGCGGCGCCGGTACCGACCGCGACCAGCACGCCCGTGAGTGCTGACTGAAAGCCCGCCTGGTCGGCTGTGAGCGGTGCACGGACCAGGTCACCCCGGCGATCGATCCAGACGGTGACCGGGCTCCCCTTCGCGCGACCCGGTTCGATCCGGGTCAGCCCGGTGTGCACGGAACCGTCGGGGGCGGTCCAGCGCACCTTCGCGTGCACCGTGCCACCGATGCCGTCCTCCGTCACCGCGGGGGCCGCGTCCGCGTCCTCGGTGAGTACCGCCGGCACGGCGTGCACGGCGGCTCGCCGGGCGGCGAGGCCGTCCTCCATGGCCGAACCTGCCGCGTTTCCCGCGAGCGGGCCTCCGGCCAAGGCCACGATCCAGGTGGTCAGGACGATCCAGGTCTCCACCCTGTCACTGCGTCGACGGAGCGGATTGCGCCGCCACCGCCACAGCAGCTTCTTCTTCACGCGCGTGCACTTCGTCCCTGCCATGCGCCGGCACCCCCTCTCCCTTCCTCTCGCCACGTCTCGTGAGTCGACGGACCTCCAAAAGGGCCGCCCCGGCACGTCTGTCAGGAAGAGCAGCCGTCCGGCGCGACCGTCCGCTCCTCGGCCGGGTCGTCCGTCGGCGGGGCCTCGGGAAGGTCCGCGTCGAGATCCGGCCTGCGGGGTGGGCCGAGGAGTGCGCAGTCCACGTCGACCACTCCTTCCACGGCCCTCACGAGACGGGCCACGACGGGCACGATCGAGGTGTCCGGCACCCGTCCGGTCAGGGTCACGACGCCGTCGCGGGCCACCACCCGGATCGGCTCCTCGGGATCGGGGAAGAGGAACGCCACAACCTGGTGACGCACCTCGTTCGCGATGTCCTCGTCGTCCCGCAGGAACACCTTGAGCAGGTCCGAACGGCTCACGACGCCCTTCAGGACTCCGTCGGCGTCCACCACCGGCAGCCGCTTGACCCTGCAGCGCGCCATGATCCGCGCCGCGCAGGGGAGGGGCTCGTCGGCCCGGACGGTGACAGCGGGTGCCGTCATCAGCTCCTCGGCGGTTCGCGCCCCGGCCTTGGCCAGGTCGGAGAGACGGCGCAGCCGGGCGTAGCGGTCCGGGTCGCCGTCGCGGAACTCCTCCTTGGGCAGCAGGTCCGCCTCGGAGACCACGCCCAGGACTCGGTGGTCACCATCGACGACGGGCAGGGCGCTCACGCGCCACCGGTCCATGGTCTTCACCAGGTCCTTGAAGACCGTGCCGGCCAGCACAGCTACAACCGTGCGGGTCATCACGTCTGCGACGGTGTGCGGGGTGCCGTGCATGGTGGCCTCCGGTGCTGCCGAGCTACGAACGGCCGTGCCCTCATGGGCGGGCGTACCGCGTCCTGACTACAGACTCCGTCGTCGGCGAGCCCAGCACATGGGCCGATCGGTCCCTGTCAAGGTCCTGAGCATTACCGCGGAAGGGCCTGGTCTCCGGACGGGGGAAGACGGGCTGCCGGCCGAAATCGATGAGCTGAGGTCGGTGAGCTTCACGCCGCCGGTGTGTGCAGCAGATCACCATCCACGCTGCGGCCCCTGCCTTGGCAGGCAGCGGGTAGGGGCCCGGTGCCCCGCAGCCGGCCCGCTCCTGTCCCAGCGCCGCCTGGCCCACCGGCCCAGCCTCCTGGGTCGGCAGCGGTCGCAGTGGCGGATGCCAGCGCCTGCCCAGTCCGGCCACCGCGCAGGGAAACAGGTGCGTGCCGTCCGTCTGGAACAGCATCAGCGCCCAGCCCACCAGTCCCATCCATCCGCACCCTCGCGCCGGCGCCTCCGTCACACCTCCCAGGTCGGCGGCCACCGCCAGCGATTGTTCCAGCGGCCCGAGGCCGGACACCTCGCGGCCCTGGCCCGGGTGCTCCATGCTCTCGCCCACGGCCACGTTCCCCCCTCACCAGCCACGCCCTGCTCCAGCACGCCCACCGTCCCGTGGTCCTGGTGCCGGTCGCCGTGCGGGCCCGTCCGTTGAGGTCTTTCGGACCGGCCGACGGTCCCTTCCGGCCCTCGCGGCCGCGTGCGCGCGGCGGTCACGCTGATCGTGGGAGTGATTCGGCATGTCCCGCCCCGGGACGAAGGAGCTGATCGACCATGACGACCTTGGCTGGAGTACCGGACCGACCGGTCCGGGTCGAAGCGGTGCTCGACGCGCCGTTGTCGCGATGGCTGTGGCTGGTGAAGTGGATCCTGGTCATCCCCCACTACGTGGTGCTGTTCTTCCTCTGGGTCGGCTTCACCCTGGTGAGCGTTGCCGCGTTCTTCGCCATCCTGTTCACCGGGCGATACCCGCGCCCGCTGTTCGACTTCAACCTCGGCGTGCTGCGCTGGAGCTGGCGGGTCGCCTACTACTCGTACGGCGCCCTCGGCACGGACCGCTATCCGCCGTTCAGCCTGAAGGAGGAGCCGGACTATCCGGCCCGGCTGGACATCGCCTACCCCGAGCACCTGTCCCGCGGTCTGGTGCTGGTGAAGTGGTGGCTCCTGGCGATTCCGCACTACGTCGTCATCGGGTTCTTCCTCGGCGGCCTGCGCATGGGCTGGTGGGACGGCGGGCTGATCGCCGTGCTGACACTCGTCGCGGCCGTGGTCCTGGCCTTCACCGAGAAGTACCCGAAGGAGATCTTCGACTTGGTGCTCGGCCTCAACCGCTGGGTGCTGCGCGTCGCGGCCTACGTCGCCCTGATGACGGACCAGTACCCACCGTTCCGCCTGGACATGGGAGGCACTGAACCGGCCGGACCGGAGCCACGGGACGCCTCCCCCGTGACCACCTGAGGCCCGCGACACAGGCCGTTCGGCACCGGGCAGGGGACCCCCGGCCCCTGCCCGGAGCGTCCGTGCCCCCGGGATGCTGACGCAGAAAGGACGTGGAACACCGGCTCAAGGAGGTGTTGGCCGTGCCTCGACCGATTGTCGTGGGCCTGGACGGTTCACGCGAAAGCCTCGCGGCCGCCGACTGGGCGGCCGAGGAGGCACTGCTGCGCGGACTTCCGCTGCGCCTGGTCCATGCCTGGGAGGGGCTGCCGTCCGATGCGGCCGACCTTCCCGAACTGGATGCGCCGCGTCACTGGGCGTGGCGCATCCTGCGCACCGCCATGGACCGCCTCCACGAGAAGTACCCGCAGGTGCCGCTGAGCGGAGACCAGATCGCCCGGCCCGCGGCCGACGCGCTCGTCACCGCGAACGCCGAGTCCGAACTGCTGGTGCTCGGCAGCCGCGCGTTCAGCGGTATCGGCGGCTTCATGGCCGGATCGGTGGCGTCGGCGACAGTGGCACACGCGGAACGGCCCGTGGTCCTCGTACGGGCCGGCACGACCACCGAGGACGAGCGCCTTCCGGACGCGGCGGGGCGCCCCTCGGCCGTCACCCCGCACCGCGCCGTCGTGGTAGGCCTCGACCCGGCGAACTCGTGCGAGGAACTGCTCGCGTTCGCCTTCGAGTGCGCTGCCTTGCACACGGCACCCCTGCACGTGCTGCACACCTGGCAGTTGCCCTATATGCCGGCCGCGGCCGAGGCCAAGGCGCGCTGGGCACTGCGGGGGGCCGCCACTCGGCGGCTGGACCGGGTGCTCGGCCCCTGGCGGGAGAAGTATCCCGGCGTCGAGCTGCACGCACTGACCGAGGAGGGCCGCCCGGCACAACGGCTGCTGGACGTCACGAAGGACGCCGACCTGCTCGTCGTAGGACGCCGGATGCGCCCTGCCGGGGGGCTCGGCGCCCACACCGGGCCGGTCGCGCACGCGGTGGTGCATCACGCCCGCTGCCCGGTTGCCGTTGTCCCGCACCCGTGACGGGGAAGTGCACCCCGTCCGTAAGGAGGATGCCGTGTTCCAGGTTCGCATCCACGGTCGTGGCGGACAGGGTGCCGTCACGGCCGCGGAACTTCTGTCGGTGGCGGCGTTCGTGGAGGGCAGGTACGCCCAGGCCTTCCCCAGTTTCGGGTCGGAGCGGACCGGCGCCCCGGTGATGGCGTTCTGCCGCATCGACGACCGGCCGATCCGGGTGCGGGAGCCGGTGATGCGGCCGGACGCCCTGGTGGTCCAGGACCCGACGCTGCTGCACCAGGTCGATGTCTTCGACGGACTGCACCCCGGCGGCGCGGTCCTCGTCAACTCACCCCTGACGGCGGCAGAGTTGGGACTTGCGGAGCTCGTCGTGGCCGACCGGGTCCTGACCGTCCCGGCGACTGCGCTGGCCCTGCGCCACTTCGGGCGTCCGGTGCCGAACGCCGTCCTGCTGGGCGGCCTCGCCGCGCTGACGGGCTGCGTGGCGATCGACTCGCTCACCGCGGCCGTACGGGAACGCTTCCCGGGCAGCCTCGGCACCGCCAACGCGGACGCCGCCCGGGAGGCGTACGAGCACGTCAAGCACCTGCGGGAGGAGCCCGTCCATGCTGAAACAGACTGAGGGTTCACGTGCGGTCGCGGAGACCGTCGCGTGCTGCCGACCGGAAGTGATCGCCGCGTATCCGATCTCGCCGCAGACCCACATCGTGGAGGAGCTCAGCCGGCTGGTGAAGTCCGGTGCGCTCGACCCTTGCGAGTACGTCAACGTGGAGTCCGAGTTCGCCGCGATGTCGATGTGCATCGGCGCCTCGGCGGCCGGCGCCCGTACCTACACGGCGACCGCGAGCCAGGGCCTGCTGTACATGGTGGAGGCCCTCTACAACGCCTCCGGCCTGGGCCTGCCGATCGTCATGACGGTCGCCAACCGGGCCATCGGCGCCCCCATCAACATCTGGAACGACCACAGCGACACCATGTCCCAGCGCGACTCGGGCTGGATCCAGCTGTACGCACGCGACAACCAGGAGGCCGCCGACCTGCACCCGCAGGCGTTCCGGCTGGCCGAGGAGCTGTCCCTGCCGGTGATGGTGTGCATGGACGGCTTCGTGCTCACCCACGCCTGGGAGCGGATCGAGGTCCCGGAACAGGCGCAGGTGGACGCCTTTCTGCCGCCGTACGAGCCCCGGCAGGTGCTGGACCCCGACGAGCCGGTCTCGATCGGCGCGATGGTCGGTCCGGAGGCCTTCACCGAGGTGCGCTACCTCGCCCACGCCAAGCAGATGCAGGCTTTGGAGCTGATCCCACAGGTCGCCGCGGACTTCCGTGCGGTGTTCGGCCGCGACAGCGGCGGTCTGGTCCGCCCGTACGCCTGCGAGGACGCCGACACGATCGTCGTGGCCCTCGGGTCCGTGCTGGGCACGGTCTGCGACGTGGTGGACGAGATGCGCGCGGACGGACTGCGGATCGGGGCGCTGGGGATCACCTCCTTCCGCCCGTTCCCGCTGGACGCGGTCCGGGCCGTCCTGTGCGGGGCCCGCCGGGTCGTGGTGCTCGAGCGGGCCTTCGCCGTCGGCATCGGCGGCATCGTCTCGGCGAACGTGCGCACCGCCCTGTCGGGCATCCAGCTGGACGGTCACACGGTGGTCGCCGGGCTCGGCGGACGGCCGATCACCAAGGCGTCGCTGCACCGGCTGTTCGGCGACGCGCTCGGCGGGCGGCTGGAGCCGCTGACGTTCCTGGATCTCGACAAGCCTTTGGTGGAGCGGGAGTTGGCGCGGATGGCGCGGACCCGGAGGTCCGGTCCGTCCGCGGAGAACATCCTGCGTGATGTGGGGAGCAACCGATGAGTGCGACGCCGCAGGTGAAGTTCTACCAGGTCGGCAGTCACGCGGCCGGAAACCGGCTGCTGGCACCGGAGTTGCGCGCCGACCAGGCCGACCCGGGCCGTTGCAACGCGCTCACCTCGGGCCACCGCGCCTGCCAGGGCTGCGGCGAGGCGCTCGGCGCGCGATACGTCCTGGACGCGGCGCAGCGGGCGGCCGGCGGCAAGGTGATTGCGGTCAACGCGACCGGCTGCCTGGAAGTGTTCTCCACGCCGTACCCGGAGACCTCCTGGCAACTGCCCTGGCTGCACTCGCTGTTCGGCAACGCGCCGGCCGTGGCCGCGGGTGTCGCCGCCGCGCTGCGCGCCAAGGGCCGTGGCGACGTCCGGGTGGTCGGCCAGGGCGGGGACGGCGGCACCGTCGACATCGGACTGGGCTGTCTGTCCGGCATGTTCGAGCGCAACGACGACGTCCTGTACGTCTGTTACGACAACGAGGCGTACATGAACACCGGCGTGCAGCGCTCCGGTGCCACTCCCCCCACCGCGCGCACGGCGACCACGCAGGCGGTGGGCGCGGACCCCGGCGCCCCGTTCGGGCAGGGCAAGAACCTGCCGCTGATCGCGATGGCCCACGAGATCCCCTACGTCGCCACGGCGACCGTCGCGGGACTGCGCGATCTGGAGGCCAAGGTGCACCGGGCGATGGAGCTGCGCGGTGCCCGGTATCTGCATGTGCTGGTGCCCTGTCCGCTGGGCTGGGGCACCGCGTCCTGCGACACCGTGCGCATCGCCCGGCTCGCCGAACAGAGCGGTCTGTTCCCGGTGTTCGAGGCGCGCGACGGTGAGGTCACCGACGTGACGCCCATCCGGCGGCGGGTCCTGGTCGAGGACTATCTGCGCCCGCAGAAGCGGTACGCGCACCTCTTCGAGCCCGAGCCGCGCACGGACGTCATCGCCCGCCTCCAGCGGGCCGCCGACCGCAACATCGCCCGCTTCGGGCTGCTGGCACAGGAGCAGGCCCACGAGGAGGTGCCGTCATGAAGGAGAAGCCGTTCGCCATCACCCTGGAGGTGGGCTCGAGTCTGGCCAACCGGACCGGGGCCTGGCGGACCGAGCGCCCGGTCTACGTCGACCGGATGCCGCCGTGCAACCAGGCGTGCCCGGCCGGGGAGAACATCCAGCAGTGGCTGTTCCACGCGGAGAGCGGCGACTACGACTCCGCGTGGCGGCAGCTGATGCGCGACAACCCGCTGCCCGCCGTGATGGGCCGGGTCTGCTATCACCCCTGCGAGACGGCCTGCAACCGGGTCCAGGTCGACAACGCGGTCGGCATCAACGCGGTCGAGCGTTTCCTCGGCGACGAGGCGATCCGGCGCGGCTGGACCGTGGAGGCGCCGAAGGAGACCTCCGGCAAACGGGTCCTGGTCGTCGGTTCCGGGCCGGCCGGACTGTCGGCCGCCTACCATCTGCGGCTGCTCGGCCATGAGGTGACGATCCGTGAGGCGCAGGACAGGCCCGGCGGCATGATGCGCTACGGCATCCCGCGCTACCGTCTGCCGCGCGAGGTGCTGGACGCCGAGACCGACCGCATCCTGGCACTCGGGATCACCCTGGAGCTCGGGCGGCGGGTCGACGACGTGCTCGCCGCGCAGCGGGAGGGCGGTTTCGACGCGGTGTTCCTGGCGGTGGGAGCCGGTATCGGCCGCCGCGCGTACATCCCGGCGGGCGACAGCGCGCGCATCCTCGACGCGGTGGCGCTGCTGGCCGGCGTGGAGGGCGAGGAGCGGCCCCTGCTGGGGCGGCGGGTCGCCGTCTACGGCGGCGGCAACACGGCCATGGACGCGGCCCGCACCGCCCGCAGGCTCGGTGCCACCGACGCCGTGGTGGTCTACCGGCGCACCAGGGACCGGATGCCCGCGCACGATCTGGAGGTCGAGGAGGCCCTGCAGGAGGGTGTGCGGATGAAGTGGCTGTCCACGATCAAGCATGCCGACGGCGGACGCATCACCATCGAGCGCATGGAGCTGGACGAGGCCGGGTTCCCGCAGTCGACGGGCGAGTTGGAGGAGCTGGCCGCCGACTCGGTGGTCCTGGCACTCGGCCAGGACTCCGACCTGTCGCTCCTCAAGGAGGTGCCCGGTCTCGCCGTCGAGCACGGGACGGTACGGGTGGCCGACGGGCTGATGACGGGCCATGAGGGCATCTTCGCCGGTGGCGACATGGTGCCCGCCGAACGGACCGTCACGGTGGCCGTGGGGCACGGCAAGAGGGCGGCGCGGCACATCGACGCGTATCTTCGGGGCACGGCCCACGAGCCCGCTCCCAAGCCCGCGCCGGCCGGCTTCGAGCGGCTGAACACCTGGTACTACTCCGACGCCCCGGCGGCGGTACGGCCCACCCTCGCGCTGGCCCGCCGGGTCTCGACGTTCGACGAGGTGGTCCAGGGGCTCGACCGGTCCACCGCCCTCTTCGAGGCCCGGCGCTGCATGTCGTGCGGGAACTGCTTCGAGTGCGACAACTGCTACGGCGTCTGCCCCGACAACGCCATCACCAAGCTGGGGCCCGGCAAGGGCTTCGCGATCGACCTCGACTACTGCAAGGGCTGCGGGCTGTGCGCGGCCGAGTGCCCGAGCGGGGCGATCGACATGGTGCCCGAGGAGTGACGGGCACGCCGCGTGGGTGAGCCCCCGGGTGTTCCCCGGGGGCTCACCCACGCGACTGTCAGCCCACGAACTCGCCCACGGCCGCCTTCAGCTCGCTCAGTCCCTTCTTCGCGTCGGTGAAGAACATGCCGGTCTTCGGGTCGCTGTAGAGCTCGTTGTCGACGCCCGCGTAACCGTGGCCCATCGACCGCTTGATGACGACGACGCTCCTGGCCTTGTCGACGTCCAGGATCGGCATCCCGGAGATGGCGTTGCCGGGCTTGCGGGCGATCGGGTTGGTGACATCGTTGGCGCCGATCACCAGGGCGACGTCGGCCTGCGGGAACTCGGGGTTGATCTCGTCCATCTCCTTCAGCTGTGTGTACGGAACGTTCGCCTCGGCCAGCAGCACGTTCATGTGGCCGGGCATGCGCCCCGCGACCGGGTGCACGGCGTAGCTGACGTCGATGCCGTGGCCGGTCAGCAGCTTGGCCAGATCACCGAGTTCGTGCTGTGCCTGGGCGGCGGCAAGGCCGTACCCGGGGACGAAGACGACCTTGCTCGCGTACGCCAGCTGGACCGCCACGTCGTCCGCGGACACCGAACGCACCTGGGCCGGCGCCCCGCCCCTGCCGCCCGCCGCCGGTGCGCCGTCGCCGGTGCCGAAGCCGCCGACCATGATCCCCGCGATCGAGCGGTTCATGGCGTCCGCCATCAGCTTGGTGAGGATGCCGCCCGAGGAGCTGACGAGCATGCCCGCGATGATCAACGCGGTCTCGTCGAGGACGAAGCCCGCCATCGCGACCGCCGACCCGGTGAAGGCGTTCAGCAGGGCGATGACGACCGGCATGTCGGCGCCGCCGATGGGCAGCACCAAGGTCACGCCGAACAGGAGCGCCACGACAACGAGTCCGTACAGCGCCGTACGGGAGCCCGGGTCCAGCACCAGCCAGACCGAACCGGCGACGAAGGAGACGGGCAGCAGCACGTTCAGCAACCGCGCCCCCGGGAAGACGACCGGCGCCCCGGACACCAGGCCCTGGAGCTTGCCGGCCGCGACCAGGGACCCCGAGAAGGTCACCGCGCCGATGACGATGTCGAGTGCGCCCGGCACCGAGACGCGCGCACCCGCGTTCTCGATGCGCAGCAGGTCGTTCACGGCGATCAGCGCTGCGGCCCCGCCCCCCACGGCGTTGAAGACACTGACCAGTTGGGGCATGGCGGTCATCCTGACCTCTCGGGCGGCGTAGAGCCCGAGGGCCGCGCCGACGAGTCCGCCCGAGGCCAGTACGAGCCAGCCGGTACGACTGATCGTGCCCTCGTCGGCGACCAGCCACACCGTGGCGGCGATCGCGACGGCCATCGCCGTGGCCGACAACGTGTTGCCGCGGCGGGCGGTGCGCGGGTGGTTCATCAGGTGCAGGCCGAGCACGAAGCAGGCGGCCGCGGCGAGGAAGACGTAGTGGACGGTGTCGGAGACGTTCATGACGGTCACACCTCCTTTCCGGTGGGCGGCTTGGCCTTGAACATCTCCAGCATCCGGTCCGTGACGACGTATCCGCCGACGACGTTCATCGCGCCGAACACCATGGCCACGAAGGCCAGGACGTAGCCGAGCCAGTCGTGCGCCTCGGCCGTGATCAGCATGGCGCCGATCACGACGATGCCGTGCACGGCATTGGAGCCGGACATCAGCGGGGTGTGCAGGGTCGCCGGGACCTTGCTGATGACCTCGACGCCGACGAGGACGCTCAGCACGAACACGGTGATCGCGGTGAGGAGATCGAGTTCGTTCATGACGACGTTCCTCCCATCAGGGCCCCGGTGATCTCGTCGGCCGGGTCGAGGACCAGTTCGCCCTCGTGCACCAGGTGGCGCAGCAGGGCGACGAGGTTGCGGGCGTACGCCGTGGACGCGGCGGTGGCCATCGCGGACGGCAGGTGTCCGGCGCCGACGAGGGTGACGCCGTTGTCCAGTACCTCGGTCTTGTCGGGCTCGGAGCCCTCGATGTTCCCACCGTCTTCACCGGCGGCCAGGTCGACGACGACCGAGCCGGACCGCATGCGTGCCAGCACGGCCGCGGTGACCAGCAGGGGCGGTCGGCGCCCTGGCACCTGCGCGGTGGTGAGGACGATGTCGGAGCGGGCGATGTGGTCGTCCAGAGCTGCCCGCTGGGTCTTCTGCTCCTCGGGCGTGAGCTCTCGTGCGTAGCCGTCCCGTTCGGCGCCCGGTTCCTCGTGTTGAGGGCTCTGGACGTCGAGGAACCGGGCGCCGAGTGACTCCACCTCCCCTCGGGACTCTGGGCGCACGTCGTACGCCGTGACGACGGCACCGAGGCGGCGGGCCGTGGCGATGGCCTGGAGACCTGCCACTCCGGCACCGAGGACGAGGACCTGCGCCGGGCGCATGGTGCCCGCCGCGGTGGTCAGCATCGGGAAGAAGCGGTCGTAGGAATCGGCGGCCAGCAGGGCCGCCTTGTAGCCGGCGATGTTCGCCTGTGAGGTCAGCGCGTCCATGGACTGGGCCCGGCTGAGGGTGCGCGGCAGCAGGTCCAGGCTGATTGTGCGCACCCCGCGCCGGTAGAGGTCCTGGGCCAGGGCGGGCTGCCGGAGCGGTTCGAGCAGCCCGATCAGCGTCTGCCCGGCGCGCAGCGCCTCGGCGGCCTCCGGTGTCGGCGGTCCCACGCACAGCACGGCGTCGGCTCGCGCGAACAGTTCGTCCGGCCCCACGACGGTGGCGCCCGCGGCGGTGTAGTCGGCGTCGGTGAACCAGGCCCCGGAGCCGGCCCCGGTCTCGACCAGGACGTCGATCCCGGCGCGGCGCAGAAGGGTGACGGCCTCGGGGACAAGGGCGACACGGCGTTCGCCGGGTGCCCGCTCCCGTACAGCTCCTACGGTGACGGTGGCCATGATCTGCTGCCTTTCTCCGGGACCCGGATGCCGAGTCCCGGACGTCTCAGAACTCGAAGACGAGCCGGGCCTCGGCCCGTCCGCCGAGGACTTCGTCGAAGGACTCGTTGACCTGGTCCAGGCGCCGCGGTTCGGCGATGACCTGGGTGCGTCCGGCCGCGTGCAGCGCGAACACCTCGGTCAGGTCCTGGCGGGTGCCGACGATGGAGCCGATGACGGAGATGCCGCCGAGCACGGTCTCGAAGATCGGCACCTTGATCGCCGCGTCGTCCGCGGGCAGCGCGACCATGACGAGGCGTCCACCGCGGTTGAGCGACCGGTAGGCCTGCTCGAAGGCCTGGGGTGCGGCGGCGAGCACGACGGCCACGTCCGCGCCGCCGGCCTTCCTGATCTCCTCGACCGGGTCGTGGGTGCGGGCGTTGACGGTCTGGTCGGCGCCGAGACGGTGGGCGAGGCCCAGCTTGTCGGGTTCGAGGTCTACGGCGGTGACGAAGCCCCCGACCAGGCGGGCGTACTGGAGGGCGAGGTGGCCGAGGCCGCCGACACCGAAGACGGCGACGCGTTCGGCAGGGGTCACGCGCGCGACTTTGACGGCCTTGTAGGTGGTGACGCCCGCGCAGGTCAGCGGAGCCGCGTCGAAGGAGGAGACGCCCTCGGGCACCTTGACCACCGCGCCCGCGTTCGCGACGGTGTACTCGGCGTAGCAACCGTCGACGGAGTAGCCGGAGTTGACCTGTGTCTCGCACAGGGTCTCCCAGCCGGAGACGCAGTAGCGGCAGGTGCCGCAGGAGGAACCGAGCCACGGAACCGCGACCCGCTCGCCGACGAGATCCTGGGGGACCCCGGCGCCGACGGCCTCTACGGCACCGATGCCTTCGTGGCCGGGGATGAACGGGGGCCGCGGCTTGACGGGCCAGTCCCCGTGGGCGGCGTGGATGTCGGTGTGGCAGAGCCCTGAGGCCGCGATCCTGACGAGCAGCTGGCCGGGGCCGGGCTCGGGGACCGGCAGGTCCTGGATCTCCAGGGGCTTGCCGAAGTCGGTGACTACTGCTGCCTTCATGGTGCGCTCCTCAACTGGCCTGGCGCCGGGGCGCCTTGATGCGGGTCACGAATCGCAGACCGGTTCCGGCCGCGAGGGAGAAGCCGCCCGGCATGCCCGGTTCCACGTCGAGGACGAAGAAGGGACGGCCGAGGGCCTCGTACTGGTCGGCGTTCATGTGGAAGGTGCATCCGCACACCACGCCGACGAGCATGTCGCCGTCGCCCAGGGTGAATTCACCGTGCGGGAAACACATCGGGTCGCTCCCGTCGCAGCAGCCGGCGGACTGGACGAACATCACCGGTCCGCCGTGGACGGCGTGCAGGGCCGTGATCGCCCTGCGCGCCGCCCGGGTGGCGGTGACGCGCCCGACGGTGCCGTTGTGCAGCTTCTCGGGCATGTCGGTGCACTCCTTGCGAGAGGGTGGGACTAGAACAGCCCGAGCGGCTTGCTGCCGTAGCTGACCAGGAGGTTCTTGGTCTGGCTGTAGTGGTCGAGCATCATCTTGTGGGTCTCGCGGCCGATCCCGGAGACCTTGTAACCGCCGAAGGCGGCGCCGGCCGGGTACTGGTGGTAGCAGTTCGTCCAGACCCGTCCGGCCTTGATGGCGCGGCCCATGCGGTAGGCGAGGGCGCCGTCGCGGCTCCACACGCCGGCGCCGAGGCCGTAGAGCGTGTCGTTGGCGAGGGCGAGTGCCTCGGCCTCGTCCTTGAAGGTGGTGACGGCGAGGACGGGTCCGAAGATCTCCTCCTGGAAGACCCGCATCCTGTTGTGGCCCTTGAGGACGGTCGGCTCGTAGAAGTAGCCGTCCTTGAACTCGCCGCCGATGTCGGCCCGGTGGCCGCCGGTGAGCAGTTCGGCGCCCTCCTTGAGGCCGATCTCGACGTAGGAGGCGATCTTGTCGATCTGCTGCCGGGAGACCTGGGGTCCCATCATGGTGGCGGTATCGAGCGGGTCACCCTGCTTGATGGCGCGGATCCGCTCCACGCAGCGCCCCATGAACTCCTCGTAGATGTCCTCCTGGATCAGTGCGCGGGAGGGGCAGGTGCAGACCTCCCCCTTGTTGAACGCGTAGAGCACCAGCCCCTCGACGGCCTTGTTCAGGAAGTCGTCGTCCTTGGCGGCCACGTCGTTGAAGAAGATGTTCGGCGACTTGCCGCCCAGCTCCAGCGTGACCGGGATGATGTTCTGCGACGCGTACTGCATGATCAGCCGGCCGGTGGTGGTCTCCCCGGTGAAGGCGACCTTGGCGATGCGCTTGTTGGTGGCGAGCGCCTTGCCGATCTCGGCGCCGGGGCCGTTGACGACGTTGAGGACGCCCGGAGGCAGGATGTCGCCCACGACCTCCATCAGCTTCAGGATCGACCACGGGGTGGGCGAGGCGGGCTTGATGACACTGCAGTTGCCGGCGGCGAGCGCCGGGGCCAGCTTCCACGCGGCCATCAGCAGCGGGAAGTTGAACGGGATGATCTGCCCGACCACACCCAGCGGCTCGTGGAAGTGGTAGGCGATGGTGTCCTTGTCGATCTCGGTGATCGAGCTCTCCTCGGCGCGGATGGCGCTCGCGAAGTAGCGGAAGTGGTCGGCGGCGAGCGGCACGTCGGCGGCGAGGGTCTCGCGGACCGGCTTGCCGTTCTCCCAGCTCTCGGCGACGGCGAGTTCCTCGCGGTGGGCGTCGATCGCGTCGGCGACCTTGTTGAGGACCGCGGCCCGCTGGGCCGTGGTCGCCTCGCCCCACGCGTCCTTGGCGGCGTGGGCGGCGTCCAGGGCGAGTTCGATGTCCTCGGGACCGGACTTCGGGATCTCACAGATCGGCTTGGCGGTGGCGGGGCACAGGTCGGGCGCGTACGCACCGGTGGTGGGCGCCTCCCACTTGCCGCCGATGAAGTTCTCGTAGCGGGGCGCGACATGCACGGGGCTTCCTGACCTGCCCGGAGACTCGTACTTCATGACTGTCCCCTTTCCGAGGGGGTGCATCACGACGGTCGTGGTGACACTCGGCACGCTAGGAGCGGGAACGCTGCAACCACGCTGCATGCCGTCGGACCTGCGACGGGACACCGGTTCGGAGGTCCAGGGCGGCAGCCCTGGCCGCCGCGGCGGCGCGCTGCGGGGAGCCGCCCGGCAGGACCCGGGCGAGCGCGGCCCACGCAGCGAGGTCGTCGGCGCCCCAGGAGGCGTCAACCCAGCGGCGCAGCAGCCCGGTGTCGCCGCTGCCGAGGACGGCACCGCGCACCTGCTGTTCCAGGCACCGCCGGTGTTCCACGACGACCGGCGCCTCGGAGCACGGCAGCAACGGTCCCGGATATCGGGTGAGCGCCTCGCCGACGCGGCCCTCGGCGAGCAGCTCGCACACCTCCGCGTAGTCGCTGCGCACAGGACGCAGCAGGGCGTACGGCCGCGAGCCGAGCAGTCCGGGGCCGAGGAGGGCACGCAACCGGGTGAGCTCGGCGCGCAGCGTCGAGGCGGGGACCTCCCGCTCCGACAGGTCCACGGCGAGCCGGTCTCCGCTCACGCCCTGGCCGGACAGCGCGAGTGCCAGAACGATCTCGCTGTGCCGCGGACTGAGCCGGTGCACCTGCCCGGCGTGCTCCATGAGCGCACGGTCGCGGCCGAGGGCCCGCAGTCGCACCACGTTCCCGGTGTGTGGCCGTGGCATCCGGGCCAGCTCGGCCTCAGCCGCCAGCGCGGCCCCGCGTACGGCCGCCAGGGCCGGCGGCGTGGCGATGTCGGCGCCGCCGGACAGGTCGATCACACCGAGCAGCCGCCCGGTGCCGGGATCGTGGACCGGGGCGGCCGCACATGACCAGGCGTGCGCGGCGGCGCTGTAGTGCTCGCCCGTCACGATCTGGACGGGGCGGCCCAACTCCAGTGCGGTGCCGGGGGCGTTGGTTCCGGCCTGCCGCTCGGACCACACGGCACCGACGGCGAAGCGCATGCGCTCGGCCCGGCCGAGGGCGGGGGCGTCCCCCTCGACCCACAGGAGGGTGCCGTCGGTGTCGGCCACGGCGAAGACATGACCGTCGTCCGCCGCGCCGGCGCCCAGCAGCTCACGGAACAGCGGCAGCACACCGTGGAGCGGATGGGCGCACCGGCGGGCGTCGAGCTCGTCCAGGTCCGAGCGGAGCGGAGGCAGACGGCTGCCGTCGGGGCGTATGTCGGATGCCGCGCAGCGCCGCCAGGAGTCGGCCACGATGCTCCGTACTCCCGTCGCCGCCCCCGGTGAGGCCGCGGACCGCTCGTGCGCGGTGCGTGGGTCCACGTCCGAGGCAGGAAGGAAAGCGTTCATGGCACCTCCCGTGCACCTTCCGACGACCAGGCTCACCCGCGGCAGTTGTGGCCCCCAGAGGCCGAACGGCCCCCGCGCCAGGGCCTCCTGGGCCCGGTGGGCCGCACGGGCCTCACCCTCCATGGTCGTAGGGTGTGCGAGAGAGAGCGATGGGCCGCCCGGCCGTAACACCCGGCCACAGGACCCCTGTTGGGGAGTCGGCTCAGTCGGTCACCGGGACCCGCCACACCAGGGTGGTGCCGCCCGGCTCGGGACAGTCGATGGTCAGGTCTCCGCCGAGACCCTCCGCGCGGTCGGCCATGTTGCGCAGCCCGCTGCGGCGGCCCTCGGCCGGAATCCCCACTCCGTCGTCGGCCACGGTCAGCCGGACCTCGCGCCCGTCGGTCTCCAGGACCACGTCGGCGCGTCCGGCGCGGGCGTGCCGGGCGACGTTGGTGAGCGCCTCGGAGAGGACGGCGACCACGTCGTCGGCGATCTCCCGGGGCACGTCCGTGTCGACCAGGCCCTCCATCCGGATGCTGGGGGCGAATCCCAGCACCGTTGCCGCTTCCCCCACCACCCGGACCGTCCGGGCCCGCAGCCCTGTTCCGGCGCCGTCCTCGCGCGAGCGCAGACCGAAGATGGTGGACCTGATGATCTTGATGGTCTCGTCCAGGTCGTCCACTGCGCGCACCACGCGCTCGGCGGCCTCTGCGTTCTCGATGCGGCGTCCGGCGCTCTGCAGGGTCATACCGGTGGCGAACAGTCGCTGGATGGCCAGGTCGTGCAGGTCACGGGCGATGCGGTCGCGGTCCTTGAGCACCGCGACCTCCTCGGCGTCCTGACGGCGCTCCGCGAGTTCCATCGCGACCGCGGCCTGAGCGGCGAAACCGCGCAGGGGCTCGATCTCCTTGTCGGTGAACGGGGTCCGGCCGGCCTCGCGGGCCAGCAGGACGACCCCGCGCACCCCGTCGGCACCCGACCCGATGGGCACCCCGACCGCCGGCCCCAGGCCGCCGAATCGCTCCGGAGCGGCCGAGATCCGCTCGTCGGTGGAGACATCCGCGCTGGTCACCGGCGACGCGGAGGCGAAGGCGTGGCCGATGAGGCTGCCCTCCACGGGCACGACGAGACCCCGGTGCGCCTCGGCTCCCTGTCCCACGGCCAGTTCCACGGTGAGCGAGTCGGTGTCGCCCATGGGGGTCGCGACCAGGGCCAGTGCGGCGTTGGTGTTCTCCCGGGCACGATCCGCGATCAACCGCAGGACCTCCGTGTGCACGCCGCCCGACATCAGGTTGTGGGTGATCTCCGCGTTGGCCTGAAGCCAGCGCTCGCGCAGGCGGGAGTCCTCGTAGAGGCGGGCGTTGTCGATGGCGACACCGGCGGCCACCGCCAGCGTGGACAGCACGGCCTCGTCCTCCTCGTCGAACTGCACACCTCCTCGCTTCTCGGTCAGGTACAGGTTGCCGAAGACCTGGTCCCGGACACGGATCGGGACGCCGAGGAAGGTGTTCATCGGCGGATGGTGGGGTGGGAACCCGTACGAGGCGGAGTGCGCGGACAGCTTGGTCAGCCGCAGCGGCTCGGGATGGCGGATCAGCTCCCCGAGGATGCCGTGGCCCTCCGGATAGGGCCCGATCCTGGCGATCTGCTCGTCGGTGACCCCGACGGTGTGGAAGGCGGACAGACTCCTGCCGTCGGGACCGATCACGCCGAGGGCCGCGTACTGGGCGTCCACCAACGCGGCGGCCGCCTCGACGATGCTGTGCAGCGCCTGCTCCAGGTTCAGTTCACGGCCGACCGAGAGCACCGCCTCCAGGAGACTGTGCACCCGGTCGCGGGTCCCGCGGGCCGCGTCGAGTCGGGCCTGAAGCTCCTCCAGGAGTTCGTCCAGCCTCAGCTGTGGAAGCCTGATACGGGCCTTTTCGGTTCCCTCCGAGCCACCCACGCTTGATCCTCCAGACCCCCCGGCCGGGATCATTGCCGTCAGGTACCACGCTAGTGGTCCGGGGCTCCGGACGGTACAGAATCGGCCGGTCGGTCTCACACGAGCGGCCGTGGGGTCAGCCGGGCGGCGACATACCGGGTCAGGTCGACGAGCCGGTTGGTGTATCCCCACTCGTTGTCGTACCAGCCGAACACCTTGACCAGGTCACCGTGCGCCTGGGTCAGCGGCGCGTCCAGGACGCAGGACGCGGGGTCGCCCACGATGTCCCGGGAGACGATCGGAGCGTCGGACACCCGCAGAACGCCCTTGAGCGGCCCGTCGGCGGCCTCCCGGAAGGCCGCGTTGACCTCCTCGGCCGTCACCGGCCGTTCCAGCACCACGCTCAGGTCGGTCAGCGAACCGTCCTCGACCGGCACCCGTACGGCGATGCCGTCCAGCGTGCCCGCGAGCTCCGGAAGCACCAGGCCGACCGCGCGGGCGGCCCCGGTGGACGTGGGGATGATGTTGACGGCGGCGCTGCGGCCACGCCGCAGGTCCTTGTGCGGGCCGTCCAGGACGACCTGGTCGTTGGTGTAGCCGTGGATGGTCGTCATCAGCCCCTTGACCAGGCCGAAGTGCTCGTCCAGCACCTTCACCATGGGGGCCACGCAGTTGGTGGTGCAGGAGGCGTTGGAGACGACGTGGTCGCGCTCGGGGTCGTACGTGCCCTCGTTGACGCCCATGACGAGCGTGGCGTCCACGTCCTTGCCCGGCACGGACAGCAGCACCTTGCGCGCTCCGCCCGCCAGGTGCGCTCCGGCCTGCTCGCGGGTGCGGAACCGCCCCGTGGACTCGATGACGATGTCGACACCCAGCTCGCTCCAGGCCAGCGCGGCCGGGTCGCGTTCGGCAGTGACCATGATGCGGTGCCCGTCCACGGTCAGGGAGCCCTCGTCGTGCTCGACGGGACGGCCTATGCGACCGTACGTCGAGTCGTAGGCCAGCAGATGGGCCAGTGCCGCCGGCGAGGTGATGTCGTTGACCGCGACGACCTCCACCGGCGTGCCGGTGCCGTTCCCGGCGCGCTCCAGCACACAGCGCAGGTAGTTGCGTCCGATACGGCCGAAGCCGTTGATGCCCACGCGCACGTTCATGTCCGTCGTCCTCCCCGGTCGGTGTCCGTTTGCTGCCAGTCTGCTGCCAGGGCCGGCAGCGGGGCTTGGGCCGTACGGGGCAACCGCGGGACGTCCGGCCCAACGGCCTCCGGCGGGACCCGACGGCCCCGCCGGAGGGCCGAGTGGCCTCTGGGAGCGGCGTGGCACACCGGCCACTCTGGAATCGCCGGTACGAGATCGAAGGGGTGGCACGCATGACTCCCAGGAAGACCGGGGCCGACGACCCCGTCGCGGGGCCCGTCGGGATTCGGGCCGAGGGCGACGTGGACGAGCAGGAGCTCGCCTACATCCGGGCCAAGGTGCGGGCGGCCCTCGACCGCCCGGGTATCCCGCCCGCCATCGGTGAGGTGCGCATCTCCCGTGCGACCGCGCATCACGCCGGGCAGCCCTGGACGGCGGGCGGTGAGATACGGGTGGGACGCGAGGTGGTGGTCGTGCACGCCCGGGAGGCGAGCGCGCACGAGCTCGCCGACCGGCTGCAGGACCGGCTGCGCGGCGTGGTGGAGCGTCTGACGCACCGCGCGGATGCCGCTCGCAGAGCCGCCGAGCCGCCCCCGTGGCGGGGCGGCGGGGCAGGCGGGGAGCAGGGTTAGCAGGAGCGAGGGGGCTCCCCGGGACGAAGTCCGGGGAGCCCCCTCGTCGTCGCGGCCACCAGCACCGCACGTGTCGCGTCTCGGCACCTGGAGGGTCCGGGTGGGTACTACATCGGGCCCGATCGGCCCTGTCGGCGTCGCCGTCGACCGGCTCAGATGTTTCAACCACGACCAAACGATCCCCACGTTCCCAGGGAATCCGCCATGATCCTCGGCAACGCCCAGCCCGCCCCTTTCGAGCCCCGCCGCAGCCTGGGCATCGACAGCGTCGAGGCACTGCGGCTCCTGGGCAGTGTCTCCTTCGGGCGAATCGTCTTCACCCAGCAGGCACTGCCGACGATCCGCCCGGTCAACCATGTCCTCGCCGACGGCGACATCGTCATCCGCACCCATGCGGGCGCGGCTCTGACGTCACGAACCCGGCAGGCTCGGGATCTCGGAGTCGTCGTGGCGTACGAGGCCGACGACATCGACCCGGACACCCATCTCGGCTGGAGCGTGGTGGTCACGGGCTATGCCCGCCTGATCACCGATCCGGAGGAACTGGCCCGGTACCAGGCGCTGTTGCGACCGTGGGCGGAGCAGACCATGGACTACGCGGTCCGCATCCGGCCGGATCTGGTCACGGGGATCCGCCTCACCGCGCCCGGCGTCTGATACGTCGCCGGACGGACGGGCGCGAGGAGCGGCTCAGTCGTGTGGCACGACCGCCACCGGTGGGACCGCCTCCCGCAGGACGTGGTGTGTCACCGGACCGATGTGCGGGCCCAGCTGCGCGGAGCGGCGCCTGCGGCCCACGACGACGAGCCCGGCGTCGCGCGAGGCGTCCACCAGATGCGATCCGGCGGTGCCGACCACGGCTTCCTCGGCCACCTCGACCTGGGGGTACTTGTCCCACCAGGGCCGTAGCGCCTCGGCGAGCGTCTCAGCCCGGCCGGCCTGCGACTCCTCGTCGGGCCCTCGGTCCTGAGCGGTGGACGGGTCCCAGCCGTGGACGACTCTCAGAACCGCCCGATGACGTGCGGCGACGTCAAAGGCGAAGTCCAGAACGGTTTCGGTCTGGCTGTCGCACAGGTCGAGGCCGAGGACCACGCAAGGGTGCGAGCCGGACGGCAGTGGGGATTCCGCCTTGCCCGGCCGTGGCCCGGTCGCTTCCCGGACGAGGACGACCGGCCGCTCGGCCCGTGCCAGAACGGCCGAGGCCACGGAACCGAGCAGGTAGCCGGTGGTACGGCCGAGCCCCCTCGATCCGAGGACCAGAGGGTCCGCCTCGCGGGCCGCGTCGGTCAACGCGGCCACCGGGCTCCCGTCGAGCCGGGCCCACCTCAGACGCAGCCCGGGCCGGCGATGCGCGAGGACCGCCGCGACCTCGCGCAACATCTGGTCGGCACGGTCCATGCCGGCGGTCGTCACGGGGTCGCCCGCGAACGGTGCGTAGTCGTGGAGCGGCTGGTCTCCGGCGTGCACGAGACGTAGGGGGATCGCGCGCGACCAGGCCTCGTCGGCGGCCCACTCCGCGGCAGCGAGGCTCTCGGGTGAACCGTCCAGACCGACGGTGACGGTGCGGCACATAGGGGCCTCCTCGGGATCGTGCCTTCACTCTCCTCGGCGGTACGGCGGTTGCAGAAGGGGCCACAGGTCCCCAGCGGGGCCGCAGCACGGCCCCGCTGGTCATCGGTGCCGCTCAGCCGTCCCAGGTCCAGTCCGCGACCTCCGGCAGGTCGGTGCCGTGGGCGCGGATCCAGTCGTGGTGCCGCAGGCGGGCGTCCTCCATCCGCTGCCGTACGGCGGCGGCGCGCACCGCGAGCCCCGGGACGCGGTCGATGACGTCCATGACCAGCCGGTACCGGTCGAGGTCGTTGCTGACGACCATGTCGAACGGTGTGGTCGTCGTACCGATCTCCTTGTAGCCGCGTACGTGCAGGTGAGGGTGGCCCGCCCGCCGGTAGGCCAGGCGGTGGATCAGCCAGGGGTAGCCGTGGTAGGCGAAGATCACCGGCTTGTCGCGGGTGAACAGCGCGTCGTACTCCGCGTCCGGCATACCGTGCGGGTGCTCCTCCTGCGGCAGCAGCCGGGCCAGGTCGACGACGTTCACCACCCGGACGGTCAGGTCGGGCAGATGCCTGCGCAGCAGCTGGGCGGCGGCCAGGATTTCCTGGGTGGGCACGTCGCCCGCGCAGCCGAGGACCACGTCGGGTTCCCGACCGCCGTCCTCGGTCCCGGCCCAGTCCCAGATGCCGGCCCCTCGCGCGCAGTGCACCCGGGCCTGGTCCATGGACAGCCAGTCGAAGCAGGGCTGTTTGCCGGCGACCACGACGTTGACGTAGTCCCGGCTGCGCAGCACGTGGTCGGCGACGGACAGCAGGGTGTTGGTGTCCGGCGGCAGGTAGACCCGTACGGCTTCGGGGCTCTTGTTGAGGATGTGGTCGACGAAGCCGGGATCCTGGTGGGAGAAGCCGTTGTGGTCCTGGCGCCAGACGTGCGAGGTGAGCAGGTAGTTGAGGGAGGCGATGGGCGCGCGCCAGGACAGCCTGCGAGTGGTGCGCAGCCACTTGATGTGCTGGTTCACCATCGAGTCGACGATGTGCACGAAGGCCTCGTAGCAGGAGAACAGGCCGTGCCGGCCGGTGAGCAGATAGCCCTCGAGCCAGCCCTGGCAGGTGTGTTCGGAGAGGATCTCCATCACCCGGCCGTGCCGTTCCAGATGTTCGTCGACGGGCAGGGTCTGCGCCTGCCAGGCCTTGCCGCTCGCCCCGTACACCGCCTGGAGCCGGTTGGAGGCGGTCTCGTCCGGGCCGACGATCCTGAAGTCGCGGCGCTCGCGCGTCATGCGCATGACGTACTCCAGCATGTCACCCAGAATCCGGGTGGGTTCGTGCATCGTCGCGCCCGGCTTGTCGACCTCGACGGCGTACGACTCCAGGTCCGGCAGCGGCAGTTCGCGCGTCAGCAGCCCGCCGTTGGCGTGCGGGGTGGCGCCGAGCCTGCGCTCGCCCCCGGGCACGCAGGAGAGGACCTGGTCGCGCGGGCGCCCCTGCTCGTCGAACAGCTCCCGCGGGCGGTAGGAGCGCAGCCACGCCTCCAGCTGCCGCAGGTGCTCGGGGTTGTCCCGCACGGCGGACAGCGGGACCTGGTGGGCGCGCCAGGTGCCCTCGACCGGGAGGCCGTCGACCTCGGCGGGGCCGGTCCAGCCCTTCGGGGTGCGCAGCACGATCACCGGCCAGTGGGCCCGTTCCGGGACACCGTCCTCGCGGGCGCTGCGCTGGATCGCGTCGATGCGCTCCAGGGCGTGGTCCATGGCCGCGGCCATGGCCCGGTGCACGGCCATGGGGTCGTCACCGGTGACGTGGATCGGTGCGTGGCCGTAGCCGCGCAGCAGCTCGTCGAGTTCGGCCTCGGGGAGCCGGGCGAGCACGGTCGGGTTGGCGATCTTGTAGCCGTTCAGGTGCAGGATCGGCAGGACCGCGCCGTCGTGGACGGGGTCGAGGAACTTGTTGGAGTGCCAGGAGGCGGCCAGCGGCCCGGTCTCGGCCTCGCCGTCGCCGATGACACAGGCGACCAGCAGGTCCGGGTTGTCCAGTGCGGCCCCGTAGGCGTGCGACAGGGAGTAGCCCAGCTCGCCGCCCTCGTGGATCGACCCCGGGGTCTCCGGTGCCACATGGCTGGGCACCCCGCCGGGGAACGAGAACTGCCGGAACAGCCGCTCCATGCCGGTCGCGTCCCTGCTGATGTCGGGATACGTCTCGGAGTAGGTGCCCTCCAGCCAGGAGTTGGCGAGCACGGCAGGTCCACCGTGGCCGGGACCCCAGATGCACAGGGCGTCCTGGCCACGGGACTTGATGACGCGGTTGAGGTGGGTGTGCACGAGGTTCAGGCCCGGCGAGGTGCCCCAGTGCCCGAGCAGCCTCGGCTTGACGTGCTCCGGGCGCAGGGGTTCCGCCAGCAGGGGGTTCGCCATGAGGTAGATCTGGCCGACGGACAGGTAGTTCGCGGCGCGCCAGTGGGCGTCCAGGGCTTTCAGCTCGTCGTCCGTGAGCTCGGCGGGCGCCTGCTGCGTGTCGACGGACATCGGGTTTCCCTTCCGTGGCGGGTCTCGGGGTGGACGTGCGCGCGGTGCGGCACAGAACCAGCTTCCGTCCGCCCGCGGGGCCCTCGACAGGGCCGTTCGGGCCACCCCTGCCGGCCCGGGTGCCCCTATCCGGCCGGCACCACCACCACGGGGCAGTGCGAGCGGTGCAGCAGGGTGTGTCCGACCGTGCCCAGCCGCGGCGTGCTGCCGTGGCCGTGGCGGCGGGCCCCGATCACGACCAGCCCGGCCTCCCGTGTCTTCTCCAGCAGGGCGTGCGCCGGATCGGTACGGACCGTCACGGTCTCGACACCGACCCCGGTGTGGCGCTGACGCAGTTCGGCCACGTCGAAGCGTCCGACCGCCTCCTCGCCCGCCTCGCGCCGGGCCGCCTCCCGCTGTCCCGGGCTCGTCCCCGGGATCAGCGACGGCAGCTCGGGCGTTTGGTGCCGGTGGCTCCAGGCGTGCAGGACCGTGAGCCGGGCACCGCGGCGCTCCGCCTCCTGGAAGGCGTAGGCGGCCGCGTCCGCGTCGGTGTCGTTCTCCAGGCCGAGCAGCACCTCGCGCCCGCCGTCGCACCGGTGATCGCCGCGGACGACCAGGAGGGGACTGCGGGTGTGCCCGGCGAGCCGCAGGCTCACCGATCCGAACAGCGTGCCGGAGACCCGCCCGAGCCCGCGGGTGCCGACGACGGTGAGGGCGGCGCCCTCGCTCTCCCGTACGAGCGCCTGCACTGCGGTGCCCTCGGCGGCGCCGGTCACGACCGGCAGGCCAGGATGGTGGTCGCGGATCCGAGCAGCGGCGGCGGCCAGCACCGGCCCCGCCTCGTCGTGATCGGTCACGGCGTACAGGATGTGCAGGGTGGCGCCACGCCGCTCGGCCTCCTCGGCCGCCCAGTCGAGTGCTCGTACGGCGATCAGTGTGCCGTCCACTCCGACGACCACGCGCTGTCCAGTCATGTCCCGGCCCCTTCCGTGCACGTCCCTCCCGGTGGTCGGTCCACCGGGCTCTCGCGACGATGTTCGTCCACGAGGGAGGAAAGGGGCAGGGACCGCGTGGGTCGGCCCGGGCGCCGTGCGGCCCTTTCACTCCGGGACGTTCGGTCCCGCGCGGACCGCGGTGAGCTGTGCTCAGAAGGCGAGCCGGGTGCCGTACACGGAGCGCCCGCCGACGAGTTCACGGCCCGTGATCAGCTCGGGTGCGATCCGCACGAACACCTCGTCGGGCGAGGGTGCCCAGGAACGTGGCCCGACCTGGCACAGCCGCGCGTGCTCGGCAGGATCGGTCACCACCGCGGCCTGGCCCGTGACGACGACGCTCCAGCCGGCCTGTGCGGTCGCGTCGACCTCGTCCGTCTCGAAGGCGACGACCACGCCGTCGACCGCGCGGACCAGTTCCGAGGCCGCTGCCGTCCGCAACAGCACGCCCCCGTCGAAATCCAGCGAGAAGTTGACCGGCAGGACCGCGGGCAAGGCGTGTCGTGTGTGAACGATGCGCCCCACAGGCACCCTCGCCATCAGGCGCAGACATTCCTGCCGGTCCAGTTCACGGAAACCGTCATTCGGATACATGGGCGGTCCAACCTTCGCCGCGTGGTGAGTCGTCTGCCCCAGCATGTACCCGGCCGTTGCCGGAGCATGAGGGGCCGTTGGCCCCTGACCACGCGCGGGACGGCCCTGCGCGTGTGGTTCACCCGCCCGGCAGACGCTCCCTGATCAGCCGGCCGGTGATCTCCACCGGGTCGAGGCGGACCCACAGGTCGCGCCGCCCGCCGGCCCAGGGTTCGCTGTACGCCCGCTCGGTCAGCCGCCGTACCTCGTCGGGCCGCGTCACCTCACGGGCCAGGCCGCGCACCAGCACGCTCCAGCCGTGCCGGAACACCTCGTCGACGTGGTCGGCCTCGAAGGCGACCTGCTCGCCGGGGACCGCGCCCGGGAGGGAGTCCGGGGCGGTCCTGAAGACGATGACACCGTCGACGACGGTGTAGTTCACGGGAAGGATCGTCACGCCCTCGGCGGTGATCATGCCGAGCCTGCCCACCCCGTGCGTCGACAGCCGCTCCCAGCACTCGTCCGTGCCGAGTTCCACCGACTCCGCTGTTCTGCTCGCCCGGCCCCGCCCCGGCGGCAGATCGACGTCACCGCCGGTGAGGACCGTGACCCCGGTGTCCAGCGCGTCGGCGAGCCGCAGGAGGGTGCCGACGCCCGGAGCGGCAGCGGAGGTCTCTTCCAGGTAGCGGAGGTATCCGGTGTCCATGCCGGCCCGGTCGGCCACTTCCTGCCTGGTCAGGCCGAGCTCTGCACGCCTGCCGGCGAGGCGGCGGCCCAGGTCACTCGCACCCTGGCCGGTCGCGGGCTGCGCCGCACCGGCCGACGCGTGTTCACGCACGGCTCTCTCCTCCTCCGTCACGAGGCCGCAGGAACGGCGAGTGCGTCGTGTCGCGGCTCGCCCAGCACGACCTTGAGGGCGCCGGTCTCGGACGCGCTCCCGAAGACGTCGTACGCCTCCTCCATGCTGTCCAGGGGGAAGGTGTGGGTCACCATCGACGCGGTGGGCAGTCGGCCGGCTGCCGCCATCCGCAGCAGCGTGGGGGTCGACGAGGTGTCGACCAGCCCGGTCGTCATGGTCACGTTCTTGATCCACAGGTCTTCGAGATGCAGCGTGGCAGGCTTGCCGTGCACCCCGACGTTCGCCACGTGCCCACCGGGCCGCACCATCCGCGTGCACAGCTCGAAGCTCTCGGGGACGCCGACGGCCTCGATGACGACATCGGCGCCCAGGCCGTCGGTGAGGTCGGCGACCAGTTGGGCGGGGTCCTCACGCACGGACACGACGACGTCGGCACCGAGCCGCTTGGCGGCGTCCAGCCGGGAGTCGGCGAGGTCCACGGCGATGATCCGCTCGGGGGTGTAGAGCTGCGCGGTGCGGATCGCGGCCAGTCCGATGGGGCCGGCGCCGACGACGGCGACGGTGTCCCCGGGGCGCACGCCACCGTTGAGCACGCCCACCTCGTAGGCGGTCGGGTAGATGTCGGCGAACAGTACGGCGTCCTGCCCGCTCAGTCCGCCGGGCAGCCGGTGCACGGACAGGTCGGCGTACGGCACGCGCACGTACTCGGCCTGTGTGCCATGGATCCGGTGGCCCAGGATCCAGCCTCCGCCACCCAGGCACTGGCCGTACATGCCCTGCCGGCAGAAGCGGCAGCGGCCGCAGGCGGTGATGCAGGAGACCAGTACCTCGTCTCCCGGCCGGACGGTGCGCACGTCGCTGCCGATCTCGACGATCTCGCCGACGGCCTCGTGGCCCAGCACCGTGCCGGGTTCCACCTCGGGCACGTCGCCCTTGAGGATGTGGAGATCCGTCCCGCAGATGGTGACGTCCTTGACCCGTACGACGGCGTCGGTGGGGTCCTGGACGGCCGGGTCCGGCACCTCCTCCCAGGCGGACTGTCCGGGGCCGTGGAAGACGAAGCCCTTCATGACCGTTCCTCCTTCGCTCCGGGGCACCGGAAGTGCCCCACGGTTCCAGCGTGGGCCGAGTGACCGGCGTCCGCATGGGCCGTTCGGTCCCCACCGCACGACGGGACGGCACTGGCCCGCCGGCAGGCCTTCTCACCGGAGCGTCTCCGGGTCGCTCACCTCCTGCGGGGCGCGCCGCGGGGTGGCGGGGCCCTCGGGGCCGTAGCCGAGGCGGATCAGCATCTGGGCGTGCCCGGTGTGATCGGGCTCGGGGTTCAGTTCGGTCCGCAGGTCGGGCCACTCCATCGGTTGGTGCAGCAGGGAGGCGCGCACGCCGTGGGCTGTGGCCACCAGCAGTACGTGTTCGAGCGCCTGCCCGGTGCGCAGCCAGTCGGTGCGTCGGTCGTGTTCGGTCGTGAGCAGAGCGATGAGCGGGGTGGTTTCGAAGTCCTGGGCGGGCAGCCGTTCGGGGTGCCGCTGGGCGGTGAAGTCCCGCATCGGGATCTGCTCGCGCGCGTCCTGTGGTCCCAGGGTCGTCCTCGGCAGCCCGATGTCCGTGGCCCCGGCCCCGTCCGGGTGCAGCCAGCGGCGGCTCTCCGTGCCGCGGTTCGTGTCGGCGCGGTTGCGCTGCTCGGCCTCGGACACCACTCGCAGCATACGGGCCGTCTCGGCGGGGGCGGGGAAGGTGACGAGGGCGCCTTCCATGTGCGCGGCCTCGGCGAGTTCGGCGCGGACCGGCGGCGGGACCTGACGGCTGGAGAAGGGCATACGGCTGCTGTGCCTGCGCCAGACCGCAGGGTAGAGGTCGGCACGGAACGTGACCGTGGTGCGGTGGACGGGAGCCGTCATGCGCATCGTGGCCAGGAGGCCGGGGTCCTCGGGCCTGGGCAGCAGGCGTACGACGGGTGACCAGCCGAAGTGGAGTGCGGCGACGCGGAGGTTGAAGACGGATGCGCCCACCGAGATGTGCAGGGCGCGGCCGACGGGGTCGGCCTGGCGCAGGCTCCGTTCCGGGGCGGCTCGCACCTCCAGGGTGGCGGTGTCGGGGTCGAGCTGGTAGCGCCAGGGCTGGCTGTTGAAGAACGAGGGCGCCGCCACAGCTGCCGAAAGGCAGGCTTCCAGGGTCGTGGCGTCGAGAGATGCGATGCGCATGATGCTCTCCTCCCGCACGAGCGACGGACAGGTCCCGTGCCTTCGAGGGTGGGGCGGTGGGAGGGTGCGGTGAGGGGGTCGATGGTCCCTGGTCCGGGTCCGACCGGGGTACGGCCCGCGCACCCGGCACGCCTGGACGGCCGGCCCGGGCGACCAGTTCCGGGCCGAACGGCCCAGCTCTGTCGGGGACTTGACCCCGACGGTCCCTGCATCGGCCCCTGACAGGCCCCTGCCGCGGCTGGGCCACGGCTGTCACGTTCCCGGACAACGACAGTGACGGTGCATGGGGAGGTGCGGACCGATGGCCGGGCGTACGAGGACGTGGTGGTGGCGGTGGCGCGGCAATCCGCTCCGGCGGCGCGAGGACGTGCTGGAGGCGTGGCTCGTGTTGGCCGTCTGGGTGATCATGGCCGTGGGCGGCACGGTGGCCGGTGTGGCGACCGCCCAGGGGGCCGACGGGGTCTTCGCCCGGCAGCGCGCCGGGCGGACACCGGTCCGGGCCGTGCTCCTCGTGGACACCCCGCGGGCCACCGCGCACAGCTTCCGGTCGCCGGCCGCGGTGCGCTGGACGGCACCGGACGGGTCCGTGCACACCGGCAAGACCCTCGTGGAATCGGGCCGCCGTGTCGGCTCCGCGGTCGAGGTGTGGACCGACGTCCGAGGCGATCTGGTGACCGCACCGCCGAGCCGGACCGAGGCGTCCGTGGAGTCCGGCCTGCTGGGCGCGGCGTCCGCCTTCGGCGTCTCCGGCGTGGTGTTCGGAGTCGGGAGCGTCCTGCGCAGGGGACTCGACCGTCGGCGCCTCGCCCAGTGGGACGTGGAATGGGGCATGGTGGGACCCCGCTGGGGACACCGCACCGGTTGACTCTCACGCCGTTCACGCGCCGAGGGTGCTGCCCACGGCGGAGTCCAGGGGGCTTTCGGCCTGGGAAGGGGCAGGTCGGCCACTGCCCCAGGCCCGGCACCCGATGCAGGCTGACAGTGACCACGCCGTGGCGTACGGCGTTCGATCCCTCAGGGCCAGTGCCATGGTTGTCCTCACCGTGTTCCTCCAACTGCTCATCCTTGTGGGTGCGTTGTACGACACCGCCCGCCTGTGCGCGCCGGGCACCGTCGGCGAAGCCTCCCGGCTGCGACGGGACAGCAAGCTGGAGAAGAGCGAGATCCGGCTGGTCGCACGGCGTCTGCACGGTCGGATCGACTCCGCCGCCTACCGGTCCGGAATGCGCGACCTCGCGGAGGGCCGTCGGCCGACCCGACGGCGGCGTCCGGGCTAGGTTCTCCGTGACCGTGCCTGCGATGCCGTGAGGCGGACGGGGACGCCGGCACCCCGAAAGTCCGGGCACCGGCCCGCTGGCGCCGCCTGCTCCCGGCCGCAGCGCACACCGAGGCTCCCACGGACGCTTGGCGTGACGGCTCTGCGCATGCCACGTGCACGGTGAAAGGCACACTGGACATGAGCAGGACCACCCGCAGACGGCACGTGACCGGGAGCGAGGGAGTCGAGATGACCGAGGCACGCACCTTCACCCCGCAGGACCCCATCCGGGTCTTCCTCCTAGACGACCACGAAGTCGTCCGCCGCGGCGTGATGGACCTCCTGGACGCCGAGGACGACATCAGCGTCGTCGGCGACGCCGCCAACGCCGACCACGCACTCGTACGCGCCCCCGCCGTACGCCCCCACGTCGCCATCCTCGACGTCCGCCTGCCCGACGGCGACGGCATCACCGTCTGCCGCGAACTACGCAGCCGCATGCCGGACCTGGCCGTCCTGATGCTCACCTCGTTCGACGACGAGGACGCCCTCCTCGACGCCATCATGGCCGGCGCCTCCGGCTACGTCCTCAAACAGATCAAAGGCACCGACCTGATCTCCGCCGTCCGCACCGTCGCCTCCGGCCAGTCCATGCTCGACCCCGCCACCACCGCCCGCCTCATGCGGTCACTCCGCACCGAGCCCACCGACACACCCGCCCTCGCCCCCGAGCTCGCCGGGCTCTCCCCCCGTGAACGCGACATCCTCGCCCTCATCGGCGACGGCCTCACCAACCGCGAGATCGGCAAGCGGCTCTACCTCAGCGAGAAGACCGTCAAGAACCACATCTCCCGCCTCCTGTCCAAACTCGGTGTCCAGCGCCGCGTCCAGGCCGCCGTCCTCGCCACCCACCTGGAACAACCGGAGACCGGGGACCACTCCTCGGGCTGAGGGGTGCGCAAGCGGCTGGAGACGCGACAGGGCCGGTCGGCCCTGGCGGCAGGGTGACACGGCCCGCGTTCCGGGGGCTTTGGCCTCAAGCGGAGGGAGCGGAGGCGGAGAAGACTCCTTGGTGCACGCGGCACCGAATCGACCGGAGCACCGCGGACGGCGTCCAAGGAGGCGGCGATCATGAGGCGGATACAGCAGACCAAGTGCCCCCGTACTCCCCGCCGGCCGGAGCCCCAGGACCTGCGCACGCCCTCCGGGCGTCCCCTCCCCTACTGAGGGACGGCGGTCGCGGCCGTACCCCTCGAATGGGGCCGGTCGGCCCTGGTGCGCACGCGGTCGAAATGATGTGCTGGAGGTGGCGGGAAGGGCTCGCCGGGAGACGCGGGGAAGCGCCTTCGGGGCGCGCACCGCGCAATCAGGATCCGCGAGAAGCGGATGGGCCCTTCCCGCCCTGTGCTGCCCGGTAGGCACCGTGACCGCGTCGCCTGGGGTCAACGCCCCTGTGCCTGTCTGTCCGCCACCCATTTCCTGCGCACCGCGTCCTCGTGCTCGTTCTGTTCGAGCCCCGCGTCGACCCGGGCGAGTACGGTCTCCAGCCGCGGAATCCAGTGCCGCCGCAGGGCCCGCACCCGCCGCCGGGTACGGAGCAGTTCGTCCCCCACGGCGCGGGCCGCGGCACCGGCGGCTGCGTACTCGGCGGCTGCCCGTACCGCGTCCGCGTAGGCGGCCCCGGCGTGGACCAGGGCGGTGTTCGCCGGTGCCGGTTCGTCCGGATCGGCATCCGGCACGCCACACGAGGCGGCACGAGGATGACGTACGCCCATCGTCGAGGTCCAGGTGATCTCCAGTTCCGCGGGACGCCGTGTGAGGGCCGTGTCGAGAGCGTCCTCGCCCCCGAGGAGCAGTCCGCGCCGCACCCAGGACTCCGCCTCCGTGAGCCGCGCGTGCCACTGTTCCCGCGCTGCGCGCTCGGCGCGCAGCAGTTCCTCGTGGCGGGCGTGAAGGACGCGCAGTTTCCGGTCGAGCAGATCGGCCCCGTGGCGCGCCACTTCCAGGCCACGGCGCAGTTTGAGACGTCCGGCCCGGCCGGGGGGTACGCGCAGTTCCGTCATACGATCACTTGCTCTCCGGCGCGCGATGGGCGTCGAGGAACTCGGCCGGCAGCATGGTCAGTTGGCCGCGTGGCAGCGTCAACAGCACCTGCCAGGCCCGCTCCAGCGTCTGATCCAGGGTGCGCAGTTCGTCCCGCCGCTGGTCGAGGAGCCTGCGCGCGAAGGCGTCCTCGAAGTCCAGGGAGCACCGGTCGGCCGGGCTGAGCGCCGCCTGCCCGACGAGATCGGCGAGTTCCCTGACCTGGCGCGCGCGGGCCAGGGCGGACAGCAGCTGAGCCGCCACGTCGAGGTGGTCGGCACGCGTGCGGCCTGGTCCGGCACCCTTGCGCATCAGGCGCGACAGCGAGGACAGGGCGTCCACCGGCGGGTAGGCACCTCGCGCATGCAACGACCGGGACAGCACGATCTGGCCCTCGGTGATGTACCCGGTGAGGTCCGGCACCGGGTGCGTGATGTCGCCCGCGGGCATGGTCAGGACGGGCAGCACCGTGACGGAGCCCGGCAGGCCACGCAGTCGCCCGCAGCGCTCGTACAGGGAAGCCAGATCGCTGTACAGGTAGCCGGGGTAGGCCCGGCGGGCGGGGATCTCGCCGCGGGCCGCGGAGACCTCCCGCAGTGCCTCGGCGTAGCTCGTCATGTCCGTCATCACCACCAGGACGTGCCGGCCCTCGGCGAAGGCGAGGTGTTCGGCCACGGTGAGGGCGATGCGGGGCGTGAGGATCCGCTCGATGACAGGGTCGTCGGCGGTGTTGAGCAGGAGCACCAACTCCCCCGCTGCGGACCGCTCCTCCAGCGCGTTCCGTACGAACCCGGCATCCGCGTGGGTCACTCCCATGGCGGCGAAGACGACACAGAACGACTCCCCCTCCACCGTCGCCTGGGCCGCGATCTGTGCCGCCAGCTCCAGGTGCGGCAGTCCGGCCGCGGAGAACACCGGGAGCTTCTGGCCGCGGACGAGCGTGGTCAGGGCGTCCACGGCGCTGACGCCGGTGAGCACCGGTTCGGCCGGCGGCTCGCGGCGCAGCGGGTTGACGGGACGGCCTCCCACCGCTGCGGCCGCCGCGCCGAAGACCGGCGGACCTCCGTCGAGCGGCTCGCCGCGTCCGTTGCAGACCCGGCCCAGCCATCCGGGGCCCACCGGGACGCGCAAGGGCGATCCGGTGAAGGCGGCGCGCAGCCGCGCCGGATCCAGGCCCGCGGTGCCCTCCAGGACCTGGACGACGGCCGTGCCGCGGTCGACCTCCAGGACGAGTCCGTGCCGTTGTGCGCCGGAGTCGGAGGTGAGCAGCACGAACTCGTCCCATCCGACGCCCTCGACCTTGTCCACGACCGCGAGCGGACCGTTCAGCTCGCGCACCGAGGTGTACTCCACGCGGGTGGTCATGTCACCTCCCCGAGCCGGGCGAGCATCGTCTCGCGCAGGGTTCGCACGGTCGCGGCGTCGTCGGGGCCCGCTTCCTCACGGGCGCGCAGCACGGGCGTGAAGTCGGCCTCCTCCAGACGCGCCGCCGGCACGCCCCGGTCGGCCAGTTCGCGGCAGCGGTCGACGACGGCGAGGACCGCCTCGGCCAGGGCCGCGCTCTTCTCCGCGCCGCTGTAGGCGTCCCGCTCGGACAGCGCGCTCTGCTGGAGCACTCCCTCGCGCACGAGACGTCCGCCCAGGAAGCTGACGCGTTCCTGGTCGGGCAGCGCGCCGATGCCGAGCAGGTCCACCAGGTCGGCGAGCCGGTCGGCCTCGGCGAGCAGGCCGGTCACACGGGCTGTGCGGGCGGGCCAGTCCGGGTCGTCGGTGGCGGCGTGGTGGGCGCCGAGCGCCTCGGCGTCCCGGGAGAAGGACTCGGCCCAGGAGACGGCCGGGTAATGGCGGGCGTAGGCGAGGTCGCGGTCCAGGGTCCACAGGCAGCGGACGAAGCGCTGGGTGTGGGCGGTGACCGGTTCGGCCATGTCGCCGCCGGGCGGGGACACCGCACCGACGACGGTGACGGAACCCGTGTCGCCGCCGAGCGTGGTCACCGCTCCGGCCCGCTCGTAGAACGCCGCGATCGCCGAGGCCAGGCCCGCCGGATAGCCCTCCTCGGCGGGCAGCGCACCGGTCCGGGAGGCGAACTCGCGCAGCGCCTCGGCCCACCGAGAAGTGGAGTCCGCGATGACGACGACGTTCAGGCCCATGTCGCGGAAGTACTCGGCGACGGTGACACCGGAGTAGACGCTCGCCTCCCTGGCCATCATCGGCATGTTGGACGTGTTGGCGATGATCACGGTCCGGTCGGCGAGGCGCCCACCGGTGCGGGGGTCGGTGAGGGCGCTGAACTCGTCGATGACGTCGGCCATCTCGTTGCCGCGCTCGCCGCAGCCGACGTAGACGATGACGTCGGCGTCGCACCACTTGGCGATCTGCTGGAGCAGGACGGTCTTGCCGGTGCCGAAGCCGCCGGGTACGGCGACGGTGCTGCCCAGGGCCACGGGGAAGAGCAGGTCGATGACGCGCTGGCCGGTACGCAGCGGCAGGCCGGTGTCCCGGCGCTCGCGGACGGGCCGCGGGGTCCGGACGGGCCAGCGGCTCGTGATGCCGACCGGTGTGCCCGCCACGGTCGCGACGACGGTGTCCTCGGGGTGGCTCCCCGGCCCCACGAGACCCTCCACCCGCCCCGCGCAGCCCGGCGGCACCAGAACCCTCGGACGCACCGGTCCCGCGTCCTCGATCTCGCCGAGGGACTCTCCCGGACGAACCTCCGCGCCTTCCACGACCCGTGGTGTGAACGTCCACACCGCCGGCTCCGTCCCGGCCTCCCCCTCGACGGTTCCCGGCTCCAGCCACGCACCCACGCCGGACAGCGGGCGCAGCAGCCCGTCGAAGATCCCGCCCAGCAGGCCGGGGCCGAGCGTCGCGGACAAGGGGTGACCGAGCGTCCGGACGGGCATGCCGGGCGCGAGGCCTCCGGTGTACTCGTACGCCTGGACGGTGACGACCGCGTCCCGGATCGCGACGATCTCGCCGGGCAGACCCGACTCACCGAGCGCGACCAGGTCGTACATGGCGCTGCCGCGCACGCCTTCGGCCTGGACGAGCGGCCCGGTGACCCGCAGGATGCGGCCGGTGCCGTACGACAGGTGCGTCAGGGTGTCCACAGTTCCTCCAGTTCCGCCCCGTGCCGGTCGAGGACGTGCTGGGCGAAGGCGGCCAGGCTGAGGTCCACCCGGCGGTTCCTGGTCTCGCCGATGACGCCGCCGCCGGGCACCTCGGTGATCCGGGCGTCCGGGCCGAGCAGGTGCCGGGCCCGGAGGGTCAGTCGTCCGCGCAGGCTCGGGTAGGCCGCTGTGCGGCGCAGGTCCTCGACGCCCCGCACGACCTGTCGGCGCAGTTCCTCCCAGCACTGCCTGCGGGCGGAGAGGTCCCGGGCGCGGGCGGCCCTGCGGGCCTGGGCGCGGACCGCCCGGCGGGCGGCCATCGCGTCGGCCGCACCCTGTTCCCGAGCCTCGGCGAGGATCGCGGCGGCGCGGGACTCGGCGTCCTTGGACATGGCGTCGGCGTCCTCGACGGCGGCTCCCAGCACGGCCTCCGCGGCGGCCTGGGCGTCTGCGAGGAGCCGGGCTCGCACCGGCGCGAGTGCCTCCTCGGCCTCGGCGGTGAGTGACGCCCTCATGGCGGCATCACCACCACCAGCGGCTCGTCGCCGGCCACCACCCCCGGGCCGAGCGCCTCCGCAGCGGCGGACGTGAGGATCACCAGCCCGACGCCCGCCGGAAGCGTGTGCCAGGAGGCGCGCACCGCCTCCGGGTCCGGCGCGGGCAGGACGGCGACACCGACCGCTGACAGCCCGATGACCCGCTGCCGCTCTCCGATCGCCGCGATGTGCGACATGGCTAGGTCTTCCCGATCAGGATGATGGCGACTACCAGGCCATAGATGGCGATGCCCTCGGCGAGGCCGACGATGACCATGGCCCGGCCGAACAGCTCGGGCCGCTCGCTCAGCGCGGCCAGCGCCGCTGCGCCCGTGTAGGCGACAGCGATCGCCGCGCCGATGGAGGCTCCTGCGACCGCGATGGCGGCTCCGATGAGGGCCGCGGACTGGGAACCGGAGTTCTCCGCGGCCGCCGTGGTGGCCGGGTCCGCCTGAGCCGCGCCGCCGCTCAGGGCGACCAGCAGGAGCACGAGGGCTCCGGTGAACAGTGCCGCGTCCGCCGCGAGGACCGACCGCAGCACGGCCGGACCGCGGTGGCGCAGCAGCCGGCGGGTCCCGGCGTATGCCCCGACCAGCACCGGCAGCGCGATCAACCAGACGATCATGGTGTCACCTCCGTACCGTGGGGTGCGGGCGCCTTTTCGTGGCAGGTGAGGGTAGGCACGTGCCAGGGGCGGAAGGGCCGACCCTCCGCGTCGAAGACCCGCGAGAACAGTTCGTAGAACTCCAGCCGCAGGGCCTGCACGCCGGCCACCAGCGCCTCCAGGGCGAAGGCCAGCGCGTTGCCGAGGACGAAGAGCAGAAGCCCGGCGAGCAGCGCTGCCGGCCCGGCTCCGGTCAGGGCTGTGGTGCCCTGCCAGACGATGCCGCCCAGCGCGGCGTGGGTGAGTCCGAACGCCGCCAGCCGGGCGAAGGAGACGGTGTTCGAGCCGATGCGGATCACCACGTCGAAGAGCTGGACGCCGCTCTGCACGGCCCCGGAGGCACCTCCGCCGGACGCCGCCATGAGCCCGGTGCCGGCGAGCCCCAGCCCGGCGAGAGCGAGCAACGAGCCGGTTATGACGATCAGCGGCACGTGCAGGGCGACTCCGGCTGCGAGCCCGGCGAATCCGAGGAAGACGGTGGCTCCCGCGACGCCGGAGACCGCGTACAGGGCCCGCCCCGGGCCGCCCTCCCGCCAACGGTTGACGATGCCGGTCCCGTAGGCGAGGGCCAGCAGGACGGCACCGAGGCCGATCGCGCACGCCAGCAGGCGCATGGGAGCATCGAGCGGGTTCAGCCAGAGCACCGGCAGTACGCCGGTGGGACCGAAGAACTCCCCGTAGGCGATTCCCGCGAGGATGCTCGCAACGCCGGCACCGGTCAGGAAGGGCCACAGGGGACGCATGAACAACAGACGCCTCGGTCGGCCCGAGCGCAGCAGGAGCGCGCCGAGGAGGAGCAGCAGACCGTGGCCCGCGTCGCCGAACATCATCCCGAACATGACGACGTAGGCGATGCCCGCGGGCACGGTCGGGTCGACGTCTGCGTACGGCACGGTCCCGTAGGTTCGCACCAGCGGAACCAGGGAGTTCCGCACGGTGCCGGTGTCGGACAACCGGGTCGGGGGGTCGACGCCCGGGGGCGCACGCAGCGGGACCACGGCTCCTCCGCCGTCCGCCAGCCGGGCCGCGAGCCGCGGCAGTTCGGCCGTCGGGCACCATCCGGCGAGCGCGGCCGCGCTCCCCCGGATCACCGCCGCCTCTCGGTACGCCGCCAGTTGGGCCTCGCCCGCCAGCAGGCCGGTGAGGCCCTGGCGGCGCAGGCGGTCGAGGTCGGGTTCCGACTCGGAGAGCACGGGGGGCTCGGACACGGCTTCCAGCGACTGGAGGTGCGGCGCCGCGGGACCGGACGCACCGTCGGGCCGGTCCAGTTCGACGCAGCCTGCGTCCGCCACCCGCACGAGGGTGTCGCGCAGGGCGTCGGTGGGCGCGACCACGGCCACCCGCCGCATGCGGTCCGGGATCAGGGAGTCAGCCCAGGAGTTCATCGAAGGCCTCCAGGGCACCGCCGTCGTGCGCGGCGCATTCCAGCGCGGCACGCACCCGCCAGGCGTCGGCGGTCAGGACTCCGACGGCGCCCACGAGGGGCGACATGTCGAAGCGCGCCCCCGCCAGCATCGACACCGCGTCCCGCTCGACCGCCGGCCACCAGCGGGCCTCCGCGCGCCACAGGTCCTCCGGCTCCTCGACACCCTCCAGCGCCCAGCGGGCGGACGCCGGGAGCCGGGCGCGGAACCCGGTGAAGGCAGGCGCCCGTACGGCGGCCGTGCCGAGCAGCCGTACGGCGTCCCGCTGGGCCGTTCCGGTCAGCCGGTGTCCGGTCAGATGAACCTCACGGGCCAGCACCAGCGCGGCGTCGCCGGCCGCCCAGTGCGCGGCCACGGGCACCTGTGCCGCGGTGCGGGCGGCCGCCGACAGCCGCATCCCGGTGAGCAGGGCCGCGGGGGTGGCGGATCCCGGGTCCCCCCACACGGAGGCGGTCAGGACTGCCCGCAGGCCGGTCGGAGAGGTGGCGCGGGACAGTCGTGGCCAGGCGGTCGCCAGCGCACCGAGCCGGTAGGGCGAGGCTTCCGGGGCGCCGGACAGGGCGCGGAGCCGGTCCCGGGTGTTGGCGATCTCGAACCCGGAGGCCAGCAGTCGTACGGCGGCGGCACCGGCTCGTGGCTGCCATCCGGCCAGGACCCTCAGCTGCCAGAGCAGGGCGTCCGACACGGCCCGTTGTGCCCGGCCCGGGCCGGCCGTCAGATCGAGACCACGGCGATAGAAGGTGGTGGCCAGGACACGCAAGGCTTCGGACAGGTTCGGTGCCGTCGCCAGTTCGTGTGCCCTCCCTGGCCCGGCGCGTGCAGCGGCCATCGCCCTGGCCCGGGTGGTCCCGGCGACCCAGCCCGCACTCACGGCGCCTCCTGGTGAGGTGCGACACCGAGGTCCCGGGCCACCCGGGCCACCATGCGTGCCGCGAGTTCCGGGGTGCGTGCCCGAGCGTGGTCCCGCAGCTCGCGGACGGCGTGCCGTGCCGCCGCGTCCTCGCGTTCGGCGTCCGCAACCGCCTCGGCGCGCAGTCGGGCGGCGGTCTCGCTCCTCACCCGCAGGGCGCGTGCCCGGGCTGTGCGCACGGTCCGGGCGGCCTCCTCGGCCGCGGTGCGACGGCGCTCGCGGGCTTCGCGGGCGGCGTTCTCGCGGATGGCCGTGGCCTCGGTCACGCTGTCGTCCAGCAGGGCGAGGGTGGGTGCCAGTTCGGCCGTGAGCTCGGCGGTCCGATCCGCCGGAACCGCTCCGACGACCGCACGGCCGGGTGGGGCGGCCGGTCGCCAGCGTGCGAGGAACTCGCGCAGCGCAGGCATGGCACCTCCCGTATCGCCACAGTGCCCCCACGTTTCCTGCCTTCACGTTAGGAAGCGGGCAAGGGTCCTCCCAGAGGCCGATCGACCTGCAGAAGGGGGCCGGACGGCCCTGTACCCCCTGCTGTGACGGCGGGAGAGTGGGCGTAGGAGTCATGTTCCGCGCACCGCGGGAGGTAGTCATGGATGACCGAGACGCGCGGGAAGGCGCGGCCGCGTCCGCCGAGGCACGCCACACTGTGCCCGTTGACGCACGGAAACCGGTCGAGGAGTTCCGTCAGACCATGATGGTGCGCTACCTCCAGGCCGTCGCGTCGCACGCGTCGCAGGCGGCTGCCGAGGAGTCGGCCACCGCTGCGGCCGACCGGGGAACGACGCCTTCGCCGCAGCCGCCCGCCGTGCAGGCCGCCACCATCGACGACCTCCAGGTGCGGCACGTCATGAAGCGGTCCGTCACCGGCGTCACGGCCGACACCCCGTTCCTGGACGTCGCCCGGATGCTGGCTCGCCAGCGGATGGGAGCCGTTCCCGTCGTGGACGGATCCCAGCGGGTCCTGGGTGTGATCGCGGAGTCCGATCTGCTCGCCCGGGCCGCCGACCTGTCGGCACCCGAGGAGAGGCCTCATGCATGGTCCCGGCTGCTCGGCCGGCACCGCGACGTCGATGCGGCGGGCGGCACTGCCGGCACACTGATGTCGGCACCGGCGCTCACCGTCCGCCCCTGGACGCCCGTGGTGGAGGCGGCCCGCACGGCTGCCCGTTCCCGGATCCGCCAGATCTTCGTGACCGATCACCACAACCGGCTCGTCGGGGTCGTCAGCCGCGCCGAGTTGCTGCACGCTCTGGTCCGGGACGACCGGGCCATCCGTGAGGAGATCGTCTCCCACATCGTCCGGGACGCGCTGGGTGTGGCGCCCGGCGATGTTGAGGTGCAGGTCCGCAACGGCACGGTCACCCTCACCGGCACGATCGACCGGAAGCTGATTCCGCGGCTGACCGAGGAAGTGGCGGCGATCCCCGACGTGTACGAGGTGGACGACCACCTGGTCGCCCACTGAGGGATACGGCCGCGAGGCATGTCCGACAGACCCGTCGCCCTGGGGGTCAGGTGCCACGTCACTCCGTCGCCGGTGCTCCGGCCGCGACCGCCCGGCCGCCGGCGGCCGCACCGCCCGACGCATCCGGCCCGCCGGTGCAGCGACCGGCTCCGGAAGGGGTCTTCGAGGCGTTCGCGTCCTCGCCGCACGGGCTGACCTCGCAGGAAGCAGACGTACGGCTGCGGACTTACGGGCCCAATGAGCTGGCCCGTCCGCGCCGCAGAGGTGTGTGGCGACGGTTCGCGGCGCAGTTCACCGATCTGTTCGCGGTGGTTCTGATCGCCTCGTCCGCCCTCACGTTCCTCGCCTACGCCCTCCAGGACCCGCCCGACCCCGGAAACCTTCAGCTCGCCTTCGCGATCCTGGGCGTCGTCGTCCTGAACGCCGTGATCGGCTTCGTCCAGGAGTACTCCGCCGAGCGCACCGCCCAGACGCTCCAGGCCATGGTGCCCCACACCTCCCGCGTCCTGCGGGACGGTCAGCGGCGGGAGCTGCCGTCAGGGGCTCTGGTGCCTGGTGACCTCGTTCTGCTGGAGGCGGGAGACGCGGTGTCCGCGGACTGCCGGGTCGTGGAGGCGCACGGCCTGTCGGTGAACAACGCCCCCCTGACCGGGGAGAGTTCGGCCGTCGGCCGGACGTCCGAGCCGAGCGCCGCGGGCAGCGCCCTGGACTCCCGCAACTGTGTCTTCATGGGCACCACGGTGGTCTCCGGGTCGGGCAGGGCCGTCGTCCACGCGACGGGTTCGGCCACCGAGTTCGGTCGGATCTTCCGGCTCACCCAGGAGGCACCGCGGCAGAAGACACCGTTGCAACGCGAGGTCGCGGTGATGGCCCGGCGCGTGTCGGCGCTGGCGATCGTGATCGGGGCCGGCGTGTTCGCGCTGCGCCTGCAGACGGGCCAGCCCCTCGTCTCGGCGTTCGTGTTCGCGCTCGGGGTGATGGTCGCTCTCGTACCCGAGGGGCTGCCCGCGACGCTGTCGGTGTCGCTGGCCATCGGGGTACGGCGGATGGCACGCCGGAAGGCGCTGGTGAAGCGCCTGCTGGCGGTGGAGGCACTGGGTTCCACCACGGTGATCTGCACGGACAAGACCGGCACGCTCACCCAGGCCGAGATGACCGTCACCCGGATCTGGGCCGACGGGGCCTGGCACCCCGTCGCCGGCGTGGGATACGCACCGGTCGGCGAGGTGACCGACGTCGGACCCGTGCGCGAGCTGCTGCGCAACGCGGTCCTGTGCACGGACGCCCGCCTGGTCCCGCCCACCGCGAGCGAGGGGTGGCGGATCCTCGGCGACACCACGGAGGGCGCAATCCTTGTCGCGGGGGTCAAGGCGGGGGTGGACCCCGACGGCGAGAAGGAGGCGGCCCCACGGATCGGGGAGTTCCCCTTCGATCCCGTCCGCAAGCTGATGAGCACGCTCACCCACCGGGACGGCGTGGACACGCTGTGCGTCAAGGGTGCGCCGCAGGAGCTCCTCGCCCACTGCACCCGGATACGGCTCGACGGGGCGGAGCGCGTGCTCACCGAGGAGCTGCGACAGGGCGTGGTCGACGCGAACGACTCGATGGCCGGCCAGGGCTTGCGGGTCCTGGGAGTCGCCGTACGCCGGATGGACGAGCCGGCGGACGACATGGCGGTGGCCGAGTCGGAGCTGACCTTCCTGGGGCTGCTGGGCATGCTCGATCCGCCCAGGGCCGAGGTGTCGGACGCGGTGCGGGCGTGTCGCCGGGCCGGGATCCGGATCGTGATGCTGACCGGGGACCACCCGCTGACGGCCGAGGCGATCGCCCGCCGCGTCGGCATCGTCACCGACCCCTCCCCCACGGTGGTGACCGGCTCCCGGCTCGACACCCTGGACGCGGTGGCGCTCGACGCGCTGGTCGCGGCCCCGGGCCAGTTGCTGCTGTGCCGGGTGAGCCCCGAGCACAAGATGCGGGTCGTCGCGGCACTCCAGGCCCGGGGCGAGGTCGTCGCCGTCACCGGCGACGGCGCGAACGACGCGCCCGCACTGAAGCACGCGGACATCGGCGTCGCCATGGGAGCCGGTGGCACGGATGTCGCCCGGGAGGCGTCCGAGATGGTGCTTCTCGACGACTCGTTCGCGTCCATCACCGCCGCGGTGGAACTGGGCCGGTCCGTCTACCGCAACATCCGCAAGTTCCTCGCCTACCTCTTCAGTCACAACATCGCCGAACTGGTGCCGATCCTCGTCGCCGCCTTCGCGGGCTTCCCCCTGGTGCCGCTGACGGCCATGCAGATCCTCGCCATCGACCTGGGATCGGATGTGCTCCCGGCCTTGGCGCTGGGAGCGGAGCCGCCGGAGAGGGACACCATGGACCGTCCGCCCCGCGACCGCCACGAACGGCTGTTCTCCGCCGAACTCGTGCGCCGTTTCCTGTTCCTGGGAAGCGTCATGTCCATCGGCGTCTGTGCCGTGTTCTTCTGGCAGATCCACGCGTCGGGGATCCCCTACGACGCGTTCACCGCCGACGACCCGGCCTATCGCAAGGCGATCACCCTCACCCAGGCCGCCATCGTGGTGGGCCAGTTCTTCAACGCCCTGGCGGTGCGCACCGACCGGCTCAGCGTGTTCGGGACCGGGCTGTTCTCCAATCCGCGGCTGATCGCGGCGGGCTGTTTCGGGGTGGGTCTGATGGCCGCCATCAGTTACGCGCCCCCGCTCCAGGAGGTGTTCCACACAGCGCCTCTCTCCGTGACGGACTGGGCGGTTCTGACCGGTTTCGGCGTTCTTCTGCTGGCCGCGGAGGAAGCCCGCAAGTGGTGGGTGCGACGGACCCCGACGACCGTAAGGGCCGCCATCGGCAACGACAAGGAGGCGGCGTCATGAGAGTCGTCGTGGTGGGCTGCGGCCGGGTCGGTTCCGGACTGGCCGCGCAGCTGGTCGACGAGGGCCACGATGTCCGCGTCATCGACCGCGATCCCAGGACCGAGCGGCTGCTGCCCCCCGGGTTCTCCGGTCAGGTGCTGCACGGCAACGGGTTCAACCGCACTTTGCTGGAGAGTGCGGGGATCGAGCTCGCGGACGCATTCGTCGCCGTCACCTCCGGCGACAACACCAACATCGTCAGTGCTCGCACGGCAAAGGAGACGTACCGCGTGCCGATCGTGCTGGCCCGGATCTACGATCCCCGGCGCGCCGACATCTACCGCGACCTGGGCATCCCGACCATCACGAGCGTGCGCTGGACCGTTCACCAGCTGCACCAGATGCTGCTGCACCGCCATCTCACACCGGAACTCGACTTCGGCAACGGCGAGACCCTGCTGCTGCGTTCCCGCCTCCCTGCCTATCTGACCGGCCGACCGCTCGGCGGCCTGGAGGTGGACGGCGAGATCCGTATCGTCGAAGTCACACGCGGGGGCAGGTCGTTCCTGCCCACGTCCCACACGCCTGCCGAGACGGACGATCTCGTCACGTTCGCGGTCGCCGCGGACGCGCTGGGCCGGCTGCGCGGCTTCCTGGACAAGGAGCTCGGGACATGAAGGTCGTCGTCGCCGGGGCCGGACGCCTCGGCACTCAGATCGCCCAGGTGCTGGGCGCCGCTCACAACGAGGTCACGCTCGTCGACCAGGACGACGACCGGGCCGCCGCGCTCCTCGGACACGTGCCCGCCGAGGTGCGGGTCGGGGACGCCTGCGAACCCGCCGTCCTGGAGGGCGCGGGCGCCCACTCGGCCGACCTCGTCGTCGCCACCACCGGCGAGGACGAGGACAACCTGGTCATCAGCCTGCTCGCCAAGCGCCAGTTCAGGGTCGCCCGGGTCATCGCCCGGGTCAACGACGACGAGAACGCCTGGCTGTTCACCCCGCACTGGGGCGTCGACACAGCCGTACCGGCCGCCGCTCCGCTCATCTCCCTGATCGAGGAGGCGACCAGCGCCACCGACACGGTCGCGCTGCTGCGGCTGAGCAGGGCGGGCGTGAGCGTCATCGAGACCGTCATCACCGACCAGTCCCGCGCGGTGGGCCACACCCTGGCGGAGCTCGCCGTGCCGCCCGGCATCGTGGTCGCCGCTGTCGTCCGCGACGGCGACCCGAAGGCCCCCTCCCCGGGCTTCGAGCTGCGGGAGGGCGACGTGGTGCTCGTCGTCTCCCATGCGGCGACGGAGAGCGAGGTGCATGCGGCGTTCCAGTGACAGCACGTACGCCTGGGGCAGGAAAGGGGTGCGTGACCGACCGCCGGTCGGTCACGCACCCGCGACGCGCGGCACCACGGCGCTCGGCGGTGCCGAGGTCAGTCGCTCGCGCTCTGGACGTGCCGTATGTGCGCGTCCGGGCCGGGGAACACGAGCGTCACCTCTTTCGTGTCCGACCACCGCACGTCGTAGGGGGGTGTTCCGTCGCCGTGGTGCAGTCCGACGATCTCGCCGTCACGCTTGGTGGCGCCGGTGGTCGGACTTTCGACGATGAGTACGTCACCGAGTTGAGCTCGCATGTTCTCCACCCGCTTCCTCGATCTACTCGTCTCAGGTGCAGATGATCTGGCCTCCGGCCGCGTGTTCGTAGAACTCCCCGACCGTGATGATGCCCTGGACCTGGTCGACGAGGTCCTCCTTGCCGAGTTCGAAGAGGTCGACGGAGGCATTGCAGGCGTAGATGCCCGCCCCGGTGTCAGCGATCATCTCGATGAACTCGGGGATCGACGGGATGTCGAGCTTGTCCATCTTGCGTTCCATGTAACGGGTCACCAGGTCCGGGACGCCGGGCATGCCACCCAGCAGAGTCGGCAGGTGCAGTCCCGGGTTCCCGACGGTGGCCAGCTTGATGTGTTCCCAGCGTTGGCCATGATCAGGGCCGGGTAGATGCCCTCCAGGGAGCCCTTGGAGACGATGATCGAGACCTTCTCGATCGTGGCGGTACCGGTCGTGTGCATGCGCTCCCTCTCAGATGCAGCCGCGGGGCTTGGGGATACCGGCGATCTTGGCGGCGGTCTTCGCCGGGCCCTTGGGGAAGAGCTGGTAGAGCTCCTTGACGCTCACTCCGGAGGTCTTGCCGAGGACGCGAACGGTCGGACCGGTGCCCTTGACCGCGTACTGATCCCGCATGAATCGGATGATGATCCAGTGCCGGTCGGTCAGCGTGCCGATGCCGGCTTCCTTCGCGACCTGCTCGGCCATCGGCTCGGTCCACAGGGCGGGCTCGGTGAAGAAGCCCTCGTCGTCGACCGGGATGTCGGTGTTGTCGTAGGTGACGACAGGCATGACGGAGTCCTCCGTTCAGTGGGAGATGCGGCGCTTGCCGTGCTCGGGCATCGCCGAGCCGATGCCGGGCAGCTCGCGGCCGGGCAGCAGGCTGTGCCAGTACAGCCATTCGAAGGCGAGCTTGCCGAGATGGGCCGCGTGCGACTCCTTCAGCAGTGGCAGCCCGACCGGACCCGGGAAGTGGCCGGACAACGGCTCGGTGTCGTAGTTGAAGTCGATCAGCAGGGCCTTGTGGAAACCGGTCTCCACGAAGCAGTTGGCGTGTCCGTCGAAGGACGCGTCCAGCGGCCGCCCGGCAAGGTGACGGCCGATGTTGTGCACCAGCACCTCACCCTCGAAGTGAGCCACCGACCCCGCCTTGGACGCCGGCAGGCCCGCCGCGTCACCGATCGCGAACACCTCCGGACGGCCCGGGAGTTGCAGGCTGTGCGGGTCGACGGGCACGAAGCCGAGTTCGTCGCCCAGCCCCTCGGAGCGCTCCACGTACTCCGCGCCACCGTGCAGGGGCACCACGACCGCCAGGTCGAAGGGCACCTCCCGTTCGTCGTACGACACCAGCCGCCCGCGTGCGCCGTCGACCTCGCCGAGGGTGAATTCCGTGACCAGCTCGATGCCCTTGCTCCGGAGCAGGCCGCCCAGCGTCCTGGCCGCGACCGGCTTGGTGAACGCGCCGTCGAGCGGGGTGGCGTACGTCAGCTCGACCCGGTCCCGGATGCCTCGCTGCTGGAAGTACCAGTCGGCCAGAAAGGCGAACTCCAACGGCGCCACGGGGCACTTGAGAGGCAGGTCGGCGACATCGATCACCAGGCGGCCGCCCTCGAAGCGTTCCAGCGCGTCGCGCAGACCGGCGGCGCCGGGCAGGTCGTAGAAGGTGAAGACCTTCTCGCCCCAGCCGGGACCGGTGAGCCCCTCGGTCTCCTCCGGCAGGAGGGTGGCTCCGGTCGCGACCACCAGGACGTCGTACGGCAGCTGTATGCCTCCGGCAAGACGGACGGTTCGTGCGTCCAGGTCGACCCGGTCGATCCGCGCCATCTTGTAGTCGACCGCAGGGTCGAGCTGCCGGGGGCGGGAGCGGACGAGATGGCGCGGCTGGGCCAGTCCGAAGGGCACGAACAGCAGGCCGGGCTGGTAGAGGTGGTCGTCGTTCTGGTCGACGACCGTGATCCGGCACTCGCTCCGGTCGTGTGTGCGACACAGGCGGTTGGCCGTCATGGTGCCGGCGGACCCGCCGCCGAGAATCACGATGTGTTTGGCCATGTGTCCACTGTCCTGCGGGAGATGGGCGCCGGGCATGGGCCGCTGGTCCCTGTCCGAGTACCCGCCCGGGTATGTGTTCGGCCGGGACCGTTGGGCCCCATGCTCATTGCCGGTCCCTCACTCCGTGGAGGACTACGTCATGCTGGGTGATCGCCCCTCGCCCGCCGCGCGCTGGAGGCCGACCGCAGCGACGGCCTCCAGCTGCCCTGCAACGTCGTCCTCCGCAGCGACGGCGAGGGCACGGTCGTACAGGCCCTCGACCCGGGCACGATGGTCGCCCTCACCGAACTCGACGCCCTGCGCCCGGTCGCCGAGGAGGCCACCCGCGGCCTCGACGCAGTCCTCGCCTCGCTCACGGCGGCGGAATCGAACGCCTACGAGGTTCGGCCGGCCGGCAGGCAAGCGCGCGGCGCCCCTCCCATCGACCGGGACGACCTCACTCAGCCCCCGTGCCCGAATACGAAGGCGGACGACAACCTGGACCTGCGGCAGGGTGACGTCGGTGGGGAACCCCGCCTCCCACAAGGGCACCGACCAGGTCCGGACGGCCCTGGTTCCGGTCCGACCGGACCAGAACGGGTCCTGACCGGCACTCCTGAAAACAATCCGTCCCTGACACGCTTGAGATGTGACCGCGCAGGCTGTCACGCCACGAAGGGAGGACGACATGCAGCACCGTACTGTGGCCGACCTGATGAGCCACGATGTCGTCCGGGCCCGGCGCGACACTCCGTTCAAGGAGCTCGTCGAACTGCTGGCCGACAACGGCATCACCGCCGTACCCGTGGTGGACGAACTGGACCACCCCCTCGGGGTCGTCTCCGAGGCGGACCTGCTGCGCAAGTGCTCCGCCCGGACCGACCCGATCAGCCGGATTCCGAAGCCGCACCTGGAAGGGTGGGAACTGGCCGCCGCGGAAGGCGCCACCGCCGAGGAGCTCATGTCCGCCCCTGCCCTGTGCGCCCATCCCGAGTGGACCGTCACGGAGGCGGCCCGCCTCATGGCGCTCCACCATGTCAAACGACTGCCCGTGGTGGACGAGGCGGACCAGCTCAAAGGCATCGTCAGCCGCGGCGACCTGCTGCGGATCTTCCTCCGCCGGGACGACGCCATTCGCGACGAGATCACCGGGGACGTACTGCGGCGGACCCTGAACCTCGCCCCCTCGGACGTGACGGCCGAGGTGCACGAGGGCAGAGTCACCCTCCGCGGAACCGTCGAGGCGAGCAGCCTGATTCCCGTCATCGAACGGCTCTGCCGCAACGTCGACGGCGTGGTCTCGGTCTCCGCGCACATCGGGTACCGGTTCGACGCCTCAGGGACAGTCCCTGCCGAGAAGTGAGTACCCGGGCCTCGGGAAAGTCGCCGCCGAAGCCCCCGGCGCTCATGATGGAGAGAGACCTGGCTCTCCGGTCCGCGCTCCGCCCGGGGAGAAAGGGAGGAAGCCATGAAGATCGCAGTACTGACCGGCGGCGGTGACTGCCCCGGCCTCAACGCCGTCATCCGCAGTGTCGTCCGCAAGGGGACCCAGGACTACGGTTTCTCGTTCGTCGGACTGCGCGACGGCTGGCTCGGCGCCCTGCACGACAGTGTGCTGCCTCTGGGCATCGCCGAGGTGCGCGGGATCCTGCCCCGCGGTGGAACCATCCTCGGTTCCTCCCGCACCAATCCCCTCAAGCATGACGACGCAGTGCGGCGTATCCGGGAGACCCTGGACGCGCACCAGGTCGACGCGCTCATCGTGATCGGCGGCGAGGACACCCTCGGCGCCGCCACGGAGCTCAGTCGCCAGGGAATCAAACTGGTCGGCGTGCCCAAGACCATCGACAACGACGTGGCCGGCACCGACTACACCTTCGGCTTCGACACGGCCGTCGGTATCGCCACCGAGGCCATCGACCGGTTGCACACCACCGCCGAGTCGCACATGCGCACGCTGGTGGTGGAGGTGATGGGCCGGCACTCCGGGTGGATCGCCCTGCACGCGGGGGTCGCGGGCGGCGCCAACGTCATTCTCGTCCCGGAGCGGCCGTTCGACATCGACCAGGTCTGCGCATGGGTGAAGAGCCGCTTCGAGATCAATTACGCGCCGATCGTCGTCGCCGCCGAGGGAGCCGTCCCCACGGACGGCCGGATGATCCTCAAGGACCGGTCGCTGGACGAGTACGGCCACGTACGCCTGTCCGGGATCGGTGAGTGGCTGGCCCAGGAGATCGAGAGGCGCACCGGAACGGAGGCCCGCACCACGGTCCTGGGCCACGTCCAGCGCGGCGGCACGCCCAGCGCCTTCGACCGGTGGCTGGCCACACGCTACGGACTGCATGCGGTCGACGCGGTCAAGGACGGCGACTTCGGCACGATGGTCGCCCTGCGCGGCACGGACATCGTCCGTATCCCCCTCGACGAGACCCGCGGCAGGACCAAGGTGGTGGACCCGTCGCTGTACGACGAGTTCGGAGTGTTCTTCGGCTGAAGTGTTCCCAGGGCCGTTCGCCGCTTGCCACGGGACCGAACGGCCCTGTCGCACGACCACGCCGCGCCGCAGGGTGGGGCCATGAGCCGTTCGAACCTCGCGGAGGTGGAGCGATGACCGACGTTCACAGCCTGCTGGGCGACGAGGCGAAGGACCTGCTGACACACACCGCCCAGGGCATTCCCAAAGAGGACCTGCATCTGCCCGGACCCGACTTCGTCGACAGGGTCCTTACCACCACGGACCGCTCGCCCCGGGTGCTGCGCAACCTGCAGTCCGTCTTCGACCACGGCCGCCTGGCCGGCACCGGATACCTGTCGATCCTGCCCGTCGACCAGGGCATCGAGCACTCCGCCGCCTCCGCGTTCGCCCCCAACCCCCGCTACCTCGACCCCGAGAACATCGCCGAACTCGCCCTCGACGGCGGCTGCAACGCCGTCGCCAGCACCCTCGGCGCCCTCGGAGCGGTGTCACGGCGCTACGCCCACCGCATCCCGTTCATCGTCAAGCTCAACCACAACGAACTGCTGACCCACCCCAACCACTACGACCAGATCATGTTCGGCACCGTCCAGCAGTGCTTCGACCTGGGTGCGGCCGGCGTCGGTGCCACCGTCTACTTCGGCTCCGAACACTCCGACCGTCAACTGCGGGAAGTCAGCGAGGCCTTCGCCCGTGCCCACCAGCTGGGCATGTTCACCGTCCTGTGGTGCTACCTGCGCAATCCGGCCTTCAAGAAGGACGGCATCGACTACGCGGTCTCCGCCGACCTCACCGGTCAGGCCAACCATCTCGGCGTGACCATCGAGGCCGACATCGTCAAGCAGAAACAGGCCGAGAACAACGGCGGCTACCGCGCCCTCGACTTCGGCAAGACCCACGACCTGGTCTACGACCGGCTCACCACCGACCACCCCATCGACCTCACCCGCTGGCAGGTCGCCAACTGCTACATGGGCCGCACCGGCCTCATCAACAGCGGCGGAGCCTCCACCGGCCACGACGACCTCGCCCAGGCGGTGCGCACCGCCGTCATCAACAAACGCGCCGGCGGCACCGGCCTCATCACCGGCCGCAAAGCCTTCCAACGCCCCACCACCGAAGGCATCCAGCTCCTCCACGCCGTCCAGGACGTCTACCTCGACGACAGCATCACCATCGCCTGACGAAACGGGCCGGGCCACACAGGCCCGGCGACACCGGCCCCCACGGAAACGGCTCCGGTCGCCCCATGGCACCGGGCTCGGCGCGCGCCAGGCGCGACGTACGCCGCGCCTGGCTGTTCCTCCTGTTGATCCTCCCGGCCTTCGTGCCGGCAGCACTCGTGGACAAGGGCCTGCTGAGCCTTCAGGGCTACGACGCCGGGGACAGCACCGTGCCCCTGCGCGCGACACTCGTGGCCGGCGGATCGGCACTGCTGGTGCTCATCGCCCCGGGGGTCAGCGCACTCTTCTACGGTCTGCGCGCACGACGGCACAGTGACCCGGCCGGCACGGCCCCCGGCCTGGCCGGAGGGACCGTGGCCGCCGCCCTGCTGCTTCTGAACATCGTCGCGCTGGTCGTACGCCGCTGACCGAGCGGATCACATCGCCCAACCGACCGCCGAAAGCGCCTCACGGCTCGTCGCCGAGGTGCCCAGGGCCTCGATGTCGCCCTCGGCCGCGTCCACCAACTGCCGGGCGAGGTCGTGAAGGGCCCTGCCTGCAGCCAGCTCGTCACCGATCTCCGGCACATCGGTGTCCACGGGATTGCAGTGCGCGGCTCCATGACCGGTCAGCGAGGTGGTTCCGGATTCCAGGACCACCCGCGCCTTCGTCGTGCCCTCGTCCTCAAAGAGGTAAAGGCGGACCGTCCATTCAGCAGTGTGTGACATGACAACCTCCTCGTGCCTGTTCCGGTCACGTTCAGCCGACCGTGCCGGTGGCGTGCCGTGATCACGGCAAGGTCGGCCGCACGGGAGGCCTCCACCAGTGCCGCGGCGCCACCCGTCCATACCGTGTCGACGCGGACTCCCACGTCCGGGAACTTCCCACGCGCCGCGGCCACCGTCATCCGGGGCACGGCAGCCTCGCTGTCGGCCAGGGTCTTGCGCTCGCCGGGAGACACGCGCAGACCGCCTGCCGGCTCGGGCGCGGCCGACACGTGCAGAGCCCACACCTCGCCGTCTCGCCGGCGTGCCTCCTCGAAAGCGAACAGCGTGGCACCGGCATCGAGGTCGTCCGCCACTCCCACGAGCACCCTGCCGTGCTCCGGCTCGCCGGTCAGCCGCTCGCCGCGCAGGACAAGCAACGGGCTGCCGCAGCCGGCGGCGACCCGCAGACTCACCGACGTGCCCAGCACTTCTGCGGAGCGGCCTGCACCACGACTGCCCAGCGCTGTCAGCGCGGCCCGGTCCCCGCGCCGCACCAGTTCGGCCGCCGCCGGTTGCGGGCCGAGTGTCAGAACGATGTCCAGCTCGGGGGCGCGCTCGCGCACATGGCCTGCGGCGGCGTCCAGGACGTCCAGAGCCCTGCCGATGGACCCGTGCCGATCGTGCGCACCGGACCAGAGTTCCGCGACTCCGTGCCCGGCCCAGGGCCAGGCGTGCAGGATTCCCAGCGGTGCGAGACGGGCCCGTGCCTCCTCCGCCGCGCTGTCGAGCGCACGCCGCGACTGGTCCGATCCGTCCACACCTACCAGGACGTGCCCGCTCATGGGTGGTCCGGGTGCGTGGGCGCCGTACTCCCAGAGGTTGTTGTCGTCTTTCCCGCTCATCCGGCCGACCCGCCGTCCCGTCCCGAAGACCGTTGGGTGCCTCCGGTCACCGGTGGCTCGGCACGTTTCACGGAGTGCGCGTCGAGACGGGTGCGCAGATTGTGGAACTGGCGCGTCTGCATCACGAAGTGCGCGGGTTCCCCGCACAGCAGGTCGAACGGGGCGACCAGCCAACGGGGCCGTCCCTGGCCACGGGTGCGGACCACCAGGCGGCACTCCCCGAAAGGCGCAGGCCTCAGATGGAAGCTCCAGATCCCGTCCAGACGGGCTGACGGCATGCGACCCGAGATCGGGTCGAAGGAGCGGCCGGACGCCAGGTTCAGGTCGGAACGAAGCACAAGAGTGCGGTGCGGCTCCAGTCGGGACACCGTGAACCAGGACCTGCCGTCCGGTGTCGCGGGCAGAAGCTGCCCCTCCTCCAACCGCTGCCACTCGGGGACGATGCGGTCGGCGCTGGGTTCCCCGAAGTGGTCCAGGAAGTCCCAGCTGTACCAGCCCGCACGGTCTCCGCCCATCTGCACCAACCAGGACCAGACCTCCTCGGGCGGCGCCGGCAGCGTGGTGGCCATCGTCGAAGTTCCGTCGGCGTCCGGCATCAGTTCGTCGCCGGGGTATTCGGTGTCGACCTCCTCCTGGGTCGCGCCCCAGGTGAGCAGCCTCGGCCGGTACCGCAGCGCGTACAGCGTGACGGCACCCCAGGTCAGCAGGGGAAGCGACAGGGCTCCCGTTCGTCGGCATGTTCGCTGCTCGGACATCAGATCCTCCCTTTCGCCCTCAGGCTGGGGTGAGAAGCCGGTACACCGGGTTTCCTTCGCCGCGGTGATCGGCACGGGGCCGCCGAAGAGCGGGCGCAGGAGCCCGCGCGGAACACGGCGTGGCCCCGGCGGCCCGCTACGGGCGCCGGGACATCAGGATGTCGTGGGCCAGGTTTGCGCCATGGGCCGCACGGCCGCCGCCACCCGCTTGGCCCGGTGTACGCTCCAGTCCCTCCACCAGCGCCTGAACAGCCAGGGTGAGGGTGTCCACGCGCTCCTCCAGGGCTCGCACCCGTCGCTCCAGTGGCTCCGGGGTCCGACCGGAGCGGGCGGCCCCGCTCTCCACTGACTCGTCGATGTGCGGCATGTCTGCCTCCCGGTGCTGCGGCGGCGCGAGCGGCCCAGCGCTTGTCGGGCGCCGGAATCCGCCCCTGCCCTACCAGTGTCCTGGCGCTCCGGGCGGGGCGGGAGGGCCGAAGGGACCAGGACAGGGGGCGATCGGCCCTGCCATCCCTCGTGGTCCGACCGCGGCGTCCCTCCAGGGAGGCGACCGATGCGATTCGACGACCGCCGGGCGGCCGGGCGGCAGTTGGCCTGGCGCCTGGAGTCCCTGCGGGACCGGGATCCGGTGGTGCTCGGCCTGCCCCGAGGCGGGGTGCCGGTGGCCTACGAGGTGGCCGGCGCGCTGGACGCGCCACTGGACGTGCTCGTGGTGCGCAAACTGGGGGTGCCCCGGTCGCCGGAGCTCGGCTTCGGCGCGCTCGGGGAGAACGGCGTCCGCGTCCTCAACGACGACGTGCTCGAAGAGACCGGGGTCGGTCTCGCGGAACAGGCGGTCGTGGAAGCTGCCGAGCGGACCGAACTGGAACGGCGCGTCAGCCGCTGTCGACACGGACGAGACCCTGTGGCGCTGACCGGTCGGACGGTCGTGATCGTCGACGACGGACTGGCCACCGGCGCCACCGCCGAGGCGGCCTGCCGGGTCGTACGAGGCCGGGGCGCCGCCCGCATCGTGCTCGCCGTGCCCGTCGGCACGACTGCCGTCGTCGCGCGCCTGCGAAGGCTCGCCGACGAGGTGGTCCGTCGGCAGGCCCTGCCCTTCCTCGGCACGGTCGGTGCCTGGTGCCACGACCGCGTCACCCCACCGGCCACCCGCCATTTCGCGCCCCCTGTCCGAGCGGTGAGCACCTGACGCGTTGAGGTCCGAACTCGTCGACACCGCGCAAGCGACAGCTCCGACCGCGGCGAGACAGCAGCACATCGCACACCTTTACGCATGGGGCCGGGCAGACCTGAAACAGGTCCGTCAGGCTCTCCCCCGCGACCAGGCCGACCAGCATGGTGGACTGTGCACCCGCCACACGACCGACGGTCCGGAACATCACCTCCGTCCGGTGGGCGAACGGCGCCGGGTCCTGCCACCGCGGGACGGCAACTGGCAGGCACGCCCGTCGACGGGGTCCGGCGCCGCGGACATCCGTCGTCGACATCGCACACCCGCCGTCGCCCGGCGGCGCCGGCGCCCGTCGTGGAGCTGTGTCACCGCGTGACCGTCACAGGCACCGTGTCCTCTGTCACCACGTGTCCGTCCTCCAGCGAGTTCCAGTACGCGGTGAGCAGGCCGGCCCCCGAGCGGATCGCCCGGTAGGGGATCGTCACGTCGAAGGTGCCCCGGGTTCCGCTTCCGGAGGTCGCCGTGGCGTAGACGTCGGCCGCGGTGTGGCCGGCGGCGTCGGTGATCTTCAGGCGGAAGGTGGCCTCGAAGGTGTTGGCGCTGCCCCAGACCCGGACCGGCGTGCGGAGGGTGTCACCGACCAGCGGGGACTCGACGAGGACGAGAGGCGCAAGGTCCTCGAAGTCGGCGCGGCCCACCGGCCCGTTGAGGACGATGCCCTCTCCCCCGAAGGCTGTCACCGGCTTGCCGTCCATCTCGAAACGCACCTTCTCGATGGCCGGGAAGCGCGTGGCGGTGAACACGACCTGGGCGAGCCGGGCCCTCATGGACAGGCTGCCACCGCCGTCGTCGTAACGGACGGACAGGTCCACCGTGGCCACGTGACGGCGCACCACGATCGAGTGGAGCACCGTACCCGAGGGGATGGCCGTGGTACGCCGCCGGCCGCGTTCGTAGCGGCTCGGCCCTGCCAGGAGGGCACGCAGCGCGCCCGCCGCGGTGGCGGGCGGGGTCACCGTGCGGGGGGCGGGCGAGATCTTCTCCCCGTGCAGGAAGTAGACGGACGCCCGCACCTGGCCCTGGGGGCCGCGCGGCGGGGAGGGTGGCGCCGGCGATGTGGAAGTCCCGGGCGTGCCAGGGCCGTTGGGGCCGGACGGTGTCCCGGTGCCGCCAGTACCTCCGGTGCTCGGCATTCCTGGCGTGCTCGATGTTCCTGGCGTGCTCGGCGTGGTCGCAGAGCTCGGCCGTCCGGTGCCGGGTGAGGTGCCCCCGGCGCCGGTGCCGCTGCCGCACGCGCTCGCCGCCGGCGCCACGAGCAGGGCTGTCATGGCGATGATCACGGGCTGACGCAGCCAAGGGGACGTTCGCGGGGTGGGTTTGGTGGTAGGCATGGCGTGCTCCTCCGACGCCTCCAGCCAACTCCTCGCACGTGGGTTCTCCAAGTGCCGTACGGGTCAGGGCACATGGGCCGTACGGCACTCGTCGCGGCAGTGACACTCCGACTGACTCGGGATCAGGTGCACGCGCCGGCCGGGGGGCAGTGGCCGGGTCTTCGCCACCCGGGCAAAAGCGGACGGCAGTGACGGCCGGCCGAAAGGGCCGTTCGGCATCGGGCCTTGGACGTACCGGCCCCTGACGGCCGTGCCACCCGGCGCCGACGCTGGAGTGGCAGCGGTCCGCACAGGAACGTGCGGGCCGCCGGTCAGAGGAGGTGTTGACCGTGTTGCGGCCAGTTGTAGTCGGGTGGGACGGTTCGAGCAGGAGCATCGCCGCCGCCGACTGGGCGGCCGGGGAAGCCTTGAGGCGCGGCCTGTCCCTCCAGGTGGTGCAGGCTTGGGAGGGCGTGACGTCGCCCTGCGACAGGGACCGACCGGAGCTCAACGCACCGCGCTGTCTGGCACGGCACGCGCTGACCGCGGCCGCCGCCCGGCTCCGCGCGACCTACCCGAACCTCTCCGTGAGCACCCGGCATGTCGCCGGCTCCGCCACCGACGTCCTGATCGCCGTCGGTGCCGAGGCCGAGCTGCTGGTGCTGGGCAGTCGCGCGGTCAGCGGAGTCGGCGGGTTCATCGCGGGTTCAGTGACTCAGGTCGTCGTGGGTCACGTGGCGAGGCCCGTCGTACTCGTGCGTGACCGTGGGACTTCGGAGGACCAGCATCTCCCGGATGAAGAGGGACGGCCGTCGACGCACACGGCCTGCCGTGACGTCGTCGTCGGCGTCGATCCGGGGCACGCGAGTGAGGAGTTGCTCGCGTTCGCCTTCGAGAGCGCGGCGCTGCGCGGCGCGCCACTGCGGGTGGTCCACACATGGCGTCCGCCGTATGTGCAGGCCGCCGCCGTGGCCAGGGCGCGCAGAGCGGTGGCGGCGTCGGCCGCGCGGTCGCTGGCCGCGGCCGTCGCACCGTGGCGGGAGAAGTTCCCGGCCGTGGAGGTGCACGAGCTGGTGCTGGAGGGCCGGGCCTCGCAGGCCCTGCCGACTGCCGCGCAGGAGGCGGGACTGCTGGTCGTCGGACGCCGGATCCGCACCGGCCGTCCCGGCGCGCACACCGGGTCCGTCGCACACGCGGCGATCCATCACGCTCGTTGCCCGGTTGTCGTGGTGGCGCACGAGTGAGCAGTTCGACACGAGTGGATGCGAGACCTGGCCCGGCCCCCTTCCTGAGCGCCACTCGAGAAGTCGGGCCTGAGTGCCAGTCGAGAATTCGTGCGGAAGGCGGGTCGGCGCGCGTGTACCCGCGCACCGGCCTACGACCGACGGCCCACGTGCGGTCGCAGCCCCTCCCGGAGCCGCCTCCCTGGCGCGGACGCCGCTCTCTGCGGTGCGGAGAGGGCCCCGCGCAGGGCCTTGGCCGGCGTCCCCGCCCGATTCCAGGATCGCCTCCTGACGTCCCGTGCGGCACAGCCGAACGGCTCCCCATGAGGGCCGCCGGGGGTCTTGCGCCTCGGCGGCGCGACGGTACGGCGGTCGGTCAGTCCTCCAGGATCAGCCGCACGCTCTCCCCTGGCTCCACGACGACCGCCCGGTCCGGCAGCCGGATGTCGATCGGGTCCGCGTCGGACGACGGGACCAGGACGTCGAGGCGTCCGCGCTCCAGCCGCAGCTGTACGCCCCAGTGTTCCTGGTAGCGCAGCGAGAAGCCGTACGACGACAGTTCGGGCAGCGGTACCGGGTCGAGCCACAGTGCGCCTGCACGGGTCTGGAGGCCGGTCAGTCCGCGCTGGACGAGATCGAGGGTGCCCGCCATGGCGCCCAGATGAATGCCCTCCGCGGTGGTGCCCCCCTGGAGGTCGGCGATGTCGCCGCGCAGAGCCTCCTGGCAGTAGGTCCAGGCGTCCGCGCGCCGGGCTCGCGCCAGGACCCAGCCGTGCACCAGACCACTGAGTGTGGAGCCGTGGCTGGTGCGGCGCAGGTAGTGGTCGACCGTGCGCCGCCAGGTCTCGTCGTCCAGCCGATGGCCCAGGCGGGCGAGGATTTCCTTGAGTTCGGCCGGCGCGAAGAGGTACCCGAGCATCAGGACGTCGGCCTGCTTGGACGCCTGGTAGCGGTTGACGGAGTCGCCCTCGGCCTCCAAAATCCGGTCCAGACGGCGGATGTCGTCGTAGCGCTTGCGGTAGCCGTCCCAGTCGAGTTCGGCGAGGTCGCCGTAGCCCTCGAACTGGCTGATGACTCCCTGGTGGAAGGGCACGTGCAGGGTGCGCGAGACGTCCTCCCACTGTTCGAGTTCGCCCCCGTCCAGGCCGGTGCGCTCCACGAGTTCGCGGCGGCGCGGTGCGGGCAGGGTGTCCAGCAACTCCAGAGCGCGGGTGAGCACCCACGCGGCGGTGACGTTGGTGTACGCGTTGTCGTCGAGGCCGGGCTCAGAGGCGCCCGGGTAGGCCTCGTGGTACTCGTCGGGGCCGACGACACCCCGGATGCGGTGGCGTCCCAGACTCTCGTCCCAGGAGGCCGAGTCTGCCCAGAAGCGGGCGATCTGGAGCAGCATCTCGGCGCCCTTGGTATGCAGGAACTCCAGGTCGCCGCTGGCCTCCCAGTATCGCCAGACGTTGTACGCGATCGCCGAACCGACGTGGTGCTGGAGCCGGGAGTGGTCGGGCAGCCATCGTCCTGAGCGGGGGTTGAGGTGCAGCTCCTGGGTCTCCTCGCGGCCGTCACTCGCGCTCTGCCACGGGTACAGGGCACCGCGTCGGCCGATCGCGCGGGCGGCGGCACAGGCCCGGTCCAGGCGCCGGTGGCGATAGCGCAGCAGGGCCCGTGACACCTCGGGGAAGTGCAGGTTCAGGTACGGCAGCACGAACAGCTCGTCCCAGAAGACGTGTCCTCGGTACGCCTCCCCGTGCAGGCCCCGGGCCGGGACTCCGACATCGAGGTCCGCGGTGTGCGGGGAGAGAGTCATGAGGACATGGAAGAGGTGCAGGCGCAGGATGCGGCCGGCCTCTCCGGGGACGTCGAGTTCGGCCCGCTGCCACAGTTGGTCCCACGCCGTCAGGTGGGAATCCAGGAGTTCGTCGAATCCTGGCGCGGCTCCCACGCGGTCGAGGGCGGCCTGAAGCGGGTCGCTGATCGCGGGGTCGCGAGAGGTGTGCACGGCGATGATCTTGTCGACGGTGACGGTGCGTCCCGGACTCAACGAAACACGGGTACGCAGGACGGCCCGCGCGGGTTCGTGCGGGTCCGTCGGCGGCGCGTCGGCGGTCAGACGCGCCGCCATCGCGACGCGGATGTCGGAGGTGACCGTCCGGCACCGCAGCCACATCGTGTCGGGGGCGGTGGTGCCCGTGCGCACGTGGGTCAGATGACGGCTCTCCAGGTCCCGGTAGCGCGGCACCCCCGCGTTGGTGACGGTCCCGTCCAGTGCGGCCTCCACCTCCAGTTCGCCGATGAAGCCTTCGGCGGTGAACTCGGTGCGCAGGGCCGCGAGATGGGGGTCGGCCATGTGCACCAGTCGCAGTTGACGGACCGCCAGCGCCTTGCCGGACCCCAGCCCGTACCGCGAGCGGCGTTCCAGTGAACCGCAGGCCAGGTGCAGGACATACCGGTGGTCGAGCAGCGGAGCGGTGTCCGGCGTGAGCCACTCCCCTCCGGGAAGGCGGAAACGCAGCGGCAGCCAGTTCGGGAGGTTGACCATGTCCTCGTTCTCGACCCGGCGTCCCGCCACCTGCGAGGTCAGGCGGTCGTAGCAGCCGGCCGCGTAGGTGCCGGGGTAGTGCACGTCGTCCGCCGAACATTCCGGCAGCGCGCCACGGGTGGCGAGATAGCCGTTGCCGAGCGTGCACAACGTCTCCCGCAGGCGCTGTTCGGCGGGCTCGTAGCCGTCGTACTCCCATGTCCAGGACGTCACCTCGGCGATCCCCCTTCAGCGACCTCGTCAGTGGACCCTGCACCACGTTCACACGGGTTGCGGAACGACCGCCACCGGGCAGTCCGCGTGATGCAGCAGGGTGTGGCTCACCCGGCCGAGCTGCAGCCCGAAGTGGCCGGAACGGCGTCGCGTGCCCACGACCACCAGGTCGGCGGCTGCCGAGCGGTTCACGAGGACGGTGCGGGCCGGGCCTTCGACGGTGGTACGACGTACCCGGACGTCCGGGTACTCCGCCATGGCGTCGCGCAGTGCCTCGTCGAGCTGGGCCGACGCGTGTTCCTCGTACTGGTGCCCCTGCTGCGCGGCGAGAACGGGAGGGACGGTGTTCTCCTGGGCGGGGCAGCGCCAGGCGCGGACGGCGTCGAGGGTGCACCCCCGTACCGCGGCCTCGCGGAAGGCAAAGCGCACGGCCTCGCCGCCCGCCGCCGGTTCGCCCACGCCGAGCAGGATCCGCTCATGGGTGCCGTCCAGGGCGGCCGACGCGCCACGGACCACGATGACGGGGCAGTGCGCGCGGGCCGCCACGGCCAGACCCACCGAACCCAGGAGGAGTCCCTTCAGCTGACCGCGGCCCCGTGATCCGGTCACCAGGGCGAAGGCGTTGTTGCCCTCGCGCAGCAGGGCGTCCACCGCCTCGGCCCGGAGGATGTCGGTGGTCACCTTGAGGTCCCGGTCATGCCGAGCGGCACGGTCCGCGGCCGAGGCGACGATGTGTTCGGCCCGCAGGCGCTCGGACGGGTGAGCCAGGGCGGTCGACGGCAGGGCTCCCTCGTAGCGCTCCCACAGGCAGGCGTACACCAGCCGCAGCGGCAGACCATGGCGTACGGCCTCATCGGCTGCCCAGTCCACGGCGGGCAAGCAGGCGTCCGATCCGTCGACGCCCACGATCAGGGGCAGTGTCATCTTCCTCACCGCCTTCGGTCACAGCCGGGTCTCCCCTTCTACCGTCGCATTCTTGGGCGGGCGGTACGAGGGGCCGGTGTCCCTGTGGTAGGGACTTTCGGCCCCATCGGCGGTCTGTCGGGCTTGTCGCGCCGCCCACCGGACGGGCAGCCCTGTTCGCGACGAAGGATCCTGCACCCCCATTCCCACGTCTCTCACGCCGTCATGGGCTGAACGACCCTCTTTTGGCCGTGAACCAGCCCCGAGCGGCCCTGCGCCGCCGTCTCCTCGGCCCATGTCGGCGAGTGCAAGGGACTGCCACCGTCGGAAGTGTGACGACTCAAGGTGGTGCGCGGTCGCTGAGGACGCTGGGGTGGCGCTGGCGGAGCAACCCGTTGCGACGCCCGGGCGACATCCTCGAGGCCTGGATCGTGCTGACGGTCTGGGTGGTCGTCGCGGTGGGTGGCACGATCACCGGTCTGGTGACGGCCCACACAGTCGACGAGGTGTTCGCACAACAGCGCGCAGAGCGGCGCCCCGTCCACGCCGTTCTGCTCAGCGACGCGTCGAAACGCACATCGACGGTCCGCGCGTCGAGCGACAAGGCTCTGGGGCAGGTGCGCTGGACGGCCCCCGACGGGTCAACGCGCACCGGCCACACCTTGGTCACCGCCGGGCTGAGCGTCGGAACCGACCTCGTCGTGTGGCAGGACGGCCACGGAAGGCTGGTCACGGAGCCCCCGGACCCCACCAAGGCCGGCGCCGAGGCAGGCGTCCTCGGTGCCCTCGCCGGACTCGCGTTCACAGGCGCCGTCCACGCCGCCGGGGGCGTCGCACGCAGGCGGCTGGACCAGCGGCGCATCGACGCGTGGGGCCGAGAGTGGGAGCTGGTGGGCCCGCAATGGAGTCAACGGACCGGATGAGGCGCGCCCTGCGCACTCCGGTCGTCCCACACAACCCGAAGGGACACCGCATGAGGAACTCTCCGAATGGCATCACCGAGATCGTGCTCGGTCTGGACGCCCGCAACCCCGCCGAGGGCCCGCTGCGTTTCGCGTTCGACTGCGCCCAGCTGCGGGGCGTACGTCTGCGTGTCGTGCATGCCTGGCGGTTCCCCTCCTGCGCGGCCGAACTCCCCTTCGGGGTACCGGAGGAGGACCGCGCCGCCTGGGAGGACCACGAAGTGCAGCTGCTGTCCGACGCACTGCGGCCGTGGCGCGAGAAGCATCCCGAGGTCCACGTGCTGGAGGACGTGAGACTGCTCCCTCCCGCCGATGCCCTGGTCCGGCAGTCCTCCGACGCGAGCCTCGTGGTCATGGGCCGTCACCACGACGGTGAGCTGGGCACGGTGGCATCCGAAGTCCTGCGGGACGGCCCGGGACCCGTCACCGTGGTGCCCGCCTAGTACTCCCACCTGCGACAAGCTCGTCGGCGCCCGTCTCTTGCCCGCTCACCCCAGTCCGCAGAGGCGGAGGGCATCCTCGATCTCCCCGAGCTTCACGGAGGACAGCACGCCTGCCCGCTCGACCAGGTCGTCCCGGGACACGACAGTCAGCCATGTGCAAGGGGTGAAGCCCGGACGCGGGAGAGCGAACCGCAGCACACCTTCGAAGGGCAGTCCTTCCGTGGCGCCGACGGCCACTTCGATGCCCAGACCGCGGATGTCGACGCCCGCCGGAGCGACGACCTGCATCGCCCGGAGCCCGGACGCCTCGCCTCCCGGCAGCAGCACGACCGGCCGTCGCTCATCGAACTGGACCCACCAGACTTCGCCGTGGTGCATGTGTCCTCTCAACAGGATCTACGGTGCGTGAAAACTGAGGATCGTGCGGTGGCCGCACGCCGCAGCGTAGAACGTACCCGGGTGACAGCAGACATTCGAGGGCCCGATGCAGCGGATCGCGGGCAAGCTGGACTCCGGTGCCGGTGCGTACACGGGAGACGTCGTCGGCGTCCCTGGTGTGCGGCCTCCGCGTCAGCCCCCGCCGACCACCCCGCGGTCCTGCGCGCCGCCGACGGGGTGGGCCCGTCCGCGAGCGGAGTACGACGTCAGCGGATGCGGTGCTTCCGCCAGAAGGGGCTGAGGTCCCTGTGGGTCATCGACTGTGCGGCCTTCTTGAAGTCGACGGTGGTGGAGACGCCGTACCAGTGGTCGTGGGCGTACTTCTTGATGAGGCGCGCCATGGTGGCGGCCCCGAGGACGTGCTCCAGGTCGGCCAGGACGCAGGGGCCGATGCCGTACACGACCTGGAAGTACTCGCCACGGTGTGCAGACCAATAGGCCATCGAGTTGGTGAGAGCGGCGGTGGTGCTCGGCCAGGAGTCGTCCGGCGAGCACTCGAACCCCTCCCAGCGGTAGTAGCGGGCGTTGGCGTACTGAGCGAAACTCTCGTCCAGCCAGGGTGAGTTGTACTCGTCGTTGCCCACGACGCCGTACCACCACTGGTGGGCGATCTCGTGGACAGTGGCGCTGCCCTCCTCCTCGGTGCCGAGGAGGACCAGGCCGGGGTACTCCATGCCGCCGGCGAAACCGGGGGTCATCACGAGGTCTATCTCGCCGTACGGATAGCGGCCGAACTCCCTGCCGAACCGGTCGATGGCGGCGACGCCGTCCTTGCGGTTGAGGCGGACACCGGCGGCGGGCGTGTTCGGCGACCAGTACGACTTCACGCGCACGCCGTCGGGCGAGGTCTGGGTCGCGGTGCGGAACGGCCCCGCCGCCCATGCGAAGTCCCGCACCCGCTTGGCGACGCTGTGGGTGACCGTACGCCCGGCACCGCCGGGGCGGGTCCATGTGCTGCCGGTCGCCGGGACCTTGAGGGCGGACGGGTGGTCGAGGCGCACCCGGAAGTCGCTCGCCAGGGTGTAGAAGCTCTCGCCGTACGACACATACGGATCGAGGTGCCACCCCCTCGCGTCGTGCACGGCGAGGACCGGCAGCGCGTTGCCCAGGAAGCGGAACGCGCCTTCACGGCCGAAGCGGTTGTTGCGTGCGGGCACGGTAAGGGCCACGTCGAAGGAGACGGCCGTCCGCTCACCGCGTGCGAGCGGCCTCGGCAGAGCGATGCGAAGGGCCGTGCACCTCACGCCGGGGCGGCCCGGAGTGCCGCCGCGCACGTGGGAGACGCGGACGGGGGACGGTCTTCCGGATGTCCCGCAGCCGTCCTCGCCATTGCCCCACAGGCGTATGTACACCTCACGCAGGGGCCGGCTGGAGGCGTTGCGGAAGGACACCGTCTGCCGACCTGCCCAATGGGAGCCGTCGGAGTCGGCGCGCAGCTTCACGTCGTAGCCGGGGCGGTCGGGCGTCGCGGGTTCGGCCGCTCTCACCGCGGCGCCGGGCGGCGGGCCGGACGGCGTACCGGCCTCGGCCACGGTGGACCCTGCTGTCGCGAGCAGCGCAAGCAGGGCGACCAGCAGACGGCGACCGGTTCTCGAGGAGCGCGTGGGCGACGAAGGCAGCGAAGACAACGAAGGCATGGCAGACGACATGCCAGCGGATCTTGTCACAGGGTTCCCCACGGCCGACACAGGCGCACGCGAAGAGGGGAGCCCCCTTCCATGAGGCCTGGCCACGTCTTCCCGACCATCACCATCACCGGCACCCTCGAGCTCCCCGCGACCGACCTCGCCTACCTGCCGTACAAGGGACACCTTCAGAGGTCGAGTGGGGATGCCGTGGCGGCGCTCGGCACCCGGCGGTGCGCCACGGCCAACGCCGAGGCGCTCTCGGCCAACGCACTGGTCCGCCGGCTGTCCAGCCGCAGTCGCAGCACCAGGGGTGATCCAGAAGGCTGGCCGGCAATGTTGTGCTGAGCATCGCTGACGGGCCACACGGTCGCCGCCCACGCCAACGGCAGTACGCCGGCACGCCGCAAGCCGCGTGCCACGGCATCCTCGCGCCGACTGTCCTGGGCAGTGCGGGCCAAGTCGTCGGCGAGCCGGCCGGGAGGGGGAAGGGCGGAGCGGGCCGTGCCCAGGCCGTCGGCCGGCGCGACCATCATGCCGCTGGAGCACCGGCTGCACGCCCCGGTACTGCCGTGCGGAAAGGGGTGACATCCCTTCACATCAGGTGCGTAATCGCGCAAGGCGATCTTGTCGCGGTGCACATCAGACGTGACGTTCACGCCTCATCCGAGGGCTTTCTCGTCCGCCGCGCGGACCTGCGTACCGGACCGCGCGGCGGTCTCCGAGCGCCGGTGACTGCGGTCAATGCTGCTCGGGCACGACGACGACCGGGCAGGCGGACTGGTGCAGCACCCCGTGGGCGATCCTGCCCAGTTGGAGCCCGAAGTGCCCTTGGCGGCGCTTGGCGCCGACGACCAGGAGATCGGCGTCGTGCGAGGCGCCCACGAGCACGGTCCGGGTGCGACCCTCGACCGTGTGCCGATGCGTCTCGACGCCGGCCGGGAGGTCCTGGAGGGCCTTGTCCAGGGTTTCGACCGCCTGTTGTGCGTGCAGCCGGGCGGGCTCCCCCGCCAGCAGCGGGTGATCGGTGGTCTCGTGGGCCGGGCACCGCCAGGCCCGTATCGCCTCCAGCGGCACTCCGCGGCGTCGGGCCTCCTCGAAGGCGAACATCACGGTCGCCCTCTCCCCCACTCCCACGACCACACGACCGTGTCGCCCGGACCGGGCCTGGTTGTCGTGGTTCCCGCGCACGACGATCACCGGGCAGTGCGCGTGCCCGGCGACCGCCAGGCTCACGGAACCCAGCAGTGCCTCGGCCAGGCCGCTGCGGCCGCGGGTGCCCGTGACCAGCAAGGTGGCGCTGCGGCTCTCCCGGATCAGTGCGTACTCGGGTTCCTCCGGCACCACGTCCACAGCCGTAGTCAGGTCCGGGTGGCGGCTGCGGGCGCGGCGTGCGGCGGCTTCGACGATGTCTTCGGCCGACACCTCCGCCGGCGGCTTGCCCAGGTCCGTGGCGAGCGCGTCGCCCTCGTACCGCTCCCACAGCGACGCGTACACCAGCCGCAATGGCAGTCCGCGCTGGACAGCTTCGTCCGAGGCCCAGTCCACGGCACGCAGACTGGCCTCCGAGCCGTCGACCCCGACCACGACCGGAAGTTCCTTGGGTATCGCGTTCATCGCCCTGCTCCTCTCTCGAAGGCGATCCGTGCCAGGACCGGGCCGCGCAGCACCTCGTCGATCGACTCGTCGACCGCGTTTCTCCTCACGGATGCGGGACCACCGCGACAGGGGCGACGGAGTGGTGCAGGACCGCGTGTGTGACGGTTCCGATGTGGGAGCCGAAAGGGCTGCGGCGGATCCGGCGCCCCACAACGACCAGGGAGGCATCGCGGGAGGCATCGGCGAGGTGGTTGCCGGCGGTGCCGTAGGAGGACTCCTCGGTGACCTCGACGTCCGGATGCTTCTCGCGCCACGGGCGCAGCAGTTCGGTCAGGGCGACGGACTCGCGGCCGGCGAGCGCGTCGTGGAGTTCGAGGTCCGCGGTGAGGCCGTAGGCGTAGTACGGGGGCGGGTTCCAGCCGTGGACGACCCGCAGCGACGTGGAGCGGCGGGCCGCCGCCGCGAAGGCGAACTCAATCAGCTCCTCACCCGGGCTCTCGATGTCGAGGCCGACCACGACGGGGCGGAACGGGCTCGCGGAGGGCGGGGTACCGGTCGGGGCCGGCTCGTGCTCATCGGGGGCTTGCTGATCGGCGCGCACCAGGACGACGGGCCGTTCGGCGTGCGCCACGACGGACAGCCCGACCGAGCCCACCAGGAAGCCTCCGAGGCCGCTCAGCCCGCGAGAGCCGAGGACCAGCACTTCGGCGTTCTTCGCAACGTTCGTCAGCATTTCGGCGGGCCGCCCGGACACCTGCTCTGTGCTCACGTCGAGACCCGGATGGCGTAGCCGGATGCCCTCGGCCGCTTCACGGGGCACACGCTCGGTCCAGTGCTGCTGCGTCTCGGCGCCGAGGAGCGGCGCCTGTGCCATGGGATCCGGTACCGGCTCCCAGACCTGGACCAGCTTGAGCGGCAATCCGAGCAACTGTGCCTCGTGGGCCGCCCACTCGGCCGCGGCTCGGCTCTCACGCGAGCCGTCCAGACCGACGGTGACGGTGCGGGTCATGTCCTCCACCTCCTGATCGGGGGTCCCGATGCGAGCGTCGTCTTCGGATGAGGCCACTGGCAGGGGCCGCTAGTCCCTGCCAGTGGCCGACCGGCCCCCCTCCATGCCGGTCCATTCGGCGCGGCGGACCCGCTTCCCCTTGTGGGGCCCGCCGCGCCTCCCGCGGTCAGCGCAGCCAGCGGTTGCGGCCGACGAACGGGAGCCTGGCCCTGAGCCTGCCAAGGCCGAGGGCGTCCCCGGCGCAGGCGAGGGCGATCAGGGCGACGGCGCAGACGACGTGGTGGTCGACGCAGGGGTTCGTCGACCTGCTCCGCGAGCCGTCGACCCATGCATCGCCGGCCCAGGAGTGGAAGGTGGCCTCCATCGGCCCGGCGACCACCGAGCCGAGGAAGCCCACGCGAAGGCGTAGACCCCTGAGGTGTGCGCGAGGGGCTCTGGCGACTCGGCGGAGGCAGAGGCACTCCGGTTCCCGCAGAAGGGCGGCGGGTGGATGCCCGAACCCCGGATCGGGTGCTCGTGGACAGCCATGGCGGTGATCCCTTCGGGGGGCTTCGATCCGTGCTTGACGTCCTCCACTCTCCCGGCGTGCGATCGGGGCCGCCGGATGCCGAAGGTCTGTGTCGACTGGGCTGAACGGCCCTATCCGAAGGGCAGGTTGGGATCGGCGTCGGATCGGCGTCGCGCGGAGCTCTCGCCCGCGAGCGCACGATGGATCATGGGCGGACGAAGGAATGGGCTCACGGAACACGAGGCGGACAATCCCGGGTGGCACGGCCTGGTGCCCGCGGGCCTTCCGGGCCGGCGTCGCCCCGTGCCCCGAGCCGTGACGCTCCTGGGCCACCGGCGCGCCTGCCGGCAGAGGGCCGACCGCGGTCACCGGGGCCTCGTCTCCGGTGCCACGGGGCATGGCGTACGCGGGTGCCGGCGGCCTGCCACCGTGGCAGCACGACTTGTGCGGCTGGGCTTTCCCTCGCGGACCCGCTTTCGCGGCCGACTTCCCCCTGGCTCACCGGGGTCGACACGACCGGCGCGGCGTTCGTTCCCCACCCGCCATCCGCTACGGCGCACCGGTCGCCGTCCCCCAGCAGGTGGCCCAGCTGCTGAGCCGGTGGCCGGGTCGGAGGCGGAACGCGTCGGCCGCGGGAAATGGATGATCTTGAGAAGCCGGGCTCTCCCACCTCTTCAGTGAGCCAGCAGGCCGTACGTACGGAACGCTTCCCGTACCCGATCGACCGACTCCCGCGTCGGGCTCGGAGTGTCGTGCAGCGGGAACGGGACGCCGAGGGCCTCGTTCTTCGAGGCACCGAGCTTGTGGAACGGCAGGATGTCCACCCGATCGACGCAGCCGAGCTCCGCGAGGAATTCGGCAAGCCCTGCGACGCCTTCCGGGTCGTCCGTCCAACCCGGCACCAGGACGTAGCGGATCCACATCGCAACGCCGAGCCGGTTCAGACGGGTGGCGAAGTTCAAGGTGGGCGCCAGCTCGCCGCCGGTCAGGCGACGATAGGCCGGGACGTCGAAGGACTTGATGTCCAGGAGCACCAGGTCGGTGTCGGCCAGCAGCCGGTGAAGGTGTGTTGCAGCAACGGCTCACCGCCGGTGACGGTCACGCCGCCGCCCGACGCGGTGACGAACGCCCGGTACTTCTCGATCTTTGCCATCACCTCGTCGACGCTCGTCTCCTTGCCGTCACGCATGTGCCAGGTGTCAGGGTTGGCGCAGTACAGGCAGCGCAGCGGGCAGCCGGACACGAAGAGGACGAACCGGGTCCCGGGGCCCGGCGAACCCACGCCAGGCCCCGTCCATCTGCACGCCTGTTGTCACGGTGGCGGTCATCGCCCTTCCTTTCTCGTTCTGCGCGTCGACGCAGGACTCAGTGGTGCGCCAGGTGCCGTTCGAACCGGTCAGCGGTCGCGCTCCTGTGGCTGGTGGACCGCCGGTGCCGCAGCATCCGCACGATCAGCGCGTCGAGCAGGGCGCTCGTCATCACGGTCGCGGCGGCGAAGATCACCAGCAGCACGGCGAACAGCCTCCAGAAGTCGCTGGTCAATGAGGTACCCACAGAGCTCACCCCCTCCGTCGGGCGGGTCGTCTCACCTCTTGATGCAACAGCGGTGGCGGCGGTGCCGCAGGGTGCCGAAGGTCGTCACGGCACAGCCGAGTGGTCCATCCGATGGACCGAGTGGCCCATGCGTCGACACCGTCGGCGGGCACAGGCTGGTAGTGGCAGGTCCCACCCCCGTCAGGAGACACGCCATGATCCCCACTTCCACTCCCAGCATGCTGCGTGCCCTGCCTCCCGAGCACCAGGAGCGTCTGATGCGCGTCGCCCGCGAGGTGTCCTTTCCCGAAGGGGCACGACTGTTCGAGGAGGGTGACCGGGCCGACCGGTTCTGGATCATCCGTACGGGCACCGTCGAACTCGACATGCGTGTGCCCGGGCGCCGGGCGGCCGTCATCGAGACTTTGCGGCACAACGAACTCGTCGGGTGGTCGTGGCTGTTCGCGCCGCACATCTGTCACCTGGGCGCCGAGGCCACGACGCCGGTACGGGCGTACGAGTTCGACGCCACGGCCGTCCGTCTGATGTGCCAGGAGGATTCGGCTCTGGGGAGGGCCGTGGCCCAGTGGGTCGGTGACGTCCTGGCCCACCGCCTTCGCTCCGCCCGGACCCGACTTCTGGACCTCTACGCCCCTTACGGCTCCGGCAACCGCATCTGAACGCGAGGAGTGATCATGCACGGCAGCCCGCACATCGTCAGCGACGTCATGACCCGCACCGTCGCCTCCCTCGACCGCGAGGCCCCCTTCAAAGAGATCGTGCGGCTGATGCAGGCGCGGAAGGTGAGTGCCCTGCCCGTCGTCGAGGGCGAGGGCACGGTCGTCGGCATCGTCTCCGAGGCTGATCTGCTGCCCAAGGAGGAGTTCCGCGACAACGACCCCGACCGGTACACCCAGCTGCGCCGCCTGGCCGACCTGGCCAAGGCCGGGGCGGTCACCGCGGCAGAGCTGATGACCTCCCCGGCCCTCACCGTCCGCCCGGACGCGACCCTCGCCCAGGCCGCCCGCACCATGGCCCACGCCAGGGTCAAGCGGCTGCCGGTGGTCGACGAGCTGGGCACGCTGGAGGGCATCGTGAGCAGGGCCGACCTTCTCAAGGTGTTCCTGCGCGACGACGAGGAGATCGCCGAGGAAGTCCGTCGCGAAGTGATCGCCTACCTGTTCCCGGCGCCTTCGTCGGCGATCCGCGTCGAGGTGCACGACGGAGCCGTCAAGCTCGTCGGACGAGTCCGCGACACGTCTCTGATCCCCGTGGCCGCCCGCCTGGTGCGCGCCGTCGAGGGCGTGGTGGACGTGGGCTTCGAACCGGGGGAGCAGGAGACCGCGGGCGCCTCCAACGACGTGAGGCCCTCACTGCCCTGATCTCCGCCAGACCGGAGGCTCGGAATCTGCCTTCAGCGGTCTGGGAAGTCCCTGGTCCGCGAGGATGCCAAGCCATCCAACGGCGCATCTGCAGAGGCCGGCTGTGTCGAAGTCCGCGCTGTGTTCGGCTCGTTTTGGTTGGTTGGTATGAGCGTGGTGAATGATGTCCTGCAGCCAAGTGTCGCGGGCGGGCCGCGGAGGTGTAGGCGCCGGATGGACACCCCTGCGGAGATCGTCACCGAGCTCGGCGAGACCCTGCGGCAGACGCCCCTGGCCGTCGCACTCACCGGTGACCTGACCGCCTACGAGGGGCCGGCCCGCAGCCTCGGCTACCGCTGGTTCACCGACCCCGCGACCCGGGCACTCTACGCCCCCGACGACCCTCCATTCCTGACCCGCATGTTCGCCTCAGGCCTGCGCGGGCGCCGGTCCCGCGCGGCTCAGCTCGCCGAACTGCTGCTGGCCCAGAGCGAGGAGTTCCGGCAGGCGTGGCAGGCCCACGAGGTCGGCATCCGCCCCCGCGAGACCAAGCGCTTCATCCACCCCGAAGTCGGAGAGATGGAGCTGGCCTGCCAGACACTTGTGGACCCGGAGCAGTCGCATCTACTGCTCGTCCACACCGCCGCCCCCGGCAGCGAGAGCTACGAACGGCTGCGTTTGCTGTCCGTCATCGGACCGCAAACGACCCCCTGAGCGTCAGCACGGACAAAACGCAGGCACAGGGGTTGCCGGCTCGAAGCCGCCGACGCCTCGGCACGGTTGCGCCCAAGCCGAGGAGCGCGGGACGACGGCGGTCCGGCCGGGTTCCGGCGAGAGCCTCCAGCCGTTCCCTACGAGCGCACCGACGTCCGTGAAGCGAGCTCGACGGGGAGCCGGAGCAGGTCCGGGTCCACCAGCAGGACGTCCTGTACCCGGTGCTGCGACCAGCCGCCTCAACCGATGGGCGCGACACCCGGGCGACCCACACGTGCGGATGGCCGCTCCGGCAGAAAGTGACAGGACGGACGCCGCCACGGAACGGTCACCACGCTCGTCGTGTGCGGACAAGTTCGAGCAGTGGGGGGCACTACACGACTTGTCGCGGCGCAACGGCGCCGTTTGCGTTGGGATGACCTGTCTGGAGTTGGGATGACCTGTCTCAGATTGAGCCTGTGGGCGAGGACGCGAATGAACGATCTGATCGAAACAGCCCCACCCCATCCCGCCTCGACGGTGGCAGTCGGCAGCTGCCGGTGCGGCGCCCAAGTCCCCGCCGGCGTCACGGGCGCCGCGGAGGAGAGGTTCAGGGGGCTGCTGGAAGCGGCACCGGACGCCATGGTCATCGTCGACGACACCGGCACCATCCGCCTCGTCAACGCCCAGACCGAAGCCCTCTTCGGC